>NZ_JBGUBA010000027.1:0-822 GCF_041821105.1 Natrinema sp. H-ect1 | reverse complement strand
TTTCGGAACCATACTCCGAGAGGGTCGTCTGTCGGGGTTGCCGACTCGCCTCCCGGCGTTCCGTGGCCCTGTCACTGGGGCTCCCATTCCGTGGCGTGTCATCGCGCTCCGGTTTCCAGGGAACGCTCTCACCCCACGGATCGACGCGGCGAGCGATGTTCGCCGCGGCGTTGATATCGGCCTGGAACGTCGAAATGTGACACTCGTCGTTCGTACACCGGAACTCGGCCTGTTCGTCACGGCGGCCGATGTGACCGCACGCGTGGCACGTCTGTGAGGTGTACGCCGGCTGAACGTACTCGACCGGGATTCCAGCCTCGAGTGCCTTGTCCTCGATTCGGCCTTGCAGTCGGGCAAACGCCCATGCGTGAAGCCGCCGATTCATGTACGCGCCGTAATCCAGTCGCTCGCGGATGTACGACAGGTCCTCGAGCACGATCACCGGGTCGTCGAACTGCCGGGCGTACTCGACGACTTCCCGCGACGCTTTCTCGACGATATCCGTGAGCGCGTTCTGGTAGTGGTCGAACCGCTCATCGAGTCGCCACTCGGCGGCGTCGCGCTCTTGCAGGCGTTTCAGCGTCGTGTGCATCTCCTTGCGGAGGTGTCGCGCCCGGCCGCCGTCGATCAACAGCGGCGTCGTCGGTGTGTCGCGTTTGAGGGCACAGCCCGTAATCAGCGCACTTTCACCGATATCGAAGCCGACGTACGTCGGATCGTCACTCGCGTCGGGTTCCTTGATCGTGTACTCGATGGTGACGTGCAAGGTCCACGTCCGGCGGTTCTGGAACAGCCGGAACTCACCGACCGAAGCCTCACCTT
>NZ_JBGUBA010000026.1:0-1396 GCF_041821105.1 Natrinema sp. H-ect1 | reverse complement strand
TACGGTTACCTTGTTACGACTTAAGCCCCCTTGCGGAGCCCAGATTCGACCGACGTTGCGTCGGCCTCATCCGGACCCCACTCGGGTGCTTTGACGGGCGGTGTGTGCAAGGAGCAGGGACGTATTCACCGCGCCCTTCTGAGGCGCGATTACTACCGAATCCAGCTTCATGAGGGCGAGTTTCAGCCCTCAATCCGAACTACGACCGAGTTTCGGAGATTAGCGCCCCCTTTCGGGGTTGCATCCCACTGTCTCGGCCATTGTAGCCCGCGTGTCGCCCAGCACATTCGGGGCATACTGACCTACCGTTGCCCGTTCCTTCCTCCAGTTTGGCACTGGCAGTCCTCCTAATGTACCCAACCACCGCTAGGTGTTGCTGGCAATTAGGAGTGCGGGTCTCGCTCGTTGCCTGACTTAACAGGACGCCTCACGGTACGAGCTGACGGCGGCCATGCACCTCCTCTCAATGGCTCCAGTAAGGTCATCAACCTGACTTTCACTGCACATTGTCGATGCTGGTGAGATGTCCGGCGTTGAGTCCAATTAAACCGCAGGCTCCTCCGGTTGTAGTGCTCCCCCGCCAATTCCTTTAAGTTTCATCCTTGCGGACGTACTTCCCAGGCGGTCTGCTTCACGGCTTCCCTGCGGCACAGCACAGGCTCGTAGCCTGTGCCACACCTAGCAGACATCGTTTACAGCTCGGACTACCCGGGTATCTAATCCGGTTCGTGACCCGAGCTTTCGTCCCTCACCGTCGGATCCGTCTTCCAGAGGCGCTTTCGCCACCGGTGGTCCGTCCAGGATTACGGGATTTCACTCCTACCCCGGACGTACCCCTCTGGTCTTCCGGTCCCAAGCCATGCAGTTTCCACCGGACGCCCGCGCGTTAAGCGCGCGGATTTCCCGATGGACTTGCACGGCCAGCTACGGACGCTTTAGGCCCAATAATAGCGGTCATCACTCGTGCTGCCGGTATTACCGCGGCGGCTGGCACCGGTCTTGCCCAGCACTTATTCCGCGACCACCTTACGGTCGCAAAAAGCGAGGACTATATGCCCTCGCACTTGGAGTCCCCTTATCGCACTTTCGTGCAGTGTAAAGGTTTCGCGCCTGCTGCGCCCCGTAGGGCCCGGTATCTTGTCTCAGATACCGTCTCCGGGCTCTTGCTCTCACAACCCGTACCGATTATGGGCACGGTGGGCCGTTACCCCACCGTCTACCTAATCGGCCGCAGCCACATCCTATGGCGCCGGAGCGTTTCGGATTCACACCACTCCAGGNNGTGAATCGTATTCCGAATTAGCCTCAGTTTCCCGAGGTTATTCGGATCCATAGGGTAGTTTGGCCAGGTGTTACTGAGCTATCTGCTACGAGTCTGAACTCGTGCAACTAGCAT
>NZ_JBGUBA010000025.1:0-1405 GCF_041821105.1 Natrinema sp. H-ect1 | reverse complement strand
GCATCCGTCTTTAGCTAAGAGAAGAACCACGTGACAGCGGCGGCTTATCGAGGCTACTTTTCGAGAGGAATGAGGAGGCGACGAGTGTGTACAACGACACCTCCTCATCTCGGATTATGCGTCGGCTCACTACACTGTTTCCCTCCGAGTTCCTCGAAGAGCACGCCGAGGAACTCAGCGTGGTCGAGCGAGAGGGCAAGCTTCAGATTCCAGTCCTCGTGTGGGCGCTCGTGTTCGGCTTCGCCGCAGGCGAAAGCCGAACACTCGCCGGGTTCCGACGCAGCTACAACTCGACAGCCGACGAGCCGATCTCTCCAGGCGGCTTCTATCACCGGTTGACGCCCTCACTCGCAGAGTACCTCCGCGACCTCGTCGAGCGTGGCCTCGACGAGGTCGCTGTCCCAGACGCTGTTGACGCTGATATCGACCGATTCAGGGACGTGATGATCGCTGATGGAACAGTGTTGCGGTTACACGAGTTCCTCTCCGATGAGTTTCAGGCCCGTCATGAGGAGCAGGCTGGAGCGAAGCTCCACCTGCTCCACAATGCCACCGAGCAGACAATTGAACGCATCGACGTGACCGACGAGAAAACGCACGACAGCACGTTGTTCAAGACGGGTTCGTGGCTGTGCGACCGACTCATTCTATTCGACCTCGCGTACTTCAAGTACCACCGGTTCGCGTTGATCGACGAGAACGACGGCTACTTCGTGAGTCGGCTGAAGCAGAGCGCGAATCCGGTGATAACGGCGGAGTTACGGGAATGGCGCGGGCGCGCCATTCCCTTGGAAGGCGAGCAGATCCACGATGTGGTCGATGAGCTCTCGCGGCAGTACATCGACGTTGAGGTCGAAGCGGAGTTCAAGCGGGGGCCGTACGATGGAACGCGGTCGCTGGATACGAAGCGGTTCCGCGTCGTCGGCGTCCGCAACGAGGACGCCGACGACTACCATCTGTACATCACGAACTTGCCGAGAGAAGAGTTCTTGCCGGCGGATCTAGCGACGCTGTACCGGTGTCGGTGGGAGATAGAGACGTTGTTTCGTGAGCTGAAGACGCAGTACGAACTGGATGAATTCGACACAAGCAACCGGGATGTCGTGGAAATCTTGCTGTATGCGGCGTTGCTGTCACTGCTGGTGAGCCGTGAGCTGTTGGATCTGGTCACCGAGCAGGCCGACGATGAGATTGTGTTTCCGCCGGAACGCTGGGCGGCGACCTTCCGGTCGCACGCCCAGCTCATCCTCCACGAACTCGGTGAATACCTCGGCTACTCTCCACCGCCGCTGCTGGAGCGACTGATCGAAGACGCACAGAAGATCCACCAACAACGACCGATACTGCAAGAGACGCTCGCTACCGCTACGCAACCGAGGTGTGAGGCTTAGCTAAAGACGAATGG
>NZ_JBGUBA010000024.1:0-2270 GCF_041821105.1 Natrinema sp. H-ect1 | reverse complement strand
GAAGTTTGGGAAGCCGGTGTTCTGTCGTACGTTTTGAAAAACGAACCAGGGAGTGTGCCTGTTTGACGAGTCTAACTCGATCATCGAGGAAGGCGTAGGGAAACCGACATGGCCGCAGTGCTTTGCACGAGGGCCGCCGTGTTCAAGCGCGGGGAGTCAAACGGGCACGACCCGAAACCGGACGATCTAGGCGTGGGCAAGGCGAAGCGTGCCGAAAGGCACGTGGAGGCCTGTTAGAGTTGGTGTCCTACAATACCCTCTCGTGACCTACGTCTAGGGGTGAAAGGCCCATCGAGTCCGGAAACAGCTGGTTCCAACCGAAACATGTCGAAGCATGACCTCTGCCGAGATAGTTCATGGGGTAGAGCGACGGATTGGGGGACCGCACTCCGAGAGGAGTGTGCCCCCCTGTCCAACTCCGAACCTATGAACGTCGTTTGACGCAGGGAGTCCGGTGCACGGGGTAAGCCTGTGTACCGTGAGGGAGACAACCCAGAGCTGGGTTAAGGTCCCCAAGTGTAGACTAAGTGCGATCGAAGGTGGTCTCAAGCCCTAGACAGCCGGGAGGTGAGCTTAGAAGCAGCTACCCTCTAAGAAAAGCGTAACAGCTTACCGGCCGAGGTTTGAGGCGCCCAAAATGATCGGGGCTCAAGTCTACCACCGAGACCTAGCAGCACCACTCAGACTGGTGATCTCGTAGGTTGGCGTTCTGTTCGGGTGGAAGCACGGCTGAGAAGTCGTGTGGACCGTTCAGTAACGAAAATCCTGGTCATAGTAGCAGCGTTAGTCGGGTTAGAACCCCGACGGCCGAACGAGTAAGGGTTCCTCAGCAATGCTGATCAGCTGAGGGTTAGCCGGTCCTAAGTCAGCCCGTAAGTCGAAGCTGACAACAGGGAAATAGGTTAATATTCCTATGCCAGTGTGTACTCAAAGCCAACGCTTTGGGGCCGCCTCTGCCGGGCTTTCGCCCGGTCGAACTATCGAAGTTCGTGGAAGCCGTAATGGCACGAAGCGACCGAATGATAGGATAGCGCAAGAGAGGTCAACCTAGAGCCCGTGAAAAGGCAAACACACTGTCCGTACCGAGATCCGACACAGGTACTCGTGGCGGCGAAAGCCAAGGTCTGTCGGGAGCAACCGACGTTAGGGAATTCGGCAAGTTAGTCCCGTACGTTCGCAATAAGGGATGCCTGCCCTGCAATGGGGCAGGTCGCAGTGACTCGGGCGCTCCGACTGTCTAGTAACAACATAGGTGACCGCAAATCCGCAAGGACTCGTACGGTCACTGAATCCTGCCCAGTGCAGGTATCTGAACACCCCGTACAAGGGGACGAAGGACCTGTTAACGGCGGGGGTAACTATGACCCTCTTAAGGTAGCGTAGTACCTTGCCGCTTCAGTAGCGGCTTGCATGAATGGATCAACGAGAGCGCCACTGTCCCAACGTTGGGCCCGGTGAACTGTACGTTCCAGTGCGGAGTCTGGAGACCCCCAAGGGGAAGCGAAGACCCTATAGAGCTTTACTGCAGGCTGTCACTGAGACGTGGTCGCCATTGTGCAGCATAGGTAGGAGGCGGTACACAGGTACCCGCGCTAGCGGGCCACCGAGCCAGCATTGAAATACTACCCGATGGTGACTGCGACTCTCACTCCTGGCGGAGGACACTGGTAGCCGGGCAGTTTGACTGGGGCGGTACGCGCCTGAAAAGATATCGGGCGCGCCCCAAGATTTCCTCATCCGCGTCGGAGACGCGGAAAAGAGCGCAAGAGCAAACGGAAGTCTGACAGTGTCCGGCACAACGACGGACGCTGACGCGAAAGCGTGGTCTAGCGAACCAATTAGGCTGCTTGATGCGGCCAATTGCTGACAGAAAAGCTACCTTAGGGATAACAGAGTCGTCACCCGCAAGAGCACATATCGACCGGGTGGCTTGCTACCTCGATGTCGGTTCCCTCCATCCTGCCCGTGCAGAAGCGGGCAAGGGTGAGGTTGTTCGCCTATTAAAGGAGGTCGTGAGCTGGGTTTAGACCGTCGTGAGACAGGTCGGCTGCTATCTATTGGGGGTGTTACGGTATCTGACGGGAACGTTCGTATAGTACGAGAGGAACTACGAATGGGTGCCACTCGTGTACCAGCTGTCCGAAAGGGCACGTGCTGGGCAGCGACGCACCACGGGGTAAGAGCTGAACGCATCTAAGCTCGAAACCCACCTGAAAAAGAGATACCACTGAGGCCACTCGTAGAAGACGAGATCGATAGACTCGGGGTGT
>NZ_JBGUBA010000023.1:0-5544 GCF_041821105.1 Natrinema sp. H-ect1 | reverse complement strand
GCCGGAGAAGTTTGAGGTGCCGATAATCGCCAACCTGGCTGGGGATGAGAAAGAGTTCGTCACTGAACTCCATCACAGCTTCCCGGTTAGTCTCGTCAAGTTCTCGATCACCGTTACGGATCTTTTCTCGAAGCGTCTCGATATGAGCGTCAGCATTCGTCATGAACGGAACGTGAAGTCATTTCAAGGAATCCTCATTAGAGTCTATCCCCCGCATTGAATCGAGTCTCCGAGATGAGGAGAGGTTCAACTGGTTAGGCTTTTAGAAGTCAGTTGGGGGAAGGAGATCACAAAGAACAGGAGCTTGATCGAGGAGCGCGTCAAAGAGCTGTTCCGTGTGCCGATATAACGCGTGGTGTTCGTTGACGGTATAGGTGGACTCTCCATTATCCGTTCGAGAGAGGAAGTCATTGTCAAGAAGCGGAGCGAGCGTAATATCTAGTGCTGCATCGGTACGTTCAGACTCAACTTCGAATGTGCGACGAGTAAACTGAGTGCGGAAACCACGCATACAACGCGATGGTTAATTGCCGAGCCCGTACAGATCAGGCCGCTCATGGAGGCACCGGTTGATCGTGCGGTGTGAAGTGTCCAGACGCCGTGCTGCTTTCCCCTTCGAGATCCCGACATCATCTGACTCCGCTTCGACGCGTTCCTTGACGAGTTCCAACGTTGAGTACACACGGGAGTACTGATCCGAGGTTACGAGTTCGCCATCTCGCCATTCGAAACCCAGCGGAGCCCGCCCACCTGAGGGTAGGTCCACGCCGCGCGCACGAAGGTCCGACACAGTCGCTTCGCGCTGTATTTCGAGCCCGGCACGGTCAACCGCGGCGAGCGTTCGGATGTGCGTTCGGGCTGCCTCACTCTCTGCTTCGAGGCGGAGACCTGATTCGAGAAGGATCAAGTCGCAACCATGCGAATCGAGGATCCGCGACGCTCGTTCTTCCATGTCTGCCGCGGTCGCCCCGAGACTCTCGATTTTGTCAACAACCACCACCGCGAAGCCCTCCCTGTCATCAAGCAACTCAAGCCCAGCATCGACCGCAGACCTATCCGGGCGAACGCTCCAAGTAACGATTCCACCGTGGGCAGCGACGGGCGCAGACTGGGTCGTGCCAGTTGTGACGTCGGTAACGAACTCGGTCCGATCCTTGTAGTCTCTCTCTGATCCCTCCCGCTCTGCGGCGTATTTGAGGACTGCTCGGATCGGATCCGCGAGCGATGTACGAGCTTTTGCGGTCGCTACCGCGAGGAATTGAGGAGTGTTCTCGTTATCGGACCCGACTCCCGTCTCTTCCTCTGTTTTGGACGGGGATTCCTCGCCGTCGGTCGCTGGCTCTGTCTCAGAGGATCCTCCAACCGAATTGTAATCCTCAATCGTCGTGTCGATCATGATTCATTTCCATCGATATCTGGGTTACGTAAATGCTTTCGCAGGGGTTCTTGCAGGGGAGCGGAAATCCTTGCGGAACTTGTAGAGTTTTAATCTCCTTCTCCCATACCCCTGCGAAAAACAATTGACCCGTGCATGACCTGGCGGAAAACCCTGCGAAAGAAGAGAGACCGTCACTACTACCCTGGCGGAACACCCCCGCGAAAGCACAAACGGGCTCCGAAGAAACCATTCCAAAAACCAATTAGAAACGAAGAGAAGAACCAGAAATGCCGAACACTACCCCCGTGCCGTCTTGCCATTTTCACTCTAGCATTGCAGATTTACATTGACCGGTTAAACGCCACCGTTTCAGATTTCAATTACCTCGACTGAGGACCTCTCAAATTCGCCCGGAAATCGGATCGCCACCCCCGCGACGCCATGCGATTTCCACAACACCATTCCAAATACCAATAGAAAAATCGCAAACCACCCCATATCAGTTCTCAAACATTGCCTTCTTTCTCCGTGTTTCTGAGGGCCTTAGAAGACTTATAGATCTATTTGATGGTTTCATTTCCGATTCTCTGTGTTCTATACCCCCGCTAATTTTCCGCATACGGGTTACGGTATAGACGGCATTCAACCACACTATGTAAGATTTTAGAGAGACACTCACGCGCCGCTGGGCTTCGCGTAAACAGCCTCAAAACACTATTTTGATTCAGCGAGAGAATCTCGTCTTTCCCGTGAGTGACGAGTGTTTCGACGGTCTATTGGAACCGAGGTGCGAACAGGGCGGGAGTAAATCGCGTAAGCTCTGTCTCAAAGCTACTGTGTGACCAACACGACTGAAACACAAAATACAAAGCATCTTCATCACACCTCCTCCAAGAGATTATCCGCCAGCGATTCGAGTTCGTCCGTCTCGTCGATCGCGGAGAGCCACCGGTCTGGAAGTTGTGCCGATCCGAATCGCGCGCCAGCAACCGCGCCTGCAATCGCCCCGATTGTATCGGTGTCACCGCCACGGTTCACAGCGGTCACGATCGCTTCTTCAGCACTGCCAGCGTGTAGTCCGTCGTGGAGTGCTGTTTGTAGGGAGTGAACCACGTACCCAGATGTTTCGAGCGATTCTATTGAGTTCCCAACGGCGATGAGTTCGAGCGTAGTCCTGAGTTCCGCCGGTGCATCTTCCACGACGTAATCAAGCGCGTCCTGTAATGGCGTGTCAGCGTCGTCGAGGAGTCCAGCCAGTGTGAGATTGAGGATCGCGCAGCCATACGTACACCGCGGATCAGCGTGCGTGATCTGGGACGACCGCCGACTCACCTCGACGAGCCGATCCCAGTCAGTCGCGTACGGGATGGCAAGCGGCGGGCACCGCATCACGCTCCCATTCCCTGCGTTCTGGCCTTCTGGACTGTTCTCCCAGACCTGCCGGCCTGCCTCATCCCACGCCGAACCGCGTTTGAACTCACGCAGCGACCGCGCAGTCATCCGACCGATGTCGAACGGGTCACTATCGTACCACGCGACGAACCGATCCGCGATATCACCCGGATCGAACCCGTGGTGTTCGGCGAGACTCCGCGCGATACACAGCGCCTGCTCAGTATCGTCGGTAATCGTTCCCGCCGGCTGATTCCACGTCCCGTACCCGACCATCTCGTCGAGTTGCCCGTACTCAGCGGTAATTCCCGACGCTGCTGCGAACTCGACCGGTCGCCCGAGCGCATCCCCACACGTCAACCCCAACAAAACACCGCGGGCACGATCCGAATCCATACGTCCCCAACGAATACGTTCAAGAAGAATGTATGGTCGCAGTCACTCGCTCGGCTTCGTTCCTGTACGGAGATTCTCCCGGTACCCACTCCACGCCTGATACATCTCCACGCGTTCGGCTTCCGTCATCGTGTCGTGCTCGTCTTCGTCGTAGAACTGGAGTTCGTCTTTTTCCGGCATGTCCATCAGACAGCCAAGCGGGTAGAGTTCCTCATAGTAGTGCTCTAGCACCCACTCTTCGCCGTGTTCAGCGACTGCTTCTCGAAACCATCGATAATGTTCTCATGGCACTGCAAAAAGCGAGGGTGTGATCAGGAGCGTCGGCAACACTGTTGAGAAGGTTGAGATCAGCGGTTTTCGGAATATATATATATATATATATATATGAATATGATAACGATATCTGTTCAGCCAACAATACTATAAAAGTGTTTGACGATAACTGTAGTATGTATCAAGCCTCGGAAGAGGATGACTCGTCGATTCTGATTTGCCGAGGGGATGGGCCTAATCTGGTTTGTACGGACGAATTCTATACTTTAGTTGAAACACTCCCCGATAGATGCGTGGTTCCCACTTCAATTCTCAAACTCGGAGTGTTGTCTCGTCATCTTGTACCAGAACCAGACCAATTTGAGCTGAATCCCGAGAATGTTAATATTGAATCAACCTCAACTGCTGTTGTTCCCCCGCGGACTCTCTCACGAGTTAGATGGTTACTGTCTAACCACACCGATCATTTGAATGATAATGAAAGAAAGAAGATTGGTGAGTTATGTACCGTCTCTGAATTGAACATCCCACCAGAAATGGGAGAGTTCGACACTGAAGCCATAAGATCTGAATCTCAGAGCGATATCGACGAGTCGCTGTTTCGCAAGAAACGATCGAGAAACTTCGAGTGTGAACATTGCGGAGTTGAATACGAATCTACAGCGGCATTGAATGGACACCTCGCAAATTGCGACGAACGTCAGACCGAGAAGCGAACAAAGCGATCATTCAAAAAGAAAAAATATAGTTGCGAACATTGCGACGAAACTTTCAGGAAGAAAGTGGGGTTAAGGGTTCATAAGAAGAGGAATTGCGATGGACACCAAACTGAAAAACAAACTAAACAAAATTCAAAAAAGAAAGAATACCGTTGCGAGTACTGTGACGAGTCATTCAGGAAGAAAGTAGGCTTAAGAGTTCATAAGAAGAGGAATTGCGACAAAAAGCAATCCTCTAAAAGCACATCTAATCAGCGTCCGGCATTTGGGAAAGAAATTAGGAAAGATAAAGGATCTGAGCGCGTCTCTGGACGTAATCCGTTTGCCAATCCTAATAAGATCAAAGATACGGGACTTCATCAAGGTGGAAATTAATCTCTGAATGTAACTTCATCACAAATTTAGAATAAGTGGTATGCTGATTCCCAGGGAACTATAATTCTACATACTGTTCTTCCCAGTCTCGTCGTTCCTGGATTTGGTCACGCCCGGCGTCTGTGATTGCATAATAGTTTGTCCGGCGGTCTAACTGCCCTTTCTCAACTAATTCCTTGTTGACAAGCGTATCTAAATTCGGATACAGCCGGCCATGGTTGATCTCAGCACTATAGTATTGTTCGACTTCATCTTTGACGTCTTGGCCAGATGGCTGGTCGGCACCTGCGATCACATACAAGAGATCGCGTTGGAAGCCAGTCAAATCGTGCATATACTGTTCTCCAGAATCAGCGTATTTGTTACCCTGCCTGTATATGCAACTCATGGATCTTATAGCACACAAAATACATCCAAAACATAGCTCTCATCCCTGCTCCAATTCCCGGATTCCACAAACTCACCAACTCATGTATTTTTCCGGATAAGAAGGGCTATACCAAGGTGATGGAATCATCGAGGTATGACACGCACCAACAGCAACCCCGTATCAAACTCATCAAATACTGATCACCTTCCGAACCGCATCACCGTGGTTGGACGCGGCGTCCCGTCAAACTTCGAGTTCTCTGTTGCCGGCGACATCGAAATGATGACGGCCGACCCCGTGAAAGAGGCGACCGTCGTTACGAAGAACGTCGTTGAAGGCTCAATCGAGGTCGGTGTTCAACGCTTCCGATTCTCTGGCGAATTAGCAAATATCCGTGTTGGCGATTGGAACGGCGTCGAAGGTGCCGAATCCGCGAGTACGCCAACTATTCACGTCGATTACGGTGTCCCTGAGCGGTAATCAAAGTGGCTGGATGGAACGAACGTACAGCCGTGACATTCTTCTCGAATCAGGACACACAGATGACTTCGTCAAGGTGATTGACGAGGCCTGTGAAGGCTAACGTGAGGCGGCGGCACTCAGCACCTTCCATGAGGAACTAGCGGAATTCGGGGAAGTCA
>NZ_JBGUBA010000022.1:0-6855 GCF_041821105.1 Natrinema sp. H-ect1 | reverse complement strand
GCCTCGTCGTAGACGGCGGCGTTCTCGCGTCGCGCTCGATTGTGTTCGGCGAGCCGATCGAGTTGCGCGCGGCCGATCGCCGCCTCGAGGCTGGTCATCCGGTAGTTGTGTCCCAGTTCGACGTGATCGTAGCCACCGGTCCCACCGACGTCGCGCCCGTGGTTGACGTAGCTCGCGGCGCGCTCGGCGACGTCGTCGCGGTCGGTGACGATCATCCCGCCTTCGGCGGTGGTCATGTTCTTGGTGGGATAAAACGAGAAGCAGGCGGCGTCGCCGAAGCCGCCGACTCGGGTGCCATCGACGGCCGCGCCGTGGGCCTGACAGGCGTCCTCGAGGACGAACAGGTCGTGGTCGTCGGCGATCTCACAGAGAGCCGCCATGTCGGCGGGCAGCCCGTAGAGGTGGACCGGTAGGAGGCCGACGACGTCGTCGCGCTCCCGGAGGACGCGCCGCACGTCGGCCGGGTCCAGCGTGTACGTCTCGGGATCGATGTCGGCGAAGACCGGTTTGCCGCCGGCCAACCGGACGGCGTTTGCACTCGCGACGAAGGAAAACGGCGAGGTGAGTACCGCATCGCCGTCTTCGAGCCCGATCGCCTCGAGGGCGGCGTGCAGCGCGGTCGTGCCGTTCGAGGTCGCGACTCCGGCATCGGTCCCACAGTAGGCGGCGAACTCGTCCTCGAAGGCCCTGACCTCCGGTCCGTCGGCGAGGCGGCCGTCCGCGAGGAGCGACTCGACCCGCTCGAGGGCCGCCTCACTCAGTTCCGGATCGGCGATCGGGACGGGGCCGGCACCGGGGTCGACCTCGGTTGCCGCGGTCTCGTCCGACCCGGCCGTTCCCTCGAGGCCGCCGTCGGGCTCGGCGTTCGTTTCAGTGTCGGTCATGCGAGCCGGTTCTCCCCCTCGAGCGGCTCCGGCAGCGGTTGCGTCGTCGCCGGCGACCCGACAGCCAGTCGTCCGGCCGGTACGTCCTCCGTGACGACGGCCCCGGCCGCGACGAAGGCGTTCTCGCCGATCGTCACGCCGGGCAGGACGGTCGCGTTCGCGCCGACCGACGCGCCGTCCTCGATCGTCGGCCCCTCGAGCCCGTCGTCGGTCCGAACCGGGTACTCGTCGTTCGTGAGGACGGCGCCCGGCCCGACGAAGACGTTGGAGCCGATCGTCGTCTCGGTCGGGACGTAGACGTTCGTCTGGAGGCTGACGTGGGAGCCGATCGTCGTCTCGCCGTCGATGACGGTCTTGGTCCCGACGAGGACGTCGTCGCCGATCGTCGTCCCCTCGCGGACCAGCACGTCGTGGCCCGTCGCGAACCCGTCGCCGATCCGAACGTCGCCGTAGACGATCGAGCCGGCCCTGATCGTCGCGTCGTCGCCGAGCCGGGTCGGCTCGTCGAACTCGCCGTAGCCGACTGTCGCGTCGTCGTCGATCGTACAGCCGTCGCCGCGGACGACCTCGCGTACCGTCTCGCTCATCGTCCACCTCGAGTGCGGTCGGGCGCGGGCCGACGCTCGCTTGTGCGAGCGCGGTCACGCGCGGTCCGCGTTCGAGCCGCCGTTCGTCGTCGGTCGTGTAGTCGTTCCATAGTGAATCGATACCCGCGTGGGCAGTCGTGCTGACACACCCGGTAACGAGGCTTTGTTATCCCTGCCTTGAGCGGCCCGTAGCCGGGAACTACAGCGTCGCTGTCGGTCGCTTCCGTCGCTCGCTGGGGCTGCCGTCGTGACCGTGATCGAGGGTACGGCCTCCGCTGAATCGACGAAACGTCGGTATTAGCGTCTGTCACGGACGCTAACTGGTATAATTCGCTTTCGGACGGGTAGCACGGCGATAGTAAAGTGTCAATCGCTGTCACTCGAGGCTGTGAGCTATCCGAATACACCCGTCGGATCGGAACGGGACCCACTGGGACACGACGAGGGCACACATGGCTGAGAGCAACCTCACGCAGGCCGAACTGTTCGACGTCTTCAGCAACGCGCGCAGACGACACGCAGTCCAGTATCTCAAACGCACCGGCGGCGCCTGCGACCTCGCACCGCTCGTCGAACAGGTCGCCGCCTGGGAGAACGATACCGACCCCGACGACGTCACCCGGACCCAGCGCCGCCGGGTCTACATCTCGCTGTATCAGACCCACCTCCCCATGCTCGAGGACCACGGCATCGTCGACTGGGATCCCGACGGCCACCGGATCGAACTGCTGCCGAGCGAAGAACGGTTCGACCCGTACCTGGACCGGCACCTCGAGGACGAGCGGGCGTGGCAGTACCTCTACGGGGCCGTGACGGCCGTCGGCGCGATCGGCATCGTCCTGTCGGCACTCGCCGTCGGCCCGCTGACGACGGCCGTCGCGCCGGTCGTCGCGGCGGGGCTCTGTCTCGTCGTTCTCGCGCTCGCAGCGGCACAGCACGTGTCACACCGGTCCGATCTCCGCCGTTCGCTCGGGTTGGCGGGCCGGTAATTCGGCCGCCGTGTCTCCAGTCGCAGCCCGAACGCGATCGCTCCTCACCGGAGTAACTCCTCTCGGCTCCCGCGCCACTGATACGATTCACACACCGATCACGAGGTCGTCGTGTAATCCGGTGGACAGTGATTCAGTGGCGACGGGATCGGTCGACGAGCCGTCCAACGCGAACAGTTCCGCCCGTCGTGAGCGATCGCATCCCTGGGCACGGCTTCCCAGCTCCGATCTCACGGTAGCAACAGTGGGTTGAGACGGGCTCGATCGAGGGCCGAGTTATCCGCCGGTGACCGTCACCCAGAAGTGCGTACTCTCGGCCGCGTTTTCGTTCGTCGGCGTCGACGGTGGGTCGTCCTCGTAGAGCAACACGCTGATCCGAACCGTCTCACCGGCGTCTGCCGTCGGCGCGATCGCTCGCTCGCCGCTTTCCGTCTCCCCCGCCGGGACGGTCGTCTCGATCCGCCGTAGCTCCGTCCGCTCGACGACCTCACCGTCCTCGAGGACCTGTTGTTGGACGACCGCCGTGTACGTCCGGTCCTCGCCCTCCTGGTTCTCGATCTCGACGACGACCGGGACCGACTCGCCCGCCTCGACCTCGCTCGGGAGATCCGCCACGATCTCCCCGTCCGCGGTTTCGTTGTACAGCGCGAGTTCGGTGAAGCCGCCGCCCGAGACGGGAAACAGGAAACCGACGAGCAACGCGCCGACGGCCGTTCCGATCGCCACGACCAACACCACCGTCGACACCGTCGCCGCTGCCCGGCCGTTCCGACGGAGCCGCTCGAGGCCGGCCAACGGCGACACGGTAAACCGCTGTGGTGCCGGCGTCCGAAGCCGTCGAACCACGCCGAGTTGGGCCAGGCAGACGGCGATGCCGGCCAGCCCCACCGCCACGGAGGTCGTGGTCAACCCCCACGACGTGACCGCCAACACCAGCACGACAAGCGGCGCGATCGTCAGCGACAGGACGAACGCCAGCCCGAGCCGTTCTATGGCATCGATCCCGCGGGGGCGAGCGTCGGCGGCCGTCGCCGCCGTCTCGCGGTCCTCGCGCTTGTCGGCCGGGAACAGAACCGCCCCCAGCCCGTAGCCCGGCAGGAACAGGGCGAGCGGCAGCGTCGCCAGTAGTCGAAGGCCCCCGTTCCCGCTTTCGCCCGTTACGAGCAGGTACGCGACGACCGCGCCGATCGAGACGGCGGCGAGATCGAACGGGTAGCGGCGAACGAACCCGAACCGCGTCCAGCTACTCGTTCGATGACTCATCGGTCCACCGCCGTCGGCGCGTTCGGTCTCCGTTCGGACGATCCGGATGCCATGCTCCTCCGATCGGTATACGCTGTCGTTCTTTGTTATGACCGTATTATCGAAGAAAATGTGTGCCGTACAACGCGGCTCGAGGCCGCTACTGGCCGTCCTCGAGCGATCGGCCTGTCCATGTGCAGTCGGTGTCGGGTACACGGCGGTCGGCGACCACGAACGACGGGCGACGGCCGCGGACCGACGATCGGATTGGCGGCCGTTCAGAAATCGACGTACTGCGATTCCCACTCCCGACGCTCTTGGATCTGCTCTCGACCGGCATCGGTGATCGCATAATAGTTCGTTCGTCTGTCGAGCTGTCCCTTCTCGACCAGTTCCTTGTTGACGAGCGTGTCCAGGTTCGGATACAGTCGTCCGTGATTGATCTCCGAACTGTAGTACTTCTCGACTTCGTCCTTGACGGTCTGGCCCGACGGACGGTCGGCACCTGCGATCACGTACAGCAGGTCGCGCTGGAAGCCGGTCAGATCGTGCATTGCTCAATCACACTGACCGTTCCAGTGAACGGATATTTGTTATCCGTATCATACAGCCACCGTTCTCCGATTTCACCCCGTATTACCGGCAGAAACGATAGTGTCACTTAACTATCAAACTCTCCTAATGGTGTGTTCGACCGACCGCTCGCACCCACGCTCGCTCGAGTCGGTCGGTCCCGATCGCGGCCGCGGCGTCACTCTCGGTCCGACAGGTCCGGCTCGTTCGGTTCCGAAACCGCGACCTCGATCCCGTCGGCGTCGATCCGAACCCGAAGGCTGTCGACGGTCGCCTCGTAGGCGGTGGTATGGGAGCCGTCGTCCTCGAACCGCACACACTCCGCGATGAGGTCGCTCTCGAGGAGGTTGTTGATCCGGCGATAGACGGTCGCCGACGAGCTGTCGGTCCGCTCGGTCAGTTCCTTGGCCGTCTTCGGCCCCTCGCTGGTCGCGACGAGGATCGTCCGGGCACAGTCGTCCCCGAGGACGTCCAGCTGGGTCGCAGGGTTGGTCGTCGATTCCGTTCGCGTGTCACTTGCTTGTGTTGACATAGTGGGAGTCACCGAATGGGATGGATCTGGTCCGTTCGCTCTTCGTGAGAGGTGGCGATTCGAGAGAGGTCACAGGGGGGCAGCCACTGTCGGGGGGTCCACCGATACATTCCGGCACGAGGATCGGTAAGCCATAGTGGTATTTTATAACGATGTACCTTATGCGCGTTTGGCACGTCCTTCGACAACGTAAGATCGTATTTCGACCCGGAAACGACTTGTTTCGAGCGGCGACCGGCCGGCACAATCTCTCGTTTGAAAGCCGACACAGCGCCAAGACGACTGAATTCGGGTTGAGATCGGTCGACCGGATAGTTCCGGAACGGCGAATTTGAGCCGCTGCAGCCGTTTTGTCGGGCAGCAATCGGCTATTTCCCGCGTTCGGGGGTCGCGTCATCGGTGAACGGTCGGCGTCCTTTATTCTCGTTTGCCCCCCTCGATACGATGATGCCCGGACGGGTATCGCGGGACATCGACGGTGTTACCGTTGCTTTCGGTACGGCCCGAACTCGGTTCCGCACGACGGTCCCACGCTCGTCCGAGTACACCCCCCACCACCCATGAACGCCCACAAACACGACTGGAAGCCCATGGAATCGTCGACAGCCGGCGCTCGCTGTCGAAACTGCGGGACACACGTCACACAGCAGTTCGCTCGCGTCTTCGGCGATAACGGCGACGTCGTCCACGGCTGTCCGTCCTGTACGACCTATCGCGAGATGCAGTCCGGCGGCCACCTCCCCGGCGACTGACCTCGGTCGGGTGTCGAGACGACGGTGACGCCGCTGCGACGGTACGTGGCCGCGATTCGTCGCCCCACCGGCCGCTTCGACAGTCACGACGAGCGGTTCGCGAATCGATTCACATCGTTTCGAGGGGCGGTTGCTCTTCTCCGAGACGAACCGCCGACCGACAGCGCCGTCCGAGACGACCCGCTGCTGTACCCGCTCCCTACCCCGGCTCCCGATCCTCGCCGGCTCGCGGCTCTGGCCGGCGACCCCCGTAACCTGCAAAAGTTAAAGTCGCTGGTGTCGGAACTAGCGGGATATGGTCACTGGTGGTGGATCGCCCCTCGAGAATCGGCTCCCCTTCTCCCTGATCGATGTCAGTTCAAACGAACCGAGCTGACCCGTTGGCGGAGAGCGAAGTGTTTCACATCCTCGGCAACGACAGGCGACGAGCGATCGTCCAGTTGCTCGCCGAGGACGGCGGACAGATCGACGTCTCCGATGTCGCGACCGAAATCGCCGCGACCGAATCCGACACGACCCCGGTCCCGAACAACCTCTACAAGAGCGTCTACGTCTCCCTCCAACAGACCCATCTCCCCCAACTCGAGGAAGACGACGTGATCGAGTACGACTCCGACGCGAAGACGATCCAGCCCGGCCGGCACTTCGCCGAGGTCCTGCAGTACGTCGACGGTCACGCCGACGACCACTCTCGAGTCCTGCAGTTACACCTCGGCTGTTGTCTCCTCGGGCTCGCGATCATCGCGCTGGTCGGGCTCGGCCTTCCGGTGGTTTCGGCCCTCGATCCGGTCCTCTCGAGCGTGCTGGTGTTGCTCGTCGTCGGCGCGAGCAGTCTCTATCAACTGCTCGCCTGAGGACGATTGACGCCGCTCTCCGGTTCGAGTACTGTCACAGGCGACCGCCCTGACCGGCCGGTCACTCGAGCCGTCGGTTCAAAATGAGAAAGCGCGCTGTCCGTTGGGGAACTCTCCTTACGCGCCGACGAGTGCGGTTTCTTCGTCGGTGTCGTTCTCGAGACCGTCGTCGGTCCCGTTGTCCGCAGTTTCGTTGTCGACGGTGTCGTTCTCGAGGCCGTCGTCGCCATCCTCGAGTTCGGTGTCGTCGGTCGCCTCGGTCAGCTCGAGGGTCGCGACTTCACCGGCCTCATCGGTCAGAATCATGTGGATGTAATCGCCGGCCGCGAGGTCGCTCGTGTCGACCTCGAACTCGACGTCGTCGCTCTCGTCGCCCTCGAGCGTGACGTTCTGCTCGTCGACGAGGTCACCGTCGAGACGGAACTGTGCCGTCTCGGTGCGT
>NZ_JBGUBA010000021.1:0-8294 GCF_041821105.1 Natrinema sp. H-ect1 | reverse complement strand
ATGTCACCGCGGATATCGCAGCCGTTCTGGACTGCTCTCCGAGTACGGCAAGTGAACTAGTGCGGAAGGCAGAGGGAGCTGTAATTCACAACTACATGGGGTTGGAGAGATAGCACGATACTGGACTGTTTGTCCGTTTGGGTTCGCACCGTCGTCCGGGAACGGCGATAGCTTGGAAGGACTACCTGAGACGAGTCGCTCCGGAAGCGGCTTCGACAGCGATCTCGATGCTCGTCTCGGTGACAGCAGTCACTTCGCCATCGATGGATGCGTGGTGCGGAATGCCGATCCCTGTCGACGGCGGCGTCGCAACGACCGTTCCGGCTTCAACACGATCACCGGGTTCGACGGTGGGTATCCCGGGACTGACTGTCCCTTCGAAGTCCGGGTTCGTGAGAAGTGGGATGCGAACGATGTCCGGTTCGATCGTCGCCATCGGTTCGGTCTCCATCGGTCCGGCTGTCCAGTCGCGCGATTCGAGAACGTCAATCCGGCCATCGCCGAGCGTGTTGTCCGTGACAGTCGATTCGTCCAGCACCAACAGCCCGTTCGTTGACTTGTCAACCACGAACTCGTCCGGCGGCGTCTTGATCTCGAAACACCAGCCGGGGCCGCCGGACACAAGCACTGCGTCCGACGGAAGCTCGTCCGACGGGCGACCTGCGGCCGATAGGAGCGCGCTCGCGGGCGTCCCGATCGGGACCTTGAGGAATCGATGCTGCGGGACGGCTCCGTCAACGTGGACGTATGTGTGCGTAACCGGGGTCCCGTCAGTCAACGCCCGGTAGATGTTAGCCATCGTTTCGGTGTTTTGGACGAGCCAGCCGTGATCGGTCGGAAGCTCGCTGCCGACCACGGTGTCGGCCACGACGTTGAGAAGGACACTTTCCATCCCGTACTGGTATTGAGCGTCCGTGTACGCGAACACGACGCCGGATTCGGTCTCAACGTCAAGCGGCAGTTTGTCCGGCGGAACCACCGTCCCACCGGTCTCTGCTTCCAGTTCAGTCATGTACTCGTCCCGGTCCGTCCACTTGGCGCTGACCACCACGACTTCGAACACGTCCTCAAGCAAGGCGTCGAAGAGCGCTGCGAACTCGGTCGCACGCGACTTCCCAAGCCACTTATCAACGAAGAAATTCGGTTCGCTCTCCTGGTGGTTCACCAATAGATAATCCGTCGAAGCTACCTGCTCCCACTTCGCGTAGGATGGGAATCCGGCACCGCCCGCACCTGCGATACCGGCGTTTCGAATGCGTTCGACACCGTCGCCTCGCATCGATGGCCAATCCGATAACCGGTCGGGCTGAAGCACCTCTTGTGTCATGACGATCATTACTACACGTCGATCGTGAGTACGAATTCTGCCGCATCAGAGAGGCTATTTTTATACCCGCTGTTGAGATACTGTGACAATATCGCAAATAGAGACAACGGACACTGTATTTCATTCGAGCAGACTCACCGTATCCCGTCAGCCACTTCCCCCACCACTCACGCACTGCATCCCTCATGGTCATCAACAGCCGACCAGCACGTCTCTCCGACCGTAGGCGTGGTTCCCATCCTCGTTTCAGGTTGCCTGTGGTGACCACGTGTTCTCCCGGTAAATCACGGTAGAGAGTAGTACCGCGATTTTGGAAGAATCATTGCGGAGATCAGCACAGCATTTTTAAGAGAGTTGGAGGAAGACGTTCTCCATAGAACAGTAATGATAGTGGTATGTTCCTTACAATGGAATCTCCAGAATCCGCTCATAGCGACGCAGTCTAGTCTGCAGATAACGCACTCAAATTTCTTAACATAGCCTCTAACAGATCCTCAGGCCGTCTCAGACCCCCTCGTTGCCAAGCGTTTATAAGGGATCCTCCCCTAGGATAGGTTGCCGTTCGAACTTGACGACGATGAAGAATAACACGGCCTGATACCGATCAATCCTGATCTAACTCAGGTCTGAGATGAAGCCACAGACGACAAACAAACTACAAACAATGGTAGAACAAACAGAATCTAACCAACAGACAGTACGAGCACAGCTCGATGCCATAGCCCAACAGTGGGCAGAACACGGTAAGTTCCCTACTGGCACTTCAGAGACCGATGTACAGAACCTCAGCAGCACCCTGTTCGAACAGGTCGAAAGCTACATCGAAACCTGCGTTACCGAGACAACTTTCACGCGACGTGAAGCCGAGGTATGGGCACTCTCTCAGTTCGTCGACGAAAACGGTCTCTGGCTAACCGACGACGCGATCGCACTCGTCCTCGCTACACCTGGCACGAAATTCGGTGAACCCACCGAACCCGACGAGGCGACCTCGATGAGTCGCTCCATCACAAGTGAAGAAGTACAGGAACACTACACGACTGCCAAAAAGAAGCTCGAAACAGCGAGACAAACCATCGGGGCAGCCACCTACCCAGACCGGGACGATGTCCTCACGAATCCGGAGATCGTATGGCTCAACCGGTATACGATCGAACGCCTGCAGGACCAGTGCCAGCCTGAAGAAGTGACACTTGACGATGTCACCATGCGCCTCCTTGACGGGGTAGAAACCCGACTGTCACTCGAAGAATTCAGTCGTAGTTACCTGAGCGCGCGCGATGTTGACAATGTCGCACAAATCGCCGTCGAACAACGCAGCTTCAAAAGAGGAACTCTTCATATCACAGCCCATACGGCTGTCCAAGAAGAACTGCCGGAGATCGTCACAGAAACCGACGCCATCACGCATCACGGACACCGATACGACTTCTCATTCGTCGAAGATCCATATGGACCCCAAGACCATGGTCGCATCACGCTGTACGCATCGGACAACATCATCGGGATGGATGAAGTCCCGCTAGAAGACGGGCTCGCAGCTGCAGATGACCACATGCAAGAGCTACTTGACCGAGATGAAGAACTCCTCACTCGAACCGTAGACTAAGCACGACGCCTACTCCGCCGCAGCGTTCATTTTTCACGAAGAGATACATCTGTTGAAATATTCGAGTCATGTCTACCAGCTAGTGGATTCGATACTGTCGTACTTTCACCGGACATGTCAACGGCAACACCCCCACCCCTCGTTTCCGCTCCAAGTCCTTTCGAGAGTCCCCCTTCCCGGAGAGAACTGGTGATGCGGTTATACCGGATATTATAGAATTCGACTTAACTGACCGCAGCTTCTGAAACTATATTATATATTTTACTGTATAGGTAATATATGTATGTGCAGAGATGACGGACTCGTTCCGTAACGGCACGATAGAACTAGTGAGACAGATATTCTATCTAAATACTACTTCAGAGAATCAACCTGAACTCCCGCATTTATATTCCTGCTTGCCAAACGCGGAGAAGATCATCTCTACGCCAAACTACCAGCATTTCCAAACACCTATCTCACTATTCGCCCGTGCCTCGGGTTCTTCTGTAGTCTTGGAGCGGAACTGAGGGGGGTGGGAGTAAGAGCTGACACTTTGCCCGTCCCATTGCAAGTGAGGTCGGTGAGAGGATGTAGTAGTATTCAAAGTCTAGCTGGTTTCTCAGCAGCACCGAGATCGATTTTGATTTCGGGCATCAGCGGTTCTCGTAGTCTTGAGAGAGTCTCGGAGATGTTTGGAGCGGAACTGAGGGGCGGGGGTGTCCAGAAATGAGTTGCGAATCCAGTATGGAGTGTACTCATCAGTATGAGAAGGAAGTCAGTTCGGCGGACACAGCTCACTCCTTATCGGTCTAAGATCGCTCGTCCGCTTCAGCTCAGCCCTCTCGGACGATTGCCTCACATGCTCCGTTTTCAGCTTATGGGCCTTCGTCTCTGCGAAGACATCACTGACGGTCGCTTCGAGACCTCCAGCAGGTATCCTCATTAATGGAGAAGAGCGTGACGTAGTTCGGGAGTTTCTTGATGCGACACTGGTCACCGAACCGCTCGCGGACGTCCTTCGAGAGATGGATCGTCCGCGTTCGTCTGTCGGTTTTGACAGAACGTATTTACAATCGGCTGAGATCAACTCCGATGCATCCGCGACACAGGACCTCACTGCCTTTGAGTAACCACGTCCAGTCGATATTCCCGCCACAGCACGTACACTCGTTCGGCGGCAGTTCCGAGATCTCCTTAATTTCGACGTCATCGTCTGGCGTCCACGGCCACTGTGCCCAGCGCTCCTTGAATTGCATCGGGATGCACTCATCACACCAGAGATGATTTTCTCGGTCACGGGGGCGACGATTGTAGCTGCGCGCCTGTTTGATCTCAGAGACAAACCACACCGCTACTCGCTCGCATTCTCCACATTCCATTTCATCTCGACTGATCCCAAAGGACTCTTCGAGCGTCGTCACAGCGTCTTCCTCCAGCAGCAAGTTGTAGATGACTTCCTCGCGGTTTTCGAGATTCGTTGTCTTTCCAGGCGCATCGTGATACTCGTCACGTACCATCGTCACCACCTCGACCTCGACTAAGGGCTACGGAGCCCCAACCAGTCGATCGGAGAACGGGACGAAAACCCGTGTGTCGTGCTTCTTGACGTCTTTCACTGTACATTAGCACACCTTGATAAGTCCAGTCACGTTTAAAGGTTAGTCCTGTGCCTGATCTGCCTAGTTACAGCACCCACGATCCCAGTAGAGACCCCGGATTCTCGTAGACTCCTCGTGAAAATATGTGGCTCCGGTGAAACCCTCTTCTTTAGAGAATTGTCCACGTGAATCTACCGCACACTACACGTGCGTACTGGTCAATCGAATCGATTTCTCTTCTGTAAGAGCCTGCTTTTCCGACAGAGAGCCGATTTGTGTTGATTTACCGTGCGTCAGAGTGCTCGTCTCCGTTGTCACTGGATCCAGAAAGCACTTATCAATGAGAATTGATTGACGGGTGATGAAATCTCGCACCATTCAGGGTATTTCATTTGTTCTTCCGCTTTTGCTTCTGGCGGCGATCTTTCTTCCTGGTGCACTGACAACACCGTATCATGCTTCTAACGAGCAACCGTTCGTCATCGCACACGAATCAACGGAAGAGTTCAACGACACTGTCACGGATAGAACAGCTGCGATGGAGAGTGCCGTCCCTGTCGAAGAACTTTCCGAGCGCCAACGACGAGCCTTCGAGACGGCAAAAGCACAAGAACCATCTCCCTATTCTGGACAGCAGGCTTTCACCCCGCCTGTCTGTAAGGACATACTCCTCGTCTGTGATGAGTATGAGGAAGTACCGAAGCCTCCCAGCAACGGGAGTTACAGTTCCTATACAGATTACACCGGTGGTGGAGTAGGTCAGGGTCCCAAGTATGGGTATGGAATGATAGAGGGCACTGATGAAGATCTGTATCTTGTCCGGGTTGGGTTTACAGGAGCGTACATAGCAGACTGGACAGTCCTCCCTATCTTCGAGTTTCTCAGCAGACTCCTTGCGCTTGGACCGTTTGCAGCCTTCCTCGCATACCGTGACTGGTTTGAGACCACACCCAACCCGTCATCTGGTACCCTTAGGTACGGGGTCGCACTCCTTGTCCTCATGTTCGCCACGCCATATCTCTTGATGCTCCTGAACATCACTTCCCCTGGAGAGTGGTATTTGCCTGCGTTAGCGCTGCTCCCTGTTGTAACATGGCTTGTGATAATCGCGGACATCTGGCGTTCTCGCGGCGAAAAAACAGTAGGCACAGAAGAGAAAAACACGTCGCAGAACTAGAGAACAAACTATGTCTCCAAGGGAGGTTGCTGGCGTTGACTGAGCCGGGTCTGGATAGCTTGCGGTGTCCTTCAAAAACTCATCGTAGTTGGCTATACGTCTGAACCGACATTCGACGCACTCTGGGACGATCGGGAACTGCCAGCAGTGGCACTCATTGATGCCCCGATCAGACTCCCGGACACGCTCGTCAGTATGAACCAGATATCATCGTCAATGCCTAACCGGAAAGGCCAACCATGAACAGGAAAGAGAAGCCGGTGACCTCGCAGAGCCGTTTGAAGAACTAGAAGTGTACTACAGCGCTTCGTCCACTTCTTGTAACGCATCGATTGCTTGCTGGAGATGCTCTCGTAGCTCGTTGCTGCCACTGCCATCACTTGCTACTCGGTCTGTCCGCTGCTCGTTCACATCACTGGACTGCGCCGTAGACTCTGACTCGGGTGTGCCCCATGTTTCAGTTCGCCCCAGTGACTCGTCTTCTCCTTCAGCACCTGCATCGAGCCGTTGCTGTTCGTCGCTCTCGTCCGTCGGTGTCTCCTGTGTTCCGTCCCAGTCCGCTCGCGTATCTTCCGATGGTCGGCCGCCGCGGCTGAACACCTACAGTAGGATAATCACGATCACCTCGTCGCTCACACCATTATTCGACCACGCTCTGGCACAATTCCCATTGCCCCTGCTTTCTGCTGAAACCATTTTATTACCACAGTAGACATCACGTCCTTTTTCGCGTGACACTAACCGGGAAAAATACTCCGGAAGACGTGTCTCAGCACGCCAGCACGGTCACACGGGCTTCTGCGATACAATCTTTGTAGTAAAAACACTAATATTCAAAGCTTTTAAATGATACTCTGACATTTTATCTACATGGCTACTCAATTTCCTATAGACACGTTCAATGACGCATACTGGGAAGCATATCGTTATCCAAGCCAAGGTAAACGGAGTCATCACGACAGAGTTCCATCTCGCCCGACTCTTGCGTTATGCGCCGCAAGAGAGGCACTAAATAATGAACCGTTTGACTCCGCAATCAGATCGAACACTCAGGAAGTGCTGGCCGTCATAACAAAACTTGCTACCAGTACCGAACGATCAATCGATGAAATTATTCAGAACGCACGAAATAAGGACGCGTTGAAGAAGGAAGCCAGAACTGCAGTCTTCGAGGCGTTCCCAGAAAGTGAGGAATCACTACCTGATAATGCCTTTTCAGAAATCAACTATACCGGCCCGATTATCGTGGCACTTTGTGCTACCACTCAGGACATTGATCCACTCAGAACTGTTCGTCAGCGCCTCGATGGTGAAACACGGTATTTATAACGTTTAACTGAATCGTCACAGGAATACCGATCGAGTTCCAGTCAGTCCTTGGCGACCTTACTAACCCACTTTAGATTGCGTCGATTATCCTTCTCGACGAAGAACTCTCCGCTCTCAGAGAGAAGATACCGATTCCGCTTTGGACTAATTAGCTCGACTCCTCTCTCCTCGCTTCCTCTCACTTCCCTTGCGACATCAACCCCTACCACTTCCATCGGCTTCTTGCGCTCATTAAACACGACCCAGTCACCAACAGTTAGCTCAGCAACCCGCTGCGTAAGCTCGTTCGGCGATAACTCTTGACGGTTCTTTATTTCTTCTACCGTTTGTCGGTGATCCGCAGATTGGAATAATTCGGTAAGCGAATGGGTTTCTACAAACCGGTCTCTATCAGCTGGTTGATCGAACGCATACACGATTTTGTTTGTGAAGAAGTTGAACTGCCTGAACCAACCCACTTGCGTCTGTTGTAGGTGTTCGTTTTGTCTCTTTGCCTCGATAAACTGGAACTCTAGAACATCAGAACGGTCACAAATCAAGAAGTCAGGAATCCCGTCAATACTAGCAGTTTCTAATGCCTCTGTATCTGTGTCCACGCCAGTATGTTCTCGAAGCACCTCTAAAACGCGATCAGCCAAGTCCTCCGGCATATCCCACGACCGACTTCGATTAACCTCGTCAACCCCTAATGCATATTTGAGCCGATTGGATTTTCGTCGTTGATTAATTTCTTCGACGTGCCAACCAAAGTGATGCTTGTATAATAGTTCCGTTGCCTTTTCAGCAAACCCCCGTTCGATAGTTCCCTGCGGGATTTCCGTCTCACCAGTAGGATCAATCGACTCTACTTCACCACTCGAAGCATCGTATATAGCAAATGATACGTCACATAGTGAAACCATACAACATCAAGAACGTCTAACTATTTATCATTGGTCGCTCAATGCTGGAGGTTCCGTCAAGACCACGGAAGTCGAAGTTGTCGCAGACCTCGTCGCCCACCTCGACCGGCGACCCTACCAAGACGACCTCGACGAACACAGCCGATTCGATTCACGAGCATACCAGCAACGCTTCGAATCATGGGACGCCGCGTTAAAAGCCGCTGAATTCAACCCCTCAGTTCGCATTCCCGACGACTTCCTCATCGCCGACCTCTGGCGAGTCGCGTTACTCGACGAAACCTACTCAGAAACTGCGTCCAAGACAGACAAACCCGTGTTCTCCGAAATCGACGACTGGTGGTCACTGTCAGTAGAGAAACTCCAGCAA
>NZ_JBGUBA010000020.1:0-33799 GCF_041821105.1 Natrinema sp. H-ect1 | reverse complement strand
TTCGTTGCACTCGGCCTGAAATCCCGTGGCGGGATTCCCGCGTCTTCAGGCGCGGGAGGAGGTCAATGAGCGACTCGCGGTCACGAAAGCCCAGATCGGGGCAAGGGACCTCCCCTAGAAGCCAACCGGGGCGAGGTCGGCGATCGGTACCGGGCCGTCGCGTACAACTGTCGGATCAGCGATTGGAACGATCCACGGTGCAGGCGCGACCGAACTGAATGTCCTCACATAATGTCCCGACGCGTTCTGCCGACTCATTCGCGAGGCGCTCGAACGCTACACCGATCCGGATCTTGAGGCCGTGAATCACAGTGAACACGTTCGCTAGAAATCTACTTGATTCACGCCCGGCGTAAACGCCGGGATTCTCTCGCTGCTTAAAGATAGCCGATCCATCCGTGACAACGACCTCATGCGAATGATCGACGAGAAGGTACAACGGCGGATCGAATCGCTCGACGAACTCGAGGAGAGAGACCACGAATCCTGTCCTGACTGCTCTCCTGAGCGGGTAGGCTGAACCGCCTCGAATCGGGCTGCTACTCGAGGTCGCCGAGCAACGGCGAGTCCTCGAGTCGCTGGGGCCTAGGTCACCGCCTTGGAGATGAGTCGCTCGAGCTTTCCAGTCTCAACTTCCGTATCGTACCCGCAACGGTCAGGAGGAACGGCTACGTGACGTGTACCGCGCCGCCACCAGCTATATCGTCCCCGACTGCCTGTCGACGATATGCGCGCTCTCGTTTATAACGACCTCCATCTCAAACCGGCCGGGAGCGGCTACGATGTCGACGCACTGGCAGTCCCCGAGGACGTCGACGCGGTCTGGATCGCGGGCGACCTCACGCATCGCGACGGTCGGGACGACGTGGCCCTCGCACGCCGGTTCGTCGAACGATTCCCCGCAGACATTCCGGTTCTGTACGTTCCGGGAAATCACGACCATGCGCCGATGCCCGAGCGCGTCGTCGACGATGTCGAGGGCGCGACCAGCGGCCACGACACGATCCGCGAGTACGAGTCGGTCACCATCGTCGGTTGGGGATGCCAGCGCCGGTCGCTCGAGCCCGCCCTCGATCAGGTCGCGTTCCCTGCGCTGGACCCGCGGACGGCGCCGTGCGGCGAGCGCCGGTACGCGGCAGACCGAACCGCTGACGCCATTGAGGACGCCCTATTCGACGTCGTCTATGGCGATGCGACCGCTCACGACGCTGCGGCCACGCTCGATATCGCCGACGAGAACGTGCCCGCGTTCTCTCGGAGCGTCGACACCGTCCTCGAGACCTACGAACACCTTGCGGGGCTGGTCGGTGATCGCTCGAACGTCGTGGTGGTCTCGCACCTCTCGCCGTTCAATACCTCCTTCGACCGCCATCACTCGACGGGGACGCGCGAGGAAGACCGGGAGGCGTTCCACACTGGTTCCATCGCCCTGAAACTGCTCACGCGAACTCACGACGTTTTCGCCACTTACAGCGGGCACTCCCACGACTTCGGGTACGACACCGGCGACGGCGGGACGGGCGCTTCGCACATGCTCAATCTCGGCTTTCGCGGCATCGGTCTCGTCGATATCGATCCCACGGCGGATGTCTTCTCGCTCGTCGATGCGAACGCTGACTGAGGTGACCCGACTGTGAACCGCCTCGGAGTCAAGCCCCGAGGCTTCCCGTTTCAACGATGCGACTTGCAGAAACCGACGATGACCTTGCTCCGTCGGTTTCCACAGCGGTCGCAGTCTCCACGGGCGTGACTTCGGCCTGTCCCAGACCTACCTCCTGAAGACCGCGAGAAAGTTCGAGAACATCAGGTGCCGAAGCTGCCTGCTTAACCAACATACCGGCCAGTTCCCACACCGTGTTGGTTAAACAGTGTATCGACTTGGTAGTCATTTTCCCCTTCGTAACTGGATGAACCATCTGGTAAGTAGGCCCAATCAGTGTATGTTAACAATTGTCCTTCCCCTCCGATAGGTATGTATTCTTAAGCCCGTCTCTCGAGTAGCAGGCCGATGATGAACGATGTGTCCCCGCACAACTGACTTTCCCGAAGGTTGCCCTGCAGTATCGGTCTCGTCCCTTACAAAAACCTATACGGGAGAAAACGGACGTATCACTGTTTGACTAAGGCTGTGTCGGACCCGTTACTGAGAGAACAGCGGACAAAGTGGTGTGGTGATCTGGGAGAGACCCCACTGTATCCGCTGTTCTTGGAGAAGTATGTGATCGGTTAGATGCAATCGTCAATAGCAGATAACAGCGGAACTAGTGGGGTTAATGGTATATAAGCAAACCCCAACAACGGAAACAGCGGAAGTAAAGGTTAAGTTCGTTTACTGAGACTTACTCCTGATGGCAGACTTTAGCTTCCAACCAACAGGAAGCATTTTCGAAGAGCGGGAAGCTCTTCTCGAGGAATGGACGCCGGATAAATTGGTCGGACGAGATAAAGAACTCCAGCAATATCACGCCGCATTGCAACCGGTCATCGAAGGGGAGACACCATCGAACATATTTCTCTACGGAAAGAGTGGTGTTGGTAAAACTGCAGCTACACGATTTCTCCTTACTCGTCTTGAGTACGATGCAGAACAGATTGCTGGATTAGATCTCCATAGGATCGAGATTAACTGCGATGGGCTCAACTCTAGCTATCAGACAGCAGTTGCACTTGTGAATGAGTTGCGTGATCCGAACAACCAAATTTCGAATACAGGGTATCCCCAATCCTCAGTCTACGAGTTCTTGTTCGATGAACTCGATAAGCTTGGTGGGACTGTTCTAATCGTCCTCGACGAGGTCGATCATATCCAGGATGACAGCCTCCTCTATAAACTTCCTCGGGCCCGTTCCAATGATGACATCTCCGATGTCCGCCTCGGTGTGATTGGCATCTCGAATGATCTGAGCTTTCGCAACCAACTCAGTTCGAAAGTCCGCTCGAGTTTGTGTGAGAAGGAGGTCTCGTTTAGTGCATACAATGCAACTGAACTCCAAGAGGTTCTTCGCCAGCGAGAGGAAGTAGCGTTTCAGAACGGTGTCCTCGACGACGGAGTGATTCAGATGTGTGCGGCATACGGAGCGAAAGACTCTGGCGATGCTCGACAAGCACTCGATCTTCTTTTAGAAAGTGGTGACATCGCTCGAGAGAAAAACGCCGATCTGGTCACTGAGGAGCACGTCCGCGAGGCTCGAGAGAGACTTCAAACAAACCAAGTCATAGAAGGGATCAGTAATTATTCTACACATGGACAGTTGGTTCTCTGGTCACTCACGATCCTCGCGAAGCAGGGCGAAACTCCTGCTCGCACTCGTGAGATTCGGGACCCATACGAGCAACTCTGTGAGCAGGAAGGAACTGATCCAGTGTCCGATCGCGCTGTTCGAGAGTATCTGGCAGAACTAAAGACGCTGGGAATCATCTCCTCAACTCAGGAGAACCGCGGCAAAGGCGGTGGGAAATACAAAAAGCACGAACTAGAGCAGTCGGTTGAAAGCGTTCGAGAGGGCCTCTCAGAATTGTTCGAAGCTCCTGTTTGACCCCACTACTTCCGCTGTTAGCAATTCTGGGTTCCACCCCACCACTTCCGCTGTTAGATGAGGTTGTCTTCTCCTCCCCCACCCCACTGCTTCCGCTGTTAGGTGAAATAGTTCGGTTGAATAGTACTGTGGTTAGATGGACTTCTTGATGGAATTGAGGTGTATGAGATGAGACTCAGTAAGCAGGCTGAATCTGCTGAGTATCAATGAGTGAACTTCAGGACTCCACTACTTCCGTTGTTAGAGAAACAAGTTCCGAATGATATAAGAAAATATGGTAAAAACTGTGTCCGTACTCTATTTCATCGAATGACAATCTACCCCCTTACATGGGGATAGAGCAGTCATTTCAAAGCTAACAGCGGAAGCAGTGGGGTGGGAGTGTCGTATATATTCTACTATCCACAACTGTTATGCTCTGTGGCTCCGCTCGACATAAATCTCCAGCTATGTCATTCGACTCGAGAAAACTGCTATAGTTATCCACACCAGGATTGAGTCGAAGTTCCGCCGTCCAAACGCAGTCGGATCTTAGTGGTCCTGAAGTCTTGATCCATCTGTTGTCTGTCAGGTCAGTGAAAGCCCCTAGCGGGCTCGAGTCCCGCGTCTCGCTGCGCACCTCTCAGGTTGCGGTGCTTGCGTCGACGGGGTTCCTCGAGTCCGCCAGCCCCTTTCAGTCCCACCCATGTGGAGAGATCAACTGGCCACCGTTAGGATTGGGGTCCAATCGTAGTGACCGACTCGCCCCGCTCGCCGCTGACGCCCTCCGCGTCGCTCGCGACCGACCATTCCGGGCTGCCTGCCTGCATAGCGGGCGGGCTGCCGGGCTAAAATGGATGTGCCCTCGACGCCAGCGGGTAAGCCCGTCGGTTGCGCCCCTCGCGGGCCGGACACGAGCGGGCTTACTCCGCTGGCTGCTCGCTCCGGGCGGGTCAGCGCGCGGTGCTGGTTGAGGCCACCTCAACGAGGCGCGCTCTCGCTCGCGCCCAGGAGGGCGCTCGCGAAGGCGCGAGCGAGAGCGCGCAGATGGATCTAGTCGTTCGTAGTCGTCAGAAAACCACGATGCTGAGACATCGCGGTGGCGGCGCGTGAGCGCCTTCAGGAGTTGAACTCCAATGTCTAGTAACAACTCGAGTAGCAAGGTCGTTACGGTCGATGAACAGGCATTCGAACAAGCGAGCGAGCAGACGGTCAATGAGGGCCGCTTCCCGGTCGTCGACGAGACACCGGAACTCGAGGCGGCAGTCGAGCAGGAGACACAGGCAAAGGTAGATGCGAATCACCCAGAGGGGATCGCAGACACCAGCGGAGATCGGATTCATGGCGCAACACTGGCCCAGGAAGAGCGCATTCAGGCTCGAGAGGACGAACTCGAGCGGATCAGTGACCAGGCCGAGTTCGGACAGCAGGACGGCCGAGCGTGGCGTACCCGGCAGAAGGTCGACGAAATGCGTTGCGACGAGCGGACGGGCACACGGGTCGATCCCCGAGCAAAACTCGAGCGGGAGACGCTGGCGGAGGTCAATCAATTCGCGCAGCGGTTGGCTGACGGCGTCGACAGTAGTTACACACGGGCCGTTATCGCGAAGCGCATCGCCAGTCGGGTCCTCGGGGGTGCGGAGTTGTTCGAGGCAGTCATGGAGACAAAAGAGGAGCTGTTGAACGAGGCTGGAACCATCGTCCCGATCGGGCGACTCGAGGAGATCAACCGTGGAGAGGTCAGCGTCGAAGGGCGCATCATCGAACTGTGGGAGCCCGCCTGTCCCAGTCAGCAGCAGGTCGGGCTGATCGAAGATGAAACTGGGCGAACGAAGTTTACTGTTTGGACGGCCAGCGAGCAGACGAAGGTCAGAGAAGGTGACCAAGTCCGGTTCAGGGCCGCGGCAAAAAACTGGTACAACGGTCGGTGTTCAATCGCGCTCACCCGGTGGTCGGAGGTCCGGTTCCCAGATCGATACCCGTGGTGGGAGTAGCCGGTCGTCGTCCCCCTTTTTTGCTGGTGTGTGTCGGTCACCGCCACCGCCCACCACCTCCACGGTCCGGGCTGCTTACGGCCAAAGGCCGTTTCGCTGCCGGGCTTTCGCCGACAGTGTGTAGCCAGCAGTACCAACAGAAGAGCGAACGACCGATCCCAGAGCTATCCTGGCGATACCATCCGTCAAAACGGACACGAACTCGTTGCGATCGACGAGTGGCTCCCCGGCAAAGCACCATCACCCTACGACATCGATCTCACAGATAGCGACGAGTATCGGACCCGGTACTGGCGCTGTCGAAAATGCGGCCACGAGCGCAACCATCGCGACGAGTTCACAACTCTCTGTGAGGAACCGCAGTCACAAGCCCTGCTCGAGTCCGGCGTTTTTTGTGAGACCCCTGAGGGGCGGAGGTCTCCTCGAGTTCAGTCGATTCGATCCGACCCGACTCGAGAAGCAGTGATAGAACATGGCTACGAGCAGCCGCTCCCGGGAAACGTTCGACGATTCGGACACCCGGCACGACGAGATGCACAGCACGATCGAGACGTGGATCCAGGACCTCGTCGACGAGGTCAATGACGCCGTCTCGAGCGAGCAGTTCAAAGCGTGGTTGGATGTCCAGAGTCAGTTCCACGACTACTCGCACCGAAACACGCTGTTGATCAAACTCCAGTGTCCGCAGGCAACGCGCGTTGCCGGCTATCGAACATGGCAAAACGAGTTCGACCGGCATGTGAAAGAAGGGGAGACAGCGGTCTGGATCTGGGCGCCCATCATCGCAAAGCAGTGTCCCGACTGCGGAAACTCGCCGTCGTATCACGAGCGCAGTGACTGTGAATACGACGACACACCGCCGGATAGCTGGGAGAAAGGACTCGTGGGCTTTCGACCAGCGCCCGTCTTCGATATCTCACAGACTGACGGCGAGCCACTGCCCGACTTCGAAACCGAAGCCAAGGGACAGGCTGACGAGTTGGTTCCCGCACTCCTCAAAGCAGCAGATCCCCTCGAAATGGACGTAGAGGTCGTGCCACCTCAGGACTGGTCGTATGGGAGTGCCAAGGGGAATCTGTGAGTACCGCCCTCAAGAGCAGCCACGCGTCGCCGTCCGTGATCGCGAGAACGACGCTGACCTCGCCGTCACGCTCGTTCACGAGTACGCGCATGCGCTGTTACACAGTGGCGTCGACGACGAGGCTGAGCGATCGAAACGTGAACTCGAGGCCGAAGCGGTCGGCTACATCGTTGGACGGCACTTCGAGTTGGATACCAGTGGATCAGCGTTCTACCTTGCCGCGTGGCACGGTGACGAACCGGAGACGATCCTCGACCGGCTTGAGCGGATCAGTTCGACCGCCCAGGAGATCATCGACATCGTCAGTGAAGAGGTCGACGATGAGTGATCGACCGCTTCTGCTCGAGATCATCACTGTACTCGAGGAACAGGGCCTCGATCAAGACGAGTACCAACTACAGCGGATGATCGACGCCGAAGCCCTCGAGCGGCTTGTAGACTCGACGGGCCCACAGACCGATACTGATCTCGAGATTCGATACTCGGTTGGTGAGTTCTGTGTGGTAGTGACACCATCTGATGAGGTCACGGTCAAGGTTTCGTAGAACGGGATGCCAAAACAAGGACGTCATAGATTATCTCATCTGTTGAGCTGGTAACCGCAATAAATGATAAGTACAGGATGTGTAGTGACCGTAGAGTATTCTACGATAAAATTTGTCAAGCGACGTAGCACTTCACTCCTCTTTTTGGTTCGGATTGGACCAATAATAGAGAACAGTCATTGTGAGACTGATTCCGGTTGCGAAAGCATAATCCGGGTCCCCGAGGGCCAAGGTAACTGCGAGCGCACCAAGAGCGGCTGAGACCCCAATAAGGATGGCATATTTACCGCGAGATAGTCCACACGCCCAACTGTCGAGGCGTCTATACACTTGTCGAATGTTGTTCATGTGTACTATTGTCATCGGGGCGAAAAATAATTTTTCATTTATTGGTACTTCCCAGAAGGTCATATATCTATACATTGTTAGTAATGGAAAGCCCATATTCAATTCGCACCCGTAGTGTGCAGTGGTTCCACGGGGATAAATAACTAAAGAATGGGATTTCGACAGATCTACGTATTCTAAAACGATCCCACCGGAGTGTTTTTTCGCCCCGAGATGGGTGCGGGGCGATCGAACTGCCCCGAGATAGCGAATGACCACTGAGCGACAGCACCCACGAGACCGTGGAATTGATCGGACACCAACTCACCGGCAACCCTCCAAGCAACCCTGGTCTGACCTCGAGTTACGTGTTCCGAACGACCGAAGTCGGGAATCACTCATTTCATTCGTCGAGTGTGTTCTCGTAGAACTCACACATGCAGACGTTGGTGCCGAGTATCGATCGTCGAACGTCTGGGGAATTAAACTGACGCAGTACATCGCTGCCGATACGGTTGGCGAGAGATTCGAGAAGCGCCATTATGACGAACGGCTCGGCTGGCACGAACAGACGATGTCTCGGCAGGACGTCCGTGAGGAACTGATCAACCGCCTCGAACGGCCCGTGTCACTGGCGACGAATCAGAGTCATCCCCATCCTGTTGAGGAACCAGATCCGTTCCAGGTGAAGCCAACGTGGCAACTGCGAACAGATCTGCGGGCCAGCGAGAGGTGAACTCGTTCTCAATGTCTCTGAATCAGGTTAGTCAAGCGGCTCATGCTCTTGTAAAGAAGCAAATCACATACCTATGTTATGAGGTCCATAGATTTATGCCTATGGAGGCCATCACATAAGATGACGGATGGCGTCCTACACCACCATTGAAGATTGGCAGGATGTCGAAGATGGGTACGTCATCGATGTGACCATCCGGCAGACGGAGGATAAGAAGTACCCGTGTGGATGGGACTACAGCCTCCACCACGGGGAAGTCGGCGGCGACACCATCCTTCGATACGACAACGCCCATGAACAGACGAAAGGCCATGAGCGTCACACCCGAAACGGTATTGAAATCATCGAATTCCCCGGGATGTTGACGCTCTACGATCGCTTTCAACGCGAAACCGAGGAGATGTCGCCTGTCTCATGGAACTGGTCGGAGTAGGACGTCTCCAGGAGGTATACACCATGCCCACGCTCAAAGTCACCGTCGGTGAACGTGATCGCCTCAACCAGCGCACGCGTAGCCGCATCAAGGCCGCCCAGGAGGGTGAAGACCTTGACGATGCCCAGCCGGTGTTGAACTTCGGATCGTATGCAGAACTCAGTCGTCTGCTCAGCCCAAAGAATCTAGAGCTGTTGGAAGCAATCTCCAAACACCAGCCCGAGAGCATCCGCGAAGCCGCTGATCTGGTGGAGCGAGACTACAAACAGGTCCATCGGAACCTTTCCGAACTCGAAGACATCGGCGTCATTGAGTTTGAAAATGGCGGGCCTGGTCAGGCAAAGAAACCGAAACTGGCCTACGACGGTCTTGAAATTGATATCCCGTTTGCAGGATCGAATGGGAGTGTCGATGCAGCAGCACCCTGAAAGATCCTGTTCTTGGGCATCCGGAAACGAATTCTTCGCACTCTGTTCTCGCTACACGTGGTTGACGAATCAGAGTCATTCCCATCCTGTTGAAGAACTAGATACGCTCAGGGTGAAGCCGACGTGGCAACTGCGAACAGGTCGACGGACTGGCGAAAATTGACATCCTCCCCGCGCTGAAGCGCGAGGATTCCTTCGTGGGACAGCACGCCGTTCGTGCGTCCCCGAAGGCACCCTGACCGAGACCGCTGGGGTCTCGGCTGTGGTTTGTGAGTAGTGCGTCGGGCCTCCGTGGGGAGGCGTGGTTTGCTTGGGTATCCGCTTACACCTCACAGGCCGTGCCATCGACCCGACTCAACCACCGTGGTTGAGTAGAACACTCGACGCAGGGTTGCTTTTTGGTAACGGAGACCCCAATCCAACTCCAATTTTCGCCTGATGTGCTTACCTCACGATATGCTGTCAGGCATAATAAAACTCGTAGTTGGCGTCTCTGTTGTCGGATTCATCCCCGCACTAAAGCACGGGGCTTTCTCCTTGCACTTCCGTAATCAACAGTCGTCAGTACTCCAGCTCGCTGTTGAATATCGATCACTGACTCCATACGCATCACGCAGTGTCTTCGACTTGACTGTGCTTCCAGCAGAGAGTTTATTGGCGCCATGAGGAACGAGGCGCGCTCAACAGTGAGCCGTCATGTGATTTCCAATGACCAATCCGAATTCGATTGACGACACTGCAGACGATTACAGCCGGTTCGAAGCCAGACTAGTTGCCCATGATCTGGATGCAACTCGCGTCGTGACAGCAGATCTCGGCGAGACAACCGCCCGACAGCTCGTGACTGAACTCATCGATAACGGTGTGGTGACGCCGGTTCCTGGCAAGCGGGTGTTCGTCCACGAGCCAAGTGGGACCGCCTTTGACTCGAGCACCCAGCTTGCTGTCTTCCATCAAGGCTGGACGGCGGCCCGCAACGCCGACAAGGAGGGAGAGTGATGCAGCAGACGCTCGCTGGCTGTGCCTTCTGCGACGCCCTGCCCGGCACCGAGGCCGGTGAGGCACATACCTGGGGAAAAGACGAGCGAGTCTCTCACCCCATCTGTGTCGACTGCGCTATCCAGGCGGAGCCGGACCCTGACGAGCGCGATCACTGCACCTGCGATGGCTGTGGGCTCGTCGTCGACACGCTTGCAGCCCTCACGCGATTCCGAGTCGAACTCGGCCATCTCGAGGGCTCGCTACAGCTGTGTGCGCGATGTAGTCCGAGTGGGCCAGCCACCTACTGGACGCGTGATCTCGAGGAGCACCTCATCACGACGCCGACAAAGTGAATAACAGAGTTTGACCTGCCTTCAGACGTGAGTGTGCTTCTCTAGTAACAAACACCCAAAATAGCTATACACCCACGCTACCAACAGTAATCTATGTCGAGCGGCACCATCGATATCGACGAGTTCGAGAACGCCGACGACGACGAATTCGAGGAACGAAACGACACCGAGCGGATCGTGCTATTCCTCGATGAGAACGACGACCGGGCGTGGAAGGCGGCGACGATCGCTGACCAACTCGAACTGGATACGGACGCCGTCAGTGCCATCCTCTCGCGACTGAAGGAACGAGGTCTTGTGCGGCACAAGCGCCCGTACTGGGCGATCACAGACAACGAAGACCGGCTTCGAGCCGCCTACCGGCTTCATCAGCACCACCAGACTGCAGACGAGCAGTACGGCGAGGAAAATCTCGAGGAGTTGAAAACTGACGAGATGGAGGAAGTGCAGTGACCGCGTTCGATGAACTGGAACGCGGCGACATCATCTGGGGGACCGATCCGCTCTCGGACAAAGGCCGTCCGATGCTTGTTCTAGGAACACCTCGGTTCCCGAACCACGGCGTACAGCTGATCACCGTCCTGATCTCCACGAAGACCTACCATGAGGAGTCGCTCACGCTCCGCGACGACGACTACGAAGGCGAGCCACTCGGGGAACGAAGTCACGTCCTTCCGTGGTCGCTCGCGACCCTCAACAGTGCGACAGAGGTGGAATTCCATATGACCGCTCTCGTTGACGAACGGACTGAGGACGTGGCCACACAGTTAATCAGCTACATTTCTTCTTGAGCGAACCGTGCTGTCGTCAACGGCGACACCGGGAAGTAGGAGTGATATCGGAGCAGGTAACACGAATACTTGGTGGCAGGACAAGCGAGTCTCCCACCCGATCTGTGACGACTTCCAGACGTGGCCGGATCCGGACAAGCGTGACCACCACGCTTGCGACGGGTGTGGAGTGGTCGTCGACACGATTGGTGTCGCCGGCGTTTCACGTCGGCTTCCAGCGGGACCTTCGGTCCCGCCTGGCTCACGCGGTTCCGCGTCGAACTCGGCCATCTCGAGGACTCGCTACAGCGGTGTGCAAGGTGTAGTCCCGGTGGGCCAGCCACCTACTGGACGCGCGACCTCGAGAAGCATATTGTATCTGACTGACGATCGGCCGACCGGTCGTCGACGTGAGAGGAACGTAGCTCACATTGTACACACAATAACTGCTAAGTGGACTGGCTCACAATGTACACATAATGAGTGGTGACAAGAAGCGCGTTCAGTTCCGGGCGCCCCACCGACTCATCGACCGGGCCGATGCGCTCGCAGACGTCCTCGGGGAAGACCGGACGGATGTCCTCGTGACTGCGCTGCGAGAGTACCTCCAAGAGGCGGCCCATGACGACGCGCTCACGCAGGAAATCGCAGCTGCCTACTACGACGACGAGATTTCCTTCGAGCAACTCAAAGCGCTCGTCGGTGCCGAAGAGGCGGCGAACCTCCGAGTGTTGAAACAGCAACTGGACGAAGACTTCATCGACGAGGTCGCCGACGCATAAATGTCGACGCTCATCGCTGACGCCTCTGCCCTCGTGAGTCTCGGAGCCGTTGCTGACGACGACCCCGATCCACTCGGGCTCTGTCTGTCCTGCTACGAGGTCATCGTCCCAACAGTGGTCATCGAGGAACTCCGAGAGATTGCTTCGTATGATGATGTACACGGTCGGGCTGCAACGACCGTCCTCGACCGAACTGAGATGCTCGAGGCACGATCGGTCGATCTCGACGCCGAATTTCCGCTTGATGACGGTGAAAACGCTGCTGTCACCCTCGCGAATGACCTCGACGCCACACTATTGCTCTGTGATGAGTTCAATCAACTCGGCCTGGTCCACGCCTCGCTCGCCGATACCCGGCTCGTCACGACGCCAACGCTGCTCTCAGTACTCGTTCGCACCGAACAGCTGTCAGCTGCCGATGCTCGTGCTATTCTCGACGAGATCAGCGGTGCCCGCAGCTGGGACGCAAACAGCTACGTGCAACGTGCCCGGTCACTGCTCGAGGAGCCCTGACACCGACGCTGTCGCCCATCGGTTCTCAGTCACCGCCCTGAATACCCGTCCGTACCTGAGCCTCTGTTCGGCGCAGACCCTGTGCAAGTCTGTCTCGCCGTTCCCACATCTTCAACATACGAGAAATTTCTAAGGTGTCACTTGCTCTCGGAACCTTCATCAGTCGATATACTTACATTCAGATATGTACGATCTCACTGCGTTCCAACGTGACATCTTGTACGTGATTGCTGGCCAGAGCAACCCACATGGGCTCGCGATCAAAGACGAACTCGAGGAGTACTACGAGAACGAGATCAACCACGGGCGACTGTATCCGAATCTCGACGACGTCGTCGACAAAGGGCTCGTCGAGAAAGGAGAGGCCGACAAACGAACGAACTACTACACGATTACAGCGCGTGGTCAACGCGAACTCGAGGCCCGGCGAGAGTGGGAAAATCAGTACGTCGGTGAGCTACTCTCGAGTACAGAGTGAGACGGCCCTGACCACTGAGCGTGCGCGCTAGATCTGATCTCCCGAGTACTCTATTACAACCATAGTTTCAGGATGGCGTGAATGGAACGAGAGTCAGCTAGTGGTATAAAGAATCGACTAGTTGGATTACCTTACACCTACGTACGTGTAGAATAACAAATATCATCTCGCCTGAATGGCTGGGCCATGGACGACCTTACAGGATTCCAACGAGACCTGCTGTACGTGATCGTGGGCGCTGACAAGCCATCTGGACAGGATGTTAAAGACGAGATCGAGCAGTACTACAGTTCAGAGATCAATCATGGTCGGCTATACCCGAATCTCGATACGGTCGTGAATAAGAAACTCGTCGAGAAAGGACAACTCGACAGGCGCACAAACTACTACGCAATTACAGACGAGGGAGAGCAAGCGATCGAGGATCGTTATGAGTGGGAATCCCAGTACATCGACTAATCGAAATCGGAAGCGATCTGGATTCTTGCTTTGCCCTCCCGAATCGGTAAGTACAGGGGATACACATACCAGTGCACAACTCAATCTAGTGCTTCATCAACGAGAAACCGATAGACCCCTATATAGAAAATCTGTCACAAGCGTCTAAAAGTCACGACTGAAGCTCTACGAGCGCCTTGATAAGTTTCACTTCCGCTTTCTGGAGGTGTTCACTGACCGTGTTGGCCGCGCACCCAAGCTCTTCGGCTAATTCTGCGTGAGTTGTCTCCCGGGGATGCTGATAGTACCCGTGTTCGAACGCGGTAAAAACCGCCTCACGCTGCCGATTGCTCAGCTCAAAAAATGGGTCCGTCCGTTGCGACGGACGTGACCCAATGTTCTCGATCGTCACGTCGATAGTCCGTGGTGCGGCGTCAACCGCGGTTTGCAGTGCCGAAGCGTCTCCCACCACCTCACCTCTTGTTTCGAAGTCGCTGTACACGACTGGAGACCTGACGAGCAACCCCGCTCGCGCCGTCAACACGAGAAACGTTCTAAAGAATGGGAGTGCGTCGGGATTCGCCGTGACCAACACGTACCCCGAACCACCGGTAGAAGTGGGTGCCGCGACATCCTCGATTCCATCGGTGCCACGCGCTGCATCAACGAACACACTCGTGTCACCGTCAACGTCGTACAGAACAGTTGCTAGGTCCTCTGCTGCAAGATTCCAGTCAACGAGCCGCAGTTGCGAGATCGCTGACGACTCCGTCACCGTGGCGTAAAATGACGGAAGGACTGTGGGAGCCAGCGTCGCTGAAACCTGAAGTCGAGTCAACGACATCGGCAGAGCGTACCTCTCGTTTCACCAGCTCTGTTTAAAAATCCCATGACAATACTCGGCAGAAGGCTCACCGGACGACCCCTCTTACCTCCAATTATGACGCCAGATGCCGCTGAGTTGGGAGACAACACTGAGGTTGCGGTCAACGACGCGGATCTCGTAGTACACGACGCAGTGGTTGTGACTGTAGACGAAGATAACAGAATCTACCGAAACGGCACGGTTGTAGTCGAAGACGGTGTCCTCACCGACGTGCGAACGACACGAGACGGTGACCGAGACTGTGACGCTGACCGTGTCATCGACGGCGAGGGTACCCTCGTGATGCCGGGACTCGTCAACGCACACACCCACCTGGAGCTGACGCCATTGATCGGCGCGTTCAGTGACCTCGACCTATTGGAGATGATGAGCGGGATGACCGCCATTTTCGGTCACATCGCTGACGGCGAATACGACTACCTTACCGACGCGGGATACGAACTCGCCGCACTCAACTTCCTCGCAGGCGGTGTCACGACCGTCAACTCGATGGACGTCCGTCCCAGCGGGGGCGCAGAGACGTTCGGCGAGGCTGGCCTCCGCGGATTCTTTGGGATGGCGCTCTCCGATCTCTTCTGGGACGTCCCGGTCGATAAGCAGTTCGAACGCGCCCGCGAGTTTATTGACCAGTACCACGGCGCGTACGACGGCCGCATCCGGGCAACGATCAATCCCCATGATGACTGGTCGTGTACACGAGCGCTGTGGGAGCGTACTGCCGCCCTCGCTGACGAATATCCTGATCTACTCGTTCACACGCATCTGCTCGAACTGGAGGCGAGTAATACGATGGCGCGGTCAAATGGTGCCGAGGACTCGCTCGACCTGCTTGACGACATCGGCCTCCTTGACGATCGGCTGGTGGCCGCTCACTTCCGGCTGGCCAACAACGAGGATATCCAGCGAACTGCTGACGCGAACGCGTCGGTTGCACACTGCCCGTCGATTTTCGCGTACTGGAACACGGACGGCGACGTGCAGTGGACGCCTGTGCCGGAGCTTCGGGACGCGAGTGTCGATGTTGGGCTGGGCATCGACGACCATTACTGGCACGACTCCTACAGCCTGTTCGGCGAAGCGCGGCAGGCCCGGCTCGCAGCTAATCTCAAACGGTCAACGGGGCAGTACCACTCGATGGAGCTGGTGCGGATGCTCACCATCGAAGGGGCAGCGGCACTCGGAATTGATGACGAGGTCGGGAGTCTCGAACCCGGGAAGTGCGCCGACGTCATTGTGCTCGACATCGAGAAGCCGAAGTTCATCCCCATGACCAACATCCCGGCACAGATCGTCAACAACGCGGTACCCGCCGACGTGAAGACAGTCATCGTGGACGGTGACGTGCTGATGCGAGACGGTGATGTGAAAACAATGGATGCCGACGCCGTGCGTGAGCAGGTCGAATCTGCGGTTGAGCGTTTCGAGTCGGAGACGGACTGGGAACTCGGGGTCGGCGGGAGTGTCCCGCCGAGTAAGTTGAATGTTGCCCACGACCTGCCGAAGCGCGGCCCCAGTCAGTTGCTCGGACGGCTCGCGTTCCAGTCGGCCAAGGATCAATTCCCATTCTGAGAGAGTTCATAGAACTGCCTCAGGAGAGGAGAGGCGCGTACCGGTGGCATTCGGCGGCCAGTGGTATCTAGATGCCGAAGATGTGATTCACCGCATCAGATTCTCCGATAGTCCGCTGGATTGCTAAGTACGCAGGTGTACATAGCAAACCACTGGATCTCTTTCCAGACGTTCTAGTACAGGGACGATACGGTCAATTCAAATAACGTGAAGGGAGCGGTGGCCCCTCAACCACTCCCTTGGCCCCAACCTTCTCAGAGGGGTTGCCACTATGTGATACTGTATTAAGCCTTAAAACGGCTATGCGACTGAGTGAAACCCCGCTATCTGTTCAATAAGCAGAGCCATTTGTCGGCCGATTCATCGAGAAGTAGAGGTAATTAACCTCATGAGAAGTGGTCTGTGACACACTCTATCAAAACTACTAGCCATGTGATGACTTCACTGAACGGGAAGATTTAGGACTCAGTGCTTCGTTCTGATCGACATGTCTCTCCTCTTCGAGAGTGCGATCGGCAAGTTCGACCTCTCGAGTGCTGCCCTCCATTCACCGGCAGACGAGACGTTCGAACCGGTGCGTGATGACCCCATTCCAATCGATGGGATCGTTGAATATGCGAGCTACCACGACCAACTCGTACATCCCGAGAAAGACGACTGGATTGTGGTTCCACTCCATGCGCGCAATAGCGCAGCACTCTCGGGCGAATATCTCGCCTTCACAGAACACGCACTCCATGGCGATGTTTTCATCTACGATGATGGCGGCGACTATGCTTTGGTCGATCAAGACACGTTTGCCGTCTCATCGCTAGCCAACCGGGTACGCTTCTGGCACTCCGATTACGCGCCTGACGATCCGCCGTCGTACTCCGACTCTCCCATTGCAGAGCGGGAACCACCGCGAAATCCGCTTTCTGACGACAACGACACGGACACCTTCTTTGACGAACTCGAGTCGTTTGTCCAAGCGGAGATGGATGCCCAACGTGATGAAAACCGAGCGAAAGCAGCCGCATCAACGCCCGAATCACTCCGTGCCGAGGGGTTCGGTGCGGTTCCATCGCTTGCATCCCTTGGTCAACCAGAAGATGGTGTCTACCGATTCAGAATCGATGACGGGCAAGTAGATCGGCAGCATGACACGTATCGAGTCGTCCAGAGCGAATTCCGGATCTTCGAAGGAAACGAAGTGCTCCTACACCCACCAAGTAAAGAACACTCACCAGACGTGTTCCCGATTCCAGCGACAGTCGATGCGATCGAGGGACTAACCGTCAGTCTCGCTATCGACTGGTATACGATCGAGAACCGGTCGGCTGTCGGTGCGTTCCTCCGCCAGAAGCGACGGGATTTTGCGCTCACTCAACTGTTAAATCCCGTTCCGTACGAGCGCGAACTTGCTGCGATTACGCGCGTTCGCGAGCGTGATGATCAACGCGCGCTCTTGACAGGCGACACAGCAGTCACCTTCGGGGACACGGCTGGTGTCAAGAGTAGTCAGCAAGATGTCGAACTGAATCAAGAACAGGAGCTTGCAGTGTCCTGTGCCCTCCTTGCTGATCACCTCTTCTGCATTCATGGACCACCAGGCACAGGCAAGACGCGAACGCTCGTCGAAGTCGTCAGACGGTCAGTCGAGGCTGGGGACGACGTCCTCGTCTGTGCCGATTCGAACCAAGCAGTCGACAATCTCGTTGCTGGCTCGAGTACAGCGACTGAGACCGACGACCGATCACTGCACGCCCATGCACAACACGGTGCCGGTGAGTTCGTACTCCGACGCGTGAACGCCAGCAGATCATCAAATGAAGTCGTTAGCACCCAGTATGCTACCTGCGACGGACTAGCCGATGTCGTCGCAGCGACGAACAGCAGCGCAGCGACCCTCGAGCGAGAGTTCGATGTGCTCGTCCTCGACGAGGCGACACAGGCGACATGCACCGCCTCGTGTATTCCACTTGCGCGAGCGGACAAAGTGATCCTCGCAGGCGATCACAAGCAATTGCCGCCATTCAGTGCAACCGAGGAGCCGCCAGAGTCTGCAGCCGGTCTCTCCCTGTTCGAACACCTCTACGCTGACGGCGGTATTTACGAGGGTGTCGGTATCCAGCTCCGAACGCAGTACCGGATGCATCGCGATATCGCCTGGTTTCCGAACAGCCGCTTCTACGACCGGGCCCTGCGGCAAGGGCGTGACGTTACCGCACTTGAGGACCGTCCGGCGTTCGTCAGCTATGATATCGGTGGGAGCGAGGAGACGATCGATCACTCCAAGCGCAACGACGCAGAGGTGCGACTCGTTGCCCATATCGTCGGCGAACTGCTCGCCGATGCAGATCTCAGCCCATCCGAAGTCGGCGTCATTACGCCATACACGGCCCAGGCTAACGCTATTCGAAAGAAGTTAGCGAGACATATTGATTCTGGAAGGGACATCTCGGTCGACACGATCGATTCCTTCCAAGGGAGCGAAAAAGTCGCAATCGTGATTTCGTTGGTTCGAAGTAACGCAGCGGGCGAGACAGGCTTCCTCGGGCGCCCCATTGACGGTCCTCGACGATTGAACGTCGCGATGACTCGTGCCCAACGGTTCTGTGCGATCGTCGGCGACTGGTACACGTTACGCTCATCCGCAGACGGCACTGACGAAGACGCTGGCCTGTACGGCGATCTCTACTCATTCCTCGAGAGCACCGGGAGACTACGTCAAGTCGAACCAGAGTTCATTCCTGTTCCCAAGTGACCGCACGGTTCGGTTTCTGTGGTGCCACATGGGTGGACACCATGACAGATCATCCGACGTTATCGGAGTTCACCACGAACGAAGCAACTGACTCGAGGCCGGCCAGTCAGCCATCGACTGATGAGACCGTGACGATGACCGCTGACGAGCGGGTCGCAACGTACCTCATCGAAGACCAAATGGCGGATCTCACAGACGCGATTCGCGAAGCTGTCCAAAACGGCATCGACAGTCCTGGGTCATCCCGTGTGCTGGTCAGCATCTCACCCGGGCGGTCGATCATCTTCGATGACGGTGCTGGTGTCGATCTCGAGTCGACCGAAGGGCGGCGCAACCTCTCAGTACTCGGCGCGGGAAGCAAGCAACGATCGGACGACGAGACAATCGGCGAGTGGGGAATCGGCAAGGGTGCGATCATCGCGAAAGGTGCCGTTCGAATCTGGAGTCACGACACCGCACTGTGTTTCGATTATCGCAATCGACGCGATTCGAGGCCGTGGGAAGACGTCAGCGGTCGTGACGGCCAGGTCGTGGACGCTGAGCATCATCTCGAGGGAATGCTCGTCGAGATCGATCACTACGAAGACGAAGTGCCGGACCCGGACAGCTACCACTGGCGACGCTACGTTCGCGATCTTCGCAAGCGCTTCGCGTACGTACAATCCCGGACAGGCGTCTCGGTCGTGATCAACGGCGAGCCGGTCGACAACGGCGACCCACTCGAGGCAGTGGCTGACTCGCCACACCCGTCGCTCACACGCGAAACTGAGGATGCGATCCTTGCACTCGAGTACACACCCCACGAGGGACTCGATATCTACAGCAATGGGCTGTACGTGACGACGAAACGCGAGTACGGACTCGGCGGAGTCGTCGTCTCGAAGGGGAACTTGACGCTGAATTTTGCGCGAAACGATATCCAGTCCGGCTGTGATCGATGGCAGCGGATCGATTACGCACTCGAGCAGGCACGTGACGACCTGTATGCGGATGTCTCGGACGATCGGCTGACTGCCGAGAGTCGAGAAGTGATGATCGAAGCGATGGCGTCCGAGTCATCGGACGAGCAGTGGGCCGATCGCAAGCTATTCCAGCTGGCAACGGAGTCCCGGATCAGCCTCGAGGAAATCCAGACGGCCCCGAAAATTGGGTGGGTCGACGGTGCCGAAAAAGGCGCGGACAAACTCGTCGAGCGTGGTTACGTCGTCCTCGATACGAGTGATGCGGCGACCCAGCGGCTTTGCGACCTCGCCACCGACGAGGACACATCGATAGTGGTGCCGGAGACGTTCGATGTTGGCGAACAAGCCGAGTCAGAAGGTGTCTGGACAGGCTATCATCGCATCGAGGATGAATCGCAGTTGAACGCTGATCAGCGGCGGTATCTTCGCTTCGCTCGAGTGCTCGCACGAGAGCTTGGGATTGAGCGAGATGTGTACTACGGCGAGGCGAGTGCCGATGCCTGGACTGACGGTAGGACGTACATCGTGATCACCGACTCAGCCATGACGAGCCGCCAGCGTGCAGTCTGGATGCATGATCTGTATCTCGTGATGTTACACGAGGCAGCCCACGAGACCTCGAGTCGGGATCGACCCTCACACGGGCATCACTTCGAGAGTTTGTATCGGTCGCTCGTTGAGGAACCAGGAAATCGAAGTTCGTTCGCTGAACTCGTCCAGCAGATCGTCGACGAAGGATTCGAGTCCGTGTTTGATGAGTATGAGGTAGATATCCAGCAGAGCGAAGGCGTCTCCTCTGGCCAATTTCGATAATGGGCGGCGAGGTGGAAGACCGACTCGAGTCGAGTGCAGTGGCTCGAGTTCGGCATAGTGCGTTGATCTATCGATACGCAGGATAGCTCTTCGAAGAGCCGTCAACACTGCTCTTCTGGGGATGTGATCCGAAGTTCGTTCTCGACTTCGTAGAAGTAGCCTCGTTCGAGGAGGCGAGTAAGTGCGTACTCGACGTCCCGTTGCTCGAGTGCCAACTCTACATCGGAAGTCAGCACGTTTCGATCACCAACTACGACGTGGAGACAATCCAGGAAGTACCGCGATCACGGTGTAAGAAGACTTCTATCCTAGAAGAGCGAGGGCGAGTACCCCGACCCACCGTGGTCGGGGGTGAAGCCCGACACTCGGCCAACCTATCAACCGTGTTCCATACCTTTACAAGACCGCAGTACGACGATTAGGGTATGCAGAAGTCGCTGACCAAAACACTCGTCTTCCAACTTCAACCCGACGAGGACGGTCAGCGACTTCTGGATGACGCCTTCCTTGAAGCCCGGCGCGTGTACAACGAAACGATCCGGCGAGCGAAGAACGGTGAGGACTGGGATGAGATTCGGCAGGACTTGGAGTCTGACGCTGCCCTCGTGAACAACACCGCTCAGCTCGTCGTACAGAAATCGCTGGAAGCGATGGAGAATTACTACGAGTACGACGACTATAACCAACCCAGCCACACCAAAGGCGGTGCGTACCCGCTCCGGTCGAACTACGAGGAAGGCTACAACCTGTTCCTCGAAGACGACTGCATCCGCTATCGGGTCAGTGCGAAACCGTACAACCCGGTGAAGGGGACACTCAGTGGCTCGCTCGACTCTCTTGAACAACTTCGCCAAGCTATCCAATCCGATGAGTGGCGTGTTGGAACGGCGGAAGCGATACAGCGGAATGGGAACTACGAACTCCACATCAACACCACCCACACCGAAACCGAAGTCCAAGACAAAGCGGAGTCACGAACAGTGGTTAGTGTGGATATTAACGAGGACTGCGTTGCTCTCGCTGCCCTCCACGAGAACGACATTGGTGACTCGGTGGTCATCGACTTCCCTGAAATCAAGAAAGAACGGCATCGGTACTTCACGATGCGAAAGCGGATGCAGAACGCTGGGAAGTCGTCATTTGACCGGGCGTTCGAGCAGAGGGAGGAACGGTTCGTTCACGACCAGCTCCACAAAGTCTCTCGACGAGTCGTGGAGTGGGTGTCACGGTTTGAGACCCCCGTCATCGTCTTTGAAGACCTCAAAGAGATGCGGGACTCGATTGACTATGGTACCCGGATGAACCGTCGCCTCCACTCACTTCCGTTCCGCAAACTTCGGGAGTTCATCACGTACAAAGCCGCGTTCCAAGGCATCCCGAGCGAGGAGATTAACCCTGAATACACGAGTCAGGCGTGTTCACTTACAACGTGCGAGCATACGACTCGTGCAAACCGGAACAAGAAGCGATTCAAGTGTGTAGAGTGTGGCCGCCAAGACCATGCTGACCGGAACGCGGCCATCAACATCGCCAAGAAAGAATTGGAGAAACTGGATAGGAATGTGCCTGCTCTCAAGACACTTCCCACTGTGCAGAAGTTGCGACGGCAGGCATCGGGCTGTGTGGACCAGCCGACCGTGACCCACGACACCGCCAGAGGTCATCATGCCGATGGTGTCGCGGGTGTGTCAGACTAATCCACGGGAAGCCACGGGCCACCGCGCCCGTGGCGGTTCACTTCGGGGCGCTGAACTCGCCGGTGTAGCAATCGCTCTTACTGGGGGGCTTTCTCCTCGATTCTCCGTAATGTGCAAGCTCTGTGCATACGCCGAAACCGTTATCCGTCTATGTGCAAAACTTGCACACACAATGAGCGCAAGCGACGATCCGCGGCGGGTTCACTTCCAGTCGCCGGAGTATCTCGTCGACCGGCTCGATGCCATCGCCGATCTCTTCGACAAAGACCGGACGGATCTCCTCGTCGATGCCATCCGAGAGTACATCGAAGACACTGCCGACAGCGAGACGTTCCAGGAATTAGTTGCGACGAAGTACTACAACGACCAACTCGAGTTCGAGACGGTGAAGCAACTGGTGGGCGCCGAGACCGCCCAGCGACTCCGCCTCCTCAAAGCGGATCTCGAGGACGAACCACTCGATCTCGCTGCCCCCGATGACGTCGACGTCTACGAAGGGGATGTGACGACGGTCGATGACGATCGATGAGCGGTCCACGACTGCGAACAGTCGTCGCCGACACGAGTGCGCTCGTCAGTCTCGCGGTGCCCCGTGCGGATGCAGCCATCGGTACCGATGTTCCCGACCCGTTCCAATACCTGCTCACCTCCTGTGATGTGGTCGTCTCTCCGGAAGTCGTCGCAGAACTCCGCGACATCACGCAGTATCAGGACATCCACGCCGCAGCCGCGAGTAACGTCCTTGCGGCCCGTGGCCACTACACGGTCGAAGATCCGTATGCGCGCGAGGATACCCCGGACGCCCGACCGACGTTCGGCCTCGATGACGGCGAAACTGATGGCATCGTCCTCGCGAACGCACTCGACGTCGACGGCTTTCTCACCGACGAATTTGGCGGCACGAACTTCCCACTGATTCACGCTGTACTCCAGGGGCCGCGTATCGTCCCGACACCGCGACTTATCTGTGACTACGCCCGGAACGGCCATCTGACCCACGAGGAGGCACGAACGCTACTTAGCGTGATCAGCCCCCACCGGAGTTGGGACAACAGCCCGTACGTCGCCCAGTTAGTCGCACTTCTGGAAGAGTAGGTTCAGTCAGCTTCGAGGTCACGAGCGTCAAGTTCGCCAGTGAGATACTGCTCACCCTGACGAGTGATATCGTAGACGCCGTTGCCGAGGTGGACGAGGAGTCCGTATTCGACCAGCGTCTTGCAGCGGGCATTGATGTGTTGGCGGGAGAAACGAACCCGATCGCTGTCCGCCATTTCCTTTGGGGTATCGGGGCCGGCTTCAGCGAGATGCTCGAGAATGCGGTCATCAGCGCGAGACATCCAGTCGGCGTCAAAGCGCATATTCTATCTGCTTGCGCTGCGATCATCCTATACTCGAAAAGTCAACTCTAAGAGCGATGCGCTTCTATAGTTGACTTCGAACCTTTTAACAGCCTGTAATCAGAAGTATTAGCCAGTTACTGAGTTCCGCTCCAACTGGGCACGGCCCCTCGATTGATCTCGTTGTCGAACTCGTCGAGACGCTCGAAGCGGCTGGCCTTGATCGTGACGAGTACCGACTCTACGATTCCGTCGATGTTGAGGCGCTCGAGCAGTTGCTCACCGGTTCAAATTGCGGTGACGTCAACTGGTGTCGATGTTCTACAGAGAAAGCAAGGCGAGTGCCTCGGGGCTTGACCCGAGGGTGAAGCCGACACTTAGACGTGTTCTGTTCGTTCGATGTACCGTTCAATCGTCTCCGTTGAGACGGTTCCCGCAGTCCCGAGGTAGTACGAACGTTCCCAGAACCCACCGCCCCACAGATACTCCTCCAAGAAAGACTCGTGTTGTTCCCACATCTCTCGCGTCGTGACGCTCTTGACTGTCCGAACAATCTCGCTCGGTGCGTGCTTCGGGTGAGCGGAGAGGAACAGATGCACGTGGTCTGGTGAGATGTGCAACGACAATATTTCGTAGCCGTACTCGTCGCACACGTCGCGGAAACTTGCTTCCAACGAGTCCTCAATTGGTTTGAGTATCGAGTGGCGATACTTCGGACACCACACGAAGTGGTAGCTGACGTTGTACACCGTATGATCCGACCGCTTCTCGCCCATATCGAACACACTCCATCGACACACCTAAGTATATCCAAAGGATATACGAAGACATGGTGAATCGCTTTGAAATCGACGGCGAGGAAGTTCTTGACGGCGAAGTCAAACCGTTCGGGAACAGCGCCCACGTCACCGTCCCCAAACGTTGGCGTGGCGCGGACGTGAAGGTCGTCCGAACCTCAGAACCCACCGAAGAAGACGAAGAATGACTGGCTCACAGGCTCTTGTCAAGACTCTGGACTTCCAACTCGATATCCAGAGTGACAACGAGGGCCTGCTGTACGACGCCACACTCGAAGCCCGCCGAGTGTACAACGAAACCATCCGCTTCGCCAAAGAAGGCGTGGACTGGAACTCGATTTCGCCTCGCCTTGAAGACGATGCCAACCTCGTGAAGAACACGACCCAACGTATCGTCGCCAAGGCACTCGGGGCGATGGAGAACTACTACGAGTACGACGACTTCGGCAAACCCAGCCACACCAAGGACAGCACATACCCGCTCCGGGCGAACTTCACGGAGGGATACAATCTATCGCTCACCGATGAAGGCGATGTGGCGTTCCGAATCAGCGCGAAACCATACAACCACGTCAAGGGCGTCCTTGACGGAAGTGATGCCCACCTCGACCACCTCAAGACCGCGCTCAAGAGCGACGGGTGGAAGGTCACAACGTCCGAGACGTTGTGGTGTGACGGTGAGCCGGAACTCCATGTTAACATCCGCAATAACGAACGCACCGTCCGAGACAAGCAGGACTCACGGACGGTCGTCGGCATGGACGTGAACGAGGATAACGTGGCTCTCACCGCACTCTCAGAGGATGGCGTTGAAGACACGCTGGTTATCGCCTTCCCCGAAATCAAGTTCGAGCGCCACCGCTACTTCACGATGCGGAAGCGCGTGCAGAACGCGGGGAAGAGCAGCATCCACGACACGCTGGAAGGGCGTGAGGAACGGTTCGTCCGCGACCGACTCCACAAAGTGAGCCATCATATCGTGGAGTGGAGTCAGCAGTTTGAGAAGCCGTGCATCGTCTTTGAAGACCTCAAAGAGATGCGCGACAGTATCGACTACGGCACGCGGATGAACCGACGCTTGCACTACCTCCCGTTCCGCGCTCTCCAGTTCTATACGTCGTACAAGGCTGCGTTCGAGGGAATCCCCTCGGAATCGATTGACCCGTACAAGACGAGCCAACGGTGCCCGTTGTGTGGGCACGCTGAACGGGCGAATCGGCGGAAGAAGCGATTCAAGTGCAAGTCTTGTGATCATCAAGACCACAGCGACCGTAGTGCAAGCGTCAATATCGCCGTGAAAGGCATCGAGAAGTATATGGATTGGAATGTGCCTGCTCTCAACAGCCTTCCCGTTGTTCGGAAGGTGCGACGGCAGGCATCGGGGCTTGTGGACAGCCCGACCGTGACCCACCCGACCGTTCGAGGCTACCCTGCCGATGGTCAGGTGGAAGTATCTGATTAAACCACGGGAAGAAGCCTCGGGGCTTGACCCCGAGGCGGTTCACAAAGCGGGATAGGAACAGGGTAAGTGGCTGACCCAAAGCGACGTCGCGGAGATCGGGAACGTCACGCTAACGACTGTCCGGACGCATCACGAAACGCTCGATCAACTCGCAGTCTAGACAGGCCAAGTAGGAAGCGACGGCGTCCCGTTCTCCCAGCGAATCGCCTCTACCGCCGCCGGGAACTGTTGGAGTCGGTCATCGAGGACAGCGAGCGGGTGCGCATCGAGAAACGATGCGCGATGTCGATCAACCGGCGTGTCGTCGTGATTGAGTTGGATGTGACAGGGGCCAAGGTCCGGATGGTCGGCGTCCTGGTGGAAGCCGAGCATCAGATTTCGGTCCGGTTCGACCCAGTTGATGCGGTAGTATTCGTGGTCGACGCCGGCGGGGTACCAGAAGCGAATCTCGAGTCGTGCTGTCGCTGCGTCGTAAGAGTCACTCAGGAACGTCGTCGGATCGACATCCGCGATGACGTACCGGGGTCGGCGTCGAGATGGGCGATAGCGGATCTCTCCACACCCTGGCTGGTCCGTCAATCGGTCGTGAACGTCGCGAAGGAGGGTCCGCTGTGTATAGCGGTCTCGATCGGCGAGAAAGATCATTCTGTGAGAGAGGAGGATTAGCTCGTGGCGCGGTCGGCCACGTCGGTCATCTGCTCGCGGGCGGCTTCGACGTCGGAGTAGAGTTCCAGTGCGTGCTTGATGAGGCGGCGATCCTCCTCGTTCTCACGCCAGAACGCGATAACGTCGCGGCGCTCGCGAAGCTCGGCACTTGCGAGGTCACCGTCGGCGAGCGACTGTTCGAGCTCCTCCCACGTCTCGACGTCGTAGGTCGCCTGCCACTCCTCGATTTCCTCGGTGATCGCGGCCAATTCGCTCCGCAGCTCCTCGCGCGTGTTTTCCTCGATTAGCGTCCGGATCTCCTCGAAGAGCAGTCGCGTGTAGTCCGGCTGGTAGCGCGTCGTCTCACCGGCCTCAACGCGGCGCAGCTGGCCCTGGTCGACGAGATCCTGGAGTTCCTCGTTAGTCGTGCTCCAGGCGGCGTCGGCCTGCTCGCTGATCCAGTTGACCGACCGCGGTTCGCGAAGCGTCTCGGCGACTGCTCGAATACGGTCACGGGCGCTCATCGACTCACTCCACGACTGGACCCCATCTCGCGAGGATTCGGACATGCTTGGCACCTCTTACGACAGTGTTGGCGCTGCACCCCCATATATGTTTGTACTCTCTCGCATAATTAAGAGGCTATTGCAAAGAGAGGGCCCGGACGTTGAAATACGATACCGACAGAAGCAATGAGCCAACCGATGCACGACCGATATTCTGACTTTGCAGAACTTCGGCCGACCGGCGAGGCGTCCCACGTTCCGGACACGAGGCTGGACGGCGGGTGTGAAAGTGACCCCCGGCGGCAACGCGTCGCGACGAGTTCTGGTGGCTACCCCGATGCGCCGACGGTAACCGATGGCGAGTGCCGGTCCTGCGGGGAGTCAGTCCCAGATGGCCAGACGAAGTGACGGTTCTGTCTCTCTATAGTCAGTATCACGATTTCTTCATTCAGAAATGCCTGAAACTGTGACGAGCAATTCAGTAGCTACATCTGAGGGTGTCATAGAAGACTTCCCAAACCAAACAGGAATCGCTCAGTACAGGTGGTGTGGTTACCAGTCAACGGAAAATATTTGAGATTTCTGACATAATTGGATGTAAATGAATAATAGATTTCTTGGCGCGATGATTTGTGGACTCTCGATGGCACTCTTAACCCCCGTCTTTTCAGGAGACGTGTTCGTAGGAGTTTCCGTTCCAGTGTTGTTACAGTCGATTGGTGGCATACTGGCTATCGTCGGTGGGTGCCTTCTCCTTCGAGATGCATTTCGGCAACCGAGCAAAGCTACTTGAGACATTTATTTGTATTCTGACTACTCATTAGCGTTCACTTCTCAAGCAGCCTCTCGCGGATGATTCAGATGGATCCGTGGAATAAATACTGTGGCAAGAGTTCTATGACACCCTACACAACGTCAGCTCTGGTTGTACTCAGTGGTGACTAAGTCAGACGGGTCGAAAAGACGGACATCATCTCGAGTTTCGGTGGCGTGTTCGAGATCATCAGTATATCCTGACCGGCTGAACAGCACGTACAGCGGCTCTCCACCGGTGGGTCGCTTTGACCATCGTACTTCGTCCGCTGTCCGTTCGAGATCGGACAAGATGCCCTCACTGACGGGGTTGGAGGTGAACTTACACTCCCCAGCGACAAGCCTGTCCTCTGTCAGACCGAGAACATCCAGTTCGTGTTCCTTGAACCACCACTGTCCGATGTCCCGGAACTGTCGATCAACGAGAGTTGGGAGTACTCGCTGGCAGAGCCGTTCGAACAACGGACTCACGTAATCCGCGAGTTCTGGCGCGACAAGTTCTTCATACGCATTCTCGCCGAGCATCCGAAGCTGATCCTGATTGCCGTAGACGAATCGGAACCAGAACCGGAACAGCGGAGCAGCGATCCGATACCGGCCGCGTTTCGACGAGGTCGGCGATTCAGTCACGGGAATGTGGCGCTCGATAAGACGAAGACGGCGAAGCTTTTGTAAGTACGTACTGAGTGAGGTCGACTCGACGCCGGCCATACCTGCAATTTCGTTTGGCGTCCGGCGGCCGTGAGCGAGTGCGCGGAGGATACTGAAGTACGTGTTCGGCTGGCGGAGTTCGGTTCGCAGCAGGAACTCTGGCTCGGAGTACAAAAGTCCACGTTCCGAGAGGATCGACTGCTGAACGTTCTTCCCTACCTCCTGGTCAGGGTCGATTGTCTGGAGATAGTACGGTGTCCCGCCATAGATCGACCACGCAGCGATAGCGGTTTCAGGGTCGTATTCCGGGAAGAACTGGCGTGCGTTAGCGACAGAGAGTGGTTTGAGGTCTATGTGGTTCCGTCCTAGTCGTCGCTCGGCTCTGTTTTGATCGTTACGTCAACCACGTCACCAGCTTCGACATTAGCTTGCTCTAGGAGTTCCAAGACCTGTGTGTCCGCACCATCGCTCAACACGCGGGCTGAAACCGTTTCCTCGGACTGTTCGAGTGTCGTTTCAATCGCCTCGAGACGAGCGAGAACGTCTGCTTCGAACGATCGATCGGTCTGTCGGTCATCCGTATCGCGTGCAACTGCTTTCGAACCGTCGTTCCCAGGATCGGAACCGGCATACGGATCCTCGATGGGCCGTGAAAACGTCTCTTCGAGGGCATCGAGATCGACACCTTCCGCTTCGAGATCGACCGATCTCTGTCGACAGCGGGGCAGTGAGACATCGGTCTCGAGTGGCTGCTCTTGGAGAACGTCCCACTGTCGACTTTGAATTCGGCTTGCAGTCGAGTCGGTAATCCAGTCGGGAACCTGCCACTCGCCGTTCTCGTAGAGGCAGTGGACCCCTGTATCGTTCGTTCCCCAGGTAAAGCAGTGGTCGAAGCGCCGCTGGAATTCCTTGAGCGTGCTACCGTTTGCGTGCTTGATGACGACCTCTTTCGGCGCGATGTCGTGAACGATGTTGGAGATCGTCTCGCTACTGGGATGGTTCGGCAGTGGAAACGCCTGTGTGGTACAGCGGGTGTCTGACGGGTCGACCTCGTCTTCCATCGTCAATTGAACGAACGCAGCAGCAGGATCGTCGCCGATCGCTTGCAGGAGTCGCTGTGTACTGCCGGTCGTCGGCGTCTCCGGTCCTGCAATCGTGATCCCGCCATCTGCCAGGACCTCGTTCGGCCGGTCGAAGACTGCTGTCGGTTCGACCCCAGACACATCGTATTCGAGGCTGTCGTAGAGTTTCGCAGCCTGACCGACGAGCGTGATCGGAACCTCGCGCTCGAGTACTTCCGTACAGTGACCAAGCAGTGTCGCGTAGTGAACGCCAGTCAATGAACTTGCCGCGACGACCACTCGTGAACCAGCATACGCGTGTTCGAGGGTCAACTGAAGGGACTCGTTCAGCGACGTCGTGTAGGAATCGTTGCTCGCGACGTTGAGCAGGAGGCAGTCGATATCGAACGGGTACGATGTTGCCAGCCCCGGGAATCCCGCACACGGTCGCGTCGTGAAGTCGCCCGAGATGAGAATGTGCTGCTCGCCATGTAAGGGGTCGTCAGTCGCAGTCTCGTCATGAAACCGGATCAGGAACCCTGCCCCACCGGGCGTGTGGCCAGCGGCAATCGGTCGGACCTCGAGTCCGTTAAGGATCGACGTCCATTCGTTGATCGGTTCGAGCGCGTCGAGAGCAGTGGAGACATCCCCGAGGTCGTTGTCCTGTGTGGCCTCCGGCAGGGCCTGCTCGAGGATCGCGGCAGTCGTGTCTGCGGTATAGATCGGGGCACTGTGTCGGACGTTCGTCGCGAGCGTGCGATAGTGATCGATATGTGGGTGTGTGAGTAAGATCGCAGTCAGATATTCATCGTCTGCGAGTAGTGTGTCGAGATTGACGCCATCTCCCGCGTCGACGAGAATACAGGCACGCGTGCCATCCGCGGCTGTAAATCGCAGTAGCGTCGATTCGTTGCCGCTGTTAATGTTCGCATGTTGGTATGTGACACGCATGCGTTTTATCTACTTTATCGCAGGCCTGTATAAAGGAAGGGGATCTTCTTCCAAAAGTGTCACTACCCTGCGACAGCGGTGGGCTCGTTGTCGACGCCCTCGCGGCGTCGCCGGCGTTTCACGCCGGCTTCCAGCGGGACCGACGGTCCCGCCCGTTTCACGCGCTTCCGCGTCGAACTCGGCCATCTCGAAGTATCTACGAGCGCATACAGAGCCGCTCGCCCCGGAGTACGAGGCAACCATCAACCTGTGGCTGTCACGCATCGAAGGCACAGATCAGCTCCCCAGAGATCCCAAGCACGACACAGGCAACGATGAACAACACGAACCGAACGATTATGTCCACGAATCCCATAGTGGGAAGTAAGTATGGCCGCCGAAAGTGACCAGCCCGAAATCCCCGATGAGATGTCCCCCGAGGAGGCGCGGCAGTATCTCATTCGGTTCCTCGGCCGGCAGGACCTCGACGAGCATGAGGAAATCTACGACGAACTCGCGACCGAGTAGGACTCCCTCCAAGCTGCGGGTTCTCCGTAGTACTGCAACAGTACCGTGGCTTCTCGCAGAGCGAGACCGTTCCAATCCGGAGCGAAAGCGAGATCGACGTATCGGTTTTCCCGTTCGCACTGGAACACGCACATGGACGTAACCGAGGACACGGTTCGAGATGTCTGCACGGACGCGGTCTTCGAACGTGGCGAACGATATCTTACTGAGGGCCGTATCCACGAAATGCACCGCGTCGACACCACCGTAACCGCCGTCGTGAGCGGCAGCCGTCAGTACGATGTTCGTGTTGACCTCGCCACCGACGGGTTTGCCCCGTGGTGTGATTGTCCGTACGACGGGCCGGGAGCGTGCAAGCACGTCGTCGCCGTGTTGCTTCGGTGTGTTGACGACCCACCGCCAGACGAAGGCGATCAGCTCGACGCCGCACTCGATGGCGTCGACGCCGACGAACTCCGCGCGTTCCTGCGTGACGAACTCGCGACCGATGCGGATCTCCGCGCCCGGTTTCTCGCCCGAGTCGGCGAGCCGACGAGACAGTCGGCTGACGAGCTTCGTGCCTCGATCGACCGGCGGTTCGAAGAGACAAACCCTGAGTACCACGTTGTCTTCGAGCCCATCGACTTCACGCAGTGGTTCGATCTCGCGAACGAGTACCGCGAGCAGGGGCAGTACGCGTCAGCGGCGACCGTCTACCGGGCACTCGTCGAGTCGCTCGACGACAACATGGAGCGCGTCGACGGCGCGTACGACCACTTCTCGAGTGCGTTCAGTCGGGCACTCGACGGGTACGTCGACTGTGTCGCGGCCGCGGAGCGCGATGCTGATGCTGTCACTGACGCCATCGGGTTCCTCAATGAGCAGGCGACATCGGGAACGCCGTTCCTCGCGGAACACTTCGAGAAGGCTGCGGTCGAACTCCGGGAGAAGATGAACGAGCAACCCGGCAAGTAGCTGTGTCGCCCTCGATGACGCCCGCAAGTTCGAAAGCCACGAGAATTAGTTTGTGTCGCAGTTAGTCACATTATCCGCTGTTCGCGAGCGGCTTCGACGTCGGAGTAGAGCGCCAACATGTGCTTGATGAGCCGGCGATCTTCCAGAGTCTCCTCCCACGTCTCGACGTCATAGATGACGATCACGTCGTCTTCGCGTACGAGTTCTCAAAGTCTGTCCTGTGTCACGTGCAGCGAACCTCGGACTGGCTGGTCCGGGTCGACCGGGCTGATGGGACGATCCTCTTCAGCCAGCCAGTAGAGGCGAGACGGCATTTCCGGAGTTGTTTGTCAAACCCCCGAGAGGGATGCGGGGCGATCAAACTGCCCCGAGATAGCGAATGACTTCTGAGCGACAGCACCCACGAAACCGTGGTATCGATCGTCGAACGTCTGGGGAGTCAAACGAACTCAGTACATTGCCGCCGAGACGACCGGCCAGCTCTTCAGGAAGTGTCATTACGACGAACGGCTCTGCTGGCACGAACAGACGATGTCTCGGCAGGACGTACGTGATGAACTAATCAATCGCCTCGCATGACCCGTGTCACTGGCGACGAATCAGAGTCATCCCCATCCTGTTGAGGGACCAGATACGTTCCAGGTGGAGCAAACGTGGCAACTGAGAACAGATCGATGGACCAGCAAGAGGTAATCTCCAGCCCTTAGTACTCGAGCCTGCTGTTGAATATCGATCACTGGCTCCAGTACGCATTACCTAGTACTTTCCACTCGACCGCGCCCCCAGCATCAGGGTACAAAATAATTCAGACAGACACTAAACTATTAGTTCATAGGAGTCATAAAGCGAGTAATGAGCGACCGATCACAGGTGTGGCCAGAAGAGATGGATAGTGCAGATCGTGTCAGGCATGTCGCCTTGACGCGAACGACACCACGGAATGCTGGCTGGATCGCCGAAGAGGCGGATGTCTCGAGAGATACGGCTGTTAAATACCTTGATCGAATGGCTGATCAAGGAGATCTCGAGGCCATTGAAACAGCTGACGGCACATGCTACAAGCCCGATGAGATTACGCAATTCCTCCGTGAAGTTCGGTCCCTTGCTGAAGAGCAGTCAGTCGACGAACTCACCAATGAACTGCGTGCGATTGGTGAGGAAATCGACTCGTGGAAGTCAACGTACAATGTTGAATCTCTCGAAAAACTTCGACAGAGCATTGGACGTGAGGATCTGTCGGCTGACGATCGACGCGAGCGCCTCGAAGTGATCGAAGAATGGGAATACAACATTCAGGTGCGTGAAGCACTTCAGCTTGCGATCAGCCTTCAGAGTTCGCTAACGCGACTCGATGCAGACCCGCGTCTCGCAAATCGTGGTTCAGACACGCTTCCCCAAGAGGGCTAGGGAAAGATGGTACTCTTTCTTGCTGGTGGCCGAGGATTCACTCGGCGCGAAGGACTTCGTCGCCTCAAAGAACGACTGGAAAAAGAACCGGGGTTTTTCGATGTTCGGTATCGACCATCTCGACTCCGTCCTCGATCTGTCGTTGCTGATGTCAAGACTGAGATATTCTTAGGCGAAGAATTTCCACGGCAACAGGCCACCTTCGAGGTCACATGGCGGCCACGTACCGACATCGATGTTCAGCGTGTTCAGTGGGCTGATGACGTAGTCAGCCTGGGGTGGCACAAAGACGATGATCATGAAGAACTTGGGACAACCCATTTCCAGATCGAGACCGATGAGGAATTAACCCACGAACCAGGGTATCTCGAAGCAGAAGCGCCGCTAAGCTTTCTGGAAACCTGTCTTCAGCGACTTCCTCTAAAACTCGAGGAAACGATTCCAGAGTAAACTTGGTTACTCCCACTTGAATGGGTTCTTAATATCTGTATGCACCTTCAGCTTCTGATATGGTCCCCCTGACTGTGCTTCCAGCAGCGAGTTTCGCGGTGCCGTGAGGCATGAGGCGCGCTTAACGGTGTGCCCCGATGTGGTTTCCAGTGACATCCTCGCCCGTCCTAAAGGACGGGGCTTCCTACAAGAGAAGCCTCGTCGTCGGAGA
>NZ_JBGUBA010000019.1:0-35123 GCF_041821105.1 Natrinema sp. H-ect1 | reverse complement strand
GATTCTCTCGCTGCTTAAAGATAGATACTCCGAGTCGGAGACGTGTCCGGCCCCAAGCCGGTGACGGATCCGGGTCCTGGTTGCGTTCGCCGCTTGCTGTACTCGCTTCGGCGTGTCGCGGGTTGTCGGTCGTCGAGTCGACACACGAATTGTGTATAGCAACATCTGATTTATCCACTACACAGCGGATCAGCACCGCCCGCTCTCGCCGCCGGCCCACTCGAGCCAATCGAACAATCGCTTCCGCAATCGGTCCTCGGCCGCCCGCGAGAAGCGATGGCCTTCGCCAGCGAACCGCTCGAGGAGGACGTCGGTCTCGAGTCGCCGAGCGGCCGCGAAGCTGTCGGCGGGATCGACGACGTCGTCGTCCCCGCCGTGAAAGATCGCGACCGGGACCGAGAGCGATTCGACGACGTCGTCGAAGGGGTAGCGATCCAGCGCCTCGAGAAACCGACGGTCGATCCGTTCGCCGGTCTCGAACTGCACCGCCCCATCGCGGTCGATGGTCGACCGATACTCGTCGAACGTCTCGGTAGTCGTCACGGGCGCACGCGTCGCGACCGCCCGTACCCGGTCGTCCGTCGCAGCGGCGTGGACAGCCATTTTCCCGCCGAAACTCGAGCCAAAGAGGACGTACGAATCCGGGTCGAAGTACTCGGTCACGGCACGGAGATCGGCCAGTCGAGCCTCGAGGGTGGCGTCGACGAACGCACCGTCGGACTCGCCACAGCCCCGGCAGTCGAACCGGACGGCGTTGTACCCCTCCCTGACGGCCCGGCGACACCGGCCCTCGTAGCTGCCGGACTTGTCGCTGCGAAGGCCGTGACAGAACACGATCCAGTCGTCCGAGTCGGCCTGGTGATGAACCGCGGCGACCTCGGGGGGCGACCCCGTCGCCGTCGCCGTTTCGATCGGGATCCTGTGTGATTTCGGCATCGTCCCGGACGACGGACGGCAGCGTCTTGATCCCGGCGCTCCCCCGAGAGAAAGTGCGGGTGCCGACTCGAGCGCTCGAACCCCGGGCCGGCGAATCGTTTATCGCTCCCGACGGGGTTGGTCCGACTATGACCCGCACGACCTACCGGTGTCCGTGTGGTGCCCGCCTCGAGTTCAAGCAGGACCTGCGGAAGGAACGTGGGACGCCGACGCCCGAGTGGAAATGCAAGGACTGTGGGACGCCGGTGCCGGGGATGACGGCCGAGAAGATCCGGCACCAGCATCCGTCCTGAGTCGCGACTCGATCGATGCGTTCGTCTCGGGCCCCGGAGGATAAACCACATTCAGATATACAAATTCGGACGGTCCCGGTCGAGCGCGACTCGAGGATGACCCGGCGAGTCACGGATCGGATGCGTCGGTGGTGGCGAAGTGACACTTCGCGCGGCCCGGCCCGAGTCGGCGCTGGTCGGGGTCGGTTTCTGCACAGTCCGGCTCGGCCATCGGACAGCGGTCCCGGAAGACACACCCGCTCGGCGGCTCGACCGGGCTCGGACGGGTGCCCTCGAGCGACGTGCCGGTCGAACTGTCTGGTTCGAGCGACGGAATCGCCTCGAGCAGTGCCTTCGTGTACGGATGTGTCGGCTGGTCGAACACCCGGTCGGCGGGGCCGACCTCCATCAGTTCCCCGAGATACATCACTGCCACGCGGTCCGCGACGTGTTCGACGACGGTCAGGTCGTGAGAGATGAACAGATAGGAGAGATCGAGATCGGCCTGAAGGTCCGCGAGGACGTTGAGGAGGCGGGCTTGAACGGAGGCGTCGAGCGCGGAGACCGGCTCGTCGAGGACGACGAGCGAGGGATCGAGTGCGATCGCGCGCGCGATCGCGACGCGCTGGATCTGTCCGCCCGAGAGTTCGTGCGGGTAGCTCGTCGCCTGGTGTTCCGAGAGCCCGACGCGATCGAGCAACTCGCGGACGCGGTCCGTGCGACGAGGTCGGTTCCAGCCGACACTCCGGAGCGGTTCACCGATCGTTCGCTCGACCGTCAGTCGGGGGTTGAGACTCGAGTGCGGGTCCTGAAAGACGACGCCGACGTCGGTGAGGGTAGCGGCATCGCGGTCGGCGACGCTACCGACCGGCGTCCCGTCGATTCGGACCGTCCCGGTCGTTGGCCTCTCGAGGCCGGTAATCAGCGAGGCAAGCGTGGATTTGCCACAGCCGCTCTCGCCGACGAGCGCGAGCGTCTCTCCGGCCCGGATCTCGAGGGCGACCCCGTCGACGGCCCGGAGCGTGTCGTCGGCTCCGAAGAGGCGTTCGATCGGCCCGCTCGCGAGCGAGTAGTGTCTGGAAACACCCTCGAGTTCGACGATCGGGGACGGACGGTCCGAGTCGGCGGGGGCCGATTCGGGAGCCGCGGTCGATTCGGATCTGGCACCGGGAGCGCCCGTCTTCGAGGGCGGGGTATCCGACTCGGACCAGTTCGACTCGACGCAGGTGACGCTTCCGCGGTCGTCGGCGAGAGCAACGGTCGGGACCTCCTCGTCCCGACAGGCGGCAGTCGCGTACTCACACCGGGGGGCAAACGGACAGCCCGCCCGATCGGCGGTCGGTTCGGGAACCGATCCGTCGATCGTCGGGAGTCGGCTCTCCCGGTCGACGCGCTGGGGGAGACACTCGAGCAGCGCCTTCGTGTACGGGTGGCGAGGGTCCTCGAGGATGCGTTCGGTCGGGCCGGTTTCCATCACCTCGCCGGCGTACATCACGACGACGCGGTCGCAGATTTCGGCGACAACGCCCAGATCGTGCGTGATCAGCAGGATCGCCGTCCCGCGCTCGGCGTTGTACTGACGGAATCGCTCGAGGAGCTGTGCCTGCGTGGTCGCGTCGAGCGCGGTCGTCGGTTCGTCGGCGATCAACAGGTCCGGGTCGGATGCGAGCGCGATCGCGACGCCGGCCCGCTGGCGTTGTCCGCCGGAGAGTTCGTGGGGGTATGCGTCAACCCGGTCGGCCGGGCTGGCGATTCCGACCTGTTCCATGAGGTCGATCGCCCGTTCGCGGTACTCGCGCCACTCCGACCGGCTGCTAAACGGCGGGAGATGGAGGTACTCGAGCAGGCGCTGGGGACCGGGTTCCTCGTGGACCTTGATCGATTCGGCGATCTGCTCGCCGACGTCGAAAACGGGGTTCAGCGTCTCAGTCGGGTCCTGAAACACCATCGAGACGGTGTCTCCCCGGAGCCGGCGGAGTTGTCGGTCGGTCGCATCGGTCACAGCCACGTCGTCGAGGTGAATCGATCCCCGGACGATCTCGCCCGGGTCCTGTAGGCCGACGATCGAGCGTGCGGTCACGGATTTGCCACTCCCGCTCTCGCCGACGAGGCCGACGATTTCGCCCTGGTCGACGGTCATCGAGACGCCCTCAACTGCGCGGACGAGGCCATTGCGAGTCTGAAACTGCGTGTGGAGGTTGTCGATCGAAAGCAACGTGGAATCCATCGATTGTCCAGTCATGTCGTGATCACGTCGGTTTCTCGAGAGGTGTATCGTGGTTCGGATCGAGGACGTCACGGAGCCCGTCACCGAGCAGGTTGAATCCAAGGACGGTGAGCATGATCGCCGCGCCCGGAGCGTTCGCGAGCCACCACGCTCCACGGAGGTGGTGGCGGCCGGTCGAAAGCATCGTTCCCCATTCGGGCGTCGGTGGCTGTGCGCCGAGGCCGATAAACGAGAGACCGGCCGTTCCCAGTATCACCGTTCCGAGGTTCATCGTCGCGAGAACGATGATCGGGCCGATGGTGTTCGGGAGGAGATGGCGGATGGCGATGCGATGCCGGGAGACGCCCATCAGCCGGGCCGCCTGGACGAACTCGCGTTCTTTCGTCGAAAGGACACTGCTGCGGACGAGACGGGCGTAGGACGCCCAGCCGACGACCGCGAGTGCGAGCATCACGTTTCGGAGGCTGGGGCCGAGAATGCCGGCGACCACGAGTGCGAGTACCAGCCCCGGGAACGCGAGTTGGACGTCGACGAGTCGCATCAGGAGTTCGTCGATCAGGCCGCCGGCATAGCCCGCGAGCAGGCCGATCGCCGTCCCGAGGACGAGCCTGATCGCGGTGACGGCGACGGCGATACCGAGCGAGAGCCGGGCACCGTATAGGAGTCGCGAGAAGACGTCCCGTCCGAGCTGATCGGTTCCCATCGGATGGGTCAGCGTCGGTGGCTGCAACCGGTTCACGAGGTCCTGACTCGTCGGGTCGTAGGGTGCGACGACGGGACCGAACACGGCGGCGATCGTCAGGGTGGCGACGATCACCAGCCCGACAGCGTTGAGCGGGTTCGCAAAAAACGCCGCGGTCGCCCGGGACGTCCGAACCGCACGGTACCGTCGTCGAAGGCCCGCCACGAGGGCCTCGAAACGGCCGATCACGCCGTCTCACCCCCGAGCCGGACGCGGGGATCGAGATACCGGTACGTGAGATCGACGACCAGGTTCGTTACGACGAAGACGACCGCGGTAACGAGGGTGACCCCCTGTACGACCGGGTAGTTGCGTTCGAACACCGCATCGACGAGCAACGTACCAAGCCCCGGCCGCTGGAAGATGATCTCGACGACGACTGCACCGTTCAGCAGCGTCCCCAACTGGAGGCCGAGAACCGTTACGACCGGGACGAGCGCGTTTCGGAGCGCGTGTTTGTAGACGACGATCCGCTCACGGAGTCCCGTCGAGCGGGCGGTATCGACGTACGCTTCGTCGAGGACCTCGAGCATGGAACTCCGGACGAGTCGCGTGACGACGGCGGCCATGCCGGTACCCAGTGTGATCGCCGGCAACACGAGGTGGCCGACGCTGCCGGCACCGGCGACCGGGAAGACGCCGAGCGTCAGCGGGAACAGCAGGATCAGCAGGTACGCGAGCCAGAAGTTCGGCATCGAAACGCCGAGTAGCGCGCCCAGTTGGCTTGCATAGTCGATCAAGGAGCCTTGGTGGACGGCGCTGGCGACGCCAGCGGGGATCGAGATCACGAGCGCGACGACCATTGCGGCAAGGGCCAACTCGAGTGTCACCGGTAGCGCCTCCACGATCAGCGTCGAGACCGGCGTGTCGCTGTAGTACGACGTGCCGAGATCGCCCCGGCAGACGTCCAGCAGCCAGTTCAGGTACTGGACCGGGATCGGCTCGTTCAGTCCGTTTTCCGCCCGGAACGCCTCGATTTCGGCCGCAGAAGGCTGGCGGCCGAGCTGCTGGGAGAGAATGATCTCGGCCGGCTCGCCGGGCGTGAGAAATATCAGCCCGTACGTGACAAGCGAGACACCGACCGTAACGGCAAGCGACGTCGTGAGTCGGGACGCGAGGTAATCGTAGGCAGTCATCGTCAGGCCGTTCGTGTCAGCTCGCTCCACTCGGCGAACTTCTCGATCGGAGGGAGTTCGAGTCCCTCGAGCGCGGCGTCGGCGGCGACGACGTACTCCTGGTAGAACAGCGGGACGACGACGGCGGCGTCCATGATTTTCCGCTGTGCCTCGATGTAGGCGTCGCGTTTCGTGGCCGGGTCACGCGCCTGATAGCCGGTCTCGATGAGGTCGTCGACCTCGCCGCCGAGGTTGTACAGCCCGGTCCCCTCGGCCTCGTAGCGGTCCTTGTTGTCGACGCCCATCGTGTGGAAACTCTCCCACATGAGGTAGTCCGCGCCGGGGCTGTTCGATCCCGTACTCCCGATCTGGAGGTGGAATTCGCCGCGGTCCGTCAGGTCGTTTATCGCTGCGCGCTCGCGGACTTCGAGATCGACGTCGACGCCGATCTCCTCGAACGCCGACTGGAGGACTTGCCCGATCGTCCTGCCGTCGTCCATGTCGGTGTCGACGAGGCAGGTCAACTCCGTGCCGTCGTAGGCCGACTGATCGACGAGGTCACGGGCAGCGTCCCGATCGCGTTCGTAGGCCGGCAGTTCGTCCTCGTCGACCCAGTCGATGACCGTCGATATTGGGCCGCGGGCGGGCTCGCCGACTCCCTCGAGTACCGTCTCGACGAGTTCCGTCTGGGAGACCGCGTAGTTGAGCGCGCGCCGCAGGGCCAGGTCGTCGGTCGGCTCGCGATAGATGTTGAGCCAGACCGAAACCGCCCCCGCGGACTGCTGGGAGTCGACGCGAACGTCGTCGCGATCGCGAAACGACGAGAGACGACTTTTGGCCGGCATATAGATCAGATCGACCTCGCCGCTCTCGAGGAGATCGGTCCGAGTCGTCTCGTCTTCGGCCGCCCGGAACGTGAGTTCCGTCGGGGCCGGTTCGCCGCCCCAGTAGTCCGCGAACCGTTCGACGCGGACGTACTGCCCGCGCCGGATTTCCTCGAGGGTAAACGGCCCGGTACCGATGATCTCGCCCGCCTGCCGATCGGCTGCGGGCGGCTGGATGTCGATCATATTGTGGGCGATCGTTCCGGGGAAGCCGGGGAACGGGTCCGTCGTCTCGAACGCGACGGTGTATTCGTCGCGTTTCGTGACGCTGCCCGGTTCGAGGTGGAGCCACCCGTAGACGAAGTCGCCGCGCTCGGAGAGGATGTTCTCCTCGAAGGTGTGGACGACGTCGTCGGCAGTCAGTTCCGCACCGTTGTGAAAACGGACGCCCTTGCGGAGTTCGAACTCCCAGGTGGTGTCGTCGGTGGCGGTCCAGTCGGTCGCGAGCCACGGTTTCGGTTGCATATCATCAGTGCCCCAGACCAGCGGCTCGATGACGCGTGTCCAATAGGGAGCCATGCCGCCCCAGTTGTCGTATCGACTGGTGTCGGTCGGATCCGCCGCCAGCCCGATCGTAAATGCGGTCTCGTCGGCCGTGTCGCCGGTTGCACACCCGGCAAGAGAGGCGAGTCCCCCACCGGCGATGCCGGCGAGTACCCGTCGACGTGACTCGTCCATCAGTGTCCCCTCACTGAACCTCGGGTTCGGGAGTTGTCGTTCGAGCGACGCCGTCGACACCGCCTCCCGCCGCGGAACGACCGGGCCGTCGCCGGTGTCGATACGTCACGGCCACCGTGGCCATCACTCCGCATCGATGTTTCGTTTCCAACCATTGTGAAACCTGAATTTCAGTACTGAAACTATACTTGTAAATATTCTGCTTCGATTTCGGTCCGACCGCCGAGCGAACCGAGAACTCGAGTGCGTCGCTACACCGCGGCGAGCGCCGCTCGAGAGACGCGTTGCTGACCATACTGTCCTGGGCCCGTGTCGGGCAGGAGCAACGCTCGCGAGACCGGAACGGTGCTAGAGGGCCTCGTCGGGGAGTGAAACGGGTTCTGCGGCCTGTTTGACGGACTCGTAGCGCTGTTCGGCCCAGGTAAGGGCGGCGGGCGTGTCGGTAACGATGAGTCCAGCGATCCCTCGTTCGGTGAATCCCCATCGAGGGCGATGCCGAGCATTTCGCGTACAACGACGAAGCGGACGTCGCCGAAATCAAGACGGGCGAAAACACCCTCGTCAGAGCGCGACGTGACGATGGCGAGATCCGCGTCGAAAACCTCGTTCTCGGCGACGCGGTCACGACCGAGGCGCTGGAGACGCTGCAAGCCAGTGACGACTGGACCGAAGCCCTCGAGAACGGCGAGGTGGCGACGGTCGATACGGCCGACGCGGCCGCCCATCGCGACCTCGAGTCGGGAGTCTCGAGGGTGTTCGTTTCCGCGACGCTGGAAAGCGGTGCCGATACCCTTCTCATCGCCGAAATCGACGGAGCCGAACTGGAATCCGTGTACAGTCTGGCCGGACAGTCCGACGGGATCACCACGCAGGAATCGGCGATCGACTGCTGGGTGAACTGTATCACGTGGGGTACCTTCTGTGCGACCCCGTGTCAGGTGTGTGTCGCCGACCCGACTCGAGTCAGCTGTGCCCCCTGTGCGGTCTGTATCGGTGGTACCGCGGCCGGCTGTGCCGCCAAGTGTGGTATCGAACAGTTCTGGTAACTACCGAAGCGAGACGACGAATTCGCCCGAATCGATACTCAAAGCCCATTTTTCGAGCGACGGCGTAACGACCGATCGTTGGTACCGTCCGATCGAGAGGCTCGAGACTGAGATTCATGGAATCGTATACTCCTCGAACGCCCTCACCGCCCGCCGGTAGGAAACCGCCGAGACCGCGATCGCGAGTGCGACCGTGCCGACGAGCGACAGCAGGCGAACGGTCGGTATCGAGACCCCGAGTCCCGTCGACAGCGGCACGTTCACAGGCGAGAGATACCCCGTGAGCGCCGGCAGGCAGACGAGCCCGACGAGTGTCATCACGACAGCAAGCTTGAGAAACGACCGTCGACCGGTCTCCGAATAGACGGTCGTGGCGACGAACGGGATCGGGACCGGGCGAAAGTCGCGATATGACACGTCCATGCCGATCGCTGCAGCGACGGTGACGCCACAGAGACAGAGGGGGACGGTCGCGAGGGCGGTCAGGGCCGCCTCGAGGCTGCCGAGGGGGCTTCCCACCCCGGCAACGGCGGTTATCGCTACCGTCACCGGCGCGCCGACCGCGGTTCCGGCAAGGACGGTCCCGCGGACGAACTGGCGGCTCGAGGCGGCGGAAAGCGTCAGGGGGAGCGCGGGATACTCGACGCTGAGTAACTCGAGTCCGAACGCAAGGCCCGTCCCGACGGCGAGGACGAACGCGAGGAGAATCGGTGTGGCCGCCAGTATCTCGCCGGCAGCGAGAAGCGGTAGATAGACGATCGGCAGGATGAGCAGCATGTATCCCGCCGTCAACAGGCCCCGGGGGACACGCCGTTCCTGAAGCCATCGCTTTCGGGCGACGGCAAGAACGGGCCGGGAAACCCAGCGACCGAACAACCACGTTGCGAGCCCGGGTCCGAGAAGCGACCGCGAGCGGTGGACCGTTCCGGACCCGACCGGATCGGTATGCCAGATTCGGTCAGCGAGCCTGATCGCCACGGCTGTACAGAGCGGGAGTCCAACGCCGAACAGACAGAGTGCGCCGATAGGACGGCGGCCGACCGGCTCGGACCCCGTCAGTCCGAGTAGACCGAGATCGGCGATCCAGGTGATCGGAACGACCGGAAGCCACGAGACGAGACGGTCCAAACCGACGGCACCACTGGCCAGTACGAACCACGCGGTCACGAGGGCCGCGAATCCCGCCGCGTACAGAAGCGTTCTGTATCGGCGGATTCGGGGCGATCGGAGGGCAGCGAGTTCCCGACCGAGGCTCAGCGTTACACCGACCAGCGCTGCGAGCGCGACGCCGCCGAAACCGGCGAGCAAGACGGTAATCAATCCTAACAGGGATTGGTGTCCGACAGCGAGCCCGGCCGCGAAACAGACGGCGGGCAGCGACAGCGGAACGGCGATCCCGGCGACGACCGTGCCGACGGTGCCGAGCGCGACCGTTCGAGTCGGAACGCTTGTAAGAAGCAACGCGGGTTCGATGCGCTCCATTACCGTCGACGTGCGTCGATCGAATACCCAAACCAGCGTGAGAAACCCCGAGACCGTGGCGACGTGTATCGTCTCGAGGGGGAGAGCGGCGGTTCCCTGCCGTAACGATCGGCCGACCTCGTACGCACCAACCCCGAAGAGTACGGCGGCCGAACCGAGTGCCACGACGAGGATCGTGCGCCACGCCGATGATCGACCGAGCCGCCGTCGGGCGCGCCGCCGCTCAATTCGTACGATTTGGAGAGCCTGACGCATTCGTACGGTGATCGATCGTGTCATTCACCACCCACTATCGAAAAATTATCAGCCAGTGTACTTAATTCTGGATATCGAGCCAGCCGCCAAGGACGAGCGGGTAGGTCCCCGACAGTTGCGGACGGGCCGGATTCCGTCGCCGGCCCGCGCTCGCGTGTGATCGCAGTTTTTTCGACCGGTGTGGATTCGAAACACAGATTTAGGGCCGTGGAACAGGAACACACGAACCGATGACCACTGGCGTCTCCCTCGAGAGTCGTGCCGACCGGCGGGATCGGACTGGGCGACGGCGATCCGGGGCGAGAGACGCGGGCGTCGGGCGGGTGATCGCGCCGTGACCGGCGTCGCGATCACCGATGCGGTCGACACCTACATCCAGCGCAAGGCGGTGGGCGATCCCGACGGCTCCGGCGCGGGTGCTTACGCCTCCAACGCCGAGTCGATCCTGCGGCGGTGGGCCGAGTGGCTCGAGACCGACCACGGGATCCGATCGATCGACGCCCTTGCAGTCGATCACATGCGCGCCTACGCAGCGGAACTTCGCCGCCGGACGGAGCGTGGACAGTACACCGCCTCGACCGCCGGCACCTACTACGCCGTGGTCCGGGCGTTCCTCTCGTGGTGCGTTCGCGGCGGCATCCTCGAGACCAACCCCGCCGCGACCGACCGGGCCGAGGCGGCGCTGCCGGCCGCCGACGCCCGGCCCACAAGCGACTCGTGGACGGCCGACCAGCGCCGCGAACTCGAGCGCCACGTCCGCGAGCGAGCGCTCGAATCGGGGACCCGGTCGACGAGCGAGCGCCGCACCCGCCTGCGCGAGTACGCGATGGTGGCGGTCCTCGCCCACTCGACGGTCCGGGGATCGGAGCTGTTCCGGGTCCCCGACGACGACCGCCGCACCGGCGCGACGTGGGATGACGTCGACTTCTACACGGGGACGATCCGCGTGCTTGGCAAGTCCCAGCGTCTCGAGGACGTCCCTCTCCCGGCCCGAGCGCGGACGCCGCTGCGTCGGTATCGGATCGTACTGGACCCGCCCGCGAACGACTGGCCGCTGTTCCCGACCGGCCACGCCCCGTCGATCGCCCGCCGCGTGCGGACGGTCCTCGCTGAGCGTGGCCACGACGAAGCAGAGATCGAGTCGCTGCTCGAGACCTCGACGGCCCGGGAACTCGCCCGCGAGCGTGCGATCGCGCCGCCGGCGATCACCACCGAGGGGGCGCGGTCGGTCCTGCGCCGGCTCTGTGAGGCGGCCGGGCTCGAGGTCGACGGCGACTACTTGACGCCACGCGGGGTCCGCGGGGACCGGATCGACGACGACTACCGACAGGAGGCGACGGCCTCGAAGCCGACGCTACGGGCCTCGGTGTTAGAGCAGTCGATCGCCGTCCCACCGGAGGAGCCGCTGGTCGTCGATGCCGAGCCGGTCGAGGGCGAGGAGTCAAGCGATTCCGGCTGAGAAGCGGTCGTCGAACGATCAGACGACGAGCAGCCAGAGGACCACCGTCAGGACGAGCGTCAGTAGGAGGACGGTCGTTCCGATGCTCGTTCGGAGGTGGATCGTCGACGGCCGGCCACCGTCCGTTGGCTGCCGTTCCTCGACGTCGACCAGCGGGAGTCGCCGTGCGGCCGCGTCGACCGCGAGGACGGGATTGTTTCCGATCCAGTAGCAGCGCTTGACGCCGCCGACGACGGCTCGGTCGACGGCAGCGTAGATCTCGGTCACCGCGAGCATCGTCCATCGACTGACGTGGTAGGTTACGGGGTAGACGATCATCGCCGGATCCCCGAGATCGAGTTTCGAAAGGGGCTTGCGGACGACGACGAACGTGACCGCGGCGACGCCGGTCAGAATGCCCGCCGTCTGGAGGTGGCTCGTGCTGTAGGGATGCATGTGGCCTTCGTCGTTCGGATAGGCGAACGTGAACTCACCGCCGCCGTGGGCGTGCAGCGTCGGCGCGAGGTCGGCCAGCCCTTCCCACCAGACCCCGAAGAGGACGCAGGCTGCGCCGAGGCCGAGCATCGCGACGGTCTGGCCGGGCTTGGCGTCGGGAACCGAGACGTCGCTCTCGCCGTGGAAAAAGACGTAGTACCCGAGCTTGATAAAGGAGAGTAGCGTGCCGATCGCTCCGAGCCAGAGCAGCCAGTACAGCGGCTCGGAGGCCTCGATTCCGTAGTAGTGGGGATCGGCTGCGTCGAAGAGCATCCCCTTGCTAACGTACCCGTTGAAGCCGGGAATCGCGGTGATCGAGAGCGCTCCGAGGCCGAACCCGATGGCGGTCAGGGGCATCTCGCGCCAGAGGCCGCCCAACTCGTACAGGTCCTCCTCGCCGGTCCGATAGATGACGACGCCGACGGCCATGAACAGCAAGCTCTTGAACAGGATATTGTTGAAGAGGTGACTCATCGCGCCAGCGACGGCGATTTCGCTCTCGATCATCCAGGCACCCATGCCGATCCCGGCGACGATGTAGCCGAGTTGGGCTTGGATGTGATAGGAGAGCAGTGCCCGCATGTCGTGTTGGAGGAGCGCGAAGGTCGCGCCGTAGACGGACATCAGGCCGCCCATGTACGCGATGTAGATACCGAGGTCGCTCTCGGCACCGATCGGGAACGCCCGGTAGAGGACGAACGCGCTGGTCTTGGTCGTGTAGACCGAGAGGAACACCGAGGCGGCGATATGGGGCCGCGGGTAGGTGTCGGGCAGCCACGTGTGAACGCCGATGAAGGCGACGTTGACGCCCATTCCGAGTACCGCGAGCAGGGCCGGGATTCCGTCCGCGATCCCGGTCCCGTCGTAGATGAAGGTGCCCGTCTGGACGTAGTGGGCGGCGACTGCCAACATCACGAGGACGCCGCCGGTGCCGTGGAAGAGGGCATACCGGAAGCCGGCCCGGACCGCGTCGCCGCCGTAGTGCCAGACAACGAGCGTGCTGGTCACGGCCATCAGCTCCCACATGAACAACAAGACGAGCCAGTCGCCGGCGAAGGCCGCGCCGACCGACGAGGCCACGTAGACGAGCGCGAACGCGACCAGCGTTGTACTGGCCTCGCTCGAGTAGGCGTAGATGACGCTACAGACCCCGAGGAAGCCCAGCCCGAGCCCGACCATTCGGGAGAAGTCGTCGATGTAGTAGGGGACGACCTCGAACCCGAGGAAGGTCCCGGCCAGGTGCTGGCCTTCCGGCGCGACCAGCGAGATCGCGAGGACGGCCGCCAGACTGAGCGCGCCGACGGTGAAGCCGGCGATCCGGGGCAGGACGAGGACGAGCAGTGCCGCCGCGAAGATCAAAAGCGGCGGGTACGCAAGCGACAGGACTTCGAGTTCCATCAGTTGTTCACCTCCGTCATGAGTTCGTCAAAGGGGACGGTTCCGAGTTCCTCGAAGGGCATTCCGAAGACCTCCTCGGCGATCCGCGTCGCCAGCTCGAGGAAGACCGCGTAGTCGGGGCCGACTCCGAGGACGACCGCGCCCGTCGCGATGACGGCGATGGGCGCGAGCATGAGCCACGTGCTTTCGGTAAACGGCGAGCGGCGCTGCCAGACGTCGGCCGGCGGGCCGCCGGTGAGGTGGTCGTCGTGGTTGCCGTGGTGGTCGACGGCACTGACTTGCTCGCCCACGGGGACGTCGGCGTCGCTCGGGTACTCGTCGACGGCGTACTCGTAGTCGCCGTCGTCGGCTGCGGCGGCGCGTTCCGGCTCGGTCGCGTCCGCGTCGCCGGCAGGCGCATCGGCCTCGCCGTCGGTCGGCCGACCGCCGTCGGCGGCGACGTCGTCCGCCTCGGTGCGGTAGGACTGAACCAGCCCACCGGCCGGGAACTCGAGCAGCGGTTTGGCGTCGTGGCTGTCCTCGCTCTCGAAGAAGGCGGTGTAGACGACCGGCCAGAAGTAGCCGACGTTAAGCACCGCCGAGAGCAACAGTGCGCCGGCAAAGAGCCAGTAGCTGCCGCCGACGTCCGCGCTGCCGATCAACATGTAGAACTTGCTGACGAAGCCGGCGACCGGCGGGAGCCCGGCCATGCCGGCCGCGCCGATCGTGAACGCCGCCATCGTCAGCGGCATCCGTTTGCCGATGCCGGCCATCTCGCTGATGTAGTCCGTGTGGGTCTCGACGTGGATCGCCCCGGCACAGAAGAACAGCGTCAACTTCGCGAACGCGTGGGCAGGGATGTGGAACAGGGCCCCGACCACGGTATAGGGGTGCAGCAAGGAGAGTCCGAGGACGATGTAAGAGAGCTGGGCCGTCGTCGAGTAGGCCAGCCGGCGCTTGAGGTGGTCTTTCCGCATCGCGATGATGCTGGCCGCAGTCAGCGTGAACGCGGCGACGATGGCGACGGGGATGTTGAGCCCGATTTCGCCGATTCCCGGCACGTCGAGCGGGAGATCGTAAATCAGTCCCGGTCCGTAGACCTCGAGGATCACTCGAGCGATGCCGAAGGCACCGGATTTGACGACCGCGACGGCGTGGAGCAGCCCGGAGACGGGCGTCGGCGCGACCATCGCATCCGCGAGCCAGGAGTGAAGCGGCATCAGCGCGGCCTTGACGCCGAAGCCGGCGATCAGCAGGAAGAAGGCGGCCTGTGCGTAGACCGGCTCAGCCTGTGCCGCCGCGGCCAGCGCCTCCATTCCGCCGGCCTCGAAGGCCAGCGTCGGATCGCCGACGAGGCTCGTCAGCCAGTAGATCATGACGGTGCCGGCGAGCAGGAAGACCCCGCCGCCGAAGAACGTGTAGGTGAGGTACTTCCGGCCGGCGATGCGGGCCTCACTGTCCTCGTTGTGGGCGACCAGCGGGTAGGTCACCAGCGACAGGAGTTCGTAGAAGACGAAGATCGTCACCAGGTTCGCGGCGAAGGCGATCCCGACCGCCGCCGAGAGGCTGGCCGCGAAGGAAGCGAAAAAGCGCGTCTGGGAGTGTTCGTCGAGCCCGCGCATGTAGCCCGCCGCGTAAAAGGAGGTAAAGATCCAGAGGAAACTCGCCAGTAGGGCGAAGAAGATCCCCAGCGGGTCGGCCCGCAGGGCGAAGTCCAGTCCCGCGAGGAACTCGACGCCAGTCGAGTCGGCGAGGCTCCACCGGAAGACGGTCCCGTCCATGACGGCCGGCAGCATGCTCGCGACGATGGCGAACTTCGCGAGGGCGGCCAGGACGGACCACCCTTCACGGAGGTTCGGCCGGCGATGCGACGCAACGATCAGGACGATCGCGACCGCCGAGACGAGGACGGCCGCGAGCGGGCGGATGTCTGCGACCATCAGTTGAACACCTCCGTGAGGAACGGCTCGAGCAGGTCGGCGATCGTGCCGCCGGCGAAGCCGAGCGCGACGGCGACGACGGCGGCGACCACGACGACGGCGATCATGCCGATCGAGACGGGATCAGCCGCCCCCGCGCCGCGGATCGCGGCCGCGGCGTCGGTGTCGGCCGTTCCGCCGTCGGTCGCGGCCGGCCCCGGACGACTCGCGTCGGCGGGTGCCGACGGCGTGAAGTACATCTTCTCGAGCAGGCGAGCGGCGTAGGCGAGGGTGAGCATGGTGCTGAGGAAGATCACGGCTGCGACGGGCCAGAGCTGCGATTCGACGGCACCGACGGCGATGTACCACTTGCCGACGAAGCCGACGCCCGGCGGGACGCCGACCAGCGCCAGCAGGAGGACGGCCATGGAGCCGGCGACGAACGGCCGCCGTTTGGCGAGGCCGGCGTATTCGTCGACAGTACGTGCGCCGTAGCTCGTCGCGACGAGCGCGGCCGCAAGGAAGAGGCCGGCTTTCAACACGCCGTGTCCGATGAGATGGATGGCGGCACCGATCAGCGCGGTTTCGGACTCGCCGGCGATGACGACGCCGTAGGCGGCGATTACCAGTCCGAACTGCGAGACCGACGAGTAGGCGAGCATCCGCTTGACCTCGGTCTGGATCACCGCCAGAACGGTGCCGGCGAGGACGCTCACGCAGCCGATCGTCAGGACGATCGGAGCCACGTTCGGCGTGCCCGCGAGGTACTCGACCCCGAGGACGGTGACGATGATGCGGCCGAACGCGTACGCGGAGGCCGTCGAGACGAGCGCCGCTATCAGCGGCGTCACTCCGTCGGGGGCCCGCTGGTAGGCGCTTGGCTGCCACGTGTGCAGCGGCCACTGGGCGACCTTGACGGCGAAGCCGACGATCATGAACGCGATCCCGGCCCGGATCAGGGTGGTGTTGGCCTCGGGGATGGCGCCGGCGAGTTCGACCATGTTGAGCGTCCCCGTCGCCATGAAAACGAACGCGACCCCGATCAGGTACATCGAGGCGGCGACGGTCCCCAGGATCAGGTACTTCAGGGCCGCGACCGCCGCCTCGGGGCCGTCGCCGCTGGCGACCAAGGCGTAGGTCGCGATGCTCGAGATCTCGAGGAAGACGAAGAGGTTGAACACGTCGCCGGTCAGCGAGATGCCCAGCAGACCGGCGACCAGCAGCAGGTAGGCGGTGTAGAACGTGTTCCCGCGCGGGCCGCCCCGGCGCGTGAACGCGAGGACGCCGGCGGCGACGGCGGTCACGAGCAGGACGATCAGCATCGAGAACTCGTCGGCGACGAGTTCGATCCCGTACTCGCGGGGGTAGCCCCCGAGTTCGTGAGTGATCCGTTCGCCGCCGTAGACGGCGTTCGCGAGGGCGACGGCTCCGACGAACAGGCCGCTGGTCGTCGCCGCGGCGACGGACCAGCCGGCCCGGTCGAACCACAGCCCGAGCGCGATCGGCAGCGTCGCCGCCAGAATGGGGGCGGCGATCAAAAGCGGCGGGAGCAGGTCGATACTACTCATCGGCACGCACCTCCCGAAGGGTGTCCTCGCGGAGGGTGCCGTACTCCGAGTAGATCCGGATGATCAGCGCCAGCCCGACCGCGGTCAGTGCGATGCCGACGACGATGGCGGTCAGGACGATGACCTGCGGCAGCGGGCTCGCGACCATGACCTCGCCCGGCGTGCCCTCGTGAGGAACGATCGGTGCCGAGGCACCGTCGACGTCGATGTAGGCCATCGAGACGAAAAACAGGAAGATGGCCGTCTGAAACAGGTTCACCCCGATCAGCTTCTTCACGAGGTTCTCACTGGCGATTACCATGTAGATCCCCAGTCCGAGCAGTACGAACGTCAGGACGTAGAGGTAGTGGCTCGTCAGCAGGTCAATCATCGTCGCTCACCTCCGGCTCGGCCGCGTCCGGCGCGTCGTCGTCGACGCCGCTGACGCCGCCGATGCCGCTGGGCCGGTCGGGCGTAAAGCCCGCTGCCATCGTGAAGAAGAGGCTGATGATAACCCCCGAGACGATCAGCGAGATGCCGCCGATCTCGACGGCCTCGAGCCCCCACTTGGGCTTGATATCGAAGACCGCCTTGAGTTTGTAAAACTCGAGGAACTCCCCGCCCAGCGCGATCATCCCCAGCCCGATCGCGCCGAAGATGACGACGCCGCCAGTGACGAGGCCGGTGATAACGGAGTTGCGGAGCCACTGGCGGGTCGGGTCGATCCCGAAGGCAAAGGCGAGCATGAGGACGGTGACGCCGACGATGGTCCCACCCTGGAACCCGCCGCCGGGGGCGTCGCCGCCGTGGAAGGTCATGAACAGCCCGTAGGTGAGGGTAAACGGTGCGATGATCTTGACGGCGGTCATGATCACCTGACTCTCGGTGTAGGTATCGTCGTAGTCGGTCATTCAGGCGAACACCTCTCGTTTCAGAACCAGCAGCGTCGAGACGCCGGCGGCGAAGACGACGACCGCCTCGCCGAAGGTGTCGAACCCACGGTAGGCGGCGAGGACGGCGGTGACGGCGTTCTCGACGCCGGTCTGGTGGTACGTCTCCGTGATGTAGTGTTGGGTTACGTCGGGGTTCGACCAGACGGGTGTCTCCGTGCTTCCGACCGCGTACATCTCCGGCAGGACCGCGGCACACAGCAGGAGGACGAACGCGCCGACGACGACGACAGCCGGGACGTGGATCCGCTCTCTGAGCCGGTCGGTCGTGGGCCGGGTCGTGCGCGCGATCGTCAGCAAGAGCAACAGCGTCGTGACGCCGGCACCGATCGCGGCCTCGGTCATCGCCACGTCCGGGGCAAGCAGGAACGTATAGATGATCGCCATCCCGAGGCTGTAGGCCCCGAAGACGATGATCGTGGATAACACGTCGCGAAACAGCGCCGTCGCCACCGCCGTCGCGAGGACGAACGCGACGAGCGAGTAGACGAAGAGGCTCATCGAGTCTCGCCCTCCGTTTCGGCGGTCGAATCGTCCGGTTCGCCCTCCTCGGCGAGGATCGGCTCGACGCCGGTCTCGGCCGCCGATCGCGCGATCGCGTGGGCGGCCGTCGGGTTCGTGATGAATACGAAAAACAGCAGCAAGACGGTATAAACCGCCGCGTGCTGCCAACCGAACGCCAGGGCGACGCCGGCCAGCGCAAAGCCCGCCCCGAGCGTGTCCGTCTGGGAGGCGGTGTGGGCCCGCGCGTAGATGTCCGGCAGTCGGAGGACGCCGATCGTCGAGACGAGCGTGAAGAACACGCCCAGTCCAAGCAGGGCGACGATCGCCCAGAACCGGACCGTCTCGAGGGTTACCTGCAGCGGGGTCGGTTCGATCACAGCACACCACCCCGCTCGACGGTGAACTTCGAGATGGCGACCGACATCAGGAAGTTCAGCAGGGCGTAGATCAACGCCACGTCGAGAAACCACCGCTGGTCGAGTCCCGCCGCCAGCAGGGCGAGGATGACGACCGTGTTCGTCCCGAGGACGTTGACCGCAAGCAGTCGGTCCTGCGTGGTCGGCCCGACGACCGCCCGGTAAAACATCGCGATCGCCAACACGACGAACAGGCCGGCCGCGGCGAGGAAGACGTCCTCGAGCGGGACCGGCGTCACAGCTCGTCACCTCCGACGATCTCGGCGTCGTCGCGTTCGCGCGGCGAGGGGATCGCGGCCGACTCGCGGCCGTAGAAGACGAATCTGATCCCTCGCTCCAAGCCGCCGTCGAAGAGGTCCTCACGGGCGGCGGGAATCAGCGTGTGGACCAGCAGCCGCTGGTCGGTGGCCCGGACGGTCAGCGTGCCCGGGGTGAGGGTGATGCTGTTTGCCAGTGCGGTCAGGGGTAGCCCGCTTCTGACTCGGGAGTCGACCTGCGTCAGCGTCGGCTCGATGGGCATCGACGGCCGGAGTATCACGGCCGAGACCGCGATGTTCGCCTTGACGATCTCCCAGAGGAGGTAGGGGATGTAGAGGGCAAAGCGGACGACCCGGATCGGCGACTGGACACGGTCCAGCGGCACCGAAAACGTCACTCGAGCGAGCGAGATGGCGACGATGCCCGCGACCGCCGCGCCGGTAACCAGGTCGAACCAGTAGGTGGGATCGCCCAGGACGAGATAGAAGCCATAGGAGATCATGAACGTCGCGAACAGCCGGTCGAAGTCCTCGCTTCCCGTGAGTCGGCCGCGGCGGGTCGAGCGCTCGACCGGTGCCTCGTCGTAGGCCAGTCCGATCCGGTCGAGTTCCCGCTCGAGGGGCTGGAGGATGCGAGCGGTGACGCCGGGCTCGTATTCGGGATCGAGGACGACTCGGTCGAGGTCGTTCTCGGCGGCGTAGGCGTCGAAGATCTCCGCGTAGTCGCGGGGACCGAAGAGGTACTCGTCGGCGCCCAGCGTCGCCGTCTCGATCGTCACGTCGGCCTCGCCGGCGTCCTCCTCGACCCAGTTGCGTGCCCGCGACAGCAGGTCGTCGGCGTCCTCGTGCTGGCGCGCGCTCTCGGGGACGTCGTCGTCGTAGGGAAGGGCAACGACCAAGTGACACTCGAGCGAGTCAGCGCGCTCGAGGCCCGACTGGACGGCGTAACCGACCGTCTGTCGGACGGTCACCGTGTCCGACAGCGGGACGAGCAGGCGTTCAACCGCCACGGCCGTTCCCTCCGGGTGACCGTCGTTGGATATGCATGACTCTCGTTGGTCGAGTCAAGCGTCAGCCGTAGGAAAACGATTTCGTTATTCCCCAGCAGTCGCCCGATCCGTCGAATTCATTCGGATCGTTCGTGACGGTTCGAGTTCCGTTCGGTCGTACGGTCGACGATGGGGAAATACGGTGCCGGCGTCGGACGATCGGTAGTTTTACAATCGGAGTTTCAGTAGGGAAAACTGACTTGCATGACGACGACCGACACCGTCCACGATCGTATCGGGACCGCGCGTGACGACCTCACAACCGGACAACTGCTCGCCGTCTTCGCGTTCGTCGCGGCAGCGACGTTCGCCTTGCTGTTCCTGCAGGAGCCGTTGGCTCACGACGCGATGCACAACTTCCGGCACGCGGCCGGCGTCATCTGTCACTGATGCTCGCCGACTACCTCAAGCGGGGCGTCGTCGCCGGGGCGATCGCGGGGATCGCCTACGGAGCCTACGTGGCGCTGGTCGCGAACCCCCTTGTCGGCTACATGGAGACGCGCGCCGAGGGCGGCGACCACGCCCACGCCGGTGAACACGCACACGAGGCCGGCGAACACGCCCATGCCGCCGGCGAAGGCGCTCACGCGGTCAGCGAGGCGACGACCGCGGCCGTCAGCATCGGCAGCGGCGTCCTCTGGGGAATCCTGCTCGGCGGTGCCTTCGCGCTCGCCTTCTACTTCCTCGAGCCGGCGCTGCCCGGCCGCGGGCGGGTCAAGGCCTACGTGTTGGCCGCGGCCGGCTTCCTGACCGTCTCGGTCGCCCCGTGGCTGGTGTTGCCGCCGACGACGCCCGGGGCCGAACTGGCGTTTGACCCGACGCTGCGAAGCGCGATCTACGCCGGGATGATGGCCGTCGGGGCCGTCGTCGCCGTGGCGTCGGTCTACGGCTACGGCCGTCTGTCTCCCGAGAACCGGCCGCTTGGGGTCGGTGTAGCCGCAGTCCCGATCGTCGCACTCGTCGCCGTCACGACGGTCGCGGCACCGACGATCGTCGAGACCGGTGCGCTGTCGGCCGACCTGGTGACCGCGTTCCGCGGACTGACCGTCCTGAGTCAGGCCGCGCTCTGGGCGCTGGTGGCCGCCTGCTTCGGCTGGCTCCAGACGCGGGCCGGCGCGCAGCCGGCAGCCGAGCGCCACGACGACCTGCTGATGAGTCCATGAACGACCGGACCGAGCAACACACCGAACGGCTCGACGCCCACGTCTTCGTCTGTACGAACGACCGGGACGGCGAACACGCAAGCTGTGGTGCGGTCGGTGCCGACGAGACCGCCGCGGCGGTCAAGGAGTGGCTGCGCGAGCGAGATGCCTTCTGGACCGCCGTCTCGGTCAGCGAAACCTCGTGTCTCGGCCTCTGTAGCGAGGACGGGACCGCGATCACGATCCAGCCGCGAAACCGCTGGTACTCGGACGTCTCCCCCGAGGACGTCCCCACGTTGCTCGAGTCGGTCTTCGGGCCGGACGCCGAACGAGTCGGCGAGGCCTGAGCCGGTCCGCCATCCGAATTTCGCGGAACGACGCGACCGTTCTGCGGTAACACCGAAACTGCGACGGCCGCCCGAGTCGGGAACCGAAGACGGCCGGGCACGCAACCGTTTTATCCGTGGTTTGTGATGGCACGCCTAATGCTCACGTGGCCAGACGAAACCATCTACGAGGGGATCGCGACGGTCGCGGCCGAGCGGCCGGAACAGCGGGCCGTCGTCTTCGAGGGCGAAACGTGGACGTACGACGACCTGCTCGCCGAGAGCCGCGCGCTCGCGGCCGGCCTCGCCGAACTGGGCGTCTCGGACGGCGACGTCGTCGCCGTCTGGCTCGGGAACCGCCCCGAATGGATCGCCTGCCAACTGGCGACCTCGATGCTGGGCGCGGCGACCGTCGCGGTCAACACCCGCTACCGGAGCCACGAACTCGAGTACATGCTCGCCGACTCGAGTGCGTCGGTGCTGGTCACCGAGGACGCTCTGCTCGGGCGGGACTACCACGAGATGCTCGAAGCGGCGGTTCCCGAGATCACCGAGGGACTGCCCGAGGCGTTCGATCCCGCCTCGTTTCCGGCCCTCGAGGCGGTCGTCAGCCTCGAGTCGGCGGCCGAACGCCCGGCGCTGCGTGACTACGACGACGTGCTGGCGACGGGGCGAGCGCGGGGGAGCGACGACGTAGAGCCCGCGTCCGATCCCGCGGCCCCGGCGGCGATCTTCTACACGAGCGGGACCACGAGCGATCCGAAGGGTTGTCTCCAGTCGAGCCGGTCGCTGTTGAACCACTCCGCACACGTCGCGGATCACCTCGGCGTGGATGGGGGCGACGTCGGCGTCGCGACGCTGCCGTTCTGCGGGATCTGGGGCTACAACACGCTGTTCAGCGTCCTCGCGACCGGCGGCACGCTCGTCGCACAGACTCACTTCAACCCCGGTGAGACGATCCGGCTGGTCGACGCGTACGACGCCACCTATCTCACCGGGCTGGGCGTGATGTTCGAACGGATGCTCGAGGCCGACGCCTTCGACGCCACGCAGGTCGAGACGATCGACAAAGGCGTGGTGGGGTTCATCAGCAAGGGGTTCGACGAGGCGCTGTTCGAGCGCATCGAGTCGACGTTCGGCTTCCCGGTCGTCCAGCCCTACGGGCTCTCGGAGGCCAACAGCCAGCTCTTCGTCGGCGACCCGGCCGACCCCGCCGAGCGGCGCAAACGGGTCGGCGGCCCGCCGATCCATCCGGCGATCGACGCGAAAATCGTCGACCCCGAAACGCGCGCGGAACTGCCGGCCGGCGAGGAGGGCGAACTCGCGATCCGGGGCTACCCGCTGGCCGACGGCTACCTCGACAAGCCCGAGGCGACGGCCGAGGCCTTCGACGAAGCGGGATGGTTCTACACCGGCGACCTCGCTGAGATCGACGCGGACGGGTACGTCTACTACCGCTCGAGACTCGACGACGCCCTGCGGGTCCGGGGCTTTCTCGTCGCGCCCCGCGAGATCGGGGCCGCCGTCGAGGACCACCCCGCCGTCCGCGCCTGCGAGGTCGTCGGCGCGCCCCACCCGCGCCACGGCGAGGTGCCGGTCGCGTTCGTCGTCCCCGCCGATGGCGAGGTCCCGACCGACGACCTCGAGGCGTTCCTCGACGACCGCGTCGCCGACTACAAGGTGCCCGAGGCGGTCGAGGTCGTCGACGAGTTCCCGACGACCGAGGGGCCGAACGGGGAGAAGGTCCAGAAGACCGTCCTCCGGGACCGGGTCCGCGATCGGTTCGAGGCCTGACGTCGCGTTCTCACGGGCGAGGAGTGGGACGCCGCCTCGAGCGGTCGGATCGCCGTCCGAACCCCGCTGTCGGAAAGCGGATCGACGCGTCGGTGAGGAACAGATGCGGCCGTTACGGTCGGCGAGTGTGTCTCCGAGCCACGGTATCACATAACGTTTTTCTTCCGACCGAGAGATCATCCCCCAATGGCCCGACTCCTCAGCGACGCGGTGGCACTGACGGAACGCCAGCAGTTGGTTCGGTCCAACATCCGGGAGATCTGCGCGGACTTCGACCGCGAGTACTGGCGTCGGCGGGCCGACGAGGGGGCATACCCCAAGGAGTTCGTCGACGCGCTGGCGGATCATGGGTGGATGGGGATCCTGCTCCCCGAGGAGTACGGGGGTGCCGGGATGGGCACTCGAGAGACGGTCGTCATGATGGAGGAGATCGCCGCCAACGGGGGCGGCTTCAGCGCCGCACAGGCGGTCCACGGCGGCGTGTACAACTCCGTGCCGATCGTCGAATACGCCAGCGAGGAGATCAAAGACGATCTCCTCCCCGACGTCGCGGCCGGTGAGACATCGATCCAGGCGTTCGGCCTCACGGAGCCCAACGCCGGCTCGGACTCGACGGCGATCGAGACGCGCGCGGAAAAAGACGGTGACCAATACGTCATCAACGGCCAGAAGATCTGGACCTCCCGCGTCGACGTCTCCGACTACATCGTCCTCGTCGCGCGGACGACGCCCCGCGCTGACGTCGACAAGCGCACCCGCGGCATCTCGATGTTTCTCGTCGACCTCGCGGACGCCCACGAGCAGGGCGCGCTCGAGATGGAGCCGATCCCCAAATCCGCGAGCGACTTCGTCCACTCGTTCGAACTCTGGTTCGACGACCTGCGAGTCCCGGAATCGAACCTGATCGGCGTCGAGGGCGACGGGTTCTATCAGGTGCTTGATGGCCTCAACGAGGAGCGACTCGTCATCGCCGCCGAGTGTATCGGGCTGGGCCGGCTGGCGCTCGAGCGGGCCGTCGAGTACGCCACCGACCGCGAGGTGTTCGACCGCCCGATCGGCTCGAATCAGGCGATCCAGCACCCGCTGGCGGAGGCCTACGCGCGACTGCAGGCGGCGAAGCAACTGACCTACAACGCGGCCGACCGGGCGGCCTCGGACGAGGAGGTGGATCTGGGCGCGTACGCGAACGCGGCGAAGTTCCTCGCGGCCGACGCGGCCTACGAGGCGGCCGACGCGGCGGTCCAGACCCACGGCGGGTTCGGCATCGCCACGGAGTACGACGTCGAGCGCTACTTCCGCGAGGCCCGACTGACCCGGCTGGTGCCGATCACCCAGCAGCTCGCACTGAACTACATCGGCGAGAACGTCCTGGGGCTGCCTCGCTCGTACTGATCGACGACTGCTCGCTACCCAAAACAATGACCGACGACAGCGACACCGACGACGCGGACGAATCGACCGACAAACGCCTCGTCGAGGGCTGGCACGGCCGCTACTACGAGGACTTCGCGGTCGGCGACATCTACAAGCACCCCTTCGGCCGGACCGTCACCGAGACGGACAACGTCTGGCTGACCAACGTGACGATGAACGCCAACCCGATGCACTTCAACGAGGCCTACGCCCGAGAGACGGAGTTCGGCGAGCGCCTCGTCAACGGGCTCGTCGTCATCGCGACGGCCGTCGGGATGAGCGTCGTCGACGTCTCGGTCAACGCGACGGCCAATCTCGGCTACGACGACGTCCGCCACCACAACCCCGTCTTCCACGGCGACACCATCTTCGCCGAGAGCGAGGTCCGCTCGAAGCGCGAACTCGAGTCCCGCGACCACGTCGGCATCGTCGAGACCGAACTCCGGGCGTACAACCAGCACGACGACCTCGTCCTCTCGCTCGAGCGGACCCCGATGGTGCTGAAACGGGAACACGCCGAGCCCTCCGCGGCGGAGCCGCCGGGCTGGCCCGAAGGAATCGGCACGCAGCCGGAGGAGCTGTAGATGCTCGCGCTCGAGGACGTCACGGTCGTCAGTCTGGAGAGCGGGATCAGCGCGCCGCTGTGTACCCGGATGCTGGGCGACTTCGGCGCGGAGGTGATCAAGGTCGAGCGCCCGGGCGTCGGCGACGTCAACCGCCACTGGGACACGGCCGTCTACGGCGACTCGTCGGCCCACGTCTGGGTCGACCGGAACAAGCTCAGTGTCGAGTTGAACCTGAAAGCCGACGAGGGCCGCGCGGTCTTTCACGAACTGGCCGCCGAGGCCGACGTGATCGTCCAGAACTACTCGCCGGGCGTGGTCGAACGGCTCGGCGTCGGCTACGAAGACGTCGCCGAGGATAACGACGACGTGATCTATCTCAACATCTCGGGCTACGGCCGCGACGGCCCCTACGAGGACCGCAAGGCCTACGATATGGTCATGCAGGGCGAGACCGGCCTCATTCCGATGAACGGCTCGCCCGACGCCCCGGCCAAGATCCCGCTGAGCATCTGTGACATCAACGCCGCGACCTACGGCACGATCTCGACGCTGCTCGCGCTCTTTCACCGCGAGCGCACCGGCGAGGGCCAGGAACTCGACGTCACGATGTTCGGCGGTATCCTCTCGTGGCTCGGCTACTTCCCCCACAAGTACTGGCACACCGACGAGATTCCCGAACGGATCGGGATGCGCCATCACCTGCTGACCCCCTACGGTCCCCACGAGACGGCCGACGATCGATCCGTCAACTTCGCCATCCTCAGCGAGGCCCACTGGGAACTGCTCTGTACGGACGTCCTCGAGCGCCCCGACCTGCTCGAGGACGAGCGATTCGCGACCAACGAGCAACGCGTCGAAAACCGCGAGACCCTCGAGCCGCTGATCGAGGACCTGATCGCCGACCACCCCCGCGATTACTGGGCCGAACGGCTGGCCGAGGCGGGCATCCCGTGGGGCGACGTCAACCGATTCGACGAGGTCCTCGAGCATCCACAGGCCGACCACCTCGATCTCGTCAAGGAGTTCGAGACCGAGGACGGCCCGGTCCCCTACGTCGACACCCCGATCGACTCGAGCGAACTCGAGTTCGCGGCCGAACCGATGCCCGACCTGGGCGAGGACACCGACGACGTCCTCGCGGCGCTGGGCTACTCGAGCGCGGAGATCGCGGAGTTGCGCGACGCGGACGTGATCTGAAACCTACGCCTTCTCGACGAGTCCCTCGAGGCTCGCGGTCAGGACGACCTCGCCGTCCTCGTTTTCGCAGACGACCTCCCCCTCGATGTCGTAGCGGTCGTCCCGTTCCGTGACGGCCGTGATCGTCAGCGTACAGGCGATCGTCTCGCCGGTGTAGACCGGCCGGACGAACTCGAAGGTCATCGTCCTGGCCAGCACCTCGAGGTCGCCGCCGATCTTGGTCGGCAGCGTCGCGGTCAGCAGGCCGTGGACCAGCAGTCGGCCGTCCGCGTCGGGCTCGGTGTGACGGGGTTGGGTGTCCTGTGAGAGGTCGGCGAACCGGCGGACGTCGTCGGTCGTAAACGCCCGTTCGAAGGAATGGCGGTCGCCTTCGGTCGGCTCGTGCATACGACTGTCCCGTGTGGCCACGATACTAAAACTGCCTGTGGACGCGGCGGTGCGTGCGAGACTCCGTCGCGGCGTCGCGTCGGGCCGGCCTCGAGGCGGCGACCGGTCAAAAACCCGACCGGCGGGGCCACGATTATGCCGCTGCCCGAGAGACGGATCCGACATGACGGACGCAGACGCAGGCGGGGTCGCGACCGACCTCGCGACGTTCGTGAGTTCGCTTGCCGCCGCCGACGTTCCCGAGGACGCGTTTCGACTCACCGAACGGGCGATCATCGACACCGTCGGCGTGACCCTCGCGGGCGCGGACGCCGAGGCCGGCAGTATCGCCGCGGCCACCGCAAGCGACGGCCACGGCGAGACGACGGTTCTCGGTCGCGACGACCGACTGCCGCTTTCCGCCGCCGTCTTCGTGAACGCGACCGCCGGCCACGCGCTCGACTTCGACGACGTCGCGCTGGCCGCGATGGACGGCCACCCCAGCGTACCGATGGTCGCCCCGCTGCTAGCGGTCGGCGAGCGCGAGGGCGCGAGCGGCCGGGACCTGCTGACGGCCTTCGTCGCCGGCTTCGAGACCCAACACTACCTCTCGGCTCCCATCAGCCCCGGACACTACGAGGGGGGCTGGCACGCCACCTCGACCATCGGCCTGTTCGGTGCCACGGCGGCGGTGGCGAACTTGCTCGATCTCTCGGCCGAACGGACCGCACACGCGCTCTCGATCGCCGCCTCGATGCCGGCCGGTCTGAAGCGCAACTTCGGCTCGACGACCAAGCCGGTCCACGCGGGCCAGGCCGCCCGCTCCGGGACGACCGCAGCCCTGCTCGCCGCCGAGGGCGCAACCGCTGATTCGACGGCGATCGACGGCGAGCGCGGCTTCTTCGACCTCTATCGCGGCGACGGCGAGCCCGACCTGGGGGCCCTGCCCGCCCTCGGCGACCGCTGGTCGATCCTCGAGGACGGCATCGACGTCAAGAAGTATCCGTGCTGTTACTACACCCACGCCGCCATCTACGCGGCGATCGGGCTCGCCGACGAGTACGACCTCGAGCCCGACGCGATCGACGACGTGACGGTGACGGCCTCGCAGGGGGCGGCCGACGCCCTGGCCCACGACGACCCCGAGACGGGGCTCGAGGCGAAGTTCTCGATGCCGTACCTGATCGGGCGCGCGATCGCCCGCCGGGACGTCGGACTCGCCGCCTTCGACGCGGCCAATATCGACGAGCCGGCGGTCCAGACCGTCCGCAGGCGGGTCACGTTGACCGTCGACGACGAGCTGGCCTACGACTCCAACGCCGCCCGCGTCGCGGTGACGACCCGCGGCGGCGAGACGTACGAACGCACCCGAGAGCGGCCGCCGGGCACCCACGACGACCCGCTCTCGATGGACGAACTGCGCGAGAAGTTCCGGATGTGTGCCGACCGCGCGCCGGTTGCGGTCGCCACCGACGATACGCTGGCAGCGCTTTCGGACCTGCGATCGGTCGCGGACGTGAGCGAAGTTCTCGAGTCGCTCTGATTGCGGACGGCCCCTCGAGCGACCGGGCGCGCCGCTTCGGGACGTTTACCTGTCGCCCGCCCCCACGTCCCGGCAATGACGCTGTACTCGCGGGTCCGCCCCCTCGCGTTCAAACTGCCGGCCGAGACGGCCCACGACCTGGGCAAATGGACGCTCCGGGCGGCCCAGTCGACGCGACCGACGCGGGCGGCGCTCTCGTATGCGTATCGGTACGACGATCCGGCCCTCGAGGTCGACCTGTTCGACGCCACGTTCCCGAACCCGGTCGGCGTCGCCGCCGGCTTCGACAAGAACGCCGAAGTGACCCACGCGCTCGCAGCGCTTGGCTTCGGTTTCGTCGAGATCGGGACCGTCACGCCGTATCCGCAGTCGGGCAACGACCGGCCCCGGCTCTTCCGCCTGCGCGAGGACCAGGGGATGATCAACCGGATGGGCTTCAACGGCCAGGGGATGGAACGGGTCAAATCGCGGCTCGAGGCAGACGGCACGCCCGGGATTCCGCTCGGCGTGAACGTCGGCAAAATGAACTCCTCGAGCGAGCGCGAGGCGATCGAGGACTACCGCCGGGTCTTCGACCGGCTCTCGCCCTTTGCCGACTACGTCGTGGTCAACGTCTCCTGTCCGAACACGCCCGAGGAGTTCGACGAGGGATCGCCCGAGCATCTGCGGGCGATCTTCGAGACCCTCGAGGAAGAAAACGACCGTGACGTGCCGATCCTGGTGAAGATCGGCCCCGACGAACCCGAGGAGTCGATCTTCGATCTCGTCGACATCGTACAGGAGTTCGGCCTCGACGGCATCGTCGCGACCAACACCTCGACGAGCCGCGAGGGACTCGAGTCGCCCCGGCAGGAGGAGTGGGGCGGGCTCAGCGGCAAGCCGATCACGGACCGCTCGACGGCCGTCATTCGGTCGCTCGCCGAGTACACCGACGGCGATCTGCCGATCGTCGGCGTCGGCGGCGTCGATTCCGCCGAGAGCGCCTACGAGAAGATCCGGGCCGGTGCCTCGCTGGTCCAGTTGTATACCGGGTTCGTCTATCAGGGCCCCTCGACCGCAAAGCGGATCAACCGCGGCCTGGCCGCGTTGCTCGAGCGTGATGGGTTCGCCTCGGTCGAGGACGCGGTCGGTGCGGACCTCGAGTAAGGGAGAGTCAGTCGGCGGGTTCGGGGTCGTCGATCGCGTCGTCGAGCCCGTGGAGTTCGGCCGGTCCGACGGCTTCGTCGGCCCGCGCTTCGTCGATTTCTCGGCGGTCGGAGCCCTCCCGTTGTGTCTCGACGACCGGCTCGGCGTCGCCGTCGGTCACGGAGAGATACAGCGACCGAAGCTGTTCCGTCTTGTCCGTACCTTCCGTTTCGTCGCCTGCGTCTGTCTGAGAGTCTGAATCGGTCATAGCGGGGTCCCTGTCGGCATCGGAAGGCCGAAACGGGAATATAAACAGGTTGCTACTTTCAGGCACTGAGAATTGTCACGGGAAACGGCCAATTCGACTTCGACGATCGTCGAGGGACAGAGGACGCCGCCTCACTCAGGTATCGACGTCGACACGGGTGCCGTACCCCGACTCACCGACGACGTCGCCGTCCTCGGCGACGATCTCGCCGCGGACGACCGTCGCGACCGCTTTCCCGGTGAAGGACTCGCCGATAAACGGCGTGACGCAGTTTTTGGAGTGGAGTTCGTCGGCGTCCTCGAGCGTCCATTCCCGGTCGGGATCGACGATCGTGAAGTCGGCGTCGGTGCCGACCTGCAGCGACCCCTTCCGGGGGTACATCCCCCAGATCTGAGCGGGCCGGGTCGAGTGGCGGCGGACCCACTCCTCCATCGTGAGTCGGCCCTGATCGACGAACGTGAGCATGACCGGGATTTCGGTCTCGAGGCCGACGAAGCCCGAGATCGCCTCCCACGTATTGCCGAACGGGTCGTCGACCTTCTTCTCCTCGGGGGTATGGGGCGCGTGGTCGGTGGCGATGGAGTCGATCGCGCCGTCGTCGATTCCGACCCGCCAGAGTTGCTCGCGTTCCGCGGCGTTTCGGATCGGCGGCTGGATGCGGGCCGGGTTGCCCTTCTCGCGCATCACTTCCTCGGTGAACCAGAGGTAGTGGGGCGTCGTCTCCGCGGTGACGTCGACGCCGCGCTCTTTGCCGCGGGCGACGGCTTCGGCGGCCGAGCCGGAGGAGACGTGGAACATGTGAATCTTCGCGCCGGTCTCCTCGGCGAAGGTAATCATCCGCTCGACGGCCTCGCGTTCGGCGATCACGGGCCGGGAGTGGGAGTGATCGATCGGCTCGTTTCGGCCCTCGGCCTGGAACTTCTCGGTGTAGTGGTCGATGATCTCGCCGTTCTCCTCGTGGAAGCCCAGGCGCTTGCCCGTCTCCCGGATCTTTGCCATCGCCTCTATGATCTCGCCGTCGTTCGGCGGCGGGACGTCCCCGACCGTCGAGCCGAGGAAGATCTTGAACCCGAGCGCGCCGGCCTCGTCGATGTCGGGGATGAGATCGAGGTTCTCCGACGTGACGACGGCGTAGCTCTGGAAGTCGACGTGGGCCGAGGCCTCGCCGCGCTCGAACTTCAACTCGAGGTGGTCGGGTCGGTCGATGACCGGGTCCGTATTGGGCATCCCGACGACGGTCGTCACGCCGCCGGCGGCCGCGGCCCGCGTCGCGGACTCCCAGTCTTCCTTGTACTCGAGGCCGGGCTCGCGGTTGTGGATGTGGCCGTCGACGATACCCGGCACGAGGACGTTGCCCTCGGCGTCGAGGACGCGGTCGGCGTCGGGGAGCCGGTCGCTTCGCCCGACGGCGACGATCTCTCCGTCCTCGACGGCGACGCCCGCGTCGGGCGTCCGCCCGGCGGGCGTGACGACGGTACAGTTGCGCACGACGAGATCGACGGTCATTGCCCGGGAGTTGCCGAGGGCGGCGCATATAGCTTCCCCAAACGGGTCGTCGAGTCGGAGCGACCGAGCGGTCGAGTTAGCGGTTTTCGTCCCGGGCGTCGTCGGGCAGTTCCTCGAGCGCCTGTTCGGCGTCCCGGCATCGCCTGTGCTGGGGCGAGACGATCGCCTCGCCCGACCCCGAAGAGCGCATCGAGGGGTCGTCGACGGCGATCCACTCACGGAGCCGCGACAGGGCAGTTCGGAGCATACCCGAACCGAGGTACCTGTTGGCCAAAAGTGTATCCCATCCGTCACCTCTTCTGCCGGAAACCGCGCTGTGTCTCCGCTCGAGTGCCGGCAGATCGTCCACGGAAACCATCGATCGGGTCCCGTAAGCACTGCCTTCCGCTCGAGCGGTCGCCGAATCGGCAGGGGTACGAGCGCGATACTAAACAGCGAGGATCCGGTCGCTTCAGGGGATGGACTCCCCAGCGATCCGCGACAGCACGGTACTCGTGACCGGCGGTGCCGGCTTCATCGGCAGCCACCTCGTCGACGCTCTGGTGCCACACAACGAGGTACGAGTCCTCGACGACTTCTCGACCGGCGATCCGGCCCACCTGCCCGACGACGCGACGGTGATCGTGGGCGACGTGGGGGATCCGATCGCCCTACAGGAGGCCGCCCGCGGCGTCGACGTCATCTTCCACCACGCCGCCGTCGTTAGCGTCAGCCAGAGCGTCGATAACCCCCGACAGAGCAACCGGACGAACCTCGAGGCCGGACTGCTGGTCTTAGAGCAGGCTCGCCAGGAGGACGCGCGGGTCGTCGTCGCCTCGAGCGCCGCGGTGTACGGCCACCCGGCGGAGTTGCCCGTCTCGGAGGCGGCACCGACCGATCCGACTTCTCCCTATGGCGTCCAGAAACTCGCGCTCGACGAGTACGCCCGCCTCTACGCGGAGCTGTACGACCTCCCGACCGTCGCCCTGCGGTACTTCAACGTCTACGGGCCGCGCCAGCGGGGCCCCTACAGCGGCGTCATTTCGACGTTCCTCGAGCAGGCCCGCGCCGACGAGCCGATTACGATCGAGGGCGACGGCCAGCAGAGCCGCGATTTCGTCCACGTCAGCGACGTCGTCCGCGCGAACCTGCGTGCGGCTGTAACCGACGCGGTCGGCGAGGCCTACAATATCGGCACGGGCGAGCGGACGACGATCCGGGAACTCGCCGAAACCGTTCGGGACGCCACCGGCTCGTCCTCGTCGATCGTCCACCGCGAGCCCCGTCCCGGCGACATCAGACACAGCGGTGCCGACACCACGAAAACAGCCCGCGAACTCGGGTTCGAGGCGCGAGTCGGCCTCGAGTCGGGGATCCGATCGCTGGTCGAACGCGATACGGGCGTCCCGACCCGCGGAGATCCCGAGAAGGCGGTCGAACTACCCGGCGAGTGACCCGGTGTTCGATAGCTCTCCCTGGCGATGCCATCGACGGGCCGCTCGCGGGAGAACGCGGCCGTCCGAACTGACCGATGTTGCGTCGTCTTGCCGGCGGTCTCGAGTGACTACCGACCGTGTTCGTTCCACGGAGAGTCACGCCAGTATCGGATTACCGTCTGAATCCGGAGCGAATCCGGGCTAACCGATCGAAACGTCCGGGCCGGTTTATTCCTCCCGTCGAGCAACGAGTGGCCATATCATGACTAGGGAGTGTCAACCGGAACCCGGCACCGACAGGACTGACGCCCGCCAGCCACCGGGAGAAGCCGATCACCGATGAGACGTCCGACCGGAACCGGTCGAACGCACGGACCGTTCGGTCGACATGAGAGACACCGACGCGACTAACAGCATATGGGTTATAAAAAACGACTTGTGAGACGGTCACGAGGGTATCGGACATGAACCATCGAAATACAGCATCTCGGGGGGCATGACTATCCGACGACGGGCATCCGCGGTCGTCGATGCGTTCGAATCGTCGACCAACGGGGCGGTTGCGACGACGGTCGGGTTCGGGTTCCGACCCGAGGTTTCGCGAGCCGCTGAACCGCTCCAACTAGAGGGAAACGCACACCTTGCGGCTCTCGTCGGGATGGTTGCACTCGCACTGCTCGGTGGCGTACTCGTCGCTCGGAACCGATACGACGGTCCAGAGACCGGTCACGAGACGGAGCCCGATCGGGAGGAGTTCGTCACCGACCGAGAGCGGGTCCGACAGTTGCTCCGGGACAATGGGGGTCGAATGAAGCAATCGAACATCGTCGACTCCGTCGACTGGTCGAAAGCGAAGGTCAGTCGGCTGCTCGCCGATCTCGAGGAGGACGGCCAGATCACGAAACTGCGCCTCGGTCGGGAGAACCTCGTCTGTCTTCCCGGACACGAACCGACCGCGTCGAAATCGCCCGAACAGGCCGGCGATGACTAGCGCGGCCACCGTTCCTATCAGCAATCGTTGATTTCGGAATCAGAACGAGAGACTGAATTCGCCACTGTTGGGCCGTAGTTTCCGATTTCTCAGCGTAATGGTTCTGCCGGTTTATCCGCCGAAGCCACGACGTGACGGATGCCATTACGGCAACCATGAACGCACGCAAACAGGTACTGGTCGTACTCACCGCGCTGATGGTAGTTTGCTCCGGCGGGGCGATGGTCACAGCAGCTTCGGGCTCTGGGGCCGTCGATTCGGGTGACACTGCCAGCGACGGCGAATACGACTCGGCGAACGAGACAGATGGCGACGAATCAACGACAGACGAGACAGTTGCCGACGAAGACGAGACGGCAGTCGGTGACGACGATGGAGAGATGGCGGACAACGAAACCGGCCTCGAGGAAGACGCGGCCGGCCAACAGTCCGCGTACGTGACGTTTGAAGACCAGGAGACCGACGGGCAGACGGTCGTGGTCGAGAACGTCACGCTCGCGAGCGGCGGCTTCGTGACGATCCACGACAGCAGCCTGCTGGTCGGAGACGTCTTCGAGAGCGTCATCGGCACCTCCGCGTATCTCGAGGCGGGAACGCACGAACAGATCGAAGTCACCCTCGACGAGCCGCTCGAGGAGGACGAGACCCTGATCGCGATGCCGCATCGGGATACGAACGACAACGAGGGATACGATTTCGTCGAGAGTGAGGGTGCGGCCGACGGGCCGTACCTCACGGCCGACGACGAGCCGGTGACCGACGACGCAGTGGTCTCCGTCGGCGCGGCCGACGAGGAGCCCGTTGCGGAGGAGCCGGCCGAAGAGGACAACGAAACGGTCGTTGACGAGGAGCCGGTCGAAGACGACAACGAAACAGTCGTTGACGAGGAGCCGGTCGAAGAGGATAACGAAACGATCGTTGACGAGGAACCAGCTGACGAAGACGAGGATGTCGTCGACGACGAACCGGCGATGGATGACGGGCTAACGATCAACGTCGTGATCGAACAGCTCACCGTCATCGTCAGCGAGAACGGTGACGACCTCGGGATGGACGGCGAGACGGACGCCGGAGACGAAGACGAGCAGGCCGACGACGGGGCGACCGTCGACGGAAACGAGACGGCCACTGACGACGGTGCAGTCGACAGCGACGACGGGATGGCTGACGATGAAACTGAAACGGACGACGAGACGACGGCGGACGCCGCCGGACTGCTCGGTAACGGCGATCTGTCCTTCGAGCAGGTGACGGTCACCGTAGACGTCGAGAACATCGAGATCCAGAGCGCTTCCGACGACCCCTCGCACGATGACGGAACCGGTGATGATCTCGACACCGAGACCAACGACACCGAAACCGACACCGACGACGCTGCAGACGGTGTCGATAACGGTGACGACGGGGCCGTCGAGGACGATGGTGACCAGCAGGGAGACCAGATCCAGGTGACCATCGAAGAGGCCACCGTATACGTCAACCTCGGCGACATGGACGAACAGCCCGTCGAGGAAGAACCGGTTGAGGACGAGGAACCGGTCGAAGAGGAACCGACCGAGGACAACGAAACCGACGACGACCTCGAGCCGATCGAGGACGAACCGGTCGATAACGAAACCGACGACAACGAAACTGACGACGGCCTCGAACCGATCGAGGACGAACCGACTGAGGACAACGAAACCGAGGACAACGAAACTGACGACGGCCTCGAGCCGATCGAGGACGAACCGACCGACAACGAAACCGAAGAGGAGCCGATAGACAACGAGACGGAACCGGCGGAGTCCTTCGAGGTCAGCAACCTCGATGCGCCCGCGAGCGCCGAAGTCGGTGAGACGATCACCGTGACGGCGACGATCGAGAACCCGAGCGACGAGGA
>NZ_JBGUBA010000018.1:0-37674 GCF_041821105.1 Natrinema sp. H-ect1 | reverse complement strand
GTCGTTGCACTCGGCCTGGAATCCCGTGGCGGGATTCCCGCGTCTTCAGGCGCGGGAGGAGGTCAATTTCGAGCCGAGATACGGCTCACGGAGCCACCGTCGATAGCTGCAGTGTCCAGTCGACCGGTCGGTCCCGGACCTAGTCCCGGTCCGTCTCGCTCCAGTCGCAGTCCTGGCACTTCCAGCCGGTAACGAGTTCGGTCACGGAGGGCATGTACACCACCTTCAACGCGTTGCCCCCGCAGTCCGGACACGGCTCGTCGGCCTCCTCGATCGAGTCGACCTCCATCACCGACTCGCCTTCGATCAGTTCCGCGAGTTTTCCTGCCGTCACCATTCGTCCCTGAACGACGCGGTTCTCGCTCACGGTCGGACTACCGTCCGCGATCGACTAAGCGTTTCCTGATACGGGTTGCTGTAACGGTTTCCCGGTGGGACCGCAGGGCGGTCGCGGTCCCACCGGCAATGACTGACAGTAGACCGTCTGAACGGATCGCGCCAGCCGTCGCTCGAGACCATCGAGTCAGTATCAAACGTACGTGGCCGATCGGCGGTCGCTCACGAGCAGGCGTCGCCGATCGGTGGGTTGCCAGTCGGTCGGTACGGCCCGTCTACAGCGTACTCCCCCATCCGTGGGCCGTCAGCGCGGTCGTCAATCCACCTACCGCGGTCGAACGAACGGGTGCCGTGGATATCAGTGTACTCCGTACACCGTGTGCATGCCATGCACGGCACGCGCCGGCCGTCGTCGCTCGAGTCCGCCTACGGATCCGGGTCGAACGGCCGCGCCTCCCGGCGGAGGGTGTCGAACCGCGCTATCGCCCACTCCCTGACGCGGTCGTCCGTCGACTCGAGCAGCGCCGTTGGCAGGCCGGTGTCGTCGTGGACGCCGATCTGGACGGCCCGATCGACGACGCCCAGATAGACGGGAACGTCCCGATCGACGACGGACACGGAGACGGACGGCTGGTCGACGATCGACTCGAACGCGGCGGCGAGTGTCGGGTCCGTCCGGACGCTCTCCACGACCGGTTCCGCAAGTAGCATCTCGAACTCCGCGCCGTTCTCGATCGCCTCCGTCGAGGCCTCGAGCGGGTCGGCGCCGGCCGCCGGCAACACCGCCCGCACGCGATCGGCCTCGGCCAGCGTCGTCGCGTGGTGGGTAACCGGCGCGTACGGGTTCGCCATCGTGGCCTCGACCACCGTCGCGTCCGTCAGCCTGTCGGGATCGACACCGAGCCACTCCTCGTCGAGTCGCTCGAGGACCGGCCGCAGGCGGATCGCCGCATCGGTCCGTTCCAGCGCCGCGGTCACCCCGTCGGCGACCAGCGCTCCGGCCGCCGTGATCTCGTAGCGTTGCCCCCGTTCGCGGATCAACCCCCGGTCGACCAGCGCGGACAGGCTCCGACTCAGCGTCGTCCGCACGACGTCGACCTCGGCCGACAGCGCGTCCCGCGAGACCGACCCCTCGGCGTCGAGTCGCTCGAGGATTCGGACTCTGCTCGGCGACCGGGTCACGAACTCGAGGGTATCGACCGCCGCCTCCGTCCGCTCGGACATCACATCGACCCTCTCGTCGCCCCTACTTTATCGCACTGGCCGTCCGGGGAATCGATCCGGCTCCCGGACCTGAATTCGGCCCGAGCATGGTTCTGCGCGCACAATCGTATAGCAAGTCCGCTCCGAACGGTCCCACATGGAGACGCGCTGGGCGACCGTCGACGGCGTCACCCTCGAGCTACCGGACGACAGTACCGTGAGCGAGCTTCGGGACGCCCTCTACAAACCCGACGACGCAGTCCTGATCGCAGTGACCGGCGACCTCGTCTCGGTAGTCCACGACGAGGACCGGCCGCTCTCGGAGCTGGTCGCCGGCTGTGCGGACACCTACTACTTCTATCTCCCCAGCGAGCCCGACCGCAACGAACTGCTGGCCGCGACTGAACTCGAGGCGGCGCTCGAGTCGGGAACCGGCGGTCGATCGGACGCCGAGACGACGTTCCAGCGGCCCGGCATCGATCACTGACGGCGGGTGTCGACCGGATCACCGACCTCCAGAGCGCGGCCGCGGTCGCGCTCGGGAACGCGCGTGATGATCATCAGCGTGTAGTAGTGATCGAACGCGTCCCGGTCGGCCCAGTCGGGGAACGTTTCCTCGCGCCGTTCGACGAACCGCCGTCGGAACTCGTCGGTCGGCTCGCCGGTGTCGGGATCGCGCTGGGGGACGACACACCGGCCACAGGGCGTGACTCCCTCGAAGCGGACGTCGCCGATCTCGAACACCGGGGCGTCCTCGCCGACGAAGCGATCCTCCCAGAAGGGGTCGACGCCGCCGATCTCGACGTTGGCTCTGAGCCGCCGCCGTGCGCCGTCGACGGTCATCCCGTCGAACCACGAGGTGACGGTCTCGAGCGTCGCCGTGCTGATGACCGACGGCCCCATCTCGCGGCGATCGACGAAGCCAAGCGACTCGTCGCGCTCGAGCGACAGCTCCGCGTCGAAGAAGTCACCGAACCAGTCCGCGGCGGCCTCGCGGTCGGTCTCGAGGTCGAACTGCCGGCGCTCGCCGTCCGGTGCCGTGACCGAAAGCGTCGCCGTCGACGGCTCGAAGTCGGTCTCGAGGTCGTGGACCCGGTCGGTCCGCTTGCCGTTTACGACCTCACCGTCGGCGTCGAACAGGGCGAACTCCCTGTCGTGAGCGAGCGTGCCACCCGCGAGGACATCGGTCGCCTCGAGGTCGATGCCGTCCAGTCCCTTCACCGGATACACGGTGAGCCGGTCGAGTCGTGTCATTGCGGGGAGCTATCCGCCGACGATCCATTAGTCTTCGTTCGAACGGAACCGCGTCGCAATAGAGCGGTGATCCGATCGGGCGGTCGTCACGTCGAGAGCCGCGGTCAATCGATCGTCACGACGGGGTCACCGCGTTCGTCGAACTCGACGCGGACCTCGTGGCCCGCGTACGTGAAGCCGACGTGACCGGCCCGGCGATTGCCCGATTCGGTGGTCGCGAAAAGCGCCGCGAGCGCGTCGGGGTCGACCGCGTCGAAAAGCGGCGGTAACGCCGTCGGGTCGGCTCCCTCGAGCGCCGCGATACCGGCGACGATCCGTTCGTGTACCGCATCAGTATCTGCCGCCATATGATGGGTCTGGTCCATTGCCGACTACGGCCACACCGCCACATTAATAGGTTTTGGAATACCGGCGTGTTCTGGGCGCGGTCAGAATACCTGTTCAGCAGTATTCGGCCGTCACGTCTCTGTACCTGATGGACCAGGACCGATGCACTCGAGCGTCGATATCGATCGCTGTTTCTGCGCTCGGCTCCGTCCGCTCGGTCGACGCACCGACGTGTGAACCGATCGGTCGTCCCTCGGACACCGATTCCAGCACCGGCTTTTTCGGTCCTAATCGTCGAATTAACGCCGTTTCTCGAGATCGTGACGACACCGCACCGACACCCGATTTAAGCCGGTCGGCGTGGAAGCCCGCCCGATGGACGTCCGGACGTTCCCGGTCCTGACCGACGAGGACGAGCCGGTAGTCGACCGGCTGTCCCTCGGGACGGGCGAACGGCAGGCACGGGTGCTGGCGTACCTGTTGTGTCGGCGAGCGGATCCGGACCTGTCGGACGCGGCAAGCCGGACGGCTGCCCACATCGGGGCCGGACTGAGCAAGCACGCGACCGCGGACGCGCTGACCGAACTGGCGGCCGCGGGGCTGATCGCCGAGACGACGGCGACGACCGGTTCCCCCGGTCGGCCGCCGAAAGCGTGGCACGCGGTCGCCCCCAAAGCCGAGACGGTCCGGCGGGTCGACGCCCGCCACGCCGACCGCCTGCTCGAGCAGGGCGAGCGATACGCCGGCCTCGAACCAGCGGGGGCCGAATCTGCCGACGACGAACGGAACGGGGGCGGTACCGACGGGCCGGCGTCCGAATCGGCCGAGCGATCGGACCAGGGGCGGGTCACCGTCGCGCTCAACTGGCGGCCGAACGGACTGCACCTGCCGCTGCTGGCCGCGCGAGACACCGACGGCGGCGTGTCGCTCGCGCTCGAGTCCGCCGACGGCTCGCGGGCGGCCGCGCTGGCCGTCGCGTCCGGGGAGTGTGCCGTCGGCGTCGCCGGCGCGGCGACGGTTCTCCGGGCGCGCTCGCTCGGCCACCCCGTCGTTCCGATCGCGGTCTGTTTCCAGCGGTCACCGGTCGTCCTCTACACCACGCGGTCCGCGTTCGGCGAGCCCCTCGAGGCCGTCGGACAGCTCCGCGGGCGTCGGATCGGGATGCCGAACGGGACCGAAACCGGCCTGTTAGGGCGACTCCTCCTCGAGCAGGCCGGCATCCGGGACGCGGTCGAACTCGTCGCCGTCGACGGCGAGGAGCGGGCGGCGCTGCAGTCGGGCGTCGTCGACGCCGTGACGGGAATGGCACCCGATCCGGTCCGGCTCGAGGCGGCGGGCCGAACCGTCGACTCCCTCGCCGTGTCGGCGGCCTACCCGGCGTACGGACCGGCACTGATCGCGGCGGAAGATAGACTCCGGCGGGATCGGGACCGCTTCGCGGCGTTCCTCGAGACGACGCTGGCGGGCTGGGCGGACGCCGTGTGCGCGCCCGAGTCGGTCGCTCGGACGGCCGCGAGCGAGACCGACGAGTCGGCCGACCGCCTCGCCCGGACCTTCGAGCGGGCGACCGAGCGCTTCGCTACAAGCGAGGGGGTCCGGCGACACGGCTGGGGCTGGCACTCGCCCGACGCGTGGCGAAGCCTCCGGGACGCACTGGCACAGGGTGGCCTGCTCGAGGGCGAGTGATTCCGCGAGAACCACCGCTACCGGACGGAGAGGTCCTCGCCGCCCGCCGGGGCAGTGAACTCGAGTTCGACCTCGAGTTCCCGGTCGCGCTGGTCGCCGAACTCGATCTCGACCTCGATCGGGTCGTCGTACTCGAAGGGGATCTCCCACTCCGAGGCGGAGATCGTAAACGAGGAACCGGCCTCGAGTTGCTCGGCCAGTTCGTGGAGGAACGCCGCGGTCTCCTCGCTGGAGAGGTAGACCTCCTGTTCGAAGAAGCCGCTGGTGATCGTCCGCCGGTCGCCGGTCCGATCGTCGGGGAAGTCGACGCGGTCGCTCATGGTCCTCGCTCCCACGCCGACACCGATAAAACCGCAGTCAGGGAAGTCGATACGTTCGAAGCGGCCGAACGCGGCGGGTATCTAGCCGAATCGAGGAAACCCTTCTTGTGGCCGGCGAGTGAAAACTAGTGGCATGGATCTTCTCGAGGCGCTCGGTAACGGCACTCGCCTGGCTATCCTCAGGCAGCTCTCACGGGAACCGATGTACGTCTCGGAACTCGCGGAGGCGACCGGGATGGACGGCACGACCGCCGTCCATCACCTCTCGACGCTGGAGGAGGCCGGACTGGTGACCCACTACAGACGCGGCAACAGGAAGTACTACGAACTCGTCCAACGGGTCGAGTTACGGATCGCGCCGCCACCCGAGCGGACCTTCGTCCTGCAAGCCGACGAGGCCGACGAACACGACACCGCGGCGGACGACTGACCCGCTCCGCCCGGGTCTCCCGTCGGACGCGAGCGTCACGGACCACCGACCACGATGCGTGTATAGATTTCCAACGGACGTTCCTCCCCGGACTGTTAGCTATATGTGACCATGAACCGTGGATCGATGGTATGATCGAGGCGGCCCTCGAGGGCGTAGTCGACTCCCAGGGAACGTGGTTCGCGTACCTCGTTCTCGCCGTCGGGGCGATCGCTCTGACCTATAGCGTCGAGAAACTCATCAGCTACCTCACGCGGGCGGCGATGGGGCTTGGCGTCTCGATCTTCGCGCTGGCGATCGTCTTCACCGGCATCGAGTTCGACGACACGGTCGTCGCGCTGGTGTTCGGGGCCGGCGACCTAGAGGGGGTGGCGCTGGGCACCGCGCTCGGAACCGCGCTGGCGATCACCGGTATCACGCTGGCCGCCGCGGCGATCTACAAGCCGTTTCCCGTCGAGGTCCCACGGGACTACCTGCTGTTGTTCGTGATTGCGCCGCTCTTGCTGGTCCCGTTCGTCGCCGTCGATCGACTCGGGCTCGTCCACGGGCTCGTCCTCGTCGCGATCTTCGTCGGTCTCTTCGGGTATATCGTCGCCCGAGAACTCCAGCGCGACGTGCCGGTGTTCAGGGACTCCGAGATCGCCGAGCGACTCGAGGCCGACGGCGGCGTCCCGCTCGACGACCTCGCCATCGGAGACGTCGACAGTCGGACGGTCTTAGAGGAGATCCCAGAGGACCGGTACGTCGCCGAGCGACGCTACGCGGGGGCCTTCTGGCTCGGCCTCGCCGCCGTCTCGCTGCTCGGCGTGATCGTCGGGGCCATGCTGCTCGAGGCCGGCTCCGAGGCGATCGTCGAGTCGTGGGGGATCGAGGAGACCGTCTTCGGGGCGACGGTGTTGACGCTCGTGTTGACGGTCGAGAACCTGCTGTTGACGATCGAGCCGGTCCGGCGTGGCATCCCGGAGATCGGGATCGGCCACGTCATCGGCAGCGTCGTCTTCTCGGTGACGGCCAACGTCGGCGTCATCACGTTCGTCGCCGACGTGACGATCCCGCGAGCGGTCCTTTACTTTCATCTGCCCGCCGTCGTCGTCCTCACCGCCGTCGCCGCCGTCTTCGTCTCGAGCGGACGGCTCCGACGGCGACACGGGCTCGTCTTGCTGGGCCTCTACGCCGCCTACTGGCTCGTCTCGCTGCTGGTCTTCGGCGGCGTTCCGATCCCGGAGGCACTCTGATCGGGGCGACGCTCCGCCGGAGCGGGGCTGCCCCACACGCCGGTCCAGCGGTCGAAAATTAAGTACTCCGACGATGTAGCTCGGCCGCGATGGTCGTCCCCAGTTCGACGGTCGCGCTCGTGGCCCTCTTCCTGTTCGGGGTCGTCCTCGTGATCTGGTGCGTCGAGGTCTTCATCGAGGCCGTCGCCAGAAGCGCCGTCTCGCTGGGGCTCTCGGGCTTTTTCCTCGCGGTCGTGTTGGCCGGCATCGACCTCGAGAACGCCGTCCTCGGCGTGGCCGCGGCGTTCGTCGCCCTCCCCGACCTCGCGCTCGGGACGGTGTTCGGGGAGTCGCTGTTCGTCCTCGCCGTCGCCCTCGGGCTCGCCGGCCTCCTCGTGCCCTTTCGAACGGCCGTCCCTCGGGCGTACCTGCTCATGCTCGTGCTGGTGCCGCTTCCCGCGTTCACGCTGTCGCTCGACGGCCGGCTCACTCCCCTCGAGGGCGCGGGGCTGCTCGTGTTGTTCGTCCCGTTGCTCGGCTACATCTTCCGGCGCGAACGCCGGACCGAGACGACGTTTCTGCTCTCGGCGGAGGTTCAGGAGGCCGTCCCGCTCGAGGGCGGCGCGGAACCGAGACCGGAAACACCCGATGGCGGAGATCTGACGGCCCCCGAATCCGACGGGCAGACGGCGGCCGACGGCTGGGACCTCGACCTCGACGAGTTCGTCCCCGCTTTCGAGGACCGGAGCGGGCTCTTCAACCTGGGCGTCGCCGCTCTCGCGGTCGTGGGGATGACGATCGGCTCCGGGATCACGGTCGTCAGCGCCGAGGGGCTCTTCCTCGCGCTCGGTATCTCGGGATTGGCTTTCGGGGCGACGGTGTTGAGCTTCATCGCCTCGCTCGAGGAACTCGCGCTTACCGTCGAACCGGTCCGGCGGAACCGGCCGGAACTGGCGGTCGGCAACGTGATCGGCAGCACGGTCTTCTACGTGACCGCCAACGTCGGCATCGTCGCCGCGGTGCATCCGATCGAAACCGGCGGGGACGTGCTGACGATCCACTGGCCGTTTCTGGGCGTCTGTCTGCTCGTCGCGACCGCCATGCTCGCCCGCGGACGCGTCGGCCGCGTCGGCGGCCTCCTGCTGTGTGGACTCTACGCCGCGTACTGGGTCGCGAACTACCTCTGACGGGACCCGCCGTCGGACGGCCGGACGGCCGCGATTCTCAGTGTGAGGAGATACGGTAACGATTCACGTCTAGAGGCGGCCGGATCGAAAGGAGTAATTAGGCGACGGCAAGCCGGTGTTGGAACCGCTCGCGCCGCCCAAGTCGACCTTGAGCGGGGAACGATCGGACCGGTTTATTGCGCACTACCGAGACCCCGTATCCAGTACGCGGGCGGGAACGGATCGCTACCCGGCGTACTGGTTTACTATGACACGGAACGACGATCACGCGTTCTCGAGGCGGTGGCTCCTTCGATCATCGGCGGCACTTTCCATAGCCGGCGTCGCGTCGACGGCGCTGGCACAGGAGGCGCTCCCGAGCGAAATCGAACTCGGCGGCCGAGTCAGTAGCTGGGTCGGGCAAGCGCCCGACGCCATCGCCGACGAGCGGAACCCGACCCTCCGGCTCGAGGCGGGCCAGGAGTACACCCTCACGTGGGAGAACCTGGACGGCGCGGCCCACAACTTCGTCATCGTCGACGAGAACGACGAGCGGCTCCTCGAGACGGATCTCGTGGCCAGTTCGGGCGAGACCCAGACCGTCGAGTTCACCGCCGAGGAGGGCATGGTCGGGTACTTCTGTGGCCCGCATCGCTCCTCGATGAACGGCGAGATCGAACTCGTCGGAGGCGATGGCGGCGACGGGGCGGCGACCGACGACGGGCCGCTGATCGGCGAGGGACCGACGGTCGGCCTCGAGCCCGTCGCCGACGGGTTCGCCAACCCGATCACGCTCGAGACGGCCGACGAGGACGCCGATCGCCGGTTCATCGTCGATCAGACCGGTACGATCTCCGTCCACGGCGAGGACGGCCTCGAATCGGAGCCGTTCCTCGACGTCTCGGACCGACTGGTCGAGTTGCGGGAGGGATTCGACGAGCGCGGACTGCTCGGACTGGCCTTCCATCCCGACTTCGCGGAGAACGGCCGCTTTTTCGTCCGCTACAGCGCACCGCCCCGCGAGGACACCCCCGAGGGGTACGATCACACGTTCGTCCTCTCGGAGTTCCAGACGGCGGACGACGACCACGCGAGCGCCGATCCCGACTCCGAACGGACGATCCTCGAGATCCCGGAGCCGCAGTTCAACCACAACGCGGGCCCGATCGCGTTCGGCCCGGACGGCTTCCTCTACGTCGCCACGGGTGACGGCGGCGGGGCCAACGATTCGGGCGAGGGACACGTCGAGGACTGGTACGACGAGAACGAAGGCGGAAACGGCCAGGACACCGAGGAGAACTTGCTGGGTGGTATTCTCCGGATCGATGTGGACGGCGGGACGTCGGAGACGTCCCGAGACGGAGGCGGCGACGCCGCCGACGAGGGCGACGAGCGTGCCTACGGCATCCCCGACGACAACCCGCTGGTCGATATGGAGGGACACCGCGACGAGTACTACGCATGGGGGCTGCGCAACCCGTGGGGGATGACACTCACCAGCGAGGGGTCGATCCTCGCTGCCGACGTCGGTCAGGAACTGTTCGAGGAGGTCGACCACGTCGAACGCGGCGGCAACTACGGCTGGAACGTCAGGGAAGGGACCCACTGTTTCAGCACCGAATCACCGACGGAGCCGCCCGAGGAGTGTCCCCAGGAGACGCCCGAGTCGGTCCGCGGGGGCGAGCCACTGCTCGATCCGGTCCTCGAGTACCCCCACGAGGCCGACGGCGAACCGGTCGGCGTCTCCGTGATCGGGGGCTACCTCTACGAGGGCGAGGAGGTCGACCCCCTCACCGGCACCTACGTCTTCGGCGACTGGAGCAGGGACGGCCAGAGCCCCGGCCGGCTGTTCGTCGCCCGCCCACCGACCGCGTGGCTCGAGGAGAACGCGACGGTCGAGACGGAAGAGGAGGACGACGACCCCTTCATCGATCCGCCGGGCGAGGGCGACGACGGCGATGACGGGGGTGACGGCGGGGAAACCGAAAGCGAGGGCGGACTCTGGCCGATCGAGGAACTCGAGGTCGAGACCGCAAGCGGAGATGACGACGACGGGACCGAGGACGATGACGGCGAGCCGGTCGCTGTCGACGGGAACATGAACCGCCTCGTCTACGGCTTCGGCCGCGACGACGCCGGCGAACTCTACGTCCTGACGTCGGCGACGCCGTCCATCGAAGAGGACGACGGTGCGGTCTACCGGATCGTTCCCCAACAGCGATCCGAACACTAACGCGACGCCCGGCCATCGCCGGTGCAGTCGCTTTGCGATTCCGTCCACGCGAAAAAATTCGGCCAGCCGCTCAGATCTCGAGCGAGAAGACGGCCAGTGTGGTCCCGAGTTCGACGTCGGTGTGGTGGCCGCCGCCGGCGGGCATCGCGATGTACTGTTTCTCCTCGTGTGGGTCGACCCAGGAGATCGGCGCGCCGTCGACGCCGTGGTCGCCGACCTCGAACTCGGCGAGGCGATCGCCCGACTCGACGTCGTAGGCGGCCATCACGCCGTTGGGCGTGCCCGCAAAGGCCAGCCCGGTCGGCGTGGTGAACGACCCGCCGCGGGGGTGGTAGTTGGACCAGTCGTACCACTCCTGCCACTTCACGTCGCCGGTGTAGGGGTCGATCCCGGCGATGACGCCGATCGCACCGTTCCACTCCGGCGGGTAGGCGGGTCGGCCCGACGCGTCGCCGTCTTCGCCGTTAGTGGATTCGCCGTTGTCGCCCTCTCCCTCGTCGACCTCCGCCTCGAGGTGTGGGTCTTCGCCCTCGGCGACCTCTTCGGCATTGAGCGTCGGCTCGTCGGGCTCCTCGATGTCCTCGGGCGGATCTCCGCCGACGATGTCCATGCCCATGTACCGCTCGCCGGCCTCGTACTCCTCCTCGTACCACGACAGCGCCATCGGCTCGTTGGCCCCCTTGACGACCATCGTCCGGGTGTTGGGATCGAAGGAACTCGGCTGGGGGTTGGTGCCGCCGGTGAGATGGGGCATCATCCACTCGGCGTTATCGATGTCGTCGTACGGCGGCAGGGAGAAGGTGTTGACGTGCTGGACGTACTCCTCGCTGCGCTGGTGGAGCTGTCCGGTCTCCATGTTGACCGTGTAGACCCAGCCGGTCTTGCCCGGCCACGCCGCGAATCGCGTCATCTCGCCGTCCGCTTCCTCGCGGAAGACGATCGGCGGGCTCGGCGAGTCGTAGTCCCACCAGTCGTGGGGCGAGTCCTGGTAGTGCCACTGGTACTCGCCGGACTCGATGTCGATACCGACCTTCCCACAGGTAAAGGGGTTGTAGCCCGGCCGAACGGTCCCGTACCACGGCCCGGGGTTGGCCGACGGCACGATCACCGTTCCCGACTCCGGCTCGATGGCCGCCGAGGCCCAGGCGGTCCCCCCGCCGTGTCGCCACGACTCGCCGACCCACTCCTCCGACGGTGTCATGTTGAACCGCCACTGCGGGTTCCCTCCGAGGTCGATCGCGTCGAAGAAGCCGCTGACGCCGAACTCGCCGCCGAAGCTGCCTTTCAGCAGGGTTCCGTCGTAGATCAGCGGCGGGAACGAGGAGGTCGACCCCCGCTCGCGCACCCACTGCAGCTCCTCGTGTATGAGGTCCTCGGCGACCTCGCCACGGTAGGCCGCCGCCCCGTTGTAGTACCACTCCGTCTCGCCGGTGTAGCGATCGACCGCCAGCACGCCCAGATCGAGCGTACTCTTGTAGACGGTATCGCCGTAGACCGCCGGACCGCGCTCGGCCGGCGGCGCATCCTGTGAGTAGCCCACGGCCGGCTCGTAGTAGTGTTCCCACAGCTTCTCGCCGGTGCGGGCGTTGAGCGCGTAGAGCTGGTCGGCTCCGACCGTCGTATACATGATCGGCGGATCGCCGTCGACGACCAGCGGCGACCCCTGGAACTCGTGGCTCGGGTTCGGCTCGAGCGCCTGCGGCGGCGCGAGGTCGATGCGCCACTCGAGTTCGAGCTGGTCGACGTTGTCCGGCGTGATGTGTTCCGCCGGGGTGTGGCGTTGGTTCTCGTAGGCCCCGCCGAACAGCAGCCAGTTCGTCTCGTCGTCCGCGGTCCGGCTGAGGTCTTCTTGGGTGATTTCGCGCTCGGGAATGGTATCGATATCGCCCTGTGCGACGTGTGATTCGCCCGGTTTCTCGTCCCACGGTGCGTCCGACGGCAGGTCCATGTGTTCGGTATCGAAGGTCATGGGTGACTCACCTCCCGGGGTGCCCGCATCCGATCGTCAATGTGAACCACGTCGTTACGGAGGAACTCCTGGCCGATGATCGCGATCGCGGCGCTGCCCGTGATCAGCGCCGAGAGCTGTTCGTCGGGGATCTCGCCGCTGGCGAGGTCGCGGGCGGCCGACCCCAACAGGTAGTAGCCGCCGAGCATCGACTTGACGTCCCAGAGCCCGCGGTCGATCATCTCGTCGGTTACCAGCACCTCGTTCTGCCAGAGGAAGTGATCCAGGCCGTCGATCCACAGCAGGGCACCCTCCGCGGCCCGCCGGTGCAGCGGCGCGACGAACTCGTGAACGACCCCGTCCTCGACGGCTTCGGCCGGCGGATAGTCCGGCGTCTTCATCCACCACGAAAGCTGCTCGCGCGAATTGACGATGTTCGTCACCAGCGCCGTCCGCTCGCCCTCGGCGAACCCGACCTCCGCGAGGGTCGCCGGCAGCTCCTCGATGTGGAGCAGCTGTCGGGTCGTCTCCTCGATGTGATCGGGGGTAAACGCCGGCAGGTTCTCCTCCGCGCTCGCGAAGAACCCGACCTCCGCGAGGTGGTCGTTGATCGCCCATGCCGGCGTCGTCAGCTCCTGATAGGCCGACGCCCCCTGCTCGGGTACCCCCATCGACGCCAGCTGGGGCAACAGTTCGAAACTCCCCTCGAGTCCCGTCAGTTCCTCGGCCAACAGCGCGCCGTCCAGCGTGCCGGTCAACCCGGCCCGTACCGCCTCGCCCATCTCGGCGAGACCGCCCGCAGCGCCGCTTGCGACCTCCCCGCGGAGATCGTGGAGCGTCGCACCGGCAACGCCGCCGCCGGCGACGACGCCCAGCGCCTTCAGGAACTCGCGACGGTCCTCGTCGCTTACCTCCCCGTAACTGTATCGCTCTTCAGGTGCAGTTCCATATGCCATGATACCAGTTAACGAACATCATACTGGCCATTAGAAGCGTTCATAGTTGCATCGTTTGCAACATATTTATTCCGGTGGCCCCGTGGTCTGCATTTACTGACCGAACACCCAGCATATGATGGGGGCCGGCAACCACTGATTAGAACATCGCTCCGAAACGCAATCACTGGTTTCAATGTCCGTTGTGGCAGTAATCCCTATCCAGAACCGGGGACGAGTGATAAATAACGCTTCGTCGACGACGGCCCGATTCGGTACGGTCCCACGTTTCCCCCGACACGATCGACGGCGAGGACCAGCCCACGTCGCCGGTCTCACGGGGCGGCGTGAGCCAGCCGTGGCAACTCGTCAGGAGACCGCGGGCCGAAGCCGCCGCTGATCGATGCAATCGGTCCCGGCCGTCGGTCGACCGTTAGCTGTCCCCGTCCGTCTCGAGTTCGAACTGTTCGTTCTCGCTGACGGCGTTGAGGACGATACTGGTACTCGACTGGTTGATGTCGGGATCGGTGATCAACTGCTTGATCTGGTCGTTCATGTCGTCGGTGTCTTTGAACTTCCCGATGGCGATCACGTCGTAGTCACCCGTGACCTCGTAGACCGAGATCATCTGGCGGTGGTCTTTCAGCGTCTCCGTGATCTCGGGCAGGGCGTTCCCTTCGGCCTTGAGTTGCATCACGGCGGTCACGTCGTAGCCGACCGCGTCGTAGTCGATCTTCGGCGTATACCCCTCGATCACGCCCTCGTCCTCGAGGTCGGAGAGGTGGTTCGAAACGGTCGTCACGGAGACATCGAGTTCCTCCGCGAGGCTGCGGAGACTCGAGCGGCCGTCGTCGAGCAGTTCGTTTACTAGATCGGAATCCAGATTCTCGTACGTCATTGACTGATCTAAACGGCTTCTTATATTAGGAGTTTACGGATATCAACTTCTATCTCGGGCTTGGGTCGGACTGTTTCGGCACCGACGGTTTCGGCTCACCCCCTGTCCACCTACGGGTCGAAAACGCGACCGTTCCGACGACTCCCGCGGCGCTTCGACGGACAGGAACGCTCTAGTGGCGTCGCTCCTAACGGGTCGGTATGACAGAGCCAGCCAAACCGGTTGTCGGCCGCCTCGAGACGGTCGCAGTCAGCGGCACCGACGCGACCGAAACGGTCGTCGCGAAGGCCGACACCGGGGCGGACCGGACGACGATCGACGAAACCCTCCTCGAGCGGATCGGTAGTACCGGCGCGATCGACGACGTCACCGTCAGGTCCGGCGGCAGCGCCGAGAGTCGCGACATCGTCGCGATCAGCGTCGACGTCCGGAGCGTCGACCGGGGACCTCGAGTCGTGTTGGCCGACGTGGACGACCGCCAGCCGTACACGGGCGAGGTCCTGCTCGGGAGCGATCTACTGGACGGGTTCTACGTCGATTGCGAACTACAAAACACCACCGTGAACGCCGATTAGCGGGGATTTCGACGAGTCGCCACACGAGCGGGTACTCCGATCGTCCCGCCGCGGTCCGTGACGGCGTATATGACTCGCGAACGATTTCACGGGCGCGGTTACAGTGGCCGAGACGAACTGCTTTCTATGAGCCTCGTACTCCTGGGTGCGGTCCTCTCGCTTTGTCTGCTCCCGTCGCTTTGCTTTCTCGGTCTCTGGCACGGACTCGGCCGACTGCAACGCAGTTCGCTGATCGAACGCGTCACCGACCGTACAGGGAACGCCGATACGGATCCGGTGGTCACGTGGGGCGATGTTCTCGATGCGTACTCCGACCCCCGGAAACGCCTCTTTGCGGCCACCCCGGGATCGCGACCATCGGTGGCTCGTGACGACCAGTGTGCCGTCTGTGCCGCGGCGAACGACCCCATTGCATCGTACTGTCACAACTGCTTCCGGAAACTCGAGTGAGACGGATTTCCGCTCACGTCTCTGGTCGGAAGTACGTGAACCGTAGCCGGGGCTCGAGGATTACTGATAGGAAAATGCTCCGTCTGGGATTTGAGCCACGCCCAGACGTACTCGCTACGCTGTGTGCGACTGGTCTGATTCAAATCAAGGGTCACATTTTCGGCTCACGGATTTTCGCCGAAAAGTACTCCGTCTGGGATTTGAACCACGCGAAGACGTTCCTGCTCACTCACTTCGTTCGCTCGCGGGCTGCGACTTCTCTACTTCAAATCCCAGAGCGTGCGCTTCCTTCTTCACTCACTTCGTTCGTTCAGAAGAGTGCTCCGTCTGGGATTTGAACCCAGGTCATCGGCTCGAAAGGCCGAAATGATTGGCCGGACTACACCAACGGAGCGTTTACTGCGTTCGCGCACCGAGCCTCGACGGACTGTGTCCGTCTCACCAACGGGAGCGCGTCTCGCAACTCATTGTTGCCGAGGCCTAATGAAAAACGTTCCGTTCCGGGCCGGCAGTGCCACGATATCACGCACGTTGACTCATCAGGGTGCTAACAGCAGCCCGCTCGAGCGACCCGTTTCACCCGCAGGCGGTCGCTGCCGAATCCGCGAATCGGCCCTCGAACTGACCGGCTTCTCAACGCTTTTGATGCCCGGTGTCCATTCCACCGAGCATGAAATACGCCCGCTTTCGCGACCCGGCCGGTGCGGTCCGCCGCGGCGAGTACGAGAACGGCACTGTCCACTTCGGAACGGAAAGCTACGACCTCGAGAGCGACGAAATCGACGTATTGCCGCCGACGGAGCCGTCGAAGATCGTCTGTATCGGGCGGAACTACGCCGATCACGCGGCGGAACTCGACTCCGAGGTTCCGGATCGACCCTTGCTCTTCCTGAAGCCGCCGAACGCGCTGGCGGCCCACGGCGATACCGTCACCCTGCCCGCGGGCAAGGAGCGGATCGACCACGAGGCCGAACTCGGCGTCGTCATCGGCGAACAGTGCCGCCACGTCGCCGAAGCCGACGCGATGGACGTCGTGGAGGGCTTTACCTGCGTCGACGACCTCTCGAACCGCGACGATCAACGACAGGAACAGAACTGGGTCCGCGGGAAGGCCTTCGACGGCGCGGCCCCGATCGGGCCAGTGCTGGCGACCCCCGACGAAGTCCCTGCGGACGCGTCCGTGCAAACCCGCGTCAACGGCGAGTTGAAGCAGGACGGCTCCCGCGAGCAACTCATCTTCCCGATTCCGGAACTGATCGCCGAGATCACGACCTACCTCACCTTGGAGCCCGGCGACGTGATCGCGACGGGCACGCCCGAGGGCGTCGGCCCGCTCTCGGACGGCGATACAGTCGCAATCACGGTCGACGGCGTCGGCACCCTCGAGCATTCGGTCCGGATCCCCTGAACCGGCCGCGCCGGAGCCGACAATCGATCGACTAGCCCAGCGTCTATCTCCCTTGAGAGAAGCCTTTTCGGATCTCTCGCTCGTGTCTCCGGGCATGACCGTCCGATTCGACGCGGTGACCGTCGACTGGCTCGGCCACGCTACCGTTCGTCTCGAGGGACAGACGGGTGCGGTCGTCTACACCGATCCCGGCCCGGAACGGGTACTGGAGGGGCTCGAGCCACGGGACGGCGACCTGATTCTCGTCTCTCACGGCCACCACTACGATCCCGACGCGATCCGACGGGTCGCCCGGGACGACGCGCTGGTCGTCGTTCACGAGTCGGTCGACGCGAGCGAGAGCGACGGTGTCGACGAGCGGCCGGAAACCCTGCCGTTCGACGTCGAACGCGTCCGTGCCGACGAGTCGTTCGTCCTCGGTCCGCTGGATCTGTTCACGACGCCGGCGTACAACGACCCCGCTGGGCCACATACCGACGCCGACGGGACCGTTCCACATCCCGAGGGGCGGGGCTGTGGTTTCGGCGTGACGATCGACGGGATCACGGCGTTCTGGCCCGGCGGCACCGACGCCCTCCCGCTCCACGAGTCGCTCGCGATCGACCTCCTGCTCCCGCCGATCGGCGGTTCGGCCACGATGGACCGCCACGAGGCCGCGTCGCTGGCGGGCGAAATCCGCCCCGATCTGGTCCTGCCGGTCCACTACGACACGGACGAGGCGCTCGCAACCGACGCCGAGGCGTTCGTCGTCGACGTGGCGACCCGCGGCGTCCCGGTCGTCCTCGACGAGTAGGTGCGCCGGCGGCCGTGCTTACACGCCCACTCGAGACCAGGCAAAGAGCGCGACTGCGGCCAGGGCCAGCACGCCGAGTGCGAGCCACTGCCCGACTCCGGAGTCGGCGATCGGGGCGAAGAAGTCGACGAGCCCGGACCCCTGCAGGAGGCCGAGGCCGAGGAGGACCATGGCTCCGATGGCGATCAGCCCGACCGTGATCCCCTCTTTCATCATCCACGCGGTCTCGTCGGCTTCCTGTGCGCCCGAGGTCGTCGGCTCGTCTATCGCGCCCTCGTCGGGGTCACTGTGCAACGGTCGTTCGTCGTTTTTGTCGTCCGCCATGTCACCGTTCTAGACGGTGAGTGGCCGCGTAGACGGGAACCGATTGCACCTGCAGTCACAGGGCACGCTACGAGTGTTGGTCCTGTCGGCGTCGAAGGCCCTCGAGACGCAGGCTTAGAGGACGCCCATCTCGCCGAGGCGTTCGGGCAGATAGGTGTCCGTCACGAAGTCCAACCCGCGAGCGGCCAGCGACTGCTGTTCGGACTTCTTCCCGAGATCGAGCTGGAGTTCGATCTGTTCCTCCCAGTAGTCGGTCTGGAACCGCGGGTCCTCGAGTTCGCTCTCGAGGGCGTTGATATCCGAATCCGACAGCGGGTCGGAGGGAAGGTCGTACTCGACGATGTCGGCGGGCTGGATACCGATGAAGTCCGCCTCGGGGGTCGCGAGATACTCCGAGAGGTGGGCGGACTTGATCGAGCCGTAGGCCACCGAGCCGTAGATGCGGTACGACCACGGGTCGCCGTCGGTAAAGACCGTAACCGGCAGGTCGAGTTCGTCGTGGAGCCGCTTGGTGATCCGGCGGGTCGCGCGGGCGGGCTGGCCCTTCAGGTGGACGATCAGCGCGTTGAACTCCTCATCGAAGCCGTTCTCGACGAGCCGGTCGCGCATCCCGCCGGTCTCGACCGCGAGGATGAAGTCGGCGTCGGAGCCCAGAAACTCGATCGTGTCCGGGTTGTTCGGGATCTGGTAGCCGCCCTCGCCGACGTCTTCCTGACAGTGGATCTCGCGTTCGCCGCGGCGGGTCTGTTCGCGCAGGTGCAACGGCCCCATGATCGTCGCGCCCGATTCCTCGGGGCGCATGTGGAAGTCCTCGCGGGTGACCCCCGAGACGATCTCGAGGTCCTCGACGAGGTTGTTCGACTCGTCCTGGCTCGAGAACTGGGCCTCCTCGTTGTCCCAGCTCTCCGAGAGGTAGTAGAGTTCACGCAGGGTCGAGGAGCGGTCCTCCTCGAGCTGGTCGGCGAGGAACTCGATCGTGTAGACCGCCTTCAGGAGCTTCCGGGCCCCCTGGACCGAGTTGGCCGATCGGGTCGACTCGCGGTCGCCGTAGACCCAGACGTCTTTGTCCTCGTCGTACTCGATGTTGTTCTTCGTCCGCGTCGGCACGGACATGTGGGGGATCTCGCCCAGTTCGAACTGGTCGTAAAACTGCGCGGCGAGATCGATCAACTGCTCTCTGGCTTCCTGGGTATCGTCTGCGCTCATTGGTTTACGGTCAGTTTCTCGCTTTCGACGCCTTTGACGTCCAGATCGAAGGTGGCGTCATCCGGTACCTCGTACTCGAGGGCCGCTTCGTCGTCACTCGGGACCTCGGGTTCCCACTTGACGAACCACTCGCCGTCCATCTCGACGACGGTCGCGCCGTCCGAGAGGGCGGTCGGCTCCGCCGAGACGATATCGGTGATCTCGAGCGATTCGTTCGTCCCCGAGTTGTTCTCGACGACGACCGAGACGGCCCGTCCGTCGCCGTTTGCCTCGACGTTGCGCTCGACGAGGACGTTGTTCATGATGCGAGCGATCGCGTCGTCGATGTCGGGTTCGTCGCGGTCGGTGACCTCGGCGACTTTCTCGGCCATCTCCGGGAGGATCTTCCCGAGGACGTTCTGTTTCTTCCGGCGCTGTTGCATCGAGCGCCGTTTGTTGAGGTAGCTCTTGAGATCGCGAGCGGCCTCACGGATGGCGAGTTCGATCTCGTCTTCGATCTCGGGGACGTTCGCGACGGCGTCTTTCGACTCGCTGGTGAAGGGGACGTTCGTCGAGGCGACGTGGACCATGATCACGACCGGGCCGTTGGGCAGGCCGGAGCCGCCGGGCTGATCTAACCCGTAGTTGCGCCAGCCGATCGACTTCACTACGTCCGTCGTGGCACAGGCCCCGCGCTGGTAGACCAGCGGGACGCGGTTGGCAAAGCGCATGACCTCGCCGGAGCCCTCCGCGGGGAGGTCGCCGCCGTAGGCGATCCCGGCTTCGACGATGAACGGATCGCCGCCGGAGACGCCCGCGTCGCGGGTCGCCGAAGCGTAGAAGTCCGCGTCGAACTCCTTCTCGAGCCCCGCAGTGATGAGGACCTCGGAGATCGGCGAGAGACACCGCGTCGGCGGTGCCATGATGTCTGTCGCGCGCATCGCGTCGACGAGATCGCTGGTGGCGTCGCGGTCGTCGTTCAGTTCCCGTACCAACGGCGGGTCGTCGGGCACGGTGGCCATCACGTCCCAGATAGCATCCGTGACGTTCTCGCGGGCCGTCTCGCCGAAGGAGACGTCGTCGTACTCCTCGGTGAGATCGGCCGCGCGGTCGACGAACGCCCGAAGTCGCGTCCGCGTGAGCCGGTGGCGGACGTTCCCCTCGTCGTCGCCGGCCGCAAGTTCGTCCCCGAACGCGGCCCCGAGCCGGTCGGCGAAGGCGTGGATGGTCTCGTCGTCCTTGCGGGTACTCGTTGCCTCGTCCGCGAGGTCGTAGAGGTCGGCAACCAGTCGCGACTCGTCGTCAGCGCCACCGTCGTCCACCGACTCGGTTTCGACGGCGTCGATCAGCTCGAGCCAGACGGCTTCGACGGCGTTTTCCCGGACGGTGTCGCCGAACGTCGTTCCGTGGTCGTCTTCGACAGCTTCGGCGGCGGACTCGACCGTCTCGAGCAGTTCGTGGTAGGCGATGCGGTCGTAGTCGTCGACCCCGTCGGCGATGGACTGGGCGAACGCGGCCGTCGCCTCGGCACCTTTGTTCGCAGTGGCGTCTTCGACTGCGGCGTGGAGGTCGACGTTCTCGTGACTCGCGGGCGGTCGCCAGCGCATCTCGCGGCCGTAGTGACGATCGCGGAACTCGTCGATGATCGAGTCGGCGGTCTTCTTGCCGACGCGGGTGAACTCCTCCTGAACGAACCCGGAGACGGTCTGGGAGTCCGTCGCCGTCAGCATCTTCATCACCGTCCCGAGTTCGACGCCGTGGGGGTGGGGCCGGATCTCCTCGGTCTCGGCGGGGAGCTGGTCGGTCGCGCGCTCGAACTTGAAGTGTTCCTGCGGTTCGCGCAGCTCGAGGCGGGCGTGGGGGTTGACGACCGCCGTGTGCTTGATGTAGTCGTGGAGCTGCTGGCGGGCGCGCATGTTGGCTTCCATCTCGAGTTCGATGCGCGTGCCGTGGGGCCGATCCCAGGTGGTCGTCTCCTCGACGCTGATCTCGGGCTCGTTGTCGTCGGTATCGATGATGAGTTCGAAGTATTCGGCCTCCTCGGAGCCCTGCGTGCGGCTGGTGATCTTCGCGGGCTTGCCGCTGGTCAGTTGCGAGTAGAGGACGGCCGCGGAGATCCCGATCCCCTGCTGGCCGCGGGATTGTTCGCGTGCGTGAAAGCGAGAGCCGTAGAGCAGTTTCCCGAATACCTTCGGGAGCGATTCCTTGGTCAGCCCCGGCCCGTTGTCCTCGACGATCAGGCGGTAGTAGTCGCCGGCCTCCTCGATCTCGACGTAGATATCCGGGAGAATTCCCGACTCCTCGGCGGCGTCTAAGGCGTTGTCGACGGCCTCCTTGACGGCCGTGACGAGGCCTCGAGCGCCGCTGTCGAAGCCGAGCATGTGCTTGTTCTTCTCGAAGAACTCGGCGATGGAGATCGACTGCTGGCTCTCGGCCAGCTCCTCGGCGATCCCCGGCTCGTCACCGAGTGTCGACTGGAACGACGTCATCGTCTCCCTGTACTAACGGGGAGGCTAAAAGGTGTGTGCTACCGGAGTGAAAGTGAATCCCCGCGCGTTTCGTCGCGGTTCGATCCGCGGATACCGCCCGTTAACGGAGCGACACCGCCGTTCAGAAGGTAATAATCTCGTAATCGTCGTCGACCAGCGAGCGGATGCTCGGGTGACCCTCGTTGTCGTCTACCGTGACGACGCCGGCGTCGTTGACGGCGTCCTCGACGCCGAACGCGCCCGCACAGTAGTCACAGGCCGCCGCCTCGTCGCTGACCGACCGGTAGAGGTCGTGGTAGTCGTGGTCTGCGTCTTCCAGTTCGGGAATCCACTGCGTACCGGCTCCATCGAAGATGAGTTCGAGGTCGTCGTCGGGGTTCTCGGCGAACTCCCGGGCCGCCTCGAGGCCGTTGACGAGTCGCCCGAGGTCGCTGTGGGAGTCGGTGCCTGCCAGAATTACGATTGCTGCGTTCGTCATTACGGAGGACGGTAGGCCAGTGGCCTATAAAAGGGAACGGCGGTCGCGTGCCGTGGACGCAGACCCGTCGCGGTGGCGAGGGTCAGCCGGGGCGAGGGGTTACGACACCGGGACGGACTGCGATGGTACGGTATCGTCCCGCCGGAGTCGGCCTCGGGCGGTCCCTGCCTTGTTGAAATCCTCGGTAGCGGCTCGGAGTGGCGTGCTGAATACAGCGGACGGATTCGAAACGACGGGAGCGTCACTCGGTCCACCTGATCTCGTACTCGAGTTCGTACCGTTGTTCTCCCGTTTCCGAATCAGTGAGTCGTTCGAGTTCGGTTTCAAATCGGGCGTGTTCCGGAATGGTGACGTCTCTCGAATCCGTTTCGCTCTTCAACTCGACGGGGCCGGATTCGATCTGTTCGGCCGCATCGCGTAGCGCCGCCGCGATTTCGGTTCTCGTCCGCTGGTCCTCGAGTTTGAACAGTTGCTCTTCGGGCATCGATTTTCCTCACGTTCCGGATTCCGATATAGGTGTGGCCCGCTCTCAAACCGCTCGGTGATCGACGGCGTCACCGCGGCCGGAATCGAACGGCAGGCGGTCGATCACGCCGTGTCCGCGTCCGGCGTCCCCTAGAGCGGCTCGACGCGAAATACGTACTCCGCGTAACTCCCATCGAGATTCGCGGGACTCTCCTCGGTGGCGTGCTCTTGACAGAGAACGGCCTCCGCCTCGACGGCACCGTGTCCGGTCTCCTCCTGATATCGTTCGAGGGCGACAAACGTCGCCCGCTCGGTGCAGCCACGGCGGTGACACTCGGGAGGCGAGTCCAAAGAGTCGTCGTCGCGTCGGTCCTCGTCGTCCGCTTGCCGCTCTCGTCCGCGTTCCGTGTCTGCCATCCCGACATCGTAGGGAAGCAAGCGGGATAATACTGTGGTCGTTCCCGATCTCGGTACCGCCTACGCGCTCCGTAAGTGGCTACTAGAGATCGGTATCGTAGCGGCGTACCCGCGTGGCAACTCCCGAGTGCGCGGGGAGTTACTGACAGAACAACAATAGATGTCCGTCTTACCGATCGTGGCTGTGGTCGTGTCCGTGGTCGTGCCCGCCCCGCGTGAACTGCCCCGAAAAGGCCCGCTGGACGACCTCCGAGAGCGCGGGGTGGATGTGGACCGACTGCCGGATGTCCTGGACCGTCCCGGAGCCGGCCGTCATCGCGACGACGACCTCCTGGATCAAGTTCGAGGCATCCGGCCCGACGATGTGACAGCCGAGGATCTCGCCCTCGAGGTCGATGATCGGCTTGACGAACCCCTCGGCTTTCATCGCCGACCCGCGGGCGGTCTCCTCGTAGCGGTAGGTGCGCGTGGCGTATTCCCGATCCGTCTCCCGCACTTCTTGTTCGGTCAGCCCGACGCCGGCGACTTCCGGCGAGCCGAAGACGGCGAAGGGCATCGCCGAGTAGTCGACCGGCTCGAGGGCCTCGCCGAACAGGTTCCGCGCGACGGTCCGCGCCTCGTGGTTCGCGTTGTGTTTCAGCAGGTATTCGCCGACGATATCGCCCAGCGCCCAGACGCCGTCGGCGGTCGTCCGCAGGTACTCGTCGGTTTCGACGAAGCCGGCGGCATCGGTCTCGATCCCGGCGGCCTCGACGTTCAGCGTGTCGGTGTTGGGGACGCGACCGGCGGCGACGAGCAGTTCGTCGCCGGTGACCGAGACCGTCTCGCCGGGACCCGCCGTCTCCGCGTCCGCGTCGTCGTCCGACTCGGAGAACGGCCGTGCCTCGACCGTGATCGACTCCCCCGACTGCATCGCCGCGGTGGCCTCGTAGCCCGTGTAGACGTCGAACCGGTCGGCGTAGCGCTCGGTGAACTCGGCGGCGACCGCCTCGTCGGCGTCGGGAAGCAGCTGTGGCCGCCGGCCGACGATCGACACGTCGCTGCCGAAGGTACCGAAGAACTGCCCCAGTTCGGCGGCGATGTAGCCGCCGCCGACGATGATCAAGTGATCCGGCGGGGACTCGAGTTGGAGCGCCTCCCGGCTGGTGAGGTAGTCGACGGACTCGATCCCGTCGATCGGCGGGACCGACGGCCGGGTCCCGGCCGCCACGAGGACGGTGTCGGCGGTGAGACGCTCGCCGTCGTGATCGCCGCCGGCGAGTTCGAGCGTCCGCTCGTCGACGAACCGCCCCTCCGCTTGGTACAGGTCGTGGCGGTCCGACGAGGAGAGGCCGCGCTCGATCGAGTCGGAGCTGCCGTGGACGTCTTCGGTGACCTCCCGAACGATCTCGGCGACGTCGACGTCCTCGACGGTCGCGTCGATGTGGAACGCGTCGGCCCGCTCGATCGTCTCCAGCACGTCGGCGTGATACAGCAACTGCTTCGAGGGGATACAGCCGCGGTTCAGACAGGTTCCGCCGAGGCGGCTCTTCTCGACGACTGCGACCGACTGGCCCTGGTTCGCCGCCGCGTTCGCCACGTCCAGTCCCGATCCCGAACCGATGACCAGAAAGTCGTACTCCTTCATGGGTGGACGACGGCACCCAACGCAATGAATCCCGGGCCGCGTTTCCGCCCGACGCGGTCGGAATCAGCTCGTACAGCGTCCGAAACCAGCCGCGACCCGGCCCGCACCTATTCCTCGACCGGCGGCCACTCCCACGCGTCCGCCTCGACCACGCCGAGGAGCCGCTGTCGCCGGTCGGTCAGGTCGGCCAGCGACTCGGCGAACGCCTCGTCCGAGACGGTCGGGATGTCGTCCTCGCGCAGGCGCTCGAGGTCCGGCGCTCGCGGGACCGACGGCGCGGGGTCGATGAACGAGTCGTCTAAGGTCTCGAGGTAGCTCCGCGCGCTCGAGCGGCCGTTCTCGACGATGGCGGGGTCGAGCCCCTGTCCCTCGGGCATCGCGTACCGGGACAGCATGAGCGCCTCGTCGAGGATCGGGACGGCGACGGCCGAGGCCCGAGAGGCCTGCTCGCTGTGGTAGTAGTGGAGGATCGGGTAGGACTTGTGCTGTTCGGCGAGGGTACTCAGGTCCGCCGCGAGCGACTCGACGGTCAGCTCGAGCCCGCGGAAGTCCTCGCCGTTCCAGCCGGTTCGGAGGAACGCCTCGCTACGGCCGCCCAACCCCGTCACGGTGCTGGCGAACGAGCGTTTGTCGGCGACGGCACCGAGGACGGTCAGCACGTAGGAGACGCCGAGCGTGACGAAGGCCATGCCGGAAGCCGTCGTGAACGCGCTGGCGACCTCCCAGACGTTCCCGCCGTAGACGGGCGTGTAGTCGCCGTTCCCGTCCGTGAACATCGTGTAGGCGACGTAGTAGAACCGCCCCCACCAGTCGGCCGGACCGCCGGTCCGACTGTTGACGACGGCGAGGGGCTCGCTCGCGAAGACGATCGTCCAGCCGACCCAGATGAGACCGATCCACGTCGCGAGCGTGAGTATCAGGATGAGGGGGCCGGCGAGGCTGAGCGCTCGGTTGCGATCCCCCGTCGCGGCGCGCAGCCCCTTCCAGATCCCCGTCGTGAGCCGACCCGAGACGGGGCCGGAGCCGCCGTCGACCCACAGCGTCGTCCAGACGATGTCGACGATGCCGATGACGAGGACGACAATTCCGACGACGAGATAGACCGGGTTCATTCGACGACCGCCCGCTGCTCGAGGGTCTCGGCCAGCACCTGCGCGATCTCGGCGTTGGTCTCGGGGCTGTAGTGGCCGCCCTCCCCGCGCTCGACGTACAGCGACTCGACGTCGCCGTCGGCCGGCGAGAGGTGGGTGGCCATGTCGATCGTCGTCAGCTCCTCGTAGCGCTCGTCGAGGCGCTCGAGCAGGTCGCCGTAGATCGGGCCGTGTTCGGCCTCGTACGTCGCGTACCGGAGCTGTTGGACCATCACGAACGTCGGCTCGAAGTCCTGTTCGTTCGCGTAGTCAACGAACTCCGCGATGAGCGCGTCGAAGAGGGCTTCGTGGGTGTCGAACAGCCGCTCGTGGTACCGCACGCGGGGTCGTTCCAGTCGCAGCGCCGACTGGGTCTGGGCCAGATCGAAGTCGATCCCCGGGATGGGTCGGCCGAGCCGCCGCTCGAGTTCCTTCCCGGCCGTATAGGCCGCGTAGCGGACGTGTTCGTTCTTTGCGAGGAAGTCCGCGGTGTAGGGACGGGTCGCGAAGTGGGGTTCGAACCAGTGGTCGTAGTGGAAGTCGTACTCCCGGAGGAAGTCGGCCTTCGACTCGAGGTCGAGCAGATCCTCCTTCTCGTCGACGGGGCTCTCGATCCGCTCCAACTCGCCGTCTTCTACCACGTACCGGGGCTTGACCGCGAGGATGTTCCCGAACTCCTGGTAGTGTTTCCAGACCGAGAGGATGCGGGCGATCGAGGAGGCGGTGACGACCATGAAGACGTGGTCGGTCGGGTCCTCCGGATACTGCCGTTTGAGCCGCATCAGGGCCTGATCGAGGCCGTAGTTGCCGCCGCCGTAGTTGGCGACGTGGGTGTCGAGTTCTTCCGCGAGGTAGTTCTGGAAGGTCTCGTCGTCGTCGACCTCCCGGCAGAAACAGTAGGAGTCGCCGTAGGTCGAAACCGTCAGCTCGGCGTCGGGGTCACGGTCTTTCGCCGGGCAGACCCGGCTCGCGTACTCGTCGGTCGAGTAGGTCACGACGCTCCGGACCTCCTCACCGGGGAGGTGGTCGCCGGTGTCTTTCTGTTTCTCCCGGTCGGGCTGGGGACACCAGCCCAGTTCGGGATCGAAGCTGCTGAACTTCCCCAGTAACTCCCGGTCGATCTCGGGAAACTCCTCGGTGGCGACCGAGGGGATCCGTTCGAGCGCTCGGTACGACACGACCTCGAGAACGACCGCGACGCCGACCACCGCGAGGGCGATCGCGACGAACGGAAGCATGGACGTATCGTACCGGAACCGGAGGTAAGTGGATTGGGCCGGACAATGCCGCTTTCAGGTCGCCGTGGGTCGCACGTCGACCGCCCGACGGCGACGCCGGATTCGGACGGCGCTGTAGGTCCCCAGCCCGGCGGCGAGCAGGCCCGCGACGACGTCGGTCCAGAAGCCGAGATCGCTCGTCGTCTCGATGCCGCCGCTGCCGGCCCCGAGCAGGAACGGGGCGGCGACGAGCCAGAGGCCGACGAGCGCCGCGAGGACCGCGACGCCCATGCTCCCGAACGTCCCGTTCGCGCGGCGGGCGTAGTTGTACGCGCCGGCGACAAGCAGCGTCGCGCCGGCGAAGACGTCGTTCCAGAACTGGCCCGCGGCCAGTTCGAGGACGAACGCCTGCCCGAGGACCGCGAGCCCGACCAGGGCGATCGCCGCCGACAGCCACGTGCCGCGTTCGGCCGGGTTCGGCTCGAACGGCGTCTTGTCCCCGCCGGTCACCCCCTCGTCCCCGCGGTTATCGTGTTTGCTAGTCCCGTCCTCGCGCCACGGGGTGTCGGGGTTTTCGGTGCCGTCGTACTCGCTCATGGCCTCGAGGTCCGCCGCTCGGCGCAAAGAGGGCGCTGCCCGTGTGTGCAGGCCGGAGGCCGGAACCGACGCCCGCCGCGGCGCTACCGGACGACGGTGACCGGCACCGACGAGTGTCTGACCACGACTTCGGCGACGCTGCCGAGCAGGATCCGCGCGACGCCCGAGCGGCCGTGGCTGCCCATAACGATGTGGTCGATCGCCTCCGCCTCGGCGTACTCGAGGACCTCCTGAGCCGGCGTCCCCAGTCGCGTTCGCGTTTCGATCTCGACCCCGCGGTCCGCAGCGATCGACTCGGCGGTCTCGAGCAGGACAGCGGCCTCCGAGAGCAACGCCTCGGACTCGTCGCTGGACTCGTCGGCGGCGGTGTTCGGGATGAACGGCAGCGACGTGGTGTCGACGACGACCAGCACGGTCACGTCGTCGTCGGGAAACAGGTCGAAGGCGTACCTGAGGGCGTCGCGGGCGGGCTCGGAGTCGTCGAAGGGAACGAGGATGCGGGCCACGGATGGTGGGGTCGACGCCCGTCGCCTTCAGTCTGGGTCCGGCAAGGGCCGTCTCAGAGCGCGAGGTAGGGCCCGACGCCCAGCAGGATGACCCCCAGCGCGACCTTCAGCCGTTCGGGATCGACGACGTGGGCGACCCGCCAGCCGATGACGACCCCGAATAACAACGGCGTGCCGACGACGACGGCCAGCGGCACGAGGACGTTCCCCTGCAGGAGATACCCCGAGGCCGCGAACGTCGCGATGAAGATCGACTGGACCTGTGCGACGGCGACGGCGAGCAACATCGGGACGCCAACGAGGACGAGGGCAGGGACGGCGAGGACGGGACCACCGATCCCGAGGAGTCCGCTGGCGATCCCGAGGACGAACCCAAGTCCCGCGAGGACGAGCCGGCCGGTTCCGCTCAGCGGCTCGAGGTCATAGATCGGACTGAATCCCCGTCGCTCGCGATAGAGGATGATTCCACCGACGGCCATCGCGACTCCGCCGAGCAACGCGCCGAATACCGATCGCGGGACGAACGCGTTCACGTACGACCCGACGAGCGCGCCGGCGACGCTCGAGACGCTGAGGACGATCGCGATCGCACGGCTCTCGCCGGTGTTCATCTCCCCGGAGTGGAGGTAGGCCGCGCTGCCGACCAGTCCCGTGACCACGAACGTCGCGTGGGCGGTGCCGGCGACCTGACTCGAGGCCAACGGCGTCAGCGAGTACAGCGCGATCGTCACGAAGATGCCGCCCGGGCCGATGGTGGTGATGCCGATCCCCGAGAAGAAGGCGATCGAGGCGAGCAGCAAGAGCAGCGAGAGGCCGAAGGGTAACTCGAGCATCTGAGAGGCTAGCCAGTGGTCCGTGGCGCTCGAACTAACTCTTCTGATCCCGGCCCGCTCGGGTCAGCTATCGATCAAATAGTTGGTTACACTCTCGCGAAGGCGAACGTCCGGACTCGGCCGAGTACGCATCGCTACCGGCTCGAGGCGCGGTCGACGCTCGGCGAAAACGATACGTCAGCGGCTTCCGCCGGGTCGCTTCGGACGTTGTGCGACGGACGATCCACTCGACCGTCATCAGAGGATGCCCACGATCGTCTCGTAGAGCGACTGGACCGTCATCAGGCTCCCGATCAGCAAGACGATCCCCGCGGCCAGGAAGCCGAGGTTCTCGTACCACTCAATGTCGTAGTACTTGTTCACGGCACCGATGAGCGCGAAGACGGTCAGAGGAAGCCCGATAGCTCCGTTGACCGCCGGCATGATGATCGCCATTTCGACGGGTCCGAAGCCGGTGTAGACTAGCATCGCGAGGGCGACGATCGCCGAGAGGACGATCAGCGAGACGACGGTCCGTCGGAAGGCGACGTCGCCGAACACCGTGTCCCGGCCGAGCGACTGCGGGATCATGAACCCCGCACCGAAGAGGGTCCCGGTCGCCGACGTGATGCTCGCGAGGAACGCGGCCAAGATGAACACGACGAGGGCGAACTCGCCGAGGATCTCCGTCAGCGGGACGCCGGGTCCCGTCAGCGTCATCTCCCCTTGCGAGAGCGTGATCGCCGAGACGACCATCACGAAGCTCCCGATGGTAAGGGTCGTCGCGATCCCGGCGGCGTTGTCCCGTCGGTACTTCCAGATGTCGTCCCACTCCTTCGTCGGCTTGATGCTCGACTGAATGAAGAAGTTCGGCCAGTAGACGGTCGTCCCGAGCAGGGCGATGACCGCCGTGAGATAGCCGATCTCGGTCTGGAGGACCGGTACGAGCCCGCCGGCGACCGACTGCCACGGAACGTCGAGCCCGACGAGCAAGAGCCCGTACGAACCGAAGACGGCGAAGACGGCGGCCGCGATCGCGGCTTCGACGCGGTCGTAGACTTTGAGTTCGACGATCGCGAGGCCACCGCCCGCAGCGAGAACGATGCCGACGATCACGTTGTCGATCCACGGAAGGAGCCAGGCGAGTGCGGCCCCCGCGACGGCGTAGTTCGAGACGGCCCACAGTCCGGACATCAGCGACATCAGGATGACGACCGCGGAGCCACCGACCGGCAGCACGTCGACGATGTAGTCTGCCAGCGGTTCGTCGGTGACGGCAAGTCGCGCGCTCATGTCGTGTAGTGCGATGTCGATGAGGAACGCGAGCGGCAGCACCCACAGGAGGGAGAACGCGAAGTTCGCACCCGTGTCGGCGAGGATGTAGACCGATCCCGCGCCGAACACGTTCGCTGCGAACAGGATTCCAAGTCCGTAGCTGTAGAGCGCCCCGTGTATCGCTTCGCCGCCGGGAACGACGTCGACGATCGTTGACGTCGAGGCCGTCTGTTCGCTCACGCGCGATCACCCCGGGCGATACCCCGCGTGGCGAGGAGTGGTCGTTCCCGTTCGACCCCCGACTCAAGGTCACGATTCGGCTCGAGCGGTCCGATGGCGGACCCGATCTCGCGAGCAGCAACGCGGCCGGGTCCGCGGTGGAAAATGGGTTCGTTCGACGGTTCGATAGCAACGTCGACCGCGGTACTGTGGTCTTCCATGTGTGGTTGTGTTCCGAAAAGCGGCAGGTGGTTCGACCCTCGAGGCCACGCGACTGCGGGCTCGAGTCGGTGCGGCCGGACGAATTGCACCTGTGTACTGTCGCACGGAATGCTGTACCCGAAGCAACGATTGGGATCCGGTTGAGCGGAAAGCTTGAGATAGCAGCCCACCCCTCGCAAAGCCGACTCGAGTAATCCGATGTTCACCGATTCGTGACGGATCGACCCAGCGTGACGACCTCGAGGGCGTCGGGCTCGGAGCGGCAGCGATCGCCGACACCGACCGATCAGCCCGCCGACCCGATCGAGACGTCGTCTCTCGAGAGTCGGCCGACGCCGCCGATCGGTCCCGTCTCGGGCCGCCCCCCTCGAGTCCCTGCTGGCACCACTTTCTTGGGAGTCCGGGTCGAAGCGGCCGATACAGGCCAAGTTGCCTTCAGAAGAAGGCCTATATATTTCTATCCCTTACCACAGGTGAAGACCAAATGCAAGGACAATCCCAACAGCAGGCCTACGACCGGGGTATCACCATCTTCTCCCCGGACGGACGCCTCTACCAAGTCGAGTACGCTCGCGAAGCCGTCAAACGCGGCACCGCGAGCGTCGGCGTTCGAACGCCCGACGGCGTCGTCCTCGCCGCGAACCGCCAGATCAGCTCGCCGCTCATGGAGCGCTCGAGCGTCGAGAAGATCCACAAGGCAGACGACCACGTCGGCGTCGCAAGCGCCGGCCACGTCGCCGACGCGCGCCAGCTGATCGACCTCGCACGGCGACGCGCACAGGGCGAACAGCTCCGCTACGGTCAGGACATCGGCGTCGAGACGCTGACCCGATCGATCACCGATCACATCCAGGAGTACACCCAGACCGGCGGCGCGCGACCGTTCGGGGTCGCGCTGCTGGTCGGCGGCGTCGAGGACGGCCAGCCGCGGCTGTTCGAGACCGACCCCTCCGGCACCGACTACGAGTGGCAGGCCGCCGCCGTCGGCGGCGACCGCGACGTCATCCAGGGCTACCTCGAGGAGGAGTACCGCGAGGACCTGGACATCGACGCCGGCATCGAACTCGCCATCAGCGCGCTCAACGAGCCCGAAGAGGAGTCCGTCGCGGCCGAAGCGGTCGACGTCGCGACGATCACGACCGAGGACGAGTCGTTCAGTACGGTCGACGACGAGCGCCTCGAGTCGATCGTCGCGGAGATCGACACGGAGGAAAGCGATGAATAACCCGCTCTCGCAGGGCAACGGCGACCCCTCGCCGTACGAGCCCGAACTGGGGTCGCTGCCGAACGGCGGAGCGGCCGGCACCGACGACGAGACGGTCAACAAGACCGGGACGACGACCATCGGCATCACGACCGACGAGGGTGTCGTCATCGCGACGGACATGCGCGCCAGCCTCGGCGGCCGGTTCGTCTCGAACAAGAACGTCCAGAAGGTCGAGCAGATCCACCCGACCGGCGCACTGACGCTGGTCGGCTCCGTCGGCGGCGCGCAGTCGTTCATCTCGACGCTGCGAGCCGAGGTCAACCTCTATGAATCCCGGCGCGACGAGCCGATGCCGATCGAGGCGCTGGCGACGCTGGCGGGTAACTTCGCCCGCGGCGGCCCGTTCCGGGCGATCAACCCCATCCTCGGCGGCGTCGACAGCGAGGGCAGTCACGTCTACAGCATCGACCCCGCCGGCGGCGTCATGGCCGACGACTACACCGTCACCGGCTCCGGGATGCAACTCGCCTACGGCCTCCTCGAGCAGGAGTACGAGGACGACCTCTCGCTTGCGGACGCGAAATCCGTCGCGGCCCGCGCGATCAAAAGCGCCGTTGAGCGCGACACCGGCTCGGGCAACGGCGTCTTCCTCGCGGAAGTCACCGGCGAGGGCGTCGACATTCAGGGCCACGAGGAGTTCGACGCGGTCATCTAAGCCGCTTCGACGGCAGGTTCAGTTTCGCCGCCGCGATTCACCGGATCCGCGCTCGCGCGCGTACACGTGACTTTTATTAGGGCCGGACCGCTATCCGAAAGCAGGTTTTACATGTCCCAGGAAAGCGAGTACGGAGCCGGGCAGATTCAGGTCTTAGAGGGCCTGGAGGCTGTACGAAAGCGACCGGCGATGTACATCGGCTCTACCGATTCTCGAGGACTCCACCATCTGGTCTACGAAGTGGTGGACAACTCGATCGACGAGGCGCTGGCCGGCCACTGCGACGATATCACCGTCTCCATCCACGAGGACGGCTCGGTGAGCGTCGCCGACGACGGCCGCGGCATCCCCGTCGACACACACGAGGAGTACGACCGCCCTGCACTCGAGGTCATTCTGACCGTCCTCCACGCCGGGGGCAAGTTCGACAACAAGTCCTACCAGGTCTCCGGCGGCCTCCACGGCGTCGGCGTCTCCGTCGTCAACGCCCTCTCCGAACGACTCGAGGCCGAAGTCAAACGCGACGGCGGCGTCTTCCGCCACGCGTTCGAAGGCGGCGAACCCGTCGGCGACATGGAGCGGGTCCGCGACATGGAGCCCGACGAGGAGACCGGCACGCAGATCCAGTTCTGGCCCGACACTGGCATCTTCGAGACTGGCGAGATGTCCTTCTCGACGCTCTCGAACCGACTCCGCGAGCTGGCCTTCCTCAACTCGGGCGTCCGTATCACGCTCCGCGACGAGCGCGAGGAGACCGACGACGGCGACGTGGTCACCGAGACCTACGAGTACGACGGCGGCATCCGCGAGTTCGTCGAGTACCTGAACGAGACGCGCTCGGCGATGCACGAGGACGTCATCTACTTCGAGGACGAGGAACAGAGCATCCAGATCGAGGTCGCGATGCAGGCCACCGAGGAACTGCAGGGCTCGATCCACGCCTTCGCGAACAACATCAACACCCGCGAGGGTGGGACCCACCTCACCGGGTTCAAAACCGCACTGACGCGGTGTGTCAACGACTACGCCAACGAGAACGACCTCCTCTCGGACCTCGATAACAACCTCACGGGCGAGGACATCCGCGAGGGGTTGACGGCGGTCATCTCGATCAAACACCCCGACCCCCAGTTCGAGGGCCAGACGAAGACCAAACTCGGCAATAGCGAAGTCCGAGGGATCGTCGAGAGCGCGATGCACGAGGGGCTTGGCACCTACTTCGAAGAACACCCCGACACCGCCGAGTCGATCGTCAACAAGGCCGTCGAGGCCGCCAAGGCCCGCATGGCCGCCCAGAAAGCCGAGGAACTCACGCGGCGCAAGTCCGCTCTCGAGTCCACGTCGCTGCCCGGGAAACTGGCCGACTGCCAGACCAAAGACCCGGAGGAGGCCGAACTGTTCATCGCTGAGGGTGACTCCGCCGGCGGCAGCGCGAAACAGGCCCGCAACCCCGACTTTCAGGCCATCCTGCCGATCAAAGGGAAGATCCTCAACGTCGAGAAACACCGGCTCGATCGCATCCTCGAGAACGACGAGATCCGGAACATGATCACCGCCATCGGCGCGGGGATCGGCGACGAGTTCGACATCGAGGACGTCCGGTACAAGAAGATCATCATGGCGACCGACGCCGACGTCGACGGGGCTCACATCCGGACGCTCCTGCTGACGTTTTTCTACCGGCACATGCGCCCGCTGCTCGAGGGTGGCTACGTCTACGCGACCCAGCCGCCGCTGTACCGGATCCGGTATCGCGGCGAGACCTACGACGCGATGACCGAGGCCGAGCGCGACGAGATCGTCGCGGAGAAATGCGACGGCAACCCCTCGCAGGTCCAGCGGTTCAAGGGCCTCGGCGAGATGAACCCCCAACAGCTCTGGGATACGACGATGGACCCGGACAACCGCATCCTCAAGCAGATCACGATCGAGGACGCGGCCGCGGCGGACAAGATGTTCTCCGTCCTGATGGGTGACGCCGTCGAACCCCGCAAGCAGTTCATCAAGGAACACGCGCCGGAAGCCGAGTGGATCGACATCTAGACCCGAACTTTTACCCTGCGTGCGGTCGCTTCGCGACCGCACTCGGTAAAACTTCGATGAAAAGCACTCCTCCCTCCCCGCCGCGCGGCAAGCCGCGCTCCGGGTCGGTCGTCGGCCCGCTCGAGCGTCCGCAGAGCGGACGCTCTCACGGATGCAGTGCTTGTAAGCTGACCGGATACCACCACGAAACCAAATGAAGACATGAGTTCAGACGTACCCGATCCGACTGATATCGAGGCGCGAGCGGTAGAGAACGTCCGCATCGAGGACGAAATGGAGCAGAGCTACATCGACTACGCGATGTCCGTCATCGCGGGCCGTGCGCTCCCCCGCGTCGAGGACGGCCTGAAACCCGTCCACCGGCGCATCCTCTATGCGATGCACGAGATGGGGGTCTCGAGCGGCTCGAGCCACCGGAAGTCCTCCTCGATCGTCGGGGAGACGATGGGTGATTACCACCCCCACGGCGACAGCGCGATCTACGACACGCTGGTCCGGATGTCCCAGGACTTCTCGATGCGTTATCCGCTGGTCGACGGCCAGGGGAACTTCGGCTCGATGGACGGCGACCCGGCCGCCGCACAGCGATACACCGAGGCTCGGATGTCGCCCATCTCCGAGGAGTTGCTCGCGGACATCGAGAAAGACACCGTCGACTTCTCCGCGAACTACGACGACCGCCTGCAGGAACCCGACGTCCTGCCGGCAGCGTTCCCGAACCTACTCGTCAACGGGTCCTCCGGGATCGCGGTCGGGATGTCGACGAACATCCCGCCGCACAATCTCGGCGAGGTGATCGACGCGACGATCGAACTGATCGACGACCCCGACGCGACGGTCGAAGACCTGATGGAACACGTCAAGGGCCCCGACTTCCCGACCGGCGCGAACATCGTCGGGCGCGACGCGATCTACTCCGCCTACAAGACCGGGCGTGGCCGCCTCCGCGTCCGGGCCGAGTTCGAGGTCGAGGAGTGGAAGAACGGGCGTGAGCGGATCGTCATCACCGAACTCCCGTTCCAGGCCAACAAGGCCCGCCTCGTCGAGCGCATCGCCGACGACGTCAACGAGGGCGAGATCGACGGGATCTCCGACCTGCGCGACGAGTCCGACCGCGACGGCGTCCGGATCGTCGTCGAACTCAACCGCGGGGCAAACGCCGAGGTCGTCAAGAACAAACTGCTCGAGAACCATCTCGAGAAGACCTTCGGCGTCATCAACCTCGCGCTGGTCGACGGCCAGCCGCGGGTCCTCTCGCTCAAGGAGACGTTAGAGGAGTACGTCGCCCACCGCCGCGAGGTCGTCCGCCGGCGCAGCGAGTACGACCTCGCGGAGGCCGAGGACCGCGCCCACATCCTCGAGGGGCGGCTGACGGCCGTCGAGAACGCCGAGGACGTGGTCGAGCTGATCCAGAACAGCGAGACGCGGTCGGACGCAAAGGAGAACCTCCAGGACGCCTACGACTTCTCCGCGGACCAGGCCGACCACATCGTCCGGATGCAACTGGGGAGTCTCACCTCGATGGAGGCCGCCGAGATCAACGAGGAGTACGAGGAGGTCCAGGCCGAGATCGAGCGCCTGACCGCCATCCTCGAGAGCGAGGCCGAACTGCTTGCGGTCATCAAAGACGAACTCCGCGAGATCAAAGCCGAGTACGCCGACGACCGCCGGACCTCGATCGTCGAGGACGAGGGGACGGTCACCCACGAGGACCTCATCCCCGAGGAGGAGGTCGTCGTCGTCATGACCGAAGACGACTACGTCAAGCGGATGCCGATCGACCAGTTCGACCCCCAGGGCCGGGGTGGCAAGGGCATCATCGGCGCGGACGTCAAGGAAGACGACCGCGTCGCGACGGTCTTCCGGGCTAACACCCACGACTACCTGCTCTGCTTTACGAATCAGGGCGAGGTCTACCGGCTCAAGACCTACGAGATCCCCGAGATGGGCCGGACGGCACGCGGGAAATCCGCGGTCAACATCCTCGATCTCGACCCCGGCGAGGACATCACGGCCATCGTCGACACTGACGCCCTCGAGGACGACGAGTACGTGACCATGGCCACCCGGAACGGCTACGTCAAACGCACCGCCGGCGAGGCGTTCGACAACATCCGCTCGACGGGGATCATCGCCGCCGATCTCGAGACGGGCGACGAACTCGTCGACGTCGAGGTCACCGACGGCTCGCAGGACCTGGTCATCGCGACCGAGGGCGGGATGACGATCCGCTTCGACGAGGACGAGGTCCGCGCGATGGGACGGAACGCCCGCGGCGTCAACGGCATCAAACTGCAGGACGGCGACGCCGTGGCGGGACTTGTCGCGACCGACGAAGGCGACGAGCAGGCGCTGCTGACAGTGACCGAGAACGGCTACGGCAAGCGGACGCCGCTTTCGGAGTACAGCACGCAGTCGCGGTACGGCAAGGGCCTGATCGACATCAAGACCGGCGAGCGAAACGGGCCCGTGACGGCCGTCAAAGCCGTCTCCGACGACGACCAACTCGTGCTGATGAGCGAACGCGGGCAGATCGTTCGGACCCGCGTCGACGAGATTTCGACCGTCAGCCGGAACACGATGGGCGTGACCGTCATGGACGTCGAGGAGGGCGACGCAGTCGCTGCGGTCGACGACATCCCGGCAGCCGCCGCCGAAACCGGCGACGAACCGGTCGACGCGACGGACTGAGCCGGCCGCGACTCGGCGCTGCTCGAGCGGGCGAAAAAAGCCGTTTTCGAACCGATACGGCGGAGAGAGCAGACGCTAGATGGACGGAGAGACGGCGGTCGAGTGCCGATCAGTGGGCCGGTTCCTCGGCGGGCGCGACCATGTCGTCGATCCGCAGGATCAGGATGTTGTTCGTGTCGTCCTTGCCGTCGACTGTTCCCTCGATCAGCAGCTTCGAGAGCGGCGTCGGACCGACGGTGACCGAATCGTCCTCGTGGATGTCGCTCAGCGTCCCCTGAATGTGGATCTCGGCCCGGCAGAGTTCGGGGTGGTGAACGCTCGAGAGGTCGATTTCCTCGATGATGGTGGCGTCGACTGGTTCGCCCTCGTGTTGCATCGGGACCGCGGCGGGCTCGTCCATCTGCTGGATCTCGAGTGCCTCGTAGGCGGCTGCAGTGGGCTTGTAGCCACCTTTCGGCCCCGGTACACCCTCGACGAGCTGGAGGGCTTTGAGACTCTGCATCTGGTTACGGATCGTGCCGGGGTTACGGTCGACTTGTTCCGCGATGTCCTCGCCTTTGATGGCATCTTCGGACTCTTTGTGGAGGTTCGTGAGCGCGCGGAGGATTTTCTTCTGGCTGGGTGTGAGTTCGATGGATGACATAGGTATTTATTCGTATTTGGTTTCCTTAAACCCGGCGGGTGAGTCCGTCGGATTCGTGGGGGAACGTGACGTTTGCACGGGGGACGTGAAGATGTTTCTTTTCGTTCCGCGACGGAAACTAGGTGTCCGTTGGCACGATTCACTGGGAGTCAAACGCTTGCGAACTATCTTGATACAGCGAGAGAATCCCGCCGTTTACGGCGGGCGTGAATCGCGTACGCTTCGCTGAGATGCCA
>NZ_JBGUBA010000017.1:0-37815 GCF_041821105.1 Natrinema sp. H-ect1 | reverse complement strand
ACGCGGCGGTGCTGTCGAGAGGTGCCATGACCGACAGCGACGACGCCGACGGAGGCGGCCCGCTCGAGCGCGACGATCAGGCGATCGGTGCAACGGCGGCCAGCGACACCGACTCCCTGCTCGCGGTCCTCCCGCATTTCTACCGCGGCGAGGTCAGTCAGGCCAACAGCGCACAGGACCGGATCGATCGCACGACCGACTGGGCGATCACGCTGCTTGCCGCCCTCCTCTCGATCGTGTACTCGAGCCGGAACATGCCCGCGTTCCTGCTCCTGATCGGGGTTCTCGTCCTCTCGATCTTCCTCTGTTACGAGGTGCGTCGGTACCGCTTTTACGATCACTGGCGCGCCCGCGTCCGGTTCGTCCAGGAGAACGTGTTCGCGAACGCTCTGGAGCCGACCGGCACCGAACACCCCGCCTGGCGCGAGGAACTGAGCGACGACCTTCGCCGGCCGACGTTCAAGGTTTCGACTCGAGAGGCACTCTCACGCCGGATACGGCGCGTGTACGGGCTCCTCTTTGCGGTGGCTGGCGTCGGCTGGGCGTTCAAGGTCACGCTGTTTACCCCGGAACAGCAATGGACCGAGGCCGCCGAACTGCCTGGAGTCCACGGCGCGCTCGTCGCGGCCGTCCTCGTCGTGTTTTTCGCGGCCGCGTTCGCGATCGGTCTGTGGCCCGACGAACGGGAGGCGAAAGGCGAAATCCACGGCGTCGAGCCGGGCGACTGGAAGAACGACTGAATCGGCCGCCGACCGATCAGGAATCGTCGTCCGCGCCGCTCGAGTCGGCTTCCCCCTCGGAGTCGGTGACTAGCCCGCCGGCGTCGGGAGCTGCCCCGTCGATGGGGTCGTCCGTTCGGGCGCGCGCGAAGCAGTCGAGCGTGAGTTTCGCCCCGCCGAGGACGACGGGTCCGATGAAAAGGCCCACGGCACCGAAGACGATGAGGCCGCCGAAGATGCCGACGACCACGATCGCGGAGTTGAAGGCACTGGACCGGCCGATCAGCGCGGGCCGGAGGTACGAATCCGAGAACGTGACGACCAACCCGTAGACGAACATCGCGACGCCGGCGCTCAGTCGCCCCATCGCGACCAGATAGAGGGTCGCCGGGATCCAGATCCCGAAGGCCCCGACCAACGGAAGCAGCGTCAGGATGAACGTCGCGACAGTCAGGAAGATAACGGCCGGAACACCGGCGATCAGCAGTCCGACGCCGAGCATCACCGACTGAATGGCTGCGACGGCGACGTTTCCGACGACCGAGGCCCACATCAGCCGGTCCAGCCCGGCCTCGAGTTCGTCGAGGACGTCGTCCTCGATCGGCAACACCCACCGGAGCCACGAGACAAGCCGCTCCCCGTCACGCAACAGGGCAAAGAGGACGAACAGCGTGACAGTCAGCCCGATGAACATACTCGGCAGACTGCCCAAGAGTGCGATCGCCCCGTTCGTGACCTCCTGAACGGCCGTCGCGATCCGGTCCTGGTTCGACTCGTACAGCGCGACGAGATCGACGGCATACCCATTGCTCTCGAGCATGGACTCGATCATCTCGACGTCGATCTCGCCTTGCCTGATCGACCGGACGAGTCGGAGCGACTGGCCGACAGCGAGCGAGAGGACATAGATCAGGGGCAACAACACGACGAGCAGGGTCGCCGCCACGACCGCAAGCGCCGCGATCGTCGGCCTGACGTAGGCCTCGAGGCGTCGCTGAACCGGCAACAGGATGTACGCGAGAACGACGCCGAAGAGGACGTACTGGAGATACGGCAGGAGAACGACCAGTGCGAGCAGGGAACTCGCCAGTGCGAGCGCGGTCAATCCCGGCCGCTCGACGAGCCAGTTCGGGGGATCGGGCCTGTCGGACATAGACGGATATGTCACAGCCCGTCAGATTAGTCTGCTGATACGACGTCCGAGCGGCGTCGGAACCGCCGCCTCCTCCACGTACCGGGACTTGCTACTCGACGTATCGGTACTTCCGCTCGCCCATCCGACCCCAGCCGTCGAAGACGAACTCTTCGTCGGGGGTCGTAAACTCCTCGACGTCGACGTCCATCTCGTGGTTGTGGGCGTCGTGGATCTCCTCGTAGTCGTCCCACGACATCTCGTAGCGGTCGGAGAGCTGTTCGTCGATGTTCAGCGCCTCGATCTCCTCGACCCAGCCGTCCCGGACCGTCTCGGAGTGGATCTCCGCCTGCGCACCGCTGCCGTAGGACCCGATGAGCAACTTCTCGCCGACCATTTCGCGGTCGTTCTCGAGTGCGTGTTTGAGCGCGCTCGCGCGGGCGACGTGGACCGAGCCGGTGTACCAGTTGCCGACCTCGCGGGAGATCGTCAGCGTCGGATCGATCGTGGCGTCGTACCACTCGGCGTAGCGGTCGGTGTCTTTGAGCGCGTCCATGTACTCCCGGAGCGCATCACGGTACTCGTCGTCGGAGTCGAACGCCTCGGGGCGGGGCTGACGACCGATTTCCTCGGCCAGTTCGTCCTCGACCGCCGTGTTCCGCGTGACGTGACGGAACGCGAGCAGGGCGGCCTTCCGGACCATGCCCGGGAAGGGGGTGTGGAACGGCGCGTAGGCGAAGTCCTCCTCGTGGACCTCGCCGGCGACGCTCTCGAAGTCCTCGAGGGCCTCGCGCATCCGGGCGAGATAGACCTGCACGGAGCGTTTGCCGTCGACGCTCGGGAACTGCTGGTTCGGCTTTAAGAAGTCCGTCTCGTCGGCCGAGCCGTAGCCCTGCTCGGCGGAGAGTTCGACGAGGTTCGGATCCTCGCTGATGAGCATCGCGACGGCACCGGCACCCTGTGTCGCCTCCCCGTCGTCACCGCGGGCGTACAGCGCCGTGTCGGTCGCGATGACCAGCGCCGAGCGGCCGCGGTTGCGGCCCGCTCGGATCCAGTTGTACGCGTCGTCCAGGCTCTGGGTCCCCGCGATACAGGCGAACTTGCGCTCGCCCTTGTTCGCGTGGTGGAAGTCGCCCTCGTAGACCTGCTCGAGGCAGCCAGCGACGTACGTCGAAACCGGCTTCGAGTTGTCGAAGGCGCTCTCGGTCGCGACGTCGATGCGGCCGATATCGTCGGGCTCGAGGCCTTTGCGCTCCATTAGCCGGTGAGCGGCGTTGGCCCCCATCGTGACGATGTCCTCGTAACTGTCGGGGAAGGAACTGGCGTTCAGTCCGAGTCCTTTCGTGTACTTTTCCGGATCTTCGCCCTTCTCAGGGGCGAACGTGCCCGGAAGGTCGAGTTTGAGGTTACCCGTCCAGATCTCGACGGCGTCGATGCCGACTGCAGTCATACTTTCTCAATGTAGGTGACGGTACAAGATATTGTCGTTCGTCGTTTCGACGATCGTCGATGTAGCGTGAGCAGACGAATCCCATCGCTCGTCGCCGGTGACGGCACACGAACCGATACGCCGCGGCAGCGTTATTTCGAAGTCGAGCCGACTGCGGGATCGCCGATTACGTCGATGCCGTTCGGCGAGTACGTGAAGGTACCCGCGTACCCGTCCCGCCGGAATTCGGAACCGTCGACGAAGAGGGTATTCCGCCCCTTGTTAAGGGACCCGGTCATCGTTCCGTACGGTCCCACATCGATCGCGACCCGATCGAGTGTCATATCGTCGTTCGACTCGAGTGCGATCTCCTGACCGACGCCGGTCGATTCGAACGCGGCGGCCGCTGCGTCGACCGACATCCCGCCAGTGACCGATATCCCGCCCTGTGTCGTCACGCTCGCGCGTCGCAGCGCGATACTGTCGTCACCGGTGACCGTGATCGAACCGTAGCTGGCGGCGGTGGCGTCGAGCGTAGCGTCGTCGGCGACGACGGCCCCGACCGAGTCGACCGTGATCTCGCCGCTCGAACGGATTGTCCCGTCGGAAAGGGCCGTCTCCCCGGCCGAATCGATCGTTACGGATTGACCCCCTCCGTCAGTGGTATCGAGCGTTCCGCCGACGGTCACCTCGCCGCTCGTCGTCGTCAACTGGATCCCACCGTACTGCGTTCTCAGTCGAACGCCGTCCGCCACGGTGAGTCGTTCGGCAGTGATGTCCATTCCGTTCGCGGAGAACGCGTCCTCCGCAACGACCAGCGAACCGGCCACGTCGACGGTCTCGAGGTCGCTCTCCGCGTACGTCGGTTCGCCGACGTCGTACTCGCCGTTGCCGTTCTCGTCGTGATACGCGACGCTGCCGTCGGGGAGTCCGCTCGACTCCCGGTGTACGGTCAACTCGTGACGATCGCCCGCGCCCCCGCTCGAGGCGTAGACCGTGACCGGTGAGCCGTCGTCGGCGACGGCGGACGACTCGAGTGTCAGCGCCGTCCGATTCCGACCGGTCGCATCCGTCGTTCCCGTCCCGTCGAAGTCGGCGACGACGCCGTCGGGGTCGCTGACCGCGTACGAGACGCTCGCGCCGCTGACGGCCGCGGCGTCGTCGGTCGCACGCATGCCCAGCGTGACGGAGTCGTCGCCGCTGATGGTGACGTTCGTCGGGGCGTCGCCGTCCCAGTTCACGTCGAACTGACCGGATTCCGCGGTTGACTCCCCGTCCGAATCGGCCCGCTGTACATCGTACCTCGGATCGGCTCCCCCCGAGCCGTCGATCGAGACTCGAGCCAACTGCAGGGCGTAATCACCATCGTCGGCCAGTTCAATCCGAACCGATTCCGGCCCCGTGCCGACGATTCGAGCGTTGCTCTCACCGGCCTCGAAGGAGGCCCCGATCGTCTCGTTCCAGACGCTCGGAGTCTGTGTCGGCAGGGTGAGCGTGATATTCCCTCCGTCGGATCGGATCGGAATCTCATCGCTCGGCCCGCTAACCGACGTCGGATCGAGCGAGACGGTATTCCGTCCCGTCGTCGAAAGCGACCCCTCGAGGACGACGAGCCTGATCGTTCCGTTCTCGAGGAGTCCCTGTTCAGTCACCGGGACCGCCGCGTCGTCGTACTCGTCGAACGCGAATCCGTGTTCGATTCGAGTTGTGGGTGCGGTCCGATACTCGTTGTAGTCGGGGTGGTACGCGACCGTCGTCGTTTCGTGACGCCCGGTCAGATTGGACGGATCGCCGTCGTAATCGTCGGCCGAACCCTCGTAGGTAGCGTTCGCAATGGTTACGTTCGCCCGTTCGGTCGTCTCGAGGGTTCCCGTCGGATCCGGTGGGTTCGTCAAAAAAGTCCGTGCGGGATAGGAGGTCCCGAGCGTGATCGACACTGATCGGGTGCCGCCACCGGTGCCGACGTTCCGGACGGCGTTTCGCAGGTCCTGTAGTTCGCCGTGAACCTGCTGGTTGTGTTCGCTCTCGATCGCCTGATTCTCGGCGGGCACGGCGTTGACCTGATAGAGCGCGAGCGCAGTGAAAACGATCGCGAGCAAGAGTATGGCTCCGATCTGCACCGTCACTGCGCGCTCGCCGTACCGCCGTCTCATAACGATGGATAGTCACCGGCGGTTAAACGTCTGGTGGCCCGACGCGGCGAAAACGAGACCCCGTCCTACTCGTCTTCCTCGACGACTTCCGGGTCGCTCATCGCGCTCTGGAGGCTGTCGAGGCCGTTGATCCACTCCGTGACGAGGCCGTACTCGAGGTCTTCCGCGACCCCCATGTCGAGTTCCTCGCCGTCGATGATGAGCGTCCCTGCCTGGGCGGCGTAGCCAAGCGCCGCGTCGAGATCCTCTTCGGCCTCGGCGTCGGCCGCCGCGCCAAGATAGTCCCCGACGCTGCCGTCCTCGGCCGGCCCGTTGGCGACGTACTCCTCGGCCGCGAAGAAGACACAGACCAGACTCGTCTGGACGCCGTCGACCAGGATCAGTTTCTCCTCGTCCTCGATGTCGACCTCGCCGAGGACGATCTCGCGGACGTCCTCGATCTCCGCGAGGGCGTCCTCCCCCTCGAGTTCGCCGTCGTCGTAGGCGGCGACGATCTTCGCGATCGCGATCGCCGTGTCGTCCTGCAGGTTGAGCAGGAGTCGAGCCGAGTCTTCGTCTTCCGGATCGATGTCTTCGTCTTTGATGCGACCGATCCAGTTCTGCCAGCGTTCCTCCGAGTAGAACTCGGTCGGGGGATTGCTCATACAGACACCTACACCGGCCGCTTGAAATGCCTTTCTCTACACTAGCCGCCGAAAGTGAATGTTTGGACCGGCATGATGATCGGCTAAAACGCTTTTACAGCCGCTCATGAGACGGCAGGTGCCGTTTCAGCTCGTCGGATAGAGCGGGCGTTCGACGGTAAGAAGGAATTACCCGTTCTCACTCGAGCGTCGCTTCGGTATCGATCCCGTAGACAGCCTTCGGCGTCTCGACGTGTGCGATCTCGACCGCCTCGTCGTACCCGTTCTCGAGCAGCCAGCGGACCCGCCGGGGGACCGTCTTGGGACCCAACACTGCGCCCGGCCGGTCGGGGTCGTCGATGTAATCGGTCTCCATCAGGAACGGCTCGCCCCGCTCGGCGGCCGTCTCGAGCCGATCCTTGTCGCTCATCACGCTCGGCGTCGGTCCCTCGAGGCGGCCGCTCGCGTAGTGTTTGACGACCCGGTGGGGCTCCATTCCGGCCGCCTCGGCCCAGTCGGCCACCTCGGTCATGTCCTCGCTGGCCTCGGCGTGGAGCTGGACTGCACACTCGAGGGCGGCACCGTGGTCGAACGCCCGGCGCATGACGTCGTTCGAGGCCGCCCAGACGTCGTCGTCGACCTCGTAGTGGGGGCGGCCGGACTTCAGCGCCAGCGCGTCGCCCGCTTCGACGTACTCCGCCGCCACGTCGATGCCGGCCTGCATGAGATCGCGGGCCTCGTCGGGCGCAAAGCCGCGCTCGTCGATCAGCCGCGAGATGAGGCCCGGATGGACCCCGAGGACGGGCCAGGCCCGGCCCTCGAGTTCGCTCGAGGCCGCCTCGACGATGTCGATGGTGCGTTCGAAGACCTCGCGGAAGTCCGCACCGGTCTCGGCCTCGACGCCGAGATGCCAGGAGGGTTTGTTCACCACGAGCAGGTGGGTGCCGCCGACGCGGGCGAAGTCGCGGACGGCGTCGATGCCCCGATTGTTGTCCGGGTCGAGGTGGAGGTGGTCGTCCAGCACCGGCCGGTCGTCGATCATACGCGTGGCTGGGCGGGCCGCGCCCGAAAAGTCACCGGGTTCGGACCGCCCGGGAGTGGACTGTCATTATCAACCCGTATCGACCGTCATCGGCCGCTGTGGGCCTATGACCGGGAGTTTGCCGACCAGCTCCATCCCCGACGCCGTCGTCGGGAACCGATAGCTAAATGATAGACCTCGCGCGTACTGCCAGAAGGATCGATAGCGACCGACGAGAACCACGAATCCAATACTGTCAGAAATAGTTATTATGACTGATGTCAATACTACGACCGCGTGGCAATATGAGTGATCACATATGAGTGAGGCTGGCGACGAACCGACCGACCAGTTCACACAGCCCGACAGCGGCGGCCCCACAGTCGAGTTCTACGGCGGCCGCGGGATGAGTGCGTTCCCGATCGCCTTCTTCATCGTCTGGGCTATCGTCCAGACTGCCCTCTGGCGGATCGGCGATACCGGCGGACTCATCGTGGGCATCCTGGTCGGGCTCATCGTCGGGATGTTCTTCGCCCGAGGCGACTGGAAGCACTACGCCAACACGATCTTCGAGGGGATGACCCAGCCCGTCGCGGTGACGGCGATCGTCGCGTGGATCTGGGCCGGTATGTTCGCCCAGCTCCTACAGGACGGCGGCTTCGTCGGCGGACTCGTCTGGTTGGCCGACACTGCCGGCGTCGGCGCGGCGCTGTTCCCCGCGATCACGTTCGTCCTCGCGGCCGTCTTCACGACGGGGATCGGGACTGGCTACGGTGCAAGCATCGCGTTCGTCGGCCTCTTTTTCCCGGCCGGCGTGTTGCTCGGTGCGAACCCCGTCCTCCTGTTCGGTGCGATCCTCTCGGGGGCGATCTTCGGTGACAACTTAGCGCCCGTCAGTGACACCACGATCGTTAGCGCTGTCACCCAGGACGCCGACATCGGGGGCGTCGTCGCCTCCCGGTTCAAATACGTCATCATCGCTGCCGTCCTCGCCTTCCTCGGCTACGTCGTCGCCGGCGGTGCGATGGACGGCATCGAGGTCGGCGCACAGGCTCAGGAGATCTTCCTCGAGGAGAGCGACGCGATCGGACTGGTTCACGTCATCTCGATGGCCGCCGTGATCGGGACGGCGATCGCCGGCCGACACATCGTCGAGGCGATCTCGTGGGGGATCGTCGTCGCCGTCGCCTTCAACCTCGTCTTCGGCCTCGCGGGCCTCGGCGACATCGTCATGTTCAACGCCCCACAGGATGCGCCGCTGGCCGGTCCGCTCGAGTCCCTGCCGATCCTGACGATCGTCGAGGACCCCGACGCTGTCGGCGTCGGCGGCAGCCTGATGAACGGCGTCGCCGGCTTCCTCGAACTCTCGATCCTCGTCTTGCTGATCATCGGCGCGGCCCAGATCATGATCCGCGGCGGGGCCTTCGACGTGTTGCTCGAGTGGTCGATCGAGAACCTCGCGACGAACGTCCGCAACGCCGAGTTGACGATGGTCGGGACCGCGGCGCTGATCAACGCGATCATCACGATCAACACCGCGGCCGAGGTCGCGATCGGCCCCTACATCTCGAAGATCGGCGAGCGGTTCAACCTGAACGGCTACCGCCGGGCGAACATCTTAGACGGCCAGACCGCGGCCATGGGCTACATCTTCCCGTGGTCGGGCGGGGTGCTGGCCGGCTACTCGGCGATGCAACAACTGCCCGACGACTACAGCTGGTTCGAACAGTCGATGCTCGTCACGCCGATCGACGTCGTCCCCTACGTCTTCCAGGGCTGGCTACTGGTGGCGGTGTTCATCGTCGCGGCGCTGACCGGCTTCGGCCGCGAATACCTGATCGACCGCGAGAGCGAGGAGGTGGCACGCGTATGAGCATCTTCGGAAAGTACCTCACAGGCTGGACGTTCCGGGCGAACCGACCCTCCCTCGAGGTAGGGAGCGAAATAGACGTCTTCATCTCCGAGACCAACGGCTCGGCGGGACGGGCCTACATCGGCGACACCGAACTGCTCGTCGAGGGAGCCGGACCCGAGACCGTCGAGAAGCAAGTCCGTGTTCGCGTGACCGACTTCGACGAGACCACGGCAACGGGCGAGGGCGACCTCGTTGAGGTCGTCGGCGAAAGCTCGTACAGCGGCTAACCGTCCGGCTCGAGCGTGACGGCCTCGTCGGCCGCGTTTCGCAGCGCATCCGAGCGGCCGTACGACCCCGGCGCGATCGCGTACGTTTTGACGCCGCGGGTACCCGCGTGTTCGAGGACGGGTTTAAAGTCGGTATCGCGTGAGGCGATCGCGAGCCGGTCGATCGTAGCGTCGCCGGCCAGTGCGGTCGCGTCGACCGCGAGTTTGACGTCGACGTCGCCGCTGGTGACGATCACTTCGAAGCCGCGGGCTTCCGCGGCCTGAATGAGGCCGGGTGTCGCGTGTTCGTCGAGGTAGAGACGGATGACGCCGACGCGGCCGAGTTCGCCGGCGGCGTCCCGGAGGTCGTCGAGATCGACGTCGAACTCGTCGCGGAAGACGTTCGGCCCGTCGACGAACAGCCCGACCGTCGGCTCGGTTTCGGTATCGGGCGCGAGACGGGTACGAACGCGGTCGAACATAGTCAGTTGCCCGCTCTTTCCCGTGCCTGGAGATAGGTGTGGCGAAACGCAACCGTCGCCGCTATTCCCATCGACTCGAGCGGCGTCCCGATCGCGATCGGTTCGAGATCGTGAACGGGCGAAAAATACACTCCTCTTCCACCATAGATAAATTCCGATTGAGTTTATAATCTTCCACAACGGCGAGACAAACGGACCGCGATGGTGGTTTCTACCAGTAATAACTCCCTCATGAGAAGTGGTATTAGTATATTTATAATTTATATTAACTCCTAATAGATTTAAAAATCATTTAGTGGAAGAGTGTAATCTCATCAGTTGCGTCATGACAGAAGATAACTACTCTGGCGTGAATCGACGATCGGTCCTCGAAGCAGCCGGTTCGTTCGGTGCGATTCTCGGTCTCAGCGGCATTACGTCCGCAACGCCGGGTCGTGAACCGGGGCCGAAAAAAGACGAACTGATCGTCGGTGTCGATGCCGACGTATCGGACATCGAAGCGGCAGTCGATCCGAAACTCCCGAGCAACGCGACCATCGTACACACGAACGAAACGCTCGGCTACGCGTCGGTAGAGATAGCCGACGAAGCCTCCATACAGGCCAAGGAAAACGTCCAGCGAAACCTCATGGACGTCAACGAGGTACAGTACACGGAGGACAACGTCACGTATCACGCACTCGAGGCCGAGCCGCTCGGGTCGGGAACCGACGACGAGACGACAGACGCACGAGGGAGTGCATCGCCACTGTACACGCCGAACGACCCGAGCTTCGGGAGTCAGTACGCGCCACAGCAGGTCAACTGTGAGGAAGCCTGGGAGGAGACCCTCGGCGATCCGAACGTGACGATCGCGATCGTCGATCAGGGAATCCAGTACGATCACCCGGATCTCGCGGAAAACATGGACGACAGCGTCTCGAACAACGGCAAGGACTTCGTCGACGGCGACGGTGATCCGTATCCGGCAGACGCGAGCGAGAACCACGGGACGCACGTCGGCGGAATCGCCGGCGGCGGTACCGACAACGGAACGGGCCATGCCGGCATTTCGAACTGTTCGCTCCTCTCGGCCCGCGCGCTCGGGTCCGGTGGCGGCGGGTCGCTCTCGGACATCGCCGACGCGGTCCAGTGGTCGGCCGATCAGGGTGCCGATATCATCAACATGTCCCTCGGTGGCGGCGATGCGACGAATCTCATGCGACAGGCCTGTGAGTACGCACAATCGCAGGGCTCGTTGCTCGTTGCGGCTGCTGGCAACGATTCCGGCAGCCCCGTCTCGTATCCGGCCGCCTACGACACCGTGCTGGCCGTCTCCTCGCTCGACGAGGGCGAAACGCTGTCGGACTTCTCGAACGTCGGCCCGGAGATCGAACTGGCCGCACCCGGCGGTAACGTCCTCTCGTCGATCCCCTTCGACGACTACGACACCTTCAGCGGCACCTCGATGGCGTCGCCGGTCGTCGCCGGCGTCGCCGGACTGACGCTGTCGGCCTGGCCGTCCCTCTCGAACGACGAGTTGCGGACACACCTCCACGAGACGGCCGTCGACATCGGTCTGGACGCTACCGAACAAGGAAACGGTCGCGTCGACGCCGCGAACGCCGTCACCACCGAACCCGGGACGACTCCCGATCCGGATCCGGACCCCGAGCCCGGCGACTGTGGCGACGAAGTGAACACGGCCAGTAAGGACGGCCAACTCAGCGGTGGCTGGTGGGGCAATCCGAGCGACACCTACACCTACACACTCAAGACGGCGAACCCCTGCAGCGCTACCGTCACCCTCGAGGGGCCGGCGAGTGCGGACTTCGATCTCTACCTGACTCTCGACGGACGGACGCCAACGCGGCAGGACTACGATAAACGGTCGGCCAGCAACGACTCGAGCGAATCGATCGACGTGGACCTCAGCGGCGACGAGGAGTTCGGCATCCTCGTCAGGCGATACAGCGGCAGCGGTTCCTACACGGTTGGCGTCGAAGAACTGGGCAAATAGAGCCGCTCAGGACGGAACCGCGATCAGAACGCCGTTCGACGTCACCGATCGAGACCGGCCGCTGACCGGTCGGAGTCCGTCGAAACCGCGACGGCGTTTCTCGCGTGCCGGTCGGTTCCCGTAACCGGCCGACTTCATATATTCGATCACTATTAGCAGATATTATTTCATCCAATCATTATCGCCGCGGTTATTTCGAGAATAAATCAGACGAAGTTCGATAAGAGTTTACTAATTTCAGGGAGTGATGACTGTCGTCCCATGACACCGAACGGTCCCCCGGACGACACCGCAGAGCCGACCTACGACCGCCGGTCGATCCTGTCCGGCACCGGCGCGATCGGGCTCGCCGGCCTGCTCGGCTCGAGTACCGTCACGAGCGCGACGCCGGGTCGCGATCCCGGACCGCGGACGGACGAGATACTCCTCGGCATCTCGGCGGGTGCCGACGACGTCGCCGCCGAGGCACGCAGTGCCATCCCCGGCGACGCCGAGGTGGTCCATACCAACGAGACGATCCGCTACGCCGTCGTCGAGTTCCCGTCTGCGGCCCCCGACCGTGCCCGCGAGCAGTTCATCGACGCGGTCACTGCCTCGCCGGCGGTCGAGTACGCCGAACCCAACGCGACACTCCAGTCGCTGCTCGAGCCCAACGACCCCTACTACGGCTATCAGTACGCCCCCGAACTGATCGGCTGCGAGCGGGCCTGGGAGACGACCCGTGGGGACGAGGACGTCGTCATCGCGGTCGTCGATCAGGGGATCCAGTACGATCACCCGGCGCTCGAGGAGACCATGGACGAGCGGATCGGCAGGGACTTCCTGAACGGCGACGATGATCCCTACCCCGGCCGCGGCGGGGACCACGGCACCCACGTCGGCGGTATCGCCGCCGGCGGGACCGACGACGGCACTGGCCACGCGGGGATCAGCGACTGCTCTCTCCTGTCGCTCCGGGCACTCGATGCGGACGGCGTCGGCTCGCTGTCGGACATCGCCGACGCAATCCAGTGGGCCGCCGACGCCGACGCGGACGTCGTCACCCTCTCGCTGGGCGTCGACGGCTCCTACCGGACCCTGACCGCGGCCTGTGAGTACGCGGCCGATCGGGGCGTCCTGCTGGTCGCTGCCGCCGGCAACGACGGCAGCGACCGGGTCTACTCGCCGGCCGCCGAGGACAGCGTCGTCGCCGTTGCCGCCGTCGACGACGACGATTCGATCGCCTCCTTCTCCAACACCGGCCCCGAGATCGAACTGGCCGCGCCGGGCAGCCGCATCGTCTCGAGTACGACCGGCGGCGACTACGGCCGGATGTCCGGCACGTCGATGGCGACCCCGGTCGTCGCCGGCGTCGCCGGCCTCGCGCTGTCGGCCCATCCCGACCTCTCGCGATCACAACTCCGCGATCATCTCCGCGAGACGGCCGTCGACGTCGGCCTCGCGGACGACCAGCAGGGGTACGGTCGGGTCGACGCGGCCGCCGCCGTCGAAACGGACCCCTTCGGGGACGACGGCGACGGCGGCAGCGAGGACGAGCCCGAATCCGACACCGGCAACTGCGGCGACGAGACGGTTACAGCGAGCGCGAGCGGCTCCCTCGACGGCAGCGGCTGGTGGGGCGAGAGCAAACGGTACGGCTATTCGCTTCGCACCGACGACCCCTGCTCGATCACGATCGATCTCGAGGGCCCCGCTCGGGGCGACTTCGACCTCTACGTAACCACCGACGGCAGTAGACCCACTAGATGGAGCCACGACGAGGCGGCCGCGGGTGCGGGGACGAGCCCATCGCTCACGCTCGCCCTCGAGGGCGACGAGTCGTTCGGGATTCAGGTCCACGCTGACAGCGGCAGCGGGGCGTACACGCTTCAGGTGGAAGAACGGGGTCGATAAGGAGCGCCAGCGAACGACCGCCTCGAGCCGAACTGGAACGCAACGGGCGCCTCCGCCCGGTTTCGGGCGCTACTCGAAGACGAAGTAATCCCGTTCCTCGCCCTGCACGGAGATCCACTTGGGCTCGGTGAGTTCCTGCGTGATCCACTCGCCGTGGTAGCGTCCGAGGCCGGACTGCTTGACGCCGCCGAAGGGCGCGTTGTGGTCCTCGTTGATCGGCTGGTCGTTGATGTGAACCATCCCGGCCTCGACGCGGTCGGCGAGGTCGCGAGCCCGCTCGGCGTCCTCGCAGAAGACCGACGCCGAGAGGCCGTACTCGGTGTCGTTCGCCAGTTCGATGGCCTCGTCGTCGTCCGAGAACGGAATGACCGGCGCGACCGGACCGAAGTGTTCGTTACAGGCCGTCGGCATGTCGTTGGTACAGTCCGACAGCACCGTCGGCTCGACGAACAGCCCGTCGGCCTCGCCGCCGGTCTCGAGGGTCGCGCCGTCCTCGAGCGATCCCTCGATGAACTCGACTAAGTCGTCGCGCTGGGTCTCGTTTTGCACCGGGCCGAAGGTGACGTCCTCGTTCTCGGAGGGATCGCCGATGACGAGCGACTCGGCGTGGTCGACCAGCAGGTCGACGTACTCGTCGTAGACCGACTCGTGGACCAGATGGCGGTTGATCGAGATACAGACCTGCCCCTGATGGAAGAACGACCCGAACGCGCCGGCGCGGGCGGCCCGCTCGAGGTCGACGTCGTCGGTGACGATGAAGGGGGCGTTCCCGCCGAGTTCGAGGGCCGGCAGCGCGAGGTTCTTGCCGGCCTGCTCGGCGACGCCCTTGCCGACGGACGTCGAGCCGGTAAAGGAGACGACCCGCGGCGTCGGGTGGTTGGCGATCCGGTCGCCGATCTCCGAGCCGCGGCCGGTGACGACGTTGACGACGCCGTCGGGGACGCCCGCGGCCTCGCAGAGTTTCGCGATGAGCAGCCCGCCGGTGATCGGCGTGTCCGTCGCCGGCTTCAGGACGACGGTGTTGCCCAGCGCGATCGCGGGCGCAACGGCCCGCAGGGAGAGATGCAGCGGGAAGTTCCACGGCGAGATGACGCCGACGACGCCGACCGGCTCGTAGACGATGTGGTTGTCCTTGTCGTCGACCGACGGGGAGGGGCGGACCTCCTCCGCCGGCGGCTCTAACTCCAGGGACATCTCGACGTCGCCGGTCGCAGTGGCGAACTCGCCCATAGCGCGATAGCCCGGGGTGCCGGCCTCGGTCGCGAGCAGGCCGGCGATCTCCTCGAAGCGCGCGTTGAGTTCGTCCAGCAGATTCTGGACGATCTCGTTGCGCTCCGCTCGAGGGGTCGCCGCCCAGTCGGACTGGGCCGCCTCGGCCGCCTCGTAGGCGGCGTCGACGTCCGCTTCGGTCCCCGCCGGTACTTCCGTAAACACTTCCTGTTTCGCCGGGTTCTCCACGGGGATCGTCTCGCCGCCGGTGGCGTCGCGCCACTCGCCGTCGATATACAGCTGGTTCCAATCGGCCTGCGGCTCGAGTGTCGGCGCACTCATACTGTACCCCGGATACGTTATTTCCGAACATATGTTTTCGGCAACCGGAGACAGTAGCTCGTATCGTTGTAACCCGAATCGGTTACCCGTCCGGACCGGGGTCGGTTTCGACACCGAGCCGGCGTCATGCGTCTCCTCGCGCCGCGGGCGATCGCCCGCGTGTTCGGTCGACGAAAAGACATTACTACTCCGCGGATGACGGTGTGAATATGCCGCTTCAGACGCCGCCGTTACGTGGGTTACACGACGAGTACGGGGCGAAGTTCACGGAGTTTGGCGGCTGGGACATGCCGGTCGAGTTCGAGTCGATCCGGACCGAACACGCGGCCGTCCGGGAGGGCGTCGGGATCTTCGACGTCTCACACATGGGCCAGCTGCACGTCACCGGCCCGGACGCGACCGAGCTGATGCAACGGCTGACGTCGAACGACGTCTCGCGGCTCGCGGTCGGCGACTCCCAGTACGCGACGATCACCGACGAGGACGGGATCATCATCGACGACACCGTCGTCTACCGGCTGCCGGACGGTGACGGCAACGCGACGGACGACGCCGACGGCGACCCGACCTACCTGTTCGTCCCCAACGCCGGCACCGACGAGGCCACCCACCAGCGCTGGATCGACTACCGCAACGAGTGGGACCTCGAGGCGACCGTCGACAACCGGACCGACGAGTACGCCATGTTCGCGGTTCAGGGACCCGAGGCGGTCGCGTTGGTCGATGACGTAACCGAGGAGTCGGTCGCCGATCTCGAGCGCTTCGAGGCCCGGTACGCGACGATCGAGGGCGTCGACTGCTGGACGGCCCGGACGGGGTACACCGGCGAGGACGGCGTCGAACTGATCGTCCCCTGGGCGGCCGCCGAGGAGATCTGGACCGCGTTCGACTGCCAGCCCTGCGGACTGGGCGCTCGCGACACGCTCCGCATCGAGGCCGGCCTGCTGTTGGCCGGACAGGACTTCCACCACGACGACGACCCGCGGACCCCCTACGAGGCCGGCATCGGCTTCACCGTCGCGCTCGAGACCGAGTTCGTCGGCCGGGACGCCTTAGCAGAGATCCACGAGCGGGGCGTCGAAGAGCGACTGGTCGGCTTCCAGTTGATCGACCGCGGCGTCCCCCGGCACGGCTACGACATCACGAACTCCGAGGGGCGGGTCATCGGCACCGTCACCAGCGGCACGATGAGCCCAACGGTGGAGCAGCCGATCGGGCTGGGGTACGTCCCGGTCGAGTACGCCGAGCCGGGGACGACGCTACAGGTAGTCGTCCGTGGCCAGTCGAAAAAAGCAAGAGTTGAAACCACACCCTTCATCGATACAGTATGAGCTTCGACGTTCCCGACGATAGACGGTATTTGGAATCACACGAGTGGGCGCTCGAAACCGACGGCGTCGTCCGCGTCGGTATTTCCGACTTCGCACAGGACGAACTCGGCGACGTGGTCTTCGTCGAACTCCCCGACGAGGGCGACGACCTCGCCCAGGAGGCGGAGTTCGGCGTCGTCGAATCGATCAAGGCCGTCTCGGACCTCTATGCACCCGTCGGCGGCGAGGTCGTCGCGATCAACGACGACCTCTTCGACGCCCCCGAACTCGTCAACGAGGACCCCTTCGGCGAGGGCTGGATGCTCGAGATCGAGCCCGACGATCCCGACGCCCTCGAGGCGCTGCTGACCGCCGACGAGTACGAAGCACAGATCGCCTGAGACGGGGGCGTTCGGCGACCGGAAGCCCGCGCTATTCGATCGAAACCAGACTGTCGAGGACGCCGTCCAGTTCCGCGTTCGTCACGGCCAGCGAGTAGCCGTCGATGCGGGCGAGTTCCTTCGCGTGATCCCAGAGGTCGTCCTCTTCGAGGCCGTGGAGGATGACGGCGTTCGGTGTCGGGTTGACCACTCGCAGGGCGATCCCGACGCCCTCGCCCTGCGTGACGTTCGTAAAGACGAGAACGCGGTTCGTACTCTGGCCGTAGAGCCGAAAGAACTCCTCGCTCGAGAGCCGCGTGATCGCCTCGATGCTGTCGATGACGGTGTGGCCGCTGACCCGGTCGGTGCCGCTCGAGGCGACCTCCGTCGCCTCGAGGTCGTCGTGCAGCCGCTCGAGGGGGATCGAGGTGGCGTACTCCCGGAGGTCGTAGACGACGTCGCTCTCGAACCCCGCCGAGAGGACTCGACCGTACTGGCGGATACGCTCGCCGCCGCGGCGCTCGTCGATCGCGAGCAGTCCCTCGACGAGTCGGCCGACGACGCCGATGCCGGGGCTCTCCCGGCGGCCGCTCTCGTAGTCGGAGATGACCGAGGAGGAGACCTCGAGTTCGGTCGCCAGATCGGTCTGGGAGACGTCGAAATCGGTGCGCCACTTGCGCAGCGTCGCGCCGGGGTCGTCGCTCAGCGTGATCTCGCCGGCGATCTTCTCCGCGAGTTCCCGTTTGGGTCCGCGTCCGCTCATACCCGACGGTCGCCCGGTCGGTCCAAGTAGCTACCGGAGACGACCGCGGGCCGGCCGCTCGTTCCCTCGGACCGGAGTCGATCGACCGACTACGCGATACCGGGAGCGACCACGGACGTATTTGTGGCCGGTGTTCGAAGACGGGGTATGAGCTGTCGACCGATCGATGCCCCGCCGACGAGCGAATGAAGGGGTACTATCTCCGATACCTGCAGGTCCTCGTGCGGTTCCTCCCGATCGCGGTCGCCTTTCTCCGGGACCGCCGGCGGTTCCTCGTGTTCGGACCGCCCAGACGGGTCGCTGAGGCCACCCACCGGGAGCGTGCCCGTCGGTTGACCGAGACGATGGTCGATCTCGGACCGGCGTTTATCAAGATCGGCCAGGTGCTATCGACCCGTCCCGATCTCGTGCCGCCGATCTACGTCGAGGAGTTCGCGACATTGCAAGACGAGATCCCCGAAGACGCCGGCGGCGATCCGCTGACCGTCGTCGAATCGGAACTCGGCGACGACCTCGATCTCGAGACGCTCGAGCCGGTCGCCGGGGGATCGCTGGCGTTCGTCTACACCGTCGACTACGAGGGCGACCGGATCGCGCTGAAGGTCCGCCGGCCCGGCCTCGAGCCGATGATCGAGCGGGACCTCCGCGTCGTCAGGGGGCTCGTCCCGCTGCTTCGGGCCGTCGCCGACGAGGACCAGCGCTACTCGATCGAGAACGTCGCCGACGACTTCGAGGCGATCGTCCTCGAGGAACTGGACTTCGGACGCGAGGCCGAGATCATGCGGACGATCGCGGACAATTTCGCCGACGACGACCGGGTCCGCATTCCGGCGACCTACGACGCCCTCTGCTCGGACCGGATCGTCGCGATGGAGTACATCGAGGGGACGAAGATCACCGACGAGGACGCGCTCGCGGAAGCCGGACGCGACCGGACCGAGATGGCCACGCTGCTGGCCCGCACGTATCTGAAGATGGGGCTGGTCGACGGCGTGTTCCACGCCGATCCACACCCCGGCAATCTCGCGGTGACGGCGGACGGCCGACTCGTCGTCTACGATTACGGGATGAGTCGGCGACTCACCGAGGCGGAACAGGAAGACATCACGAGCCTCTACCGACACCTCGTCCGCCGCGACATCGACGGCCTGCTGAACACGCTGATCGCGCTCGAGGTGTTAGATCAGTCGGTCGACCGGGCCGCGGTCAGGCAGGTCCTCGAACTGGTGATCGACAACCTCGAGGGGCGGTCGGAGATCACCTGGCGGCGGATCATCACCGAACTGTTCTCGACGCTTCAGGAGTTCCCGTTCCGGATCCCGCCGAACGTCATGTTGCTCGTCCGGGTCGGGACGGTCGGCGAGGGCGTCTGCCGGAGCCTCGACCCCGAGTTCGACTTCATCGCGGCCACGCGCTCGTTCCTCGTCGACCACGGGTTCATCGAGAGCGAGGTCGACGCGCTGCTGGCGGACGTCCGGACCGACCTCCGCGAGTCGGCCCCCGTCCTGGCGCGGGCTCCGTCGCGGTTCGATTCCGTCTTCGGCCAACTCGAGCGCGGCGAACTGGTCGTCAGGACCGAGCCGGTCGAGCCCAGCGACGGCGGTGATCCGGCCGTCGGGTACGCCGTCATCGCCGGGTCCCTGTTGCTCGCGAGCGCCGTCTTGACGTTCCATCCGGAACCGCTCGAGATCGGAAGCGTCGTTCTCGCGCTCGTCTTTTTCGGGCAGTACGTTCGCCACCGACGAGCGGGGTAGGGACGACCGAGGCAACGGCGGCGACACCGGCCAAACAATCAAGCCCCCGCGGTTCGAGTCGCCGAGATGTGCCATCGACGGTCGTCCACGTCGCGTTCGCGGGACTGATCGGGATCGCCTTGCTCGGCGACGAGTTCGATACGAAGGCGATCCTGCTCGTAATGGGTGCGACGGCTCTGCTCGATCTCGATACGCTGATCGGCATCGTCGTCCCGGGGACTCACCGCGCGGCGTTTCACAACCTCTGGATCGTCCTTCTCCCCGCCGCTGCCCTGTTGTGGGACGGGCGTCGTGAGGCGTCGATCGTCCGGAATCGGTGGGGCACGTACGGCCATCGCCTCGCGTGGACGACGCTCGCCGCGTTGCTGTTCGCGCACGTCCTCTTTGACGCTTTCTTCAACGGCGTCAACCTCTTCTGGCCGGTCCACGACCGGTTCTACGACCTCTCGGGGGAACTGCTCGTCACTGATCAACGCGGCCTCGTCCAGACGTTCGTCGAACTCGAGGGCAGCGGCATCGCCGAGACTACAGCGCGGGGCACGACCGAGGACACCCACTACCGGACCGGCGTCGACCCGACCCGGGACGAGCCCGCGACGGGGGTCGAACGGATCTTCCCCATCGCGGCGACCGGCGAGCGGTTCGTCCTCACTATCGCGGGGCTCACCGCAGTCGCCGTCCGAATCCTCGAGGACCAGCGGGCGGACTGACCGGGCGGCGACCCGACGGGACCCGACGCCGCCGAGGGCTCGATGCGATGTCGCCAGTCACTCGTGTTCGGACGGCGGCTCCGTCGTCTCGACGCGGTCGCGCAGCCACTCGATGGCCGCGTCGGCCGTCTCGAGGTCGGTACTCGAGACGCGGATCCGACCGGGACGGTTCTCGCTGCGCGGGTAACTGCCGACCGCCACGTCGAACCGCTCGGCCACGCCCTCGAGGGCATCGTGGAGCGAGCCCTCGGGCGCCGGCGTGTAGATCGTCCGGGCGACGGCGTCGCCCTGAAACTCGTCGGCGACGTCCTCGAACATGGCCTGCATCTCGTCGGGGATGCCCGCGAAGACGTAGACGTTCTCGACGATACAGCCGGGGGCCCATCCCTCGTCGATGACGATCGGCGTCGCGCCCTCGGGGATCGAGGCCGCCGCGTCGATGTCGAGTTGCAGGTCGTACTCCTCGACCAGGTTGGGGTTCTCGTCGCGGAACGCGGCGGCTTTCTCGACCAGCCGCTCGCGGATCTCGCCGTGGACGACGAACGCCCGGTTCAGGCCGTCGGCGACGGCCTCGACGGTCACGTCGTCTGGTGTGCCGCCGATACCGCCGGTGACGATCACGGCGTCGAACGCGTCGCTCCAGCGGGCGACGGTGTCTGCGATCAGGTCGCGGTCGTCGGGGATCGTCAGGATTCGCTCGACGCTGCTGCCCCGTTCGGTGATCCGCGCTGCCAGCCACGACGCGTTGGTGTTGGTCGTCGACCCCGCGAGGATCTCGTCGCCGACGGTAACGATCGCGACGTTCATGGGCGGCGTTGGGACTCCGTGCAGTTAGCCGCTCCGGGATGTGACTGCCGGTCGATCCGGCTCCCATAGTCGAGCGCCCTCGAGCAGCGAGCGCGCCACGCCTGCAGCGCCACGGTTTTGACAGCCCTGTTCCAAGTGTCCGTATGGTAGTATTCAGCGGCGATCGGACGCCGACGGAACTGGCTCGCTTGGAATCGCACGGGTGGAACCGATGGTAGACCTCGCCTTCTCGGTCGGGCGGCTCCTCTTCGCTCTCTTTCTGGTCTTCCTGAACGGCTTTTTCGTCGCGGCCGAGTTCGCCTACGTCCGGATCCGACCGACCCAGATCGAGGCCCTCGTCGATGAGGGACGGCGGTCGGCGAAACTCCTGCAGGAAGCCGAGGAGAACCTCGACGACTACCTCGCGACCACCCAACTGGGCATCACGATCGCCTCGCTGGGGCTCGGGTGGGTCGGCGAACCCGCGATCGCCTCGCTGCTCGAGCCCGTGCTGGGGCCGGTCCTGCCGGCCGGAACGTTGCATCTCGTCTCGATCGCGATCGGCTTCAGCGTCATCACCTTCCTGCACGTCGTCTTCGGGGAACTCGCGCCGAAGACGCTGGCCATCGCCGACGCCGAACGCATCGCCCTGCTGGTCGCCGCGCCGATGAAGTTCTTCTACTACATCTTCATCCCGGGAATCATCGTGTTCAACGGGACGGCGAACTTCTTCACACGCCTGCTCGGCGTCGCGCCGGCCTCGGAGCGCGACGAGAGCCACAGCGAGGAAGAGATCCTACGGATCGTCGCCAAGTCGGGCGAACAGGGCGTCGTCGACACCGACGAGGTCGAGATGATCGAAGCGGTGTTCGATCTCGGCGACACGGTCGCCCGCGAGGTGATGATTCCCCGACCGGACGTCGTCACCGTCCGCGCCGACATGCCCCTCTCGGAACTCCGCGGGGTCGCCGCCGGCGGGAACTACACCCGCTACCCCGTCGTCGACGACGACGCCGACGAGCCCGTCATCGGGTTCGTCCACGCCAAAGACGTCCTCCAGGCCATCGAAGCCGCCAACGGGGAAGACACGACGGCGGCCGAACCGACCGCACGCGACCTCGTGCGGGACGCGATCATCGTCCCCGAAACGCGCCGGATCGACGGCATCCTCGCGGAGTTTCGCCGGCAGGACGCCCAGTTAGCCGTCGTCATCGACGAGTGGGGCGCCTTCGAGGGGATCCTGACGATCGAGGACGTCATCGAGGAAGTCATCGGCGACATCCGCGACGAGTTCGACGCCCCCGACGCGGAGGCGTCGATCGACGAACTCCCCGACGGCCGTTACGCCGTCGACGGCGGCGTCACGCTCGAGACGGTCAACGAGACGCTGGGCACCACGCTCGAGGGCGAGGCGTTCGACACCGTCGGCGGCCTGGTCCTGAGCCGCCTCGGCCGCGCGCCCGAGGTCGGCGACTCGGTCGCGACCGACGGCTACGAAGTCACCGTCGAGGAAACCGAGGGGACGCGGATCTCGCGGGTGATCGTCGAGGCGACCGCACCGGCCGAAGAGTCGGCGGGCTGATCGGCCGCCGGCCGATTCGATCCCGTCCGATCCGGGGACCGTCATCGAATCCGACCGACGCCACTCCTTTTGCTTCCGACGTGGTGGCCTCCGTATGAGCTACCCGACGCGCGCCGTCGTCAGTCGAGGTGTCTCGCGATGAGCCACGACACGAACGACGGACCCGACTCCGTCGACGACTCGAGCCACGAAACCCGATCACCGACGGTCGACGGGCGGGACAACGACGACGAACCAACGACGATCGAACGGGCCGACCGAACGATTACGTTTCACTCCTGTTCTCGAGCGACGGTGACCGGCGACTTCGAGGACGGCGATATTGCCTACGCGAACACCGGCTTCTACGACGACGGGCTGTTCGGGGACACGATCCTCGAGGACGGCGTCGCCGTCGGCGACGACGTCGACGCGCCGTTTTCGGGGACGGTCGTCTTCGAGATCGGCGACGAATCGGGCGTGACCGTCGAGTCTGACCGCGTCGTCGTCGGGGTCCCGGACTACGGGAACGACGGGACCGCAATCACGTCGCTGACGACCCAGCGGGCGGACTACCGGATGGGCGCGCCGACCCACGAGCATCCTCGGGCAAGCGAGTGCCTCGAGGCGATCGGCCCCGAGTAAGCGAGGGTGGCCCGACCCCGGAAACCGATCTGCGACGAGTACCGCTCCGCAACCACTAAACGCGACTCACCCCAACCACGGGGCAATGACCGACTGGACAGAGAAGTACCGCCCGACGACGCTGTCGGAGGTACGCGGCAACAACAAGGCCCGCGACCAGTTAGCGGAGTGGGCTGAGACGTGGGACGACCACCGCGAGTCGGTGATCGTCCACGGCAGCCCCGGCGTGGGGAAGACCTCCGCCGCCCACGCGCTGGCCAACGACATGGGGTGGCCGGTGATGGAACTCAACGCCAGCGACAGCCGGGGGGCCGACGTCATCGAGAAGATCGCGGGCGAGGCGTCCAAGAGCGGTACCCTCACCGCCGGCGAGTCGGGACGACGGCTGGTCATCTTAGACGAGGCCGACAACTTCCACGGCAACGCCGATTACGGCGGCTCGCGGGAGGTCACCCGCGTCGTCAAGGACGCCAATCAGCCGATCGTCCTCGTCGCGAACGAGTTCTACGACATGAGCCAGTCGCTTCGCAACGCCTGCGAGACGATCGAGTTCCGCGACGTCTCGAAACGCTCGATCGTCCCCGTCCTGCGGGACGTCTGCCGGCGGGAAGGCATCGAGTTCGAGGAGGAGGCCTTAGAGAAGATCGCCGAGTCGACCAGCGGCGACCTGCGGTCGGCGGTCAACGACCTGCAGGCGGTCGCCGAGGAGGCCGAACGCCTGACCGTCGACGACGTGGTGACCAGCGAGCGCGACACGACCGAGGGGATCTTTGACTTCCTCGACGAACTCATCAAGGAGAAAGACGCCGAGGGCGCACTGCGGGCCTCCTACGACGTCGACGAGACGCCGGACGACCTGCTCAACTGGATCGAGGACAACGTCCCGAAGGACTACGCAGGCGCGGAACTCGCCGACGCCTACGAGTTCCTCTCGAACGCCGACCGCTGGCTGGGGCGGGTACGCGCGACCCAGGACTACTCCTACTGGCGCTACGCGACCGACAACATGACCGCCGGCGTCGCCGCCTCCCGCCGAGGCGACAAGGGTGGCTGGACCCGCTACGGCCCGCCGAGCTACTGGTCGAAGCTCGGCCGGACGAAGGGGACCCGCAACACCCGCGATTCGATCGCCGAGCGTATCGCCGAGCGGGAGGGCGCAAGCGTCGCCACCGTCCGTCGGGAGATCCTCCCGTTCCTCTCGGCGATGACCCACCACTGCAAGAACCGCGACCTGACCGTCCGGATGGCCGCCGCCTACGACCTCGACGAGTCGGAGGTCTCCTTTATCACCGGCAGCGGGAAAGACACCAACAAGGTCCAGTCGATCGTCGCGGACGCCGAGGAACGCAAGGCCGAACTAGCCGTCGAACACTCCGGCGACGCCTTCTTCGAGGCCGACCGCTCGAGCGGGGACGCGACGGCGGAGGCCAACGCCGACGACGGCGAGAGCCAGCAGCCCCTCGCGGCGTCGGACGCCGAGGACGGGAGCGACCAGGCCGGTTCCGAGGGCGGCGACGACACGGCGACGGTCGACGAACCCGACGACGACCAGTCGGGACTGAGCGACTTCATGTGACCGCTCGCGGCCGGCTGCGGCCACCGACGACGAGCCGTACTCGTCCCGATATCTCAATCAGCCGACTGATCGATACTATTAGGTCGATAAACGGTGAGACCCTCTCTTGGTGATCGGTCGAATGACAGACCCCAACAGCTGCCCGCTCTGTGCCGAATCCTACGACGACCGCAACGGGCTTCGAGTCCACCTCGAGGTGGAACACCGGAAATCCGAGATCGTCAGCCGCCTCGTCGATCTCGACGCGGCGGTCGCCGACGGGTCTCCCGACGAGCGAGCGACCGCGGCCGACGACGAACCGCCGGCGCCGACGGCCTGAGAACGTCGTCCCGATCAGTCGTCGACGGGGAGCCGGTCGCGAAACGCCGGTGACAACGCATCGCAGACGCCGGCCGCGAGTTCCTGCGGGGTCGCGGTTTCGTCCCCGAGCGGCGGCACCGTCTCGACCGCGTGGCCGGTCATCCGCGCTAGCTCGTCGGGGTTCGTTCGCTCCGCGAGCGTCTCGCCCGCGTACTCGTTGACGACGACGCCGCGGACGTCGATTCCCCGGTCCTCGAGGGCGTCGATCGAGAGCGCGGTGTGGTTGAGCGTGCCCAGTCCCGAGCGCGTGACGACGATCGCCGCCGCGTCGAGGTCGTCGACGAGGTCGATCACTTCCTTGTCGCCGGCCAGCGGCACCCGGAGCCCGCCGATCCCCTCGACGATCGGGACCGGCGTCGCTTCGATTTCGCGCTCGCAGGCCTCGCGGATCGGCTCGTATGCGAGGTCCTCGTCGGCGACGTCGGCCGCGACTCGCGGGGCCAGCGCCGGCTCGAGAAAGCGCGGACAGGTGGCGGCATCGGGGTCGTCACAGGCCGCGGCGACGAACTCGGCGTCGTCGTCGGGCGGGTGGCCGGTCTGGGCGGGCTTGATCGCCCGTGCCTCGTGGCCCGCCTCCTGGAGCAGCCGGGTGAGGCCGGCCGTGACGACCGTCTTTCCGACGCCGGTGCCGGTGCCGACGACGGCGAGTGGCCGACTCATAGCAGCCCCACCTCTTCGCCCGCGGCCTGAAAGGCCTCGAGGCAGGCGATGATGTCGTCTCGATCGTGTGTAGCCATCGGAACGACGCGGATCCGGCTCGTCCCCTCGGGGACCGTCGGCGGCCGAATCGCCGGTGCGACGACATCGCGTTCACGGACCCCGTCGGCGAGGGCGATCGCGTCCCGCCGGTCGCCGACGACGACGGGGAGAATCTGGGAGTCGCCCCAGACCTCGAACCCCATCGACTCGAGGCCGTCCCGGAGGTGGGCGACGTTCTCCCAGAGGCGCTCGCGCGCGTCGCCGTGACGGGCGACGTGGAGCGCCTCGCTGGCCGCCGCGGCAGCCGGCGGCGCGAGGCCGGTCGAGAAGACGAACGACCGCGCGTCGTTTAGCAGGCACTCGATCAGCGCCGAGCTGCCGGCGACGTAGCCGCCCTGGCTCGCCAGCGCCTTCGAGAGCGTCCCCAGCTGGATCTGGACGCGGTCCTCGAGTCCTTCGGCCTGGACGACGCCGCCGCCGTCGGCGTAGAGGCCGGTCGCGTGGGCCTCGTCGACCATCACCCACGCGCCGTACTCCTCGGCGGCGTCACAGATCGCCGACAGCGGCGCGACGGTGCCGTCCATGCTGAACACCGAATCGGTGACGATCAGCCACGACTCGTCGGCCGGTTCCCGGCCCTCGCGAGTCGCACGCTCGACTCGTTCCTCGAGTTTCGCTCGCAGGTCCGCGGCGTCGCAGTGGTCGTAGACGACCGTCTCGGCGTCGGCGAGCCGGCAGCCGTCGATGATGCTGGCGTGGTTCAGCTCGTCGGAGAAGACGACGTCCGGCTCGAGGGCGGCGATCGTGCCGACGTTGGCGGCATACCCCGAGGAAAAGGCAAGCGCGCGCTCGGTCCCTTTGGTCTCTGCGAGCTGGCGTTCCAGGTCCCGGTGAACCAGCGTGTCGCCCGTGACGAGCCGGCTCGCACCGGCACCGGTGCCGACGGTCGCGGCCGCCTGCCGGGCGGCGTCCTGGACCCGCTGGTCGTCGGTCAGGCCCAGGTAGTTGTTCGAGGCGAAGACCAGCGCCTCCGCGCTGTCGAGGACCGGGAGGTCGCCGCCCGAGGGCTCGGCGAAGTAGCCGCGCTCGGCGACCCGGTCGACGGGCGAGAGGGCGCGCTTCAGATCGTGTTCCTCGAGGGCGGCGAGTCGCCCCTCGAGGTCGAACCCGCGGTCGGCCATTCGGGTAGATGGACTCAGCGCCACGATTTGACTCTCACGGTTCGGAACGGACGCCTGGTTCGGCTCGGGGACGGCTCGAGCCGGTTGATACACGGCAGTCTCGGGAATCGTCTCGTCTCATTCATAAAAACGGTCGGAGCGAACGTCGGCGTTCAGAAGCCGGGCATTAGATCTGCGGGGCCGAAGACGCCGTACTCGCCGGCGCGATTACGCCGGACGCCCGCTTTCAGGTACCCCAGCGCGGGCCCGTTGACGTTTGCCTCCATACTCGTCTCGTCGCCCAACTGGAAGGTGTTGGTCGCCGTCTCGCCGTCGAAGGTACGACCGGTCACGCGGACCGTCGTCGTCGTCGGCTTCTCGTCGTTGCGCACGTCGAGGATCCCGCCGACGGTGACGTCTTCGGCGTCACAGACGCCCGCACGCTCGAGGAGGACGTCGTCGGCGTGTTCCATGTCCTCGAACTCGATGACGCCGTCGTGGTCGTCGATGACGGCCTCGATCTCCGCGTCGGAGAGGTCGCGGGCGGTCTCGATGTCGTACTCGGGGAGGTGTGCGATGTCCTCGCGGACGGTCCCGCGGTTGTCCTCGTACCCCGATTTGAGGCCGACACCCCAGTGGATGTCGACGTCGGTGACCTCGACGAACGACTGGGCGGCCAGCGCGGCCGCGCCGGTCAGCAGGCCGGGGGTCGCGCCCGCGCCGCAGATGAACGTGATACCGTTCTCCTCGAACGCCTCGCTGCGGTCGTCGAGCATGTCGATCACGCGCGAGCGCTTGAGGACGTCGATCATCACGCCCGAATACTCGCCCTCGGCGAAGCGGTCGGCCGTCCGCGGGATGAAGTCGTGTTCGTAGTTCGGGAGCGCGAGCAACACGGCGTCGATCCGATCGCCGTGGTCGATGATCTCCTGAATGGAGTCCTCGCTGGGGTGGGCCTGGCTCGAGGCGACGACGCCTTTGTCCTCGCCGTGTTGTTTGACGCCGCCCTCGGCCGTCGCTGTGGCCGAGCCGCCGTCCGTCGCCACTTCGTTGTCTATATTGCCCTCCGTGGCCGCCAGCAGTTCGTCGACGTCGAGGCCGTCGAAATCGACGGCGACGCCGTGGCGGTCACATGCCGCGACGGGGGTCAGCGCGTCCTTTTGCTGGCTCACTTCGAGCGCTCGTCGGCCGATGCCTCCGGTTCCGAGTACCGCAAACGTAATTTCGTCCATAGGTGTCGATGTGCTGAATTCGTCGTGCCGTTAGTCGTCGCTCGGTTCCGCGCCCGTACTCGCCGTTTCACTCGAGGAGTCGGCGGCCCCGCTGTGGCGGGCCTTGACTTCCTCGGGATCGAACTCGTTGGTATCCCGGTTGGGCTCGAGTCCCGCACGCTCGATGATCTCGATGTCGTCGCCGGGCGACTGGCCCTCCGTCGTGAGGTAGTCGCCAGTCAGGATGCCGTCCGCGCCGGCCTCGAGCGGCAGGTGCTGCTCGTCGGGTGCCAAGTTGACCTCGCGGCCGCCGGTCAGGCGGACCCGCGACTCGGGGTGAAGCAGTTTGTAGACCGCGACCGTCTTGACGATCTCTTCGGTCGTGATGTCGACCCCCTGCTCGGCCAGCGGCGTCCCCGCGACCGGGTTGAGGACGTTGACCGGCAGCGAGGAGATCCCGATGTCCTGCAGGGCGATCGCGGCCTCGATGCGGTCTGTCGGCGTCTCGCCCATCCCGAGGATCACGCCCGCACAGAGGTCCATCCCGGCCTCCTTGGCGACCTCGAGGGTCTCGACCCGATCCTCGAAACTGTGGGAATCGACGATCTCGGGGAAGTAGTTCGGGGAGGTCTCGATGTTGTGATTGTAGTGGTTGATCCCCTCGTCGGCGAGGATCGCGGCCTCTTCCTCGGTGAGTATCCCGAGGGAAGCGTCGACCTCGAGGTCGCACTCGTCGCGGACGAGGCGGATCGACTCGAGGACTTCCTCCCACTCCTCAGGGCGGTGTTCCTTCGAGACGCCCTTCTCGGCGACGACGATGCCGAAGCGCTGGGCACCGTCGCGTTCGGCCCGCTTTGCGGCCTCGAGGACCTTCTCGGGCCCGAGGAAGCCGTAGGTGTCGATGCCGGTGTCGAAGTGGACCGACTGCGCGCAGAAGCCACAGTCCTCCGCGCAGTTGCCCGCCTTCGCGTTGACGATCGAGCAGGCGTCGACCGTGCCGTCACCGAAGTGATCCCGCACGGCAGCACCGGCCTCGGCGAGCGCGTCGGTCGGCTGGGCCATCAGCGCGAGCCCGTCGGTCCGATCGAGGCGTTCGCCGGCCATGACCCGCTCGAGTGCGTCGTCGACCGTCTCGTTGCCAGTCTCGTAAACCACGATTCGAATAGCGGTTGACGAGACTATAATGATTGTGGATTCTCACCGTGGGTGAAACGTACGCCCTCCCCTCGGAGCGACGCGACCGATCGGTGGGCCGCTCGTCCGGATTGCTGGAACGATTTCCCGGCGTAACCGCGATCTGGGCGGCGGTTGCGCCGGAAACGACCCACAGTAACCCGTCTCAGTCGTCGTCAATGACCCGGGCCGAGATCGCGTACGCCTCGCCGTCGTAGTGGTAGTAACGGGTGTCGTCGACTCCGAATATCGGCGTCACAGCGTTGTACTCCTCGAGTCGAACCCGGTCGGCGTCGTACTCGCGGGCCAACACGATGGCGTCCCGTAACTGATCGTTCCGCAGGAGCGTTTCCCTGATCAGTTCGGTTCCCTCCACGTCGTCGTCCGTCCGGACGAGTTCGTACGCACCCAGTCGTGTGTCGTCGTCCTCGGGAGCCACACGGTCCGAACTCGCAACGATGACGTCGCCCGCCCACCCGACGCTCGTGATCGCGTCCGTCGTCGTCAGCGACAGGGAGTCGGTCTCGAGGTCGAATCGGGCACAGAACCCGACCGACCCGTCGGCGGGGCCGTCGTCGAAGTCCACGTCGGTGCCGAAGACGTACTCGCCGCCACCGAGACCGGCGATCGGATCTGGCTCGGCGACGCCGTGGCCGCCGATCGATCGCCCGTCCTCGATCCCATCGTTATCGACGCTGAGGTCCCAGGCGAAGTTGTCGCCCGGTTCGAGGGTGTGTGCCGGCTCGTTTATCCCTCGTGGTGCGACGTAGTGCCAGCGGCCGTCGACGCGTTTGTGGAGTTGCCACGCGTACGGGTTGTACGAGAACTCGCCGCTCGACTCGTTGAACAGCGTGAACGTCAGTCGCTCGGACTCGGTGATCGACGCGGCCGACGGCTCGAGGTAGATCGCGGTCTCCCCGGGGTCGATCTCGTCGAACGCGACGAGCCGATCGACGTCGTAGTCGGGATAGCCGTTGGGATCGGTTCCCGACGGTGGGAGCGTCCGGTCGTCGTCCGGAAGCGGCGTGAGGTCGTCGTCCGGACTCGAGTCGTTCGCGGGCGACTCGTCGTCACCGGCGAGACAGCCGGCGAGTGCCATGCTACCGATCGCAGCGAGGAGGGAACGGCGCGGGCGGCGCATGACCGTTCCTGCAGACGGAACTGGTAAGTGTTTTGTCGGTATTCGGCAGTGGTTTCGGGGCGTCGTCGCGGCCAGGGGTCAGTCGATGACCGATCGGTCCCGCTCCGACGGGACGACCCGCGTCGGATCGATGACGGTGTCCGAGCGCAACAGCGACCGCAGCGTTCACATCGATTTCCCAACTTTTGTATAGTGCTGCATGGTGACATGCGGTATGGTTGTTAGTATCTCGGAGGAACACTTCGAGGACGTACCGGATTTCGACTACGAGCCCCAGTACGTCGACGTCGGCGAGTTGGACATGGCGTACGTGGAAACGGGCGGCAGCGAGGGCGGCGACGACGCCGAGGAGACGTTCCTCTGTCTGCACGGCGAGCCGACGTGGTCGTTTCTCTACCGCAAGATGATGCCGACGCTGGCCGAGCGCGGCCGCGTCGTCGTCCCCGACCTGATCGGCTGTGGCCGCTCGGACCGGTACGAGGACCGCGACGACTACACCGTCGAGATGCACTACGACGCGCTCCGGACGTTCGTCGAGGAACTCGAGTTGACGAATATCACGCTGGTCTGTCAGGACTGGGGCGGCCTGCTCGGACTCGCGCTCGCGGCCGACGAGCCCGAGCGCTTCGCCCGTCTCGTACCGATGAACACCGGCCTCCCCGACGGGACCCAGGAGATGACCGACACCTGGCACGCCTTCGCCGAGATGGTCGCCACCGCCGAGGACCTCGATATCGGCGAACTGGTCGCGAACGGCTGCTATCGAGACCTCTCCGAGGACGTGATCGACGCCTACCGCGCGCCGTTTCCCGACGAGCGATACATGGCCGGCGCGCGAACGTTCCCCGGCCTCGTCCCGCAGTCGCCCGACGATCCCGGCGCCGATCTGTTCGCCGACGCACGGGACCGACTCGCGGCGTGGGAGAAACCCGCGTTCGTCCTGTTCGCGAAGGAAGACCCGATCACCGCCGACAACCGCGATCCGCTACGCGGGCTGCTCCCGACCGCGAGCGACCAGCCCGACGTCTGGATCGACGAGGCGGCGCACTTCCTGCAGGAAGACGCTGGCGAGGAGATCGCCGACCGCATCGTCGACTTCGTCGACCGGACCTGATCCGGCCACCGAACCGGGGGCCGACCACGCGAAACCGGGTCCGACCCGACGGCCGACGACTACTGGCGGTCTTCGAAGAACTCCCGGAGCAGCGGATACCACGCACCGCAGACCGCTCCGAACACCAGCAGTGCGTAGAACGCACCCCAGTGTCGGTGCGGAACCGGAGACGCGGTCGCGGTAACGAGTCCGAACACGAACGGCGCTCCGTAGGCGATGATGGCGACCCACAGCACGACGCCGTACGCAGTCCCCAGGCAGGCACAGAGGAACGGGTTCCGATAGCTCTCCGCGAGCGGACGCGGAACGCGCCGTCCCATCCGCAGGCGGTTCACGAGCGCGACGAACGGCCCGGCGGCGAGGACGCTGTGACCGAACACGAGCGTCCACTCGTTGACGACCCCCTCGAGTCCGTAGACGGCGGCGACCGTTCGAAGGTTCCCGGTCGCGTGTAACACGCCACCGAGAGCCACGCCGGCGATCAGCGCGGCCGTCACCGTCGTGAGAACGGTGACCGGTGAGAGAACCCCACCGCGCCGTGATCGTCTATAAGCCATGAAAACCAGTCGAAACTACACCCATAATAATTTTCCTGATTTCTAGACAAATGTCTAGTTTTATGACGAAACATAGCCAACCATCGAACAGGCCCCGTCGATCAGGGTCGAACCGCTATCGCGGCGTCTCCGATCCCCACTTCTCGAGGGCCGTCGCCAGTTCGGGGTGGTCCTCGGCGTAGTCCTCGAGAGTCGTGCCGGCCATCGACGCCTCGACGGATTGGCGGAGCGCTTTCGCGCCCGCGTGGGTACCGTCGGGGTGCCCGTGAACGCCGCCGGCCTGGACGATGATGTCGGTCCCCAGCGCCTCGAGCAGTTGATCGACGACGCCGGGATGGAGCCCACCGGAAGCGTCCGGCAGGACCGGCCGCAGGTCGTGACAGTCATCCGTGAGCCACTCGTTGATCCCCGGCGTGTCCTCGTTCGCGAGTTTCCCCAGCCCTGCAGTGCCGGTGTGGATGTTCGCCGACGGCGAAGGGACGGCCGAATCCACGTCGATCACTCCGAACTCCTGATTCTTCGAACCAGATCCCGAACTGGCGTTTCACTGGACGATTGTCCACCCCGTTTCCGTCAGACGCTCCCGACGGCCAGTAGAGTAATCAGACAGCAATATCGTCCGCCGTGACTGAAAAAATTCCAAAAATTAAAGTCGCGTGATAATCCATTGATAGAGAGCGAGCGTATGTACGATAGTACGACGGACATCACTCCGGGCGAAGGCGCGTTCGAGGCGGGCTCGAACGCCGACGACTACCTCGGAGACCTCGAGGCGGCAGCCGAGTCAGGCGACGAACACGCGTCCGGAATCGACGCCGCCGAGGACCGGACGGCGGCGGATGTCTTCGATCAACTCCGAGACGACGCCGACGTGGGTGGGACCGACGACATCCTCGCCGACGAGAGTCCGGACGACATCATCGCGAGCGCGAACGACCCCGAGCCGGAGACGGAGACGGTCGACGACGCGCTGCTGGCCGACGACGACGAACTCACGGACCTCCTGCTGACCGGCCGCTCGACCGACGGCGAGGGCGAGTTCCACTGGGTCGATCCCGATGGTTCGGAGGGGTCGACGGCGACTGCTGGTTCCCAGTCGGCGTCGGATGCGGAGTCGACACCGGCCTGGGAAGCCGGCGGGACGGACCTCGACGACGTCTTCGGCGATGCGGTCGACGATAGGGGGGCCGCGTCCGAACCCGACGACGCGGCCGAACCGGGAGCTGCCGACGGCGCGGCGGACGAGTCCGAGACCGGGGCAGACACGGCCCTCGAGTTCGACGATGCGTCGACCGCTCCGGAGACGGACACGTGCATCGAGGACGAGCCCGACGCCACGATGTCCATCGGATCCGAACCGTCGTCCGAGGGTGACTCGGCTCCCGGGACAGACGACGCGAGTTCGGACGACGACGTCGCGGTATCGCCGGCGGACACCGAGACCGAGGCCCCCCTCGAGGACGCTGGCGCCAATACCGCCACGAGCGAGAGCGACGCCGAGAACGGTGCCGACCCCGACCTCGCGGACGGCCTCGAGGGGACCGCGACCCGCGCCGACGATGTGCCCGACGCGATCCCCTCTCTCGGGACCGACGACCGGGATACCGCCGCGAACGAGGGCGACGGTCCGACGGACGACGCCGACGAATCCACGGCCGAGGACGACGGATCGACGACGGATTCCGACGGCTCGAGCGGACCGCTCTCCCGGCTCCGGTCGGCGCTGAACGGGTTGTTCTGATCGCTCGCTGCTGTCGCTTCGCCCGCACAATCCGGCGGCCACTTTTTCGGATCGGAAGCCGGCCTCGAGCGAACCGACCGTCACGGATCGGGATGCCAGTCGAGTCCGGACCGTCGAACCGAAAACGTCCGCTCGCCACACGACGGGCAGCGCGTCCCGCCGCCGGGTACGACGTCTCGCTCGGGGATCGTCCCTTCGAGGCCGCAGTCGTCGCATTCGATCCAGACCGGCATAGCCGTGACTGCGGGCCCCATCAGTCTGAAGCTATTGCAGGAATTCGACTGCAGTCGACGCTCGAGCCGGTCGATCGCGACACGAAGAGAAGAACGCAAAGAGAGAGCCGCCACGCCGGTCACGGACCGACGCGGGGGCCGACGGCGTTAGTCGAGGAAGCCTTCGATGTGGTCGGCGACTTCCTCGGGGGTGTCACCGACGGGGACGCCGGCGTCGTTGAGCGCCGAAATCTTGCTCTCGGCGGTCCCGGTGCCGGAGCCGGAGACGATCGCGCCGGCGTGGCCCATCCGCTTGCCCGGGGGTGCGGTGCGGCCGGCGATGAAGCCGGCGACCGGCGTGTCGACGTTCTCGCCGATGAACGCGGCCGCTTCCTCCTCGTCTTCCCCGCCGATCTCACCGCACATGACGATGGCGTCGGTGTCGGGATCGTTCTCGAACAGCTCGAGGGCGTCGACGAAGTCGGTGCCGATGATCGGGTCGCCGCCGATGCCGATGGCGGTGGTCTGGCCGATGCCGCGGTTGGTCAGGCTGTCGACGACCTGGTAGGTCAGGGTCCCCGAGCGGGAGACCAGACCGACATTACCCTCGGAGAAGATGTTCCCCGGCAGGATGCCGAGTTTGGCCTCGCCGGGCGTGATGAGGCCGGGACAGTTCGGCCCGATGAGACGGGTGTCGGTCTCGGAGAGGCGCTTGTTGACTCGCGCCATGTCCTGGGTCGGGATGCCCTCCGTGATCGCGACCGCGAGGTCGAGATCGGCGTCGAGCGATTCGAAGACGGCGTCGCCGGCGAACGCCGGCGGGACGAAGATGACCGAGGTGTCGGCGTTTTCCTCCTCGACCGCTTCGTGGACCGTGTCGTAGACCGGGACGCCGGCGGCCTCCTGCCCGCCCTTGCCGGGGACCGCGCCGGCGACGACGTTGGTGCCGTACTCCATCATCTGTTCGGCGTGGAACTTCCCTTCCCCGCCGGTGATGCCCTGTACCACGACGCGCGTGTCGTCGTCGACTAGTACGCTCATTGTTCGTTCACCTCGTCAGCGTATTCGACAGCACGCTGGACCGCGCCCTCGAGGGTCTGATCGACCGTCACGAGGTCCTCGTTCAGAATCTCCATGCCTTCCTCCCAGTTGGTGCCGGCCAGTCGGACGACGACCGGCTTGGGGATCTCGTCGAACTGCTCTAGGGCCTCGTTGATCCCGCGGGCGACCTCGTCGCCGCGCGTGATGCCGCCGAAGATGTTGAAGACGACCGAATCGACGTTGTCGTCGGAGAAGACCATATCGAGCGCGTTCGCGATGCGGGCGGCCTTCGCGCCGCCACCCACGTCGAGGAAGTTAGCGGGCTCGCCGCCGTAGTAGTCGACCAGATCCAGCGTCGTCATCACGAGCCCGGCACCGTTGCCGATGATGCCGACGTTGCCGTCCAGCCGGACGTAGTCGAAGCCGTACTCGTCGGCCTTCTGCTCGAGTTCGTCGCCGCCGGCCGCTTCCTCTTCCATCTCGGCGAGTTCGGGCTGGCGGAACAGCGCGTCCTCGTCGATGTTCATCACGGCGTCGGCCGCGATGACCTCGTTATCGCTGGTGACCATCAGCGGGTTGATCTCGGCGTCGGCGCCGTCTTTCTCGTCCCAGAGTTCGTACAGCGTCGTCAGGACGCTCGAGACGTCGCGCGCGATCGACTGGTCGACGCCGGCGTCGTAGACGGCCTTGCGGGCCTGGTAGGGATGCATCCCGAACGCGGGGTCGATGTGTTCGCGGGCGATCGCCTCGGGGTCCTCCTCGGCGACCTCTTCGATGTTGACCCCGCCCTTGGTCGAGACCATCGCGACGGGTTTGCCCTCGCCGCGGTCCATCGTGATCCCGACGTAGAGTTCGTTCACGAAGTCGACCGCTTCCTCGACGAGGACCCGGTCCACGTGATAGCCCTTCAGGTCCATCCCGAGGATAGACTCGGCGGCCTCGCGGGCCTCGTCCTCGTCCTCGGCGAGTTTGATTCCGCCGGCCTTCCCCCGGCCGCCGACCTGTACTTGCGCCTTGACCGCGACTGGATAGCCGATCTCCTCGGCCGCGGCGACGACGCCGTCGACGTCGGACGCGAGCTGCGAGTCCGGCGTCGGTACCCCGGCATCGGCGAAGACCTGCTTCGCCTGGTACTCGTGTAATTTCATACCATTCGAACGGCCGTTCCGGCCTTGCTTAAATCCTGCCAGTTTCCACTCGCCACGGGTGATCCATCGACGTGCATTAACGACACTGCCGCCGGATTCCCCCGACCGTCGTTTCAGTCCCCTTCTTTGTGTGGGTTCTCAACTGAACTGACCGTCTACGGGGGGACACGTTCGAACTCCGACCCGAAGCCTCGGCACGACTGGTCGATTTTCAACCCGCCGGCCGGCACGCCCTTGGCACAGCATTCAACCCTCGGCTCTTCTAACGGTCGAGACGAACACCGCTGTGACGAATCCCACCGCGACCCGGCGTCCCTCGAGCTGGGCGTCGTCGCTCGCCGCCGTGGCCCGATTCCTGGTCCACAGTAACCTCTTTATCTCGCTGGCGACGGTCAGCGTCGTCGTGACGACGACGCGGCTCGCGGACCTGCCCCTCGAGGCGCTGCCGGTCTTCATCGTCTTCGCGGCGACGATGTTCGTCTACACGGTCAACCGGTTTACCGACCTCGCGGAGGACGAGCAAAACGTCCCGCGGCGTGCGGCGTTTACGAAGCGGTACGGCCGGTACTGGCTGCCGATCGGGGTCGGCCTCTACATCGTCGCGGTCGCGGTTGCCATCGCGCTCGGGCTCTCGGGCGCACACTATCTGGTTCTTCCGCTCGCGGTCGTCCTGTTGTACTCCGTCGGCGGAATCAAGCAGGTCTTCCTCGTGAAGAACCTCGTCGTCGGGTTCGCCTGGGGTGCGATCCCGCTGGGCGTCGGCTACTACTACGGACGGGTGTTCGCCCCCGAGATCCTGTTTCTGGCCACCTACGTGACCGTCATGATCACGATCGCCGCGGTGGTCTTCGATGTGAAAGACATCGAGGGCGACCGCGCGGAAGGGATCCCGACAGTACCGAACCTGTTCGGACCAGCCCGGACGCGCCAACTGTCGCTGCTGGCGACCGCAGCCGTCGCGGCGGCGGTCGTCGGCGGCGTCGTCAGCGGCGTCGTCCCCGGCGAGTTCCTCGCGGTCCTCGCGATGAACGCCTACGTCTGTGCCTACATCCCCTTCGCGACGCCCGATCGGGGCCCCCTCTACTACGGCTTCGTCGTCGACGGCGAACACGTCTTCCTCGCGGCCGTCGTCCTCGCCCTCGAGTGGCTGGTCTGGTGACCGCCTCGCGCCGGTCGAGGGGGCACCATGCCTGTCCCGGCCGGATCGACAGCCCCTCGACCTACGTCCCAACGTTTATTCGGCTGTCGTGACTTGCAGGAAAAGAAATGGGTGTACTCGATTCGTTCGGCATCTTAGCCGCAAGTATCATCACGGCGTTGGTCATGCTCCTCTTCGCCGTCCTCAGTTTCTTCGTCACCGTGTTCATCGTCCAGGCGGGCGCCGGACTGGCCGGCTACTCGCCGGGCGCGGACTTCGTCGTCCTCTCGGCCGCGATCCTCTCGACCGGGGTGATCGTCGCGGGCGCGTCCCCGGTCTCGGGACTCGCGAACACCGATCAGTAACGCGTTCGACCCCTGATACAGACCGGTAGCGCATACCTCCGTCTTCAGGCGGAGGTCAAGCGATAGGCATAGTGCGTCAATCCACGAGTCCTGCCATTACTTGATTTCCCACGCTTCACCGAAGGTATTAACACGCCGACGAACTAC
>NZ_JBGUBA010000016.1:0-41146 GCF_041821105.1 Natrinema sp. H-ect1 | reverse complement strand
ACTCGCCGCGGATCGATACCATCGATGGCATGTCGTGGCCCCTCCTGTTCGTCGCCGGTTGTTTCGAGATCGCGTGGGCGATCGGACTCGCGTACTCCGACGGGCTCTCGCGGCCCGTGCCCACGCTCGTGACCGGGGTCGCGATGCTCGTCAGCGTCGTCCTCCTCGCGCGGGCCGTCGAAGAGCTTCCAGTCGGGACGGCCTATGCGGTCTGGACGGGTATCGGGGCCGTCGGGACCGCATCGCTCGGAATCGTCCTCTTCGACGAGTCGGCGACGCTCGCTAGAATCGGGTTCATCGGCCTGATCGTCGTCGGGATCGTCGGGCTCCATCTCGTCAGCGGCGGGCCGTGACGGTGGGATAGAGAAGCCGTTACAGCCCGAGTCCCTGCCGACCCAGTTCGAATCCCCACTGTGGAATCCGAAAGACGACCAGCGCGACCAGTGCGAGTTCGGCGACGGTGACGATCACCATCATGAGGTCGGCGCGCTTGCTGCTGACTGCGACCCCGATGGGCAGCCCGAACTCCTTCTTCCAGAGCGGGTAAAACAGTGCGATCCCGCGCTTGCTCCCCGCCACGTCGAGGACGTAATGGGTCAGGACGCCGACCCAGACGTACTCGAGGTTCCCGAAGACGTACGGAAAGGCCAGAAAGCCAAGCAGGATCGGCAGGTTGTGCAGCGTCTTCCGGTGTTTGCCGAAGGCGGTGTCGACGTCCGGAAAGAGCGCCCCCAGCGTCACCGGCACGCCGATCATCACGATGGTCCTGAACGTCTCCAGACTCCCCGACGGCTCGAGCAGATACCCCAGCCCGATGCTCAACAGCACGGCGTTCAACACGTGTCCCTTCTTGTTCATTCACCCGACTCTGGGGAGCCGACTCGGGAATAGCTTTCTCTCGAGACTGTCAGGTTTGCGAACCGATCCCGCGTCGGCGCGGGCCCGTCGGAGGCGACTCGCGGGCCGATCAACGGCCCTCGAGTTCGGCGAGCAGGTCCTCGAGGGCTTGATCGACGGTCTTCGCACGGACGTCAGCCCGGTCGCCGTCGAAGACGTACCGGGAGACGGTGGTGTAGGAGTCACCGCTGTCCCACGGGGCGGCGTGGGCGACGCCGATGTAGACGGTGCCGACCGGGTTCGCCTCGGTCCCGCCGGTGGGACCGGCGACGCCGGTCGTCGCGACGCCCCAGGTGACGTCGGTCACGTCCCGGATCCCCTGTGCCATCTCGCGGGCGACGGGTTCCGAGACCGCGCCGTGGTCGTCGAGCGACTCGCGACTGACGCCGAGATGGCGGCGCTTGGCGTCGTAGGCGTAGGTCGTCAACCCCGAATCGAAGTAGTCGCTCGCGCCCGGAACGGCCGTGATCGCGGCTCCGATCAGCCCGCCGGTACAGGACTCGGCGACTGCGAGCAGCTCCTCGCGGTCGCGAAGCGCGTCGCCGACGGCCATCGGCAGCTCGCGGTCGATGTCGTCGTTCATGTGCGAGTCGACGGACGCGGTCGTTGTCAAAGCGAGGGTCCGAGTCGTCACCTCGCGAGTACCGCCGGAAACGGAAAGACAAACGGTGGCCGTCGCCCCAGTGGGCCGCATGGACTACGAAACGCCGCTTTTCTTCCACGTGATGGAGTACGCGGACGCGGCGGACCGCGACGTGGTCGACATGGTCAGCGGCAACCCCGACTGGGAGCCCCCCGAGGCGCTCCGGGACGGCCTGCGAGAGTACGCCGACTTCGAGCCCGACCGGTTCCAGTACCCGGCCAGCGAGGGCTTACCCGAACTGCGCGCGGAGATCGCCGCCCGGCGCGGCGTCGACGCCGACCAGATCGTCGTCACGAACGGCGCGGGCGAGGCCAACTACCTCGCGATGGCGCGGGCCCTCGAGCGCGACGCCGGGGACGAGATCCTGCTGACCGATCCCGTCTACTCCTACTATCCGGGCAAGACGACGATGCTCGGGGGCACCCAGCGGTACGTCGCGGCCGGCGCGGAGGGACAACTCGATCCCGCGGCAGTCCGCGCGGCCGCGAGCGACGAGACGGCCGCGATCGTCGTGAACACGCCGAACAATCCCACCGGTGCGGTCTACCCCGCCGAGACGATGCGGGAACTCGTCGCCGTCGCCGAGGACCACGACGCCGTTCTCATCAGCGACGAGGTCTACGACCACTACGACCTCTCCGGCCAGTTCGCGAGCGCGCTCGAGACGGAATCGACTCACCGGATCGTCACCAACGCCGTCTCGAAATCGATGGCGGTCACCGGTCTGCGGGTCGGCTACGTGATCTTCCCGCCGGAACTGGTCGCGGACGCCAAGAGCCGCCACATGCTGGTCAACGTCGCCACGACCCGCCCCGGCCAGTACGCGGCCCTGAAGGCCTTTCGCGAGACGGGGCCCGACTACTACGAGCGCAATCGCGAACTGCTGCGCGAGCGCGTCGACACCTTCACCGACGCGCTCGAGGCCGCCGGTGCCGAGTATACGACGCCACAGGGCTCGTTTTACGTGATGGCACGCTTCGACGGCTACCCCGGGACGCTCGCAAACGTCGAGCGCCTGATCGACGAGGCCGGCGTCGCGGGGATGCCCGGCGAGGCGTTCGGGGACTCCCGATCCGAGTGGCTGCGCTTTGCCCTCGTGACCCCGCGCGTCGAGGAGGCAGCCCGGCGGTTGGCGGCGTACTTCGACTGACCGTGCCGACCGTTCGGCGGCGACGATAGTCCGGCCGAAATACCAATACGTCGGGCAGCCAACCGACTACGTAATGCTTCTCGAGGCCGTCGTCGCCGTGTTCGTCCTGACACAGGTGGCCTACTTCGTCGGCAACTGTGCGCTGGTGACGCTGCTCGTTCGCCGCTCCGACGCCCTGATCGACGACGGCACCGTAGAGCGGGTCGTCGCCGAGGCGGCCGAACGCGACCGTGAGCGGCCGCTGGCACGGCCCGATGGCGGACGGAACGCGGAGGTCGACGCCCCGTCGACGGACGAGGAGCGCCCCTCGAGCGGACCGCCGACCGTAGCCAGTTCGGGCTGTCGGCTCCCCCAGTCGGCGGTCCGTCAGCTCCGCGTTCTCGTCCCGATCTACCGCGAGTCGCCGGCCGTCCTCGCGGAGACGCTCGACAACATCGCCGCCCAGCGGTATCCGACCGCGGCCGTCTCCGTGTACGTGATCCACGAACCCGACGATCCGACCGTGTCGGCGGTCCGCGAGTCCATCGCCGCCCGCGAGGACGACATCGCCGTCGAGTTCGTCGCCGTCGACCGGGCGGCGCTCGCGGCCGACCGCGCGCCCGGCAACTGGACGTTCAGCGGGACGGGCGTCCCACGGACGAAGGCCGCTGCCCTGACCTACGCCTTCACGACGCTGTCGTTTTCGGCCGACGACGTCGTAACGGTCTTCGACTCGGACACGCAGGTGCCCCTCGACACGTTCGAACTCGCCGCCGCCGGCCTCACCGAGTACGATATCGTGCAGGCGAAACAGACCGCGCGAAACGTCGACGACGGCCTCCTCCCGCTGCTCGAGTCGATGGGGATCGCAGCGTGGTCGGACCTGATCTACGCCAACTCGACGGACGGCCCCTACCAGCTGCTGGGGAAGGCCTACTTCGTGCCGGCCGGCGTCCTCTACGACCTCGACCGGTGGCAGCTCGACGCGGTGACCGAGGACATGGCGCTGGGCGTCGCCGCCCACGAACGGGGCTGTACGCTCGGCATCATCGACCGCTACGTGCAGGACCTCTGTCCGGCCGACCTCGAGGCCTGGATCCGGCAGAAACGCCGCTGGGTCCGCGGCCCGTATCGGCACCTGCTGACGCCGGGCTGGTCCGGGCTCGAGCGCGCCCGGTTCTGGGCGGGTACCGTGTTGACCCAGCTGCTGGCGGTGACGAACGTCCTCGGGCTACCGGTCGGGCTCGCCGTCCTGTGGCTGACCCTCACCGGCTTGACCGGCGTCGTCCCCGGGTCGCTGCTCCCGCTCGTCGCGTTCAACGGCGTCGTCTGGTGCTACTACAGCTGGCGGTCCTACCGCGCGGCCTGGGAGGCGATCGCCTTCGACAGCCGGTGGGAACAGGTCCGGTACTCGCTGGTCTCGAACCCGATCACGCAGGCGCTGTACGCGACGCTGTGGGCCGTCCCGATCTGTCTGGCGCTCGCCGACGCCGTCCGCGGCGTCGTCCCGACGCTCGACGTGACGCCCAAGGACTGAGACGGTTTCCTGTCAGTCATTGCCGGCACAACCGCCGCCGGATCGCGGGTGCGCCGGGACATCGGGACAGCAATCCATCTGGCTCGAGAGCGGCACGATCGTCCGCGGGAGACCGACGAATACTCCTGTCGGGACCGGGAACGGCGGCGTATGAGCGGCATCGACGTCGAACCGGTCGACGAGGAGGAGCGGGGGAAAAGCGACGACGGCGACCACACCATCGAGGTAACGCCGACCGACTCCGTCGGCGACGAGGAGCGCGAGACCGTCGACGTCGAGCCGTCCGACGAGCCGATCGACGGCCCCGACTACGTCCTCTACGGCGGGAAAGGCGGCGTCGGGAAGACGACCATGGCGGCCGCGACGGCGCTGGACAGCGCCCGCGGCGGGACGTCGACGCTGGTCGTCTCGACCGACCCGGCCCACTCGCTGTCCGACACCTTCGAGACCGACATCCCGGCCGAGCCCGGCCGAATCCGGGACGATATCCCGCTTTACGCGGCCGAGATCGACCCCGAAACCGCCCTCGAGGAGGGAGAGACGCCCTTCAGCGCGGGCGAGGGTGCGGACGAGACGGACCCCTTCGCTGGCGGCGAGGCGGGCGGCTCGCCCTTCCCCGGCGGCGAGGGGGACGCGAGCGGGCCGCTCGGTGGCCTCGGCGACATGCTCGGCGGCGAGTCGCCGATGGATGCCCTGTTCGGCGGCGCGATGCCCGGTGCCGACGAGGCCGCCGCCATGCAACTCCTGCTCGAGTACATGGACGACCCGCGGTTCGAGCGCGTGGTGGTCGATACGGCACCGACCGGTCACACCCTCCGGCTCCTGCAACTCCCCGAGATCATGGACACGATGATGGGCCGCATCATGAAACTCCGCCAGCGCCTCGGCGGGATGCTCGAGGGCGTCAAGGGGATGTTCGGCGGCGACGCGCCCGACGACGGCGACGACCTCGAGGACCTGGAGGTGCTTCGCGAGCGCATCGAACGCCTCCGAGCGGCCCTGCGCGACCCCGCGCGGACGGACTTCCGGATCGTCATGGTCCCCGAGGAGATGAGCGTCTTCGAGTCCAAGCGCCTGCGGGCCCAACTCGAGGAGTTCGGGATTCCGGTCGGCACCGTCGTCGTCAACCGCGTGATGGAGCCCCTGTCGAACGTCACCGACGACGTTCACGGGGAGTTCCTGCAGCCGAATCTGGACGACTGCGAATTTTGTCAGCGCCGCTGGGACGTCCAGCAGAGCGCCCTCGCGGAGGCACAGGAACTGTTCCGCGGCACCGACGTTCGGCGGGTCCCCCTGTTCGCCGATGAGGTCCGGGGCGAGGGCATGCTCGAGGTCGTCGCGGCCTGTCTGCGGTAGGCGTCAGCCCCCGACGAATCGGTACCCGGCCGGCCGCCTTTCACGACCGTTAGTCGCTGCCCTCAGAAAGAGCAGCGGGCCGTCGACGACGCGTTCGAGGTGGAGGTCGTGGAGGTCTCGGCCCGCCCGCGATCGCGGATCGAGACCGCGACGTGACCCGCCGTCGTCACCATCCCGTCGGTGTCCAGCTCCGTCACCCGATCGGCGAGAGCGGTCGTTTCCTCGTCCGACAGCGACAGCGTCGTCTCGAACCACAATAGCGGCATCCCTCGAGTCGACCGGTGACCGGCTTGGGCGTTCCGGCAGCGGCCGAACACCGTCGACATCCCGTAGGGCGTCGTCCTGCTGTTCGGGGTGAACTGGCTCCCGATCGCGTAGGTTGTCGAGATCGGAACGCTCTCGACGGAGTGCCCGAACGCCTTCCGAGGACGGGGAGCAGGAGGACACCGATTACGACCGCGAGTGCCGTCGGCACGAGCGGGCCGACGATTGACCCGAAGCGAGCGGAGGGGAAGGAGGAGTGCTTTTGATCGAAACTGAGCGGGATCTTCGATCCCGCGAGGTCGGCGGCGCTTCGCACCGCCTGCTCGAGGGACCTCCGGTCCCTCGCTGTCCAAAAGAGCGCTGTGCGCTCTTTTGAAGATTTTGCCGAGTGACGAGCGGACGGTTGCGCTGATGGCGCAACCGTCCGCTCAGAGCGCAGCGCAAAATTTCGTTAGTCGTCCGCGGGCAGCTGCTGGCCGCCGACGTCGGGCCGGCTGACGTCGCGGTCGGTCTCCTCGCCCTCGATGTCGTAGGGGTACTCGCCGGTCACACAACCCAGACAGAGGTCGATGCGCTCTTTCCCGAGGACGTCGGCGACGGCGTCGGTCGAGAGGTAGGCGAGACTGTCGGCGGCGATCTCGTCGCGGATCTCGCCGACGGACTTGTCCGCGGCGATGAGTTCCTCGCGGGTGGCCATGTCGATCCCCATGTAACAGGGGGCGACGATCGCGGGCGCGCCGATCCGGACGTGGACCGCCTCGGCCCCGCAGTCCTTGAGGAGTTGGACGAGCTGGGTCGAGGTCGTCCCGCGGACGATCGAGTCGTCGATGACCGTGACGGTCTTGCCCTCGATCGTCGACTTGATCGGGTTGAGCTTGAGCCGCACCGCGCGCTCGCGCTCGTCTTGGGTCGGCATGATGAAGGTGCGCCCGACGTAGCGGTTCTTCATCAGGCCCTCGGCGAACTCGACGCCGTCGTCGTCGGCGTCGCGGGCCTCGCCGTCGGCGGTCGTCTCGCCTGCCGCGTCCGCGTAGCCCGAGGCGAAGGCGCGTCCGGAGTCGGGAACCGGCATCACGACGTCGGTCTCGACGCCGCTTTCCTCCCAGAGCTTGCGCCCGAGGTTCCGGCGAGCCTCGTAGACCAGCGTGTCGTCGATGACGCTGTCGGGACGGGCGAAGTAAACGTGTTCGAAGAAGCAGTGGGCGGTGTTCTCGTTCTCGACGAGCTGATATGAGTCGAAGCCTTCGCCGTCCTCTTGGAGAACGACCAGTTCGCCCGGCCGAACGTCGCGGACGAGTTCTCCATCGAGCGTGTCGATCGCCGCCGACTCCGAGGCGAGGATGTAACCGTCCTCGAGTTCCCCGATACAGAGCGGGCGATTGCCCTGTGGGTCGCGCACGCCCAGCACGGTATCGTCGTGGGTGATCGTCAGCGAGTACGAGCCGTGGATCCGGCCCATCGTGTGCTTGACCGCGCGGACGAGGTCCTCCTCCAAGAGGTTGCGCGCGAGGTCGTGGGCGATGACCTCGGTGTCGCCGTCGCTGGTGAAGGCGTGGCCCGCGGCGGCGAGTTCGTCGCGGATCTCGTCGGCGTTGACGAGGTTGCCGTTGTGGCTCAGGCCGAGCGAGCCGCTCTTGAACGAGACGGAGAACGGTTGGGCACACGAGGAGTCGACCGAGCCGGCCGTCGGATACCGGACGTGGCCGATCCCCGCAGCGCCGGTCAGTTCGTCGAGATCGCCCTCGCCGAAGGCGTCACCCACGAGCCCCATTTCGACGTGGCTGTGCTGCTGGAACCCGTCGTGGGTGACGATACCGGCGGACTCCTGACCGCGGTGCTGGAGCGCGTACAGCGCGTAGTACAACGGTCGTGCCGCGTCCCGACCGTCGAGTGAGACGCCGACGACGCCGCACTTTTCGGTCATTCCTGTTCGCCGGGGAGTCTCGCCCCGCCCATCAGTCATGGGTGTTCGTAGGGCACCGAGACGATAAAAATCCCCGTGTTTGTGGTGCTTCGGCTCCCCATCGACCAGAATTGTATGCGCGTTTGTGTATATCCCGTCGGGGACTGCGTGACGGCCTGTCACGTCACGGCGGGAACGGTCGACTGACCTCGGATCCCGCGCTCGGTGATGACGTCCCGGATTGCCTGCCCGGTCGGGAGGATCCGGTGGCGCGTCGAACCCCAAGTGCGTGCGTACCCGGTATCGGAGCCGCCCGGATCCGGCCGTTGGGGCTCTGTCGTGTTCGGCGCATAATAGTTCGCCGACGGCATCGGCCGGTGGTCCGAACGGTTTATCGGTGTGAAACGTGTGACCGACTATTCAACGTGTTCAGTTGAGGATGACTGCAAGCTCTAACACGACGTTCGACGGCGGGGCCGAAACCGGTGACCGGCGGGCCGAGTACGATTTCGTCTCCGACGACGTCGCGCAACCGGCGCTGGTCGACGAGATCCGCGACCGCGTCGCGGGGGACGTTCGCTTCGACACCTACACGCGACAGCTGTACGCCACCGACGCGAGCGCGTACGAGCTGACGCCGATCGGCGTCGTCTATCCGAAATCGACCGACGACGTCGCCGCGACCGTCGCCTACTGCGCCGACCGGGGGATTCCCGTCCTCCCGCGCGGCGGCGGGACGAGCCTCGCCGGACAGGCCGTCAACGAGGCCGTCGTCCTCGATTTCACCCGCCACATGGACGGCGTGGTCTCGATCGATCCCGAGGACCGCCGGGCCCGCGTCGAAGCGGGGACGGTCCTAGGCGAACTCAACGACACACTGGCCCCTCACGGCCTGAAGTTCGCACCCGACCCCGCGGCCGGCGACCGCAGCGCGATCGGCGGCGCGATCGGCAACAACTCAACGGGCGCACACTCGCTGGTCTACGGCAAGACCGACGCCTACGTCGAGGAATGTGAGGCGGTGCTTGCCGACGGCACGGTCACCACGCTCGGCGAGGTCGCCGTCGATGATCTCCGCGAGTCCGCCGATCCCGACGGCTCCGTACTCGAGCGGATTCACGCCGAAGTCGTCCGGATCATCGACGAGGAGAGCGAGGCGGTCCGAGAGCGGTTCCCGGACATGAAGCGCAACGTCTCCGGCTACAACCTCGACGTCCTCGTCGAGGAGGCCGAGACGGGGACCGTCAACCTCGCGCGGCTGCTGGCCGGCAGCGAGGGGACGCTGGCGGTCGTCACCGAGGCCGAGGTCGCGCTCGAGCCCGTTCCCGAGACCAAGGCCGTCTCGCTGCTGTTCTACGAGAGCGTCCTCGAGGCCGTCACCGACGTCCAGCACGTCCTCGAACACGAGCCCGCGGCGGTCGAACTCATCGACGACGTGTTGCTGGGGCTGGCCCGCGACACGACGGAGTTCGAGGAAGCGGCGTCGCTGGTGCCCGACGCCGCGAACGCGGCGCTGTTGGTCGAGTTCTACGCCGATGACGACGACCACGGGCGGGCACAGACGGCCGGCCTGCTCGCCGACAGGGCCCCCGGGACCGACGCCGAGGCGGCCCCGCCCGCCGAGCGGCCGTCGATCGACGAGACGATCGCGTTCGACGGCCTCGAGGCCCACGACGAGGGCGAGCGCGAGACCTTCTGGACGCTGCGAAAAGCCGGGCTCCCGATCCTGCTCTCGCGGACTTCCGACGAGAAGCACATCAGCTTCATCGAGGACTGTGCGATTCCGCCGGAACACCTGCCCGAGTTCGTCGAACGGTTCCAGTCGCTGCTGACTGAGAAAGGGCGGGACAACGATGCGGCCTTCTACGCCCACGCCGGCCCGGGCGTCCTCCACGTCCGGCCGCTGGTCGACACGAAGGCCGACCGTGACCGCGAGGAGATGGTCGCGATCGCCGACGCGGTCACCGACATGGTCGTCGAGTTCGGCGGGTCGGTCTCCGGCGAACACGGGGACGGCCGGGCACGCACCCAGTGGAACCACAAGCTGTACGGCGACGATCTCTGGCAGGCCTTCCGCGACCTGAAGACCGCGTTCGACCCCGACTGGCTGCTCAACCCCGGCAACGTCTGTGGCGACCACGACATGAGCGAACACCTCCGGTACGACGCCGACTACGAGTACGACGCTGGGCTCGAGCCGTCGCTGCACTGGGACAACGAGAACGGGATGCAGGGGATGGTCGAACTCTGTCACGGCTGTGGCGGCTGTCGCGGGAGTCAGGAGACGACCGGCGGCGTGATGTGTCCGACCTACCGGGCCGCCGACGAGGAGATCACGGCCACCCGCGGCCGGGCGAACCTCCTCCGGCAGGCGATGAGCGGCGACCTGCCGGACGACCCGACCGACGACGAGTTCGCCGAGGAGGTGCTGGACCTCTGTATCGGCTGTAAGGGCTGCAAGCGCGACTGCCCGAGCGGCGTCGACATGGCCAAACTCAAGACGGAGGTCATGCACGAGCGCCACCAGGAGGAGGGCGCGAGCCTCCGCGACAAACTGTTCGCCAACTTCGACACGCTCGCGGCCGTCGGCAGCGCGCTCGCGCCGGTGTCGAACCTCGTGCAGTCGCTTCCCGGCTCGGGAACGATCGCCGAGAAGACGGTCGGCATCGCGAGCGAGCGGTCCCTGCCGGAGTTCGAGCGCGAGACGTTGCAGGATTGGTTCGAGAAGCGAGGCGGCTCGCGCGTCGCCGAATCCGAGGCCGAACGGAAGGCGGTCCTCTTCGCGGACACCTACACGAACTACAGCCACCCCGAGGTCGGCAAGGCGGCGGTCCGCGTCCTCGAGGCCGCGGGCGTCCACGTCGACGTCGCCGACCGGACCGACAGCGGCCGACCGGCGCTGTCGAAGGGCTTTATCGATATCGCTCGCGATGCGATCGAGGCGAACGTGGCCGCACTCGAGCCCCGGATCCGCGAGGGCTGGGACGTCGTCGTCGCGGAGCCCTCCGACGCGGTCATGTTCCAGTCAGACGCCCTGGACCTGCGCTCGGGCACGGCCGTCGAGCGGTTCGCTGCCAATTCCTACGGTCTCTGTGAGTACCTCGACACCTTCCGGCTCGACGAGAACGTCGACTGGGCGGCACCCGACGAGTCGGTCGTCTACCACGGCCACTGTCACCAGAAGGCCGAGAAGAAAGACCACCACGCGGTGGGGGTCCTCCGGCGGGCCGGCTACGCCGTCGACCCGCTCGACTCGGGCTGTTGTGGCATGGCCGGGACGTTCGGCTACGAGGCCGAACACTACTCGCTGAGCCAGTCGATCGGCGACATCCTCGTCGGCCAGATCGAGGACAGCGGTGCCGACGTCGTGGCCGCGCCGGGCACCTCCTGTCGGACCCAGCTCGGCGACAGCGAGGTCGAGCCGGTTCCGGCCGACAGTTCCCTCGCCGGCGGCTCGCTGGACGGCGAGTCGCCGCCGACGCCGATCGAACTGCTCGCACACGCCGCGTCGCGGTAACGCGGGCTCGGCGCTGTCCCCATCGGCGCGTTCACCGTGGTTCTACGACGGGACTCGAGGCCACGAGGCGCAGTGTTCAAGACGGTCGCCTCGAGTCAACAGCGTATGCGACTCGAGGAGTACTGGGGCGTCGGCCCGAAGACGCGCGAGCGGCTGGTCGACGAACTGGGGACGGAAGCGGCGGTTCGGGCGATCGAGAACGGCGACGTCCGGGCGCTTGCCGACGCCGGGCTCGCCCGCGGTCGGGCGACGCGGATCCTCCGGCGGGCGACCGGCGGCGCTGGCATGGACGTTTTGGCGACCAGCGACGCGCGGTCGGCCTACAAGGAACTGCTGGATCTCGCGGTCGAACACGCCGTCACGCAGCGGGCTGCGGACCGAATCCGGGTACTGACCCCGCTTGCCACCCGCGAGGCGATGGACTCTCGCCTCGACGACGTGATCGCGGCGCGGGACGCGTGGGCCGCCCTCGAGGAGGAAGAGCGTGAGGCGGTCCTGGCGGCCTACGAGCGCTACGACGAGCGCGAGGGCAGCGAGTACGCCGCGGTCGAGGCCGCGATAGCGCTGCTCGAGGCCGGCGTCGATTCGGGTCCCTTCGCCGCGATCGCCGACCTCGAGCGCGACCGGCTGGCCGACGCCGCCGACGCGCTGGCGGCGCTGGACGGGAATCGGGTCCGCGAGGGGGCCGACGACGAACTCGATCGCCTCCGGGACTCGCTGGGGGCGATCGAGGATCTGGACGCGAACGCCCTCGAGCTGATCGAGGAGCTGCGCTCGGAGGGGGTTCGCGACGTGGAGGGCTTTCGCCAGTCCTTCGAGGACCACCTGCTGACCGAGACCGGCGTGACGATCGATCGGGTTCGGGACGCGATGGCGACCGACGCCACCGACGCGACGGACTTCGTCGGCGCCACGCTACGGGCCCTCCGGAGCGACCTGACCGAAGCGGTCGACGAGCGCGAGGACACCGTCGCGAGCGACCTCGAGGACACCCTCGACGATGCCCGCGACGCAGTTAATCAGGCCATCGAAGCCGTCGACGACATCGCCTTGCACCTGTCGCTGGCCCGCTTCGCACTCGAGTACGATTGTACTCGTCCCGTCTTCGTCGAGGGCGACGACGCCGCCGTCTCGGTCGTCAACGCCCGCAACCTCACGCTCGCCGCGCGCGACGACGAGTCGGTCCAGCCGGTGACCTACGGGCTCGGCGATCACGGGGTCGCGAGCGTCCCCGAGGGCGTCGGTTCGGTCCCCGGCCAGCAGCGGGTCGCGGTCCTCACCGGGGCCAACAGCGGCGGGAAGACGACCCTGCTCGAGACGCTGTGTCAGATCGTCCTGCTGGCGACGATGGGCCTGCCGGTCCCCGCGGATCGGGCCGAGGTGACGCCGGTCGACTCGCTGGTCTTTCACCGCCGGCACGCGAGCTTCAATGCCGGCGTCCTCGAGTCCACGCTCAAGTCGATCGTCCCGCCCCTCTCGACGGGCGGGCGCACGCTGATGCTAGTCGACGAGTTCGAGGCGATCACCGAACCGGGCAGCGCGGCGGACCTGCTACACGGCCTGGTCACGCTCTCGGTCGACCGCGAGGCGCTTGGCGTCTTCGTCACCCACCTCGCGGACGACTTAGAGCCGCTGCCACCCGAGGCCCGCGTCGACGGCATCTTCGCGGAGGGGCTCAACCCCGACCTCGAGTTGCTCGTCGACTACCAGCCCCGCTTCGACACGGTTGGCCGGTCGACGCCGGAGTTCATCGTCTCACGGTTAGTCGCCAACGCGGACGACCGCGGCGAGCGGGCCGGCTTCGAGACGCTCGCGGAGGCGGTCGGCAACGACGTCGTCCAGCGGACGCTCGCGGACGCCAGGTGGACGACTGGCGAGTGATCGATCGGTCTCAGGCCCCGTCTCCGCTCTCCTCGTCCTCCCGTCCGTTCCCCTCACCGTCCCATCTGTTCCCCTCGTCACGCTCGTTCTCGCCGGTTTCGTCCCCGTCAGTGTCGCGTTCCCCGTCGGCTCCCTCGAGCCCGTCCGCGCCGCCGAGCCACCGGTCGAGGGGCGGATCGTAGCCGCCAGCCGGCTCGTCGGCCGGCGCGTCGCCGTAGGTGTAGCACCGCCCGTCCCACTCCTCGTGGACACGGGCCTCGAGGTAGGTCTGTGCGGCCCGCCGGGACAGGACGCCCATCTCGATGACGTCGGCCAGCGCGGTCTTGGTCGCACGAAACCAGACCCTGACCGCGCGGTCGTCGACCGGTTCCGTCGCGACGATCGCGCCCCGGCCGCCGTCGCGGCCGTCGCCCCACTCGAGCCAGCAGACCCGATAGGGATCGACGGCATAGCCGGCGTCAGGGGCGACCAGATACAGTGCTTCGTGGACGCGGGGGTCGAGGTGATCGGTCAGGATCCGCTCGCGGCTGATCGAATCCGCGAGCAACGCACCGTCGATCGCGCCGTCGGCAAGCGGCGTCCGCGGGGTGATCGCCTCGGCGAGGGCGAGGTCCTCGCCGCCCCAGTGGCTGTACCGCAGTCCGTAGAGCCGGTCCGGCCGCCGGTAGGCGACCAGCGCTCTATGTCCCATGTGCGTGCCTCGCTGGTGGACTCGGGGCGGTTCGCTCACGGCTCGTACGACATCGGGTAGAGCGGGTCACGGCGAGCCTCGCCGCTTGTCCGTACTTGAACCCTCGCCGAGCCACCCTCGAGTCACGTGGAGACGCTGTTCGTCCCGGCGTCCCCTCGCCACGGCGCGTCACCGCCGACTTCCGCCGGCTGGACCACCGCACCGACGACGAACTGCCGGTCGGGCCGACACACGGGATCGGATCGCTCGCGTCGCTCTCGGCGTTTCTAGGCGGTGATCCGCCGTTCCGCCCGCGTCGCGATCGCCTCGTTCATCGCGACGAAGGCCCGCTCGAGGCGTGCCTCGTCGAACGCCAGACCGGCGAGTGCCCCGCGGACCGTCTCCCGCTGGAGCAGTCGGGTCCGGCGTCCGTCGCCGATCGGCTCGAGGTGGAACTCGTGGTAGCGATCGAACGCGAACGGCACGACGAGCCGATCGTGCCAGGCGAGCCGTCGCGGCGGCTCGGCGGCGACGACCGTCGGCCCGATGGGCCGAGGGCGGTACGCGAACGCGTCGCTCCGTTCGGAACCACCCGTCGCGTCGACGGCGACGCCCTCGATCGTTCGCGTGAGCGGGTCCCACTCCGGGTAGGTGTCGAACGCTATGAGCGCATCCCAGACGACATCGGGTGGCGCGTCGATCTCGACGAACGCCTCGATCTGATTCATGGGAACGTATACCACTCGAAGACGGATGGCACTGCCGGTCATCGCTGGCGCGCCGCGATGGGGGTGGGCCGGGATCCGGGGCCAGCGAGCGCTCGAGGTCGGACTCGGGGTCGACGCCGTGGTCGCCGGCGCGTCCCGGCTACGCGCTGTCGTTGAACCGGCGGTTCGTCGAGAGCGGTGCATCGCCGGGCTCGCCCCGGACGAAGTGGCCCGCCGGATTGATCTCGCCGTCCCGTTCCATCGAGAGGAGTTCGACGAACCAGGCCTCGTGTTCGATCTCCTCTTGCAGGATGCGCGAGGCCATGTCGTAGGTCCGGGGATCTTTCCCGTGGGTCATGTCACAGACCTCCGACCACGTCCGGATCGCACAGCGTTCCGCCTCGAGCAGGACTTCGAGGATGCTCTCGGCGTCGAGTGACTCGGTGTCGAAGCTCCCGTCGCCAGCCATCGGCGTCGGAACCTCGGCGTCGGGACAGGACGCTCGATCGGCGAAGTCCCGAATGTCGTTCGGCAGTGCGCCGCCGAGTTCGTACACCCGCGGCGCGACCAGTTCGAAGTGGGCCCGGTCCTCGAGGCGGGCGTCCTCGGTGATCTCCTTGTAGTCCTCGTGACCGGCGAGATGCATTCGAAGATTGGTGTAGTAGTAATAGGTCGTGAACTCGGCACCGATCGCATCGATCAGTTTCTCGCGCAGTTCCTCGGGCTCGAGCCCGCGTTCGCGAAGCACCTTCATCCCGACGCGCTCGCTCGTGTCCCCTGCGTCGACGTTGCCTGCCGCGTGTGGTTTCTCGTCCGACATCCACCGGTCCACTCCCATAACTCGGCGCATGAAGCTTTGCTTGCAATTGCCGAGAACCGTCGGTGTCGCTCCCTCGGTGGTTCAACGGTCGGACCACAATATCCTTAGTCGTCAGCACCCCAGAGTCGTGTATGGACAGGTCGGACCGCGGACTCCCGCGTCGCGAGTTCGTCAAAAGCGCCGTCGCCGTCGGCGGTGCCGCTGGGCTTGCCGCGTGTCTCCAGCGCGAGGAGCGCGAGGACGTCCCACAGGCCGTCCTCGCGCCCGACGAACTCCCGACCCGACAGCACGCCTGGAACAAGTTCCTCTCGACGGACGACCACGGCAACGACGTGCCGCCCCGACACCACCTCCTGCTGGCCCTCGAGTACGTCGGCGACGGCCCCGCCGACGCCATCGAGGAGCGCGACCAGCTCGAGGCCGCGTTCCAAACGCTCGAGCGGGCCTACAAACGGGGCAACGAGGGGCTCGCCTTTACCGTCGGCTACGGCCCCGCGTACTTCGACCGGTTCGAGAGCGACCTCGAGGGGGTCGGACTTCCCGATCCCGAGCCCCTGACCGCGCTGGAAGACCCCGCGATCGACGAGTACGACGCGCTGGTACATCTGGCCAGCGACTACGGCCACGTCACCTTGAGCGCCGAGGAAGCGCTGAAGGGCGAACTCTCGGACCTGAACGGACTCGCGGTCGAGGGTACGCTCGAAGGGGTATTCGAGATCGCCGAACGCCGAACGGGGTTTATCGGCCGCGGGCTCCCGGCCGAGAAGCAGTCGGGCGTCGCCGGCATCCCCGACGGCGAACCGGTCCCCGAGGACGCGCCGATGTTCATGGGCTTCAAGTCCGGCTTCCGGCGCACGCAGGCCAGCGAGGACCGCGTGACGATCGACGAGGGGCCGTTCGCCGGCGGGACCACGATCCACCTTTCGAAGCTCAACCTGCATCTCCAGCAGTGGTACGAGCAGGACAGCCGCGAGCAACGCGTCGCCAAGATGTTCTCGCCGACCCACGCAGAGGAGGGGCTCGTCGAGGGAGCCGGCCACAACCTCGGTGACTCGAGTCGGGTGACCGAGGTCGCCGACGCGGCCGACGAGGCTGCCCGGCGGAAGGGGACCGTCGGCCACGCACAGAAGACCGCTCGCGCCCGCGAAGACGGGGAGCCGATCGTCCTCCGACGGGACTTCGACTCGACCGACGACGACCGGGCTGGCCTTCACTTCCTCTCGCTGCAGCGCTCGATCGACGACTTCGTGACGACCCGGACGGCGATGACCGGCGGCGACCTCACCGACGGCTCGGTCGGCCGGCGAACGAACAACGGCATCCTCCAGTACATCACCGTCGCGAACCGGGCGAACTACCTCGTGCCGCCTCGAGAACGGCGGGCCTTGCCCGAGCCTGCACCCGGACGCGACTGAGCGTCCGCGAACGCGGCTAGCCGCGGACGGTCGCCGCTATCTCGCTCACCGTGATTGTCCACGTCCCTTCGATTTCAGCAGCGATGGCTATTCGACCGGGATACACCACCGGGTCGGGCTTTATCCACACCCTCGGTGTCCGATTGCTATGGCGTCATCACGACGGCGATTCCTCGAACTAGGGACGATAGCAGCGATCGGCGGACTCGCGAGCGCGTCCGGCGTCGGCGCGACCCAATCCGACGGCGAAGGCGACGAGGGCGACGACCCCGAAGTGACCGTCACCGCCAGACAGGAGCCGGGCGACGCCGTCTACTGGGTGTTGCCCGGCGAGCGGCGACTGAGTCCGTCGGTGTTCGGAACCGCGGAAAACCCGCGACGCGGGACCGACCTCCTCGAGGCACGGATCGAACAGGCCCGGGGGCTCCCCTCGCCGCTCGGCGAGGCCGTCCCACAGCTGCTCGCGGACCTGCCCTTCCTCGTCGCCGCACCCGACGAGGCCCGCGAACCGATCGAGGACGACGACTCGATCGCCCAGCAACGATTGACCGAACCGACGTTGTACAGCGACGAGGCCGAGGTTACCAGCGGTTCGTTCGAGATCACCTACGAAGATCACCAGCCGTACGATCTCCCCGGCGCGCCGGGCGAGACGACCGATACGGTCGCCCTCGAGGCGCAGTTCACCGATCCGGCGGGTAACGAGTACAGGATCGACCACGATCACGTCATCCAGCCGCCGATCCCCGGCTACGAGACCGGCGGCGGCGTGTTGACCGGCGGCTCGCTGCACGGCATCACGGGGACCGGCTCACCGCTGTTCCCGCAGGTCTACACCTACGGCGCGTCCTGGGGCGTCGGCCACCTCGAGGTCAACGGCGAGCGGGTCACCGAGGAGGGGATGCGCGTCGTCCACTTCATGACGACTGCGACGGTGCGTGACGAACGGTATCGGATGGTCCTCGACGAGGAGCTGCCGCTCGCGCCCGCGGAGACGATCGCCGGACAGATCCACCACACGCACGGCGTCGTCTTGCCGATCAGGCCGACACCCGACGGCCCCGTCTACGATCCGGTACCGACCGCGTTCGAACTCCCGAACGGCGAGACTCAACCGTTTATCCACGCGATGTGGGAACAGGACGAGATCGTCGAGGGGCCGTTCGCGGACTGGGAGTTCCCCGGCGACGGCGGCGAGACGCCGGCAGATGGGGACGACGGCACCGACACACAGGCCGACATCCGCCTCGTCGGTGAGACATCCGGCTGGCAGGGAGCCGCACCCGATACCGTCGCGGGGACCGAAAACCCGACCCTGTCGCTCAAGGCGGGGACCGAGTACACCCTCGTCTGGGAGAACGGCGACGGTCTCCAGCACAATTTCGCGATCGAAGACGAGTCGGGGGAGGACGTACTCGAGACGGACCTGCTCGGGGAAGAAGGGGCGACTCAGTCGGCTACATTCACCGCCAGCGCCGAGATGGCCGAGTACTACTGTCAGGTCCACCCCAACTCCATGCGGGGAACGATCGACGTGTAGTCCCTGCGGGGCTCGAGCGCCCCATCGGTCGGCGAACCGCCGGCTCGCCTCGAGGGCCGCTCAGGTTCCGGGCACGTGCGTCCGGCCCGCGCTAGCCGCCAGTTCGTCGAACAGCGTCGCGGCGTCGCTGGCCATCGGATACGCGTCGTGGTAGGGATCGATCTCCCGGTCGGTTCCCCAGACGACCCGCACGGCGTCCGCGAGTCGTTCGTAGTTCTCGCCGACGATGTCCCGAACCAGCACCGGCATCCCCGCCCGCTCGCAGAGTTCGGTCGCGGCCGCACGGCCCGCCCAGACCGTCCCGGCCTCGCAATCCGCGAAAAAGAGCGCGAACGGCGTCTCGCCGAACTGAGCGTCGAGGAAGGCCTGTGCGGCCGGCTCCGACCACGAGACGACGCCGACTGACTCGAGCTGCCGGACGGCGGTCGAGGCGGCCGAACAGAACGGACAGTCGCCGTCGGAGAGCAGGACGGCGGTAAACCGCGGCTCGGTCATACCGGGCGGTCAATCGCGGGGGCCGAAAACGTTCGGCGGGCAGTCGCCGGGTCGGTCGGATCCGGACGGACCGCCGTCGCCCCTCGGCTAGCCAAGTTTCGACCGTCCCGGCGGCCTGTCGTGGTCGGCCCGATGGCGAAGCAGTTCGTCGTACTGTTCGACCAGGATAACGCAGTCGGCGCGGGGCTGGGCCACGCAGGTCAACACGAAGTTCTCGGCCTCGTCTTCGGGGTAGTACCGCTTCGCGTCGCTGTGGTCGACTTCACCCTCGAGCAGTCGCGCGCCGCAGGTGATACACCACCCCTGCTGGCAGTCCGCGGAGAGCCACAGCCCCGCCCGGCGGGCCGCCGCGAGGATCGCCTCGTCCGCGCGGACGTCGATGGTCCGGGACTTGCCGGCTGCCTCGAGGTCGGCGTCGTCGGGGACGCGGAGTTCAACCTCCCACGTCGTGGGCGCTGTCACGGGTACACCTACGGCCGGCAGCGAAAAAGGGCTGGGTCGGCGGTCCCAAGCCCGCCGATCCGCGCTCGACGTGGGGTTCCGCCTTCCCTAGGGTCTTTGTCCTCGGGATCGATCCGAAACTCGATGCGAGCCGCAGCCTTCACCGAACTGAGCGGACCCGAGGGAGTGAGGACGATCGAGCGCGACGAGCCCGAGCCCGGCCCGGGCGAAGCCACCGTCGACGTCGCGGCCTGCGCGATCAACCGCCACGACCTCTGGATCCTCGAGGGGGACTCGGCGATGGTCGACGCCGACGATCTGCCGTTCGTCACGGGGCTGGACGTGGCCGGCGTCGTCAGCGAGGTCGGTGACGGCGTTCGAGGCGTCGAGCCCGGCGACCGAGTCGTTCTCTGTCCGAACGAGACCTGCGGCGAGTGTCGGTTCTGCCGCGAGGGGCCGGAAAACACCTGCGAGCGGTTCTCGCTCTATCACGGAGGGCTGGCCGAGACGGCGTGCGTCGAAGGCGACCGGCTTATCCCGCTGCCCGACGGCGTCGACGCGACGACCGCCGCCGCGATCCCGACGGCCTACATGACCGCCTTCCACATGCTCCGCCGGGCCGAGGTCGGCCCCGGCGACCTCGTGTTCGTCCCCGGCGCGACCGGCGGCGTTGGCGTCGCGGCGGTTCAGCTGTCGGCCGTGTTCGGTGCCGAAACCATCGGCACGTCGACGTCGGCGTCGAAGCTCGAGCGAGTGCGCGAACTCGGCCTCGATCACGGCGTCGAATCGGCCGACGTCGACGAGATCCGCACGGCGGTCGAGCGGATCGGCGAGCCGGACGCGGTGATCAACCACCTCGGCGGCGAGTTCACGCGGCTCGGCCAGTCGGTCATGCGACGCGGCGGGACGATGGCGATCTGCGGTCGCACGGCGGGCGGCGAGTCGACGATCGATATCGCGAGCCTCTTTCTGGGTCACAAACGCATCGTCGGCTCCACGATGGGGACCCAGGACGACCTCCGGCGGCTCGTCGAGCTGACCGCCGACGGGGATCTCGAGCCCGAGATCGACGAGACGTACGCGCTCGCGGACACCGACGCGGCCTTCGCGGCGATGCAAGACCGGGAGAGCGTCGGCAAGATCGTCGTCGAGCCGTAACACCACAGTACCGACCGCCGACGCGTTCCTGCCGCCCGATCGATCCCCCGGCGGGCGGGAATCGAGGTCGTCGTGTCCGCGTCTCCGGCGTCCGGATTACCTATCGCAATGGCGCACACGGCTAGGCAAGAAGACGCCGGCCCGACCTATTTTGCGCCGGTCACCGTCGCTTCCGTATGACGAACATCGCCATCACCGGCGCGGCGGGCAACGTCGGCCGGGAGGCAATCGCCGCGTTCTCCGACGGCGATCACGACCTCGCGTTGTTTACCCACAGCGAGACCGACGACCTCGAGTCCGAACCGATCGAGATCGCCGATTACGACGCGTTCAGCGACGCGCTCGCGGGTCAGGACGTCCTGATTCACCTCGCGGCTAACCCCTCCCCGCGGGCCGAGTGGGACGAGGTACGCGAACCGAACGTCGACGGCGTCTACAACGCTTTCGAGGCCGCGGCGGAGAACGACCTCGAGCGCGTGGTCTTTGCGAGTTCGAACCACGCGGTCAACATGAAAAACACCGTCTCGGAGAGCCGCCCGGAGTCGACGGTCGGCAGCCCCGAGATCGTTCGGCCGTCGGATCCGACCGATCCCGACACCTACTACGGCGTCACGAAGGTCTTCGGCGAGTCGATGGGGTCCTACTACGCGAAGCGCCACGGGTTCGACGTAGTGAACCTCCGGATCGGCTGGCTGCTCACCCGCGACGAACTCCGCGCGGAGTGCCGTGACCGCGACGGGGCCGGCGAGCGCTACGCCCGCGCGATGTGGCTCAGCCCCGGCGACTGCCGGCGACTGCTCAACGCGGCCGCGACGGCGACGCTCGAGGGGGCTCCCCTGATCGCCCACGGCATCTCCGACAACGCCGAGCGGTTCCTCTCGCTGTCCGAGACCATGCAGGCGCTGTCGTATCGACCGCAGGACGACGCCGAGGTGGTGCTGACCGGCGACTAGCACAGCCACGGCAACGAACCCGACGAATCGAAAGACCGAACACCGGTACGTTCGTACGAACCCATATGTCAGTCAAGGTGTCCGAGTCGACGGGATACGGGCCCAACACCCAGATGTCCCTGTTCGGCTATATCATGGCCGCGGTACTCGTGATCGTCTTGCTTCCACTGATCCCGGTCCTGGTCCCGGTCTGGATCCTCTGGAAAGTGTTCGTCGCCGAGGAGGAGTTCGGCCACAGCTTCGAGGACTGGCGGCGCGACACCGGCCGTACCCCCGATGACCGTGCGGCCGCCGCCGACGCGGAACTCGCGGCGGCCGAAACGGAAGCCACCGAGGCCGACGATGCCGAATCCGAGGACGAAACCGAACAGGCGACTGCGGAGTCCTGACGCCGCGAGATCGTTCTTCTGCTCGAGGACGACCTAGTCGTCGGCGCTGGCGGCCGCGACCAGATCCGACGGCGGGCCGCCGGGGAGGTCGTCGCGGTCGTGTGATTTTTCGAAGTCGAGATCCGGCCCTCGAGCGACGATCCGGTTGGGGTTGACGTCCGGGTGGGTCGTGTAGTAGTGTTCCTTGATGTGGTCCATGTTCACCGTCTCGGCGACGCCGGGCGTTCGGTAGAGGTCCCGCAAATACGGCCAGAGGTTGTCGTACTCGCGGATGTACTGGACGTTACACATGAAGTGCGTGTGATAGACGTTGTCGAACCGGACGAGCGTCGTGAACATCGCGACATCGGCTTCGGTTAGCCGGTCGCCGGCGAGGTAGCGCTGGTCGGCAAGCACCTCGTCCCAGTGGTCGAGCGCCGCGAAGAGGTCGTCGACCGCCTCGTCGTAGGGCCCCTGCTTCGTCGCGAAGCCGGCCCGGTAGACGCCGTTGTTGATCGGCTCGTAGATCTCGTCGATGATCCGGTCGACCTCGTCGCGGTAGCCTTCGGGGTAGAGGTCCACGTCTCGAGTCGCGTACTCGTCGAACTCGGTGTCGAGCATCCGCATGATCTCTTCGGACTCGTTGTTGACGATCGTCCCCTCCTCGGTGTCCCAGAGGACCGGCACCGTAACGCGACAGGTCGCGTCCGGATCCGCGTTTACGTATAGCTCGCGCAGGTAGTCGGCGTCGTGGACGTGATCGCGCGTACACCCCTCCTTCTCGGGGGTGAACTGCCAGCCGTCCTCGCCCCGATAGGGATCGACGATCGATACCGAGATCGCGTCCTCGAGGCCCTTCAGCGCCCGCGTCACGAGCGTCCGGTGGGCCCACGGGCAGGCGGCGGAGACGTAGAGGTGATAGCGGCCCGATTCGGGCTGGAATCGGGCGTCGGGGTCGTCGCGGATTTCGTCGCGGAACGGCGTCGTCTGGCGCTCGAACGAGCCGTCGTCGTCAGTCGACTCGTACGCGTCGGTTCGCCACTCGCCGTCGACGAGCATGTTCATACACACGTTCAGGGCTGTGTCCCACATATATACTCGCTAACACTCGTGTCACCCGGTCCGGTCTCAGCGATCGGCGACGCCGCGGCCTCAGAGAATGGCGCTAACGACCCAGTAGGCCGTTCCGAACGCGACGAGCGCGGCCCCCTCGAGGCGGGTCAGCTGCCGCCCCGTCGCGAGGACGACCGTTGCGAACGCGGTCACGGCGGCGAGCCATCCGAGCGCGAGAACGACCGCCGGGTCGACGGCCAGCGGGCGAGCCGCGGCGGCCAGTCCCAGTACGCCGAGGACGTTGAAGACGCTCGAGCCGACGACATTGCCCGCGGCGATTCCGGTATCAGCCTGGCGGGCGGCTACGACGGACGTCACCAGCTCCGGCAGCGACGTACCGGCCGCGACGATCGTCGCGCCGATGACCCACTCGGAGATCCCCACCGAGAGAGCCAGCCCGACCGCGGCGTCGACCAGGACGCGCCCGCCGACGATCACGATCGCGAGTCCCGCCACGGTGCGGCCGACCTCGAGGCCGAGCCAGACGTCCCGCCCGGCGCCGTCGGTCGCCCCGCTCGAGTCGCCCGTCGGTTCGGCCGCCTCGTCGCCGTTCTTGACCGCGATCACGAGCGCCGCCAGATAGCCCGCCAGCAGCGCGAGGAGGACGGCCCCTTCGAGCCGCGAGACGAGGCCGTTCGCGAGGACGGCGACCGCGATGGCCGTCGAGGCGGCCATCGCCAGTACGTCCCGGCGAAGCAGCGGCTCGGACACGCGAAACGGTGCGATGACGGCGACGAGCCCGAGGATCACGCCCAGATTGAACACGTTCGAGCCGACGACGTTGCCGACCGCGACGTCGCCCCGGCCCTCGAGGGCGGCCCCCGTCGAGACGACGATCTCCGGCGCGGACGTGCCGAAGGCGACCACCGTGAGCCCGACGACGAGCGCCGGGATCCCGGCCGCGCCGGCGAGCCGCGAGGCACCGGTCACGAGGAAGCGAGCGCCGATCCAGAGAGCGAGAACGCCGACTATCAGCGAAGCGACGTCTCCGACGGGGAGCATCGTATCGGACGCCTTTGGAGGGGGCAAGCAAAAACGGCAGGGACGACCGGGACGCTCGAGCGGGCGGATCGCGAAAGGAGTATTTAAACGGGTCGCGTGACCACTCGAGGTATGGCAGACGACGGGGGCCGGCACCGCCAGAGCCGGCTGTTCACTGACGACGACGGCGGGTTCGACGCCGAGCGCGCACGCGAGGAGTCACTGCCCGTCGAGGACGGCGAGGTGATCGATACCGACGAGTTGGCCGATCACCAGACCTACCTCGAGGGCCGCGGGATCTACGACGAGCGCAACCGGGTCAACGACCTCACCGGCAAAGAGTGGAAGTACGCCACCAAGTCGGTGATCGCCGAGGGCTATCCGCCGGCCCTCCAGCACGACTTGCGGAGGGAACACGGCGGCCAGAAGCCCCCGCGGCTCTGTGCGGAGTTGATCGGCCGGTTCAGCAAGGCCGGCGACACTGTCCTCGATCCCTTCGCCGGCGTCGGCGGCACCTTATTGGGCGCAAGCGTCTGCGAACACGAGGGGACCGGCCTGCGGGAGGCCATCGGCTTCGAGCGCACGCGCCGATGGGTCGAGATCTACGAGACGGCCCTCGTCCGGGAAAACGAGGAGCGACGCGAGCGCGGCGACCCGCCACTGGCCGAGCAGGAGATGCGCCACGGCGACTGTGCGGACCTGATCGAGGAGGTCCCCGACGACTCGGTCGACCTCCTGTTGACCGACGTCCCCTACTGGCACATGGACGAACTCGAGCAGACGCGCAACGAGCGCCGGACCCGCGAGAGCAGTCTGGGTTCGTTCGACGGTCGGGACGCCGACGGTGTGGACGACGAGAGCGACGACGAGCCGGGCGCCCAGTCCCGCCGAGAGGGGTCGACGGACGGCGAGTGGGAGACGAAAGCCGACTGGCTCGACGAGATGGCCACGAAGTTCGACCGCTTTACTGACGCGGTCGCACCGGACGGCCACGTCGTCGTCTTCATCGGCGACATGTACCGCGACCAGTCCTACGAGTTCCTCTCCGCCGAACTCGCGCAGGCGATCGAAGCGGCCGCACCGCTGACGCTGGCGGCGACCCTGATCTGGTACGATCCGACGAAGGACCTCCACGTCTACGGCTACCCGTTCTCGTTCGTCCCGTCGATGGTCCACCAGAACGTCCTCGTCTTCCGACCCGCCGACGATTCGGACGCCAACTGACCGTCGTCAGTCGATCGTCTGACGCAGTTTTATTGGGTTCGAAACCGTCGGAACGAACAGGCGCGCTGACGGCCTCCCCACCCCTCCCCCATCCGTCCGTCCGCGCGCCTGCTACCGTTCCTCTCCCCCCTTTCGATCCGATCGCTACCGCGAGGTTCAGGCACCGGCGGGCAACAGCGATGACCGAACGTCGGCCGCGTGGTCGGTCTCGGTGATGACCGCAACCTCGTCGCCGACCGCGAGTTCCGTCCCGGGCAACGGGATGGTCAGCGATTCGCGGGCGCGCCCATGGGCGTAGATCCGCGCGGACTCGGGCAGATCGAGTTCGCTCATTCGCTTGCCGACCGCGGGCGATCCCTCTCGGATCTCGAGAACGGTCAGTTGGAGGTTCGCCGCGAGGTCGGCGACGACGTTGAAGTCGCCGCCCAAAAGCGCCGTCTTCGCACCCGCCGCACCCAGCCGCTCGGGGTAGATGATCTCGTCGACTTCCTCGGCGTACTTCTCGTAGATGTCCTCGCGGTAGTCCTCGTCGATCCGTAGGATTGTCCGACAGCCGTGGTGGGTCCCGACCATACAGGCAGCGAAGTTGGCGTTGAGATCGGGCGTGAACGCACCGATCGCGTCGGCGGTCCCGATATCGGCGTCGACGAGGACGTCCTCGTCGGCACCGTCGCCGTGGACCGTCTCGAGCCCGTCGTCGCTGGCGCGCTCGATCCGGTCCATGTCGTTGTCGACGACGACGACGTCGTGGCCTTCCTCCGCGAGGATGCGCGCGGTCCGGGAGCCGACTCGGCCGTACCCCACAATGACAAACCTCATGTGAACGGGATACACGCTCCGGGGTGAAATACGTTCGTCCGACATCGCTGCCCAAGACGGTGCGGTGCCGCGGCGCTCGCGGCGGCCGTGGGCCGGCGGGTTCGAGCGACTATGCACGAACGTGGCTACATTCCGCATCGATCCGGACAAGAACGCTTAACTAACCCCTGTTGTTATGCTCGAGCATCCAATATGGGGGCACTCGACTCGCTCGCAGCGTACTTCCGATTCGGCGACCACGAGACCGACCTCGAGACGGAATCGATCGCGGGGCTGACGACGTTCCTGGCGATGTCGTACATCATCGTCGTCAACCCGGTCATCCTCGGCGAGGCGATCTCGCTCGAGGGCTACAATACGGGTGAAGTCACGCAGATGATCACCGTCGCGACGATCCTTTCCTCGGTGGTCGCCATGCTGGTGATGGCGTTCTGGGCGAACCGGCCGTTCGGCCTCGCGCCCGGGATGGGACTGAACGCCTTCTTCGCGTACACGGTCGTCCTCGGGCTCGGCGTCCCGTGGCAGGTCGCGCTCGCGGCCGTCTTCGTCGAGGGGATCGTCTTCATCCTCCTGACCGCGGTCGGCGCGCGCCGCTATATCATCGAGCTGTTCCCCGAACCGGTCAAGTTCGCCGTCGGGGCCGGGATCGGCGTCTACCTGCTCTTTCTCGGCCTGCAGGAGATGCAACTCGTCGTCGACAACCCGGACACGCTCGTTTCGTTGGGGAACGTCGCAACCAGCGCCGTCGCGGCACTGTCGGTCGCCGGGCTCGCGCTGATGCTCGTCTTACACGCTCGCGGTATCAGAGGGTCGATCGTCATCGGGATCATCGCCACGGCCGTCGCCGGCTGGCTACTGACGGCCCTCGACGTCGTCTCGCCAGGGACGCTGACGCCGCCCGGGAGTTACGAACGAATGACGAACGAGGGGCTGGTGAGCCTGATCGCGAACGTCCAGTACGACTTCACGCCGCTGGTCGCCGGCTTCATCGACGGCCTCGGCATGATCTCCGACGATCCGCTCGTCTTCGTGATCGTCGTGTTTACGTTCTTCTTCGTCGACTTCTTCGACACGGCCGGGACGCTCATCGGCGTCTCCCAGATCGGCGGCTTCCTCGACGAGAACGGCGACCTTCCCCAGATCGAGCGCCCGCTGATGGCCGACGCGATCGGGACCACGGTCGGTGCGATGATCGGGACCTCGACGGTGACGACCTACATCGAGTCCTCGACCGGCGTTGAGGAGGGTGGCCGGACCGGCTTCACCGCGCTCGTGGTTGGGGCCCTGTTTTTCCTGTCGCTGCTGCTCGTGCCGCTGATCAGCGCGATCCCACAGTACGCCTCCTATCTGGCACTGGTCGTCGTCGGGATCATCATGCTGCAAGGCGTCACCGACATCGACTGGCAACATCCCGCGTGGGCGATCTCGGGCGGGCTGACGATCACGGTCATGCCGATGACCGCGTCGATCTCGAACGGGCTCGCTGCCGGGATCATGAGCTACCCGCTCGTCAAAGGCGCGATGGGCGAGGCCGACGACGTCTCGATGGGACAGTGGGCGCTCGCCGTCGCCTTCGTCGTCTACTTTGCCATCTACTTCGCCGTCGACGCCGGCATGCTCTCGTTCTGATTGTCCGTCCGTTTCAGCCCGCCGTCCGTTTTCACCCCGTCGACCGCCCGTTCCATGCTGCCCGAGTTCCGGCAACCGCTCGGTCGACCGGTGGGCTGATACGCCTTCCGTGCTACTGTGTATCCATGGCAGATATCACGATGTACGAACTCCCCGGCTGTCCGTACTGCGCGAAGGTCCGCTCGAAACTCGACGAACTCGACCTCGAGTACGACACCATCGAAGTGCCCCGTTCCCACGACGATCGAACGGAAGTCGAAGCGGTCAGCGGCCAGACGGGCGTGCCGGTCATCGTCGACGAGGCCAACGGGATCGACGGGATGTCGGAGAGCGACGACATCGTCGAATACTTAGAGGAGACCTACGGCGGCGCGGCCTGAAACCGACTCGAGCAACTGTTTTCGTGGGGCTGACTGCGTCGCAGTCGCTTTGGTGACGGCCGGTAGAGCGAACTATTCGTCCCGCCAGAACCGACTCGAGAACAAACTGAACACCGTACAGAGGGGGTAGCCGACGACGACGGAGACTGTGAGAAACAGAACCGCGTCGCCGGCCGTCGTCACGGTCGTGCCGAGGTTGAACACGAGTCCGAGGACGGCGAGGACCGCCACGGAGAGGGCGCGGTATTCACTGACGAGATCGACGTGAGTATCGAGTGTCATCAGGGTGTCCGCGTTCGGAAGTGGCTCCAAGACGGCGGCCGATCAGGCCGCTTCCTCGTAGTCGGCACGTTCCCGGATGACATCGCGGAGTTCGTCGGCGTTCCGGAGGTCGTCGAGTTCGTCGCGTTCGACCAGGGCGGTGCCGTCGACGTTGTCCTGTTTCGCCCGGTCGACGACGTAGACCGAGCGGGTGCGGGTCACGCGACCGATCGAACTCATGATCCGGGCGCGTTTCTCCGCGGCCTTGGTGAACTCGGAGTGGCCGGTCAGCACGACGTCGCTGTCGTCTTCGTCCTCGCTGACCGCGGTAAACGGCGAGCGGGCCGTCGGATGGACGCTGTAACCGGCCCGGGTGAAGACGGCGACGACCCGTTCGTCGTCCGGGTCCGCCTCGGGGTCGTCCGGGGTCGCCTCGCTCTCGTGGACGTCGTCGGCCCCCTCGAGGACGTCGACGGGGCTGGTCAGCGGCGCGTCGAAGAGGTCCTGGAGTTCCAGCGCGACCTCGACGGAGGCGTTCATGCCGTCCTCGTACTTCGAGACGGTCCGTCGGGAGACGCCGAGTTCGCTGGCGAGTTGGCCCAGACTCCAGTCGCGGTCCTCGCGTTCGTCGGCCAACAGGTCACCGTCGATGTTGACGTAGAGGCCGCCCGGAGCGGCGTAGATCAGCGGCGGTACTTCCTCGATAAAGAGGTTATACGCCGTGTCGGGGCTGAGGACCGGGACGCCGTGTCGGAAGTAGGTGACATCGGGTTTCAGGTCCTCGTCGCGACTCCGCAGGCCGATAACCAGCGGCGTCGCACGGAGGTAGGTCCCCAGCCGCCGCATCTCGTGGCCGGTCGCTTCGTTGAACGCGTCGATGTTCGCGAGGATCTTGACTAACAGCAGATCCTCGCCGCGGCGCGCGGCGATATCGAAGCTCTTCGGCCGGATCGCACACCGGTCGCTTACCACGAATCCCGCGTCCTCTAACATCGCGGTCACGTTGCCGACCATTGCGGAGCGGGACATAGGGGGTTGTAAGCGATTCCTCCTATAAGACGTTTTCCCCGATATGTCCGTGTGCCGTGTCGCGATTCGGACCCGTACCGGGAATATGCTTATATAGTTGGTTCGACCCGCGACCGGTGGCGATCCCCGACGACAACGCCGTCCCGAAAGGGGTTACCCGCTGCCCGGCCAAGGACCGCCGATGACCGTCGTCGGGATCGACGATACCGACTCGCGTGAGCGCGGGATGTGTACGACCTACCTCGCCGCGACGATCGCGGATCGACTGCAACGGGACCACGGAGCGGCGCTTTCCCGCATCCTCCTCGTCCGGCTCAACCCCGCCGTCGAGTACAAGACGCGGGGCAACGCCGCACTGGCGATCCACACCGACTGCGATCCCGACACGGCGTTCGCCGTCGCCCGCGACCGCCTCGAGGCGCTTTCCGAAACCGCCGACGAACGCACGAATCCCGGGCTGGTCGTCGCGGATCACGACCCTGGCGACGTGGCCGACGCGGTGAGACGATTCTCGCGGGCTGCGATCCGCGATCACCTCGCGATCGACGACGCCGTAGCGCTCGTCGACGGCTGTGGCTATCGGTCGTGGCATGCCGGGGACGGCCGGGGCCGGATCGGCGCGCTGGCCGCCGTCGGCTCGTGGGCGGCGCTCGAGGAGTGGACCTACGAGTACATCACCTACCGCGAGCCGGATCGCTGGGGAACGCCCCGCGACGTCGATCACGACAGCGTCTTCGCGGCGGCCGACTGGGGCTATCCCGCTGTCTGGGACACCGTCGATCGCGGCGAGGACGAGACCGTCTGCGTCCCGCATACGCCGGGCCCGATCCTGCACGGTATCCGCGGGGACGATCCGGACGCGGTCCGGACGGTCGCCCGGCGGATCGAGGCCGAACCGGCCGCTTCGAGCCAACTGTTCGTAACCAATCAGGGGACCGACGTCCACCTCCGGGACGGCTCGATCCCCGAAGTGTGGGACGGACGGGCCTACCGGCTCCCCGGCCGGGTCGCCAGCGAGCCCGAGACCCGCCGCGGCGGCCACGTCTTCGTCGACCTCGAGCCGCCCGAGGTCGGCGAGAGCGCAGCGACCGAGCGGCTGACCTGTGCCGCCTTCGAACCGACGAAACGGTTCCGCGATCGGGTGCGGGCGCTCCGGGTCGGCGACCGCGTCATGGCCTGTGGCGAAGTGGCGGACGGGACGCTCAAACTCGAGAAGCTGGCGGTCCGCGATCTCGTCCGCACCGAGCGGGTGACGCCGACCTGTCCCGACTGCGACCGGCGGATGAAAAGCGCCGGCCGGAATCAGGGGTACCGCTGCCGGGACTGCGGGACGAGCCGGGACGAGAAGGCGACTCGACGCCTCGAGCGGGACCTCGAGCGCGGCTGGTACGAGGTGCCGCCGTGTGCGCGTCGCCACGTCGCGAAACCGCTGGTTCGGGGCGGGTTCGACGCGCCGACGCACCCGGAGCGGTAAGTGGAATCAGCGGACGCTGATGCCGCGGCGGGTGAGAAACTCGTGGACATCTCGGATCTCGACGGGACTGCCGATGATCCGACGGCGCTCTTCGCCGGCCGGCGCGATCGTGACGGTGAACGCCTCGTCGAGCTGCGGCTCGAGGGACTCGAGGGTCTCCGCGGGAAGCACGATCTGGGTGCTGTCACGCAGCTGCGACGCCTTCGACATACTCGAGGGTCGCCCGCAGGTCGTTTAGGTGTACCGGAATTTCGTTGTGAATGGTAATTATACTGGGTAGTAGTAGCGGGGATTATCGGCCGATGCGGACCCCGGCCGGCGACGGCGATTCGAGACGCTCAGCTACCGCGACGGCGAGATCGCGCTCCGTTTCGATCGTGCATCAGTCAGTCCCGTAGACCGTTACCGTCCGCGTGTCGCTCGCGTGGGTCGATCGGACCGACACCGGGAACGTATCGTCGTTCGCGACGGGGTAGGTGTCGTAGCCAAGTCGGACCGTCGTCGTCTCACCGGGCGTGAGTCCGACGCTTCTGGAATCGACCACTTCCGGCGAATGGCCGACCACGAGTTCGACGTCGCCCGACCCCGCGGCTCCGCCGACGTTTTCGACGGTCGCGGTCACCGCGAGGAATTCGCCGCCCGACACCGGCGCGTTCGTTCCGGTGATCGACACGGCGAACTGCGCCGCGTCGCCGCCGTTGCCCCCGTCACGCCCGTAGACGAGGACCGACTGCGAAGCACTGTCGTCGCCCGTCCGCACGCGGACGGGGAACTCGTCGTCGTTCGCGACGGGATAGGTGTCATAGCCCATCGTGACCGTCGTCGTCTCGCCAGCCCCGACGGCGACCGATCGGCTATCGACGGTCGTCGGATCGTGCCCCACCACGAGTTCGACCTCGCGACTCGCCGGCCCCTCGCCCGTGTTCGCGAGCGTGGCCGTCACCTCGAGGAACTCGCCACCCGTGACCGGTGCGTTCGTCTCGAGGCCGGTCACCGCGAGGTGGCCGTGTTCGGCCGGGTCATCGGTCCCGATGACGGTGACGTCGGTCTCGGCGGCGGCGTGGCGCGTCTCGACGCGGGCGGGGAACGTCTGGGTGTTGCGGACCGTCGCAGTGGTGAACTCGAGGGCCACCGGCTCGGACTCGCCCGCGAACACCTCGACGGTCTCGCTGTCGACGTGGGTCGGATCGTGACCGACGATCAGATCGACGGTCGCCTCGACGAACCCGTGATAGGTCGAGTACCCCTCGACCGCGACCTCGGCGTCGACGACGAGGTCCTCGCCGGCGTGAACCGGCGTGTTCGTCCCGGTGATCGAGACGTCACGCAGCGCCTCGACAGACGGGCCGTCGGTCTGGGCTGCCCGCGTCCGACCGTCGCGACAGATGGCCCACGCGGCCATCGGATAGCCGCCGATGAACCAGATCGCATCGCCCCCGGTCGTAGCGTAGGTGACCGTCGCCGTCGACCCCGACAGATCGGCCCGCTCGAGAAAGGTTGCGTTGCGCCCTTCCTGCCAGACGAGCCAGTGGAGAACACCGTGGTCGTCGGCGGCCGTCGCGGTGACCTCGATCGACTCGTTCGGCGTGATAGTCGTGTCGGGTCCCGGTTCGCAGGTCAGTTCGACGGTCGGTGCCGACGGTGCGTCGTCGGTGACGGTAACCTGCCACGCGAGGCTCGCCCCGTCGACGGTCACCGACACCTCGTAGACGCCGGGCTCCTCGAATCGACCGTGAGCCGCCGGATGCCCCGTCCGATACGTGTAACTCCAGAAGGGGGCCGCTCCCGCGAGGTCGGCCGCTCCCGGCCCCTCGACCGTCCACTCGGCCGTCGCCGGATCGACGCCCGGCGTTGCCGCCGCTTCGAACACGACGTCTTCGCCGGGCCGGACGCTCGTTGCGTCGTCGACTGGACACCCCCGCTCGAGTGCCCGCTGTGCCCGCCCGGTCCCGAGCGTCGCGAGCGCTCCCACGGTTCCCACCGCCGTGACGTACTCCCGCCTGTGCATACGCTGACATACCGCTCGGGGAACGGTATAGCTAATCGAAGCTCTCGGGAACGAACCGGCGCGAGGAAACGACCGTCCGGGTTTCCGGCACCTCTCGGGGAGCCCACGCGGAGTCTCGAAAGGGTTTTTCGGCCCGACCGGCTGTGTACGACCAAATGGGGCTTGAGGACGAGATCGAGGAGATCGAAGAAGAAATCGCCAACACGCCCTACAACAAGTCCACGGAGGCCCACATCGGCCGGTTGAAGTCCAAGCTCGCCGAGAAAAAGGAGAAACTCGAGAACCAGCAGTCCGGCAGCGGCGGTGGCGGCGGCTACTCCGTCGAGAAACACGGCGACGCGACCGTCGCGCTGGTCGGCTTCCCGAGCGTCGGCAAGTCCTCGCTGTTGAACTCGATGACCAACGCCGAGAGCGAGACCGGCTCCTACGAGTTCACGACGCTGGACGTCAACCCCGGGATGCTCAGCCACCGCGGCGCGAACATCCAGATGTTGGACGTGCCCGGCCTGATCGAGGGCGCGGCCGCGGGCAAGGGCGACGGCCAGCAGGTACTCGCGGTCGTGCGCAACGCCGACCTGATCGTCTTCATGCTCTCGGTGTTCGAGATCGAACAGTACGACCGTCTCCAGAAGGAACTCCACGACATCAACATCCGCGTCGACCAGCAGCCCCCGCGGGTCACGGTCCGTCCGAAGATCAAAGACGGCATCAAGATCACCTCGAGTACCGACCAGGACCTAGACGAGGAGACGATCAAGCACGTCCTCCGCGAACACGGCTACGTCAACGCCGACGTCAACCTCCAGGAGAACGTCACCATCGACCGGCTGGTCGACGGCCTGATGGAAAATCGCGAGTACATCCCCTCGATCACCTGCGTCAACAAGGTCGACCTCATCGACCCCGACTACAAGGAAACCGTCGACGAGCAGTTGCGCGAGCGCGGCCTCGACCCCGAGGAAGTAACCTTCATCAGCGCCGAAGAGGAGAAGGGCCTCGAGGCGCTCAAAGATCGCCTCTGGGAGAACCTCGGGCTCATTCGGGTCTACATGGACAAACCCGGCCGCGGGATCGACTGGGAGGAGCCGCTGGTCGTCGAGGAAGGCGCGACCGTCGGTGAGGCCGTCGCGAAACTCGGCGGCGAAATGGAAGAGCGGTTCCGTTTTGCGCGAGTGACCGGTCCGAGTGCGGCCCACGACCAACAGCAGGTCGGGACGGATCACGTCCTCGAGGACGAGGACGTACTGAAACTGATTCTGCGACGGTAGCGCGTCGACGGGTTCGGCCGAGCGGACGACACCCTGCCGGGTACGATCAGCACGTCGCTTCCTACTCGAACGACTTCGTTTCGATTAGTGTGTGAATCGTTTCAGTGCGTACTATCGTCGGCTATACTGCCGTTTACTAGCCCGCCTCAGTGAGTTTCGGATAGTCTCGGGTTTCTGACCTGAACGGGTTCGAAACGGAACGCTCAAAAATATCCGGCAGCCCCACTAGTAGGTAGATATGGTTGCTATCGAGTGGCTCTCACAGTTGATCGGTTCGGGGATACTCTCGCTCGTCCCGCCGCTACTGGCGATCGCCCTTGCGATCGCGACCCGCCGACCGATGCTGGCGTTGTTTCTGGGCATCTGGTCGGGTGCAGTCATCCATACCGGCGGCCACGGCATCGCACAGACCTTCGACTGGATCGTGGCCGCGATCATCGTCGACGACGGCTTCCACGTCCAGATCCTCGTCTTCACGCTGCTTCTGGGCTCCGGTGTCGCTCTCATCTGGCGACTCGGGGGCGCGATCGCCGTCCGAAACTGGGCCACAAACCGCCTCGAGACGCAACAGACCGTCGGACTGACCACGTGGGGGCTTGGCATCGCCATGTTCTTCGACGACTACGCCAACACCGCCATCGTCGGCAGTACCATGCGGGAAATCTCCGATCAGTTGCGGATCTCCCGCGAAAAACTCGCCTACATCGTCGACTCGACGGCCGCGCCCGTCGCGACGCTTGGCATCTCGAGCTGGGTCGCGTTCCAGCTGTCGCTGATCGGCAGTGCCTACGAGGAGATGGGTGTCGCGGGTGAGGCCCCGACGGCGTTCGCGACCTTCGTGCGCTCGATTCCGTACAACACCTACGCACTGTTGGCGATCGTCATGGTCGGGATCGTCGTCTACACCGGCCGGGACTACGGCGAAATGCTCGACGCCGAACACCGCGCCCGAACGACGGGCGCGGTCAACCGCGAAGGGGCACAGCCGCTCCAGAAGGTCGAGGAAGACCTCGGCAAGCCGATCGACGAGCGGCCGATGTTGCGGACCTTCTTCGCGCCCGTCGTCGTCCTGGTCGCGGTCACGCTCGCGGGCGCGTTCTGGACGGGATATCAGTCCTGGCAGTCGAGTCAGGCCGAGGCGGGAGCGCCGACTGCGTTCGGTGCAGCCGTCAACGACGCGGGATTCACGCAGGTACTGATCGATGTCGTCGGGGCGGGCAGCTTCGCGACGGCGCTGATATGGGGTTCCTTCGCCATGGTCGTGACCGCGATCGCGATCGGCCTCGCCTACGGCCTGTTCGACATCGGCGAGGGCGTCGAGACCGTCATCGACGGGTTCGGAATCATGCTGACGGCGGTGACCATCCTCGTCCTCGCGTGGACGATCAGCAGCGTTGCGGAGACGCTCGGCACCGGCGAATACGTGGCGACTGTCGCCGAACCGTACCTCTCGGAAGCGTTGCTCCCCGTCCTCATCCTCTTCGTCGCCGCGTTCGTCGCGTTTACCATGGGGTCGTCGTGGGCGACGATGGGACTCGTCACCCCGATCGCGGTCCGGGTCGCCTACGAGTTCGGAAGCGGGTTCGAACTCGTTCCGGTCGCCGTCGGTGCCGTCTTCTCCGGTGCGATCTTCGGGGATCACGCCTCGCCGATCTCCGACACCACGGTCCTCTCGGCGACGTTCAGCGGTGCGGACCTGATCGATCACGTTCGCACGCAACTACCCTACGCCCTGACCGTCTTCCTCGTGGTCGTCGGCTGCTACCTGCTCAACGGCTATCTCGGCGTCCCGCCGATCGTCTTCCTCCCGCTCGGCGTCGTCGTCCTCGTCGGCCTCGTCGTCGGCCTCTCGGAACTCGACGCCGGCCGGAAGGGGCTCGAGCCGGTTGCGACGGAGCCGGTCGTCTCCGGGCCCGAGCCAGAGGGAGAAATCGACGCGGACTCGACGGGTGGAGACGAGTAGCCCGCCGCCTCCGCCACGTTTTTGCCGTCTGCTGGCCTGTCTTCGCGTATGGACGGAACGCTCGATCACACGATGATTCGCGTCGCCGATCTGGAGGCGTCTCTCGACTGGTACCAGTCTCACCTCGACTATGAGGAGAAAGACCGCTACGAGGGCGACGGCTTCACCATCGTCTACCTCGGGCCCGAAAACATGCACGAGGACGGCGCGATGCTCGAGATCACCCACAACGAGGGCGAGGAGCCCGACGTGGGCGACGCCTGGGGGCACGTTGCGGTCCGCGTTCCCGAGGGCGAACTCGAGGACTACTACCAGCAGCTCATGGACGAGGGCGTCGCGGACTATCGGGACCCCGAGTCCTGTGGCGGGCGCTACGCGTTCGTGAAAGACCCCGACGGTCACGAGATCGAGATCGTCCAGCGTGAGACCGGCGCGCTGTGGTCGCTCGATCACACCATGATCCGCGTCGAGGACGCCGACGAAGCGCTCGGCTTCTGGACCCGGAAGTTCGGCTACGACGAGGTTGGCCGCTGGGAGGCCGACACCTTCGCGAACTACTTCGTCGAACCCGCGGACGCCGCCGACGAGGCGATGTCCGTCGAACTCACATACAACTACGACGGCCGCAGCTACGATCTGGGCGACGCCTGGGGTCACCTCTGTGTCCGCCTCGACGACCTCCACGACGACTGGGAGCAGCTCATGACCCGGGAGGCCGAAGACTACCGCGATCCCGAGAGCTGCGACGACATGTACGCGTTCACCACGGACCAGGACGGCCACGAGATCGAACTCATCGAGCGCGACCTCGAGGCCGACTCGCTGTTCCCGTTCTGAGCGCTCCCGACGCTCTCTCCGTTTCTCGGAGCGTCTCGAGCCGGTCAGCACTCGAGCCGTCGGCGACGAGGGCAACCGCTAGAGGTCCGGGATCGGCACGACGACGACCGGCCGGTCCGCATCCGCAAGCAATCCCCGCGTGGTCGAGCCGAGGTCGCGCGTCGCATCGGGATCGCCGCTGTGAGCCCCGACGACGAGTTCGTCGGCCGCCGAGGCTGTAGCCGCGTCGCGGAGTTCCGCGACCGGGGAGCCGGTACGGACCTCGGTCTCGACCTCGCCCACCGTCGCGAGCCGAACGGGGGCGACGTTCAACGCCTCCTCGCAGTCCCGGCGCGCCGTCGGGTCGTCGGCTGGCGCGACGGCGACCACGGTGACAGCGTCGTCGCCGTTCGCCCGTTCCTCAAGGTAGTCACAGATCGCTGCGGTGGTGTGGACCGAGTCGGTTCCGACGAGATACTGCATGGCCGTTAGCAGGGTTGGGGTCGACACAAACCTATGGGATCGGGACCGTCGAACGCGTCGGTCGGGCGGATTTTCCGACTCGGAAAACGCTCTCGGATCACTAATAGGAACGGGGCAGTAGCGGGAAACGGGGGACGTGATAGGCAATCCCCGCACGCCTGCGTGGTCCCCCGCTTCCCCGCATCCGATCATCCCACGGCCGCGACGCCTGCCCCACACGTCCCCGCGATTCCCCCCTCGCGCGGGGACGTGCGGCGTCGGCCGTTCCCCTGAGCGGTGGTCCCTGCCGCTTCGGCCCGCCTGACAACTCAATGCCGACCGTACAGCGAGTACGTGATCGCAACTAGCCCGAGCAATCGACTCACGTTTTCGAGCAGTGCGATGACGACCTGATCGGGATCGACCAGCGTCGTCACGAAGACGTTGAGCAGGAAGGGAAACACCGTCAACAGCGAGAGACCGATGGACAGATAGAGCATCGACTGTGCGTCGTTGCGCCGGTACCCACGGTAGGCCTGATACGCGATGACCGCGCCAAACAGCGCGACGAGGAAGAGACTCGCGACGGTCAGTAGCTCGAACAGCGTCGCCTCGTCGATCCGGACGACGTTCCGACTCATCGCATCCCCTCCCACATCCGGGTGAACTTGTCGGCGACGTCTTCCTCGCGATACGTCAACTCGAGTTCGAACGATCCCTCCTCCAAGGACAGTTCGAGGTGGTCGAGGTTCGCACTATAGACGCTGTAGTGGTTGCCGTCGGATGCGAGTTCGGTCTCCTCGGTGACGAGGCGACACTCCTCGAGGCGATCGAGTCGTCGATAGATCGTCGGGAGGGAGGCATCACACCGTTCGCTCAGGGTACTAGCAGACATGGGTTCGACGCTCGTGTGGGTGAGGATTTCCCGTGCGTACTCGTCGTCGAGAACCGAAAGCAGGGTCGACAGGTCGGTTTCCTCACTCACTGGTATGGCAGTTCCTTCCGCCATGGCTATCAAAAGCGGTCCGGTTTTTCTGGCTGAGAAAACACCCCACCGTGGAGACGTCAGAGGGTTCGGAGAACGGAACGTGGGTGAGTAACATGGCTGTAGCGTGATGAGCATTGATAAGCGATGCGGCGTTCCCGTTCGAGGAACTGACATCCGGCTCATCACACGGACGTCGCTGGACGGTATTGTGGATTCGTTTTTGAGCAACGAGACGATGAGAGGATACGAATGTCAGACGTTTTCTATATCGCCACCAATATTTTTCCAAGCTATAGAATTTTTTAATAGATCGGAGCCGTATCTTCTATTGAGATAGAAGAATGAGTATGCTAAATTATATAACTATAACATTTTTGTTATACATGAGTACTCTCCCAGCACTATACAGCGCCTATACGGTGTACGACAAGCGGCGGAAACCGGCAATCCAATGGTTTATTCTCTTCATGGTTCTGGCGGCCGCCTGGGCATTTCTTTACGCGACGATGAATCTAGTCCCAGCCGCTGGCCTTACGTATGCGATCGCGAACGTCTTCTGGACAGTCGTTACTGCAACAGGTGGCGCGTTCTTCCTGTTCGCGTATGAGTTTGCCTACAAACAACCGCTATCGAACAGAGCTGCCGTCCCCTTTTTTCTGCCTGCGATCGTATTCTTCGCCCTTAGTTGGATCAATCCGGGTGATATCGTCTACACTGCCGAGTACACTGTTGGGACCGACGGCGTGCTTCAAGTCGGATTTCCACAAGGAATCCTGTTCGTCGGTATCGTTCAGGGATACGGCTATCTGATGACGATCGCCAGTACTGCGCTTTTCTTCGCAGAAGCCATCCACTCGGACGGAAAGCATCGCAGACGAGCGGTGACACTCGCGATATTCTTCATCGGCGTACTGGTCGCCACGACACTCACGATCGTCGATTACCTTCCCCCATACTACGATGGAACCGCGCTACTGTACGGGTTCGCGGGAATCTACTTCGCTCACTCCGTGAACCGGCATGGGTTTCTGGAGTTCTCACCCGTCGCTCGAAACCAAGCGTTCAATGCTATCAACGAAGCGGTCTTCATTCTTAACGCCGAAGACGAAATCATCGACGGGAACAGTACCGCTGCTGAAACGTTCGATGTGAACTTGGACTCCCGAGAACGTATCGAGGACGTCTTGCCGACCCGTTCTTCGACAGGCGAAATCGAAGGGACGTTCTCTCGGACGGAGCGTGGCGAACTCAAGTACTATACAACGCAGACGCAACCGTTTGCGTACGGTCGTGGGTTGGCCGGGAAATTAATCGTCGTCGGAGAAATAACGGAACTCAAACAGCGGGAGAAGGAACTCGAGCGGATAAAAGACGTTCTAATCAGGTTCTTTCGACACGATATCCGTACGTCGATGCAGATTATTCTCGGTCAATCGGAAAGTCTCCAAAAGGACCTTCCCGATGGGGGTGACGATAATTTGACAGATATTGTGGATACATCGGAAGACATCGTGAACAAAGCCCACAAAATTAGGCTTATCGATAGTGTGATCGGTGAGGACCGGAACGTGGTTGCTAGCCTCCCGGAAATGGTCGAAGACGGTATAACGAAGGCCGACATTCCCTCGGATACCGTTCTCGAGGTGTCAATTCACGATGTCGACGTGCAGTGTCATTCGAAATTCGCTTTCGCCGTTCAGGAACTAATCGAGAACGCGGTCGAACACCGTGGCCAGCCCGATCAAGCTACCGTGGTGCTTCGGAGCGAAATAGAGGAGCACGCTGTAACGTTATTCGTCGAAGACGACGGCCAGGGTATCCCCGAAACCGAACTCGAGGTACTGAGAGAGGAAGGAGAGACCCAAATGAGTCATCTTAGCGGGATCGGACTCTGGATCGTGAAGTATCTGACCGAAAAGGCGGGCGGTGTCTTCGAGTGTAGAAATCAGCACAGCGGCGGTGCACAGGTCCGTATTACGCTTCCCGTTCCTGCGGAGTCCGAGGATGAGCCAGCCCGGACCGTTTCGGATAGGTAAGTGTTCACATGTTCTTCGAACGGAGCCATTCGACGGCGTTTTGATTCCATTCCCTCAGGAAATTTTAACTCAGCATGGTGCCTCGGTACGAGTACTGTGGATACACGGACCGTTCATACCCCCTTCCTGTTGAATCTCTGGCTTTGCATCGGCGCTGTGCTTATGGTATGCATAACCGCAATCACGCTCGATATCCCACTTTCAGCAATCGGTGTTGGGATACTCCTCCCTGCACTGGGCGTATACGTCATTTACGTCGAGGACCGGCGCAACATCAGTCCGGAAGACCGCATCAATAACGCGTACAGGACGGCGCTCGTCGAACGCTTCGATACGCCACTGCTCTATACGAGCCTCGCCAGTATCGTCATCTATCAGGCCATCACGCTCTTCTTTGCGATCGGCCTCGCATCGACGTCACGGACGGGACTCGCACTACTCATCGCACAATTGCCGTTCGTATTCATCTATACGTACGACGACTCGAAGCGCTATCCCTTCATTGATTCTGCATACGTCGCAGTGGTCTGGGCAGTGCTGATTTTCCTCCCGATATTTCTCAGTACGACACTGCGTGTTACGATGCCAACGGTGGCGGTGTTCATGGCCTGGTTCGCCATTATTTTTGCAGGTGTCGAGTCGAGGAACGTAAACGATATCACCGGAGACGACGAAGTGAACCGCGCGACTGTTGCCTCTACTCTCGGCCCGCGCCGGACGAAATACCTCGTGTTGTCATTGAAAACAGCCGGACTCGGTACGATCTACGGGTTTGGCGGAGTGATTCCGGCACTCCTCACGGTAGTATACCTGCTGTATCTCTCCCTGTTTCGTAAACTGACACGGAATATCACCCCGCCACCGGAGTACCGACCCGGAGAGCCGTCGAACGGGACGTGGTGAGAAGGGGTACTACTGCCGGAGAGAAACCCGGGCCAAACATCGTCTACAACACGCGAGGATCGTCTCGAGTCAGGTCTGTCCACCGGGTAGACGTCTCG
>NZ_JBGUBA010000015.1:0-64773 GCF_041821105.1 Natrinema sp. H-ect1 | reverse complement strand
CGTCATCGGACCCGGTCCGCCCGGCCTCGTCGATGACGTCGATCGAGACGCCGGCGTCCATCCCCCGCCGGTTCGCGTCACCGAACCCGGCGCTGAGAACGCGGGTCAGGGCATCCTCGACGTCCTCGTCGAGTTCGGTGATCTCGTCGGACTCGACCTCGACGACGTAGCCGGTCGTGATGTTGGGCGACGTCGGTAAGAACAGTACCTCGCGCCCGTCGTCGGTCACTTTACCGGTCTTGAACGCGGTCATCCGGAGCCCCTCCCAGGTCTCGATCTTGACCGGCTTCTGCAGGGATTCCTGTTCGCCGAAGGCCGTCTCGGCGGCCATCTTCGAGGCGTTGTAGACTACCCGCATCACCGGCACACGGTTGGCGATGTTGTCGACGAGCCGCTCGACGAGGCCGCCGATCGTCGTCCGCATTAGATAGCCGACCGAGAACGTCAGGATGATAAAGACCGTCAGCGCGACGATCACGCGGAGGAACTGCGCGATCTGCTCGCGGGTCTGTATCGCCTGTTGACTGGTGCCGGCGATGAAGGCCTCGAGCGCGGACTGATCGAGAATGAGTCCGGGCGTCAGCCCGGCGACGAGTCCGTAGAGCCAGTAGATCGCATAGAGCGTGACCAAGATCGGGCCGAGAACGATCAGCCCGCTCGCGAAATCCCGCTTCCACGAAGCCATTATCCACTACCTCACACTGCTGGCTAATGAGCCCTTCCCTTCAGTCGATACTGTCAGCCAAGCCGGACCGAGCCGGCCGCCCGATCGGGAACGGCCCGTCGCGGACCAATGTTCAAGCCGGTGGCCCGACCACTAAGCGGTATGAGCCTCGAGCGGGAGTCGTCCGAGGAGGCCGACGCGCTCGATCCGTTCCGGCAGTTCGTCTCGCTCGAGCGGGACGTCCTCGTCCTCTCGGCGGCGATGTTCGCCTTCAGTCTGGGGTTTCAGATGACGAGTCGGTACATGGGCGAGTACCTCTACGCGCTGGGGGCCACGGGGCTGGTCGTCGGCCTGTTCGGCTCGTTCGGGAACGTGATCAGCGCGGTGTATCCCTATCCCGGCGGCGCGATCTCGGATCGGATCGGCTCGCGGTACGCACTGACCGCGTTCGGGCTGTGTTCGACGGTCGGCTTCGGAATCTGGCTCGTCGCGCCGGCGCTGGCGGACGTCTCTGTCGGCCCGACCTCGCTTGCGATCGTCGCGGTCTTTCTCGGGCTCGTACTCGCACAGGCCTGGAAGTCCTTCGGGCTCGGGGCGACCTTCGCCATCGTCAAGCAAGCCGTTCCCCCGTCGCGGCTGGCGGCCGGCTTCGCCAGCACCGAGACGTTCCGCCGGACTGCCTTCCTCGTCGGCCCGCTGCTTGCTGCCGCGCTCTTTTACCCCTTTGGCTCGAGCGACGGCGGGATCGTCACCGCCTTCCAGTTGATCCTGGTCGTCGCGGTCGCCTTCGGCGCGCTGGGAACGCTGGTTCAGCACCGGCTCTACGATCCCGCAGGCGACGACATCGGCTCGGAGTTCGAGGGCGTCTCGCAACTGCTCGCCGACCTCCGGGCGCTGCCGGCGGAACTGCGCCCGCTGCTGGTCGCCGACACGCTCGTCCGGTTCGCGAACGGGATGGTCTACATCTTCTTCGTGATCGTCGTCACGCGCTTTCTCGAGGTCGGGCTCTCGCTGTCGCTGCCGGTGATCGGCGTACTCGATCTCTCGCCGCAGTCGTACTTCGGGGTGTTGCTGGGGATCGAGATGCTCGTGGCCCTGGTGACGATGATTCCGGTCGCGCGGGCGGCCGAGCGCGTCGGGCTCAAGCCGGTCGTCGCGATCGGCTTTGTGGTTTATGCGATCTTCCCGATCCTGCTGATCAACGCGCCGCCGGACGCGGCCGTCCTCGCGGTTCTTTTTGCCTTCTCCGGGCTCCGGTTCGCCGGGCTGCCGGCGCACAAGGCGCTGATCGTCGGCCCCGCCGAACGAGGTGCCGGCGGTCGGGTTACGGGCGCGTACTACCTGCTGCGAAATCTGATCGTGATTCCCAGCGCCGCGCTGGGTGGGCTGCTCTGGGACGGCGTTCCCAACCCGTTGACCGGTGCCGAACTGTTCGCCGGCGACCCGGTCGTCGCCTTTACCGTCGCGACCGCCATCGGACTGCTCGGGACGGGCTATTTCCTCCTGTTCGGCGAGGAGTTCGAGGCCTATCAGTAACGATCACCGTTACGGAGTCCTGCGTCCGAGATGTCCCGCCTCGAGTCCCACGGGTCGCCGCGGTCGATGGTTCGGCCGGCGTTGCTCGACCGCCCGATCGGTTAGAGGAACAGGCGGTAGTAGTACGGACTGACGAACCCCTCGATGAGCGCGGCGACGGCGAGTACCATACCGATCCCGACGAGGACCCAGAACGCCCGCTCGAGAGTGTCCGCCAGTTCGACCCGACCGGCCCGTCCCCGGAGGGTCCGCCACCCGGCCATCCCCACGGCGATCCCCAGCGCCGCCGACACGAGGATCGCCGGAATCTCGAAGATGCCGTGGGGAGCCACGAACGCCGCCAGTTGTGTAGGATCCGTCTCGAGGCGTGCGATCGCACCGAGGAAGACGCCGTTGAAAAGCAGCGAGACGACCGCCGGGACGACGAGCGCGAGCCCGCCGTAGGCCGTCGAGAGCGCGACCAGCCAGTTGTTGCCGAACAGTTCGACGGCCGCCGCGGGCGGGAAATGCCCCTCGAGGCGGGCGGCGATCGAGGCCTCGATAGTGCCGGCGTAGGGATCGGCGACGAGCCAGCCGGCCCAGAAACTCAGCCCGGCGAGGACGACGACCAGGACGTGGGTGCCCGGATGCGAGCGGACGAACGCGGTCAGTGCCGACCAGCCACGTCCCAGGCCGGCCCTGAACTGGCCCCGAAGCGAGCGGGGCGGCGACGCGGGCGGCTCGAGCCGGTCGCGATAGCCACAGTAGACGGCCGTTTTCAGCAGGTCCAGCGCCGGGAAGAGAACGAACGACGTGACCAGCGAGCCCAGCGCGACGACATCGACGAGCGAGAGCAGTCCGGAGACCGTCGAGAGCGCGAGGAACGCCCCGACGGCCATGACGTAGTAGAAGCCAGCCTCGACCGGCTGTCTGCGGATGAAGCCGGCCGCGTGCCGTAGTGAGCCGACGACGCCAGCGTCGTCGACGACGACCGCGACCGGGGCGAACGCGAACACGGCGCGAATCGCGAGGAGCGCGACGATCGCGACGCCGACGGCCAGCAACACGACGGGGACGGCCAGCAGGCCCAACCCGCCCAACAGCGAGACGCTGCCGGCGACCACTGCGGTCACGGTTCCCACGGCGACGAGAATAGCCGCCCAGCACAGTAGCTCGAGGACGAACAGGCCGAGAAAGCGCGGCCAGTACCGACGAGCGCCGGAGAGCGCGGCGACGAGTCCGCGCTCGTCCCGAAGCCGCCCGTAACAGGCCCCGAGTTGGCCCGCGGCGACGGCGGCCGAGGCGAACGCGAACAGCGCGATACTCACGAGGACCGTCACCGCAGCGAGCGCGAGCAGCGGCGGCGTCACCAGCTGATCGACGACCGGCTCGAGGCCGGCCGCCCACGATTCGAACTGTTCGGGATCGGCGTTGGGATCGGTTGGCGGCTGTTCGAGGTCGGTCAGGTGGGTCCGAATCGTCTCGAGGCGGCCGGTCGTCGCGAGAAAGAGGTACGCGACGGCGACGGCCAGAAACGGGACGGTGCGGACGATCGCGGGGATCGACGCACCGATGAGATAGGCCGGGAGGAAATCGCCCGGCCGGCGGCGGAGGACGGCGACGACGGCGGCGACGTAGTCGGACAGGGACATAGCCCTCGTTTGGAGGGCGTCTCAGTTAAATGATCGTTCTCGGCAGTTGAGGAGAGCCGGCAGTTCGAGTTGCTGGACGGCCAGTGGGATCGCGTTATCGCGAGTACGTCTCGAGACGGACGATCCGATCGTCCGCGAGTTCGAAGACGTCCGCGAACTCGAAGAGCGTCGCGCCGTCGTCGACGACGCGGCCCTGCACCGCGACGCGGTCGCCGTCGGCGATGACGGCCTCGAGTTCGTGGCCGGTGTCCGGGTTCGGCCGCTCGTCACGCATGAACGCGACGAACGCAGCCCGGTCGTCGAAGATGCGGTCGGGGCGGCGCTGGACGAACTGGGGAGCGAGAACCGTCTCGAGCGCCTCGTAGTCGTGATTGTCGAGGGCATCGTAGTAGCGCCTGACGAGGGTGGCGGGGTTCATACACGACGTTTCGTCGCGACTGACAAAAGAGTGGACGCTCCGATCAGTCGTCCGCGGAGTCCCCGTCGACGGTCTCGAGGAGGGTTTCGGGTTCGGGCGGCTCCTCGCGGTCGGTAACGGCGGCGTGAACGGGATCGGCGTCCGCCCGATAGTCGTCGCCGGTCGCCTCGTCGCCGCGGCCGTAGTGGTCCGCCGCGCTCGCGTACCACTTCGCGGCGTTGCGCCGATCCGTCGCCTGTTCGTTCGCCCGTTCCGCGAGCCGGGCCACCGCTTCGTCGTCCGCATACCGTCTGGCCGCGTCGAACGCCTCGAGTGCGTCGGTAAGCGGCTCGACGGCGGCGTCGAAGGCGGCGGCTGCCGTCACCCAGTCCTCGGCCGCGAACGCCTCGCGGCCCCGCTCGTACTCCGTCACGCCCTCGCGGTAGTGGGTGTGTGCGATCCGGTAGCGTTCGACGGCCGCATCGTCATCGGAGATCGTTTCGATTGTCGCGCGGATCTCCGCCAGGGGCGGCTGTCGTTGCGGGTCGTCGCTCGACCAGGCACGGCGGACCGTCCGCTCCCCGTCGAGGACGAACACGGCGCGTTTGGCCGCCTGCTGGTGGCCGTACTGGTCGTTCGAAAGGACGCCGTAGGTCGTCGCGATCGAGCCGTCGCTGTCCGACACGAGCGGGAAATCAAGGTCGTAGCGGTCCGCGAACGCCCGATGGCTAAACGCGGAGTCGGTCGAAACCCCGACGATCGAAACGTCGTTCTGGAGCCCGAACAGGTCGAGATCGCGGAGCGAACAGAGTTCCTCGGTACAGCTCGGGCTGAAATCGGCCGGGTAAAAGACCAACAGGACGACGCCGCTGTCGGCGGTCACCTCGTCGAACGTGACGTGACGGATCTCGTCGTCGATCGCTGCGGGCCCGTCGAACGTCGGTGCGGTTGCCCCCGTCTCGAGCATACCACTCGTTCGGCCTACGACTGCCATATGCACACCGATCGCACGGAGCGAGCGAGTCGGATCGGCGGCACCGACCGCGCCGTCGACCGGAGTCAACGAGGGACGCGACGCGGATTCGTTTCCGGAGCGGCCGATTCGACCGCGGTTCGCGAGCCTTTTGTCCCGAGCCGACCTGTGTTCGGCCGTGGAGTGTCACGTCTACTACGAGGGCGACGACGACCCCGAGAAGTGTACCGCGCGTCGCCTCGAGCAGTTCGACGAGGCGACCCTCTACCGGTCGATGGGGCAGGTGCCCTACGGGATCGTTCTCAACCCCCACGCCGAACAGGCGCTCTCGCCGGCCGACCGCGAGGAAGGGCTGGACACGCTGGTCGCCCTCGATTGCTCGTGGGAGTCCGCCGAGGAGGCGTCGTTCCAGATGCGCGGCGTCCACCGGGCGCTGCCCTTCCTCGTCGCCGCGAATCCGATCAACTACGGCCGGCCGTTCCGGCTGACCACCGTCGAGGCGCTGGCCGCGGCCTGCTGTATTTTCGACGAGTACGACCGCGCCGAGGAACTGCTCGAGCCGTTCCGCTGGGGCGAGACCTTCCTGACATTAAACGAGGAACCGCTGCGTCGCTACAGCGAGTGTACCGACTCGAGCGAGGTCGTCGCGGTCCAGGAGGACTATCTGGCCGACGACGAGGAGTGACGCCCGACGCGAGGCGGCTCACCTGGTGTTCTCGTCGCTCGGCGGTGCCGGCCGCCGTGCGAGCCACGACTCGTACCCGGCGTAACCGAGCGCGACGGCGGCGAACGATACGAGGAGGACGACTGGAACGAACGCTCGACCGCCAGCGGAATCGCCGCTTCGGGCGACGAGGGCGGCGAACCCGACCGCGAACGCGAGGAGGCCGATCCCGATGGCCGCCAGGACGATCCGCATCGGACGGGTCGTGCCGGCCGTCTTCGGTGGCGCCGTCGGCGTCGCCGCGAGCCCCCACTCGAGCGCACGACCGACGGCCGCAGCATGTCGATCCGGAACCGGGACGAAACGCGGCGGACCGTGGACTCGTCGGATCACGACGAACTGCCACCGTGAGAGCGGCCCCGGCGAGAGCCGCCGGACACCGATCACGTTCTCGAGGTCGATCACCGTTGGCCCGCCGAAATCGTCGTCCCCACCCAGTTGCAGCCGTCGTTCGTCTAGCTCGAGCGTGACCGTCGCCGTGAGCGGGCCGAGAAACACCATCGACAGGAACCCGAGGACGAACAACGCAAGCGTTAGCTCGGGTACAGTGCCGATCGTGCCCGCAATGAGGACGGCACCGACGGCCGTCGCGACGACGATTCCGCGTTTCGTGAGTCGGTCGGTTCCTGCGTACTGAGCGATCCACTTGGAGCCGTTCGTCCCGTACTGAACGAGTAGCCAGCAGTACAGCAGGGACATCGGACCGCCGACGAGCCCGAGGACCACGACGAGCGCCAGCGTCGATCCGGTGACCGCGCCGACTATCGTGAAAACCGCGAGACTCAGTAGCACGACGAGCCCGAGCCCACCACCGATCGCATAAGGGGCGTACACGGCGAGCCGCGAGAGCCAGCTGTTGTGCGGGCCCATCGTCCACCGGATCGATTCCGTAGTCATTACTCGAGCGGACACGCTGGCCAGCCCTAAATATTGCCTCAGAAACCTTTTTTGCGGCCGCCTTCCCGCGGCGACCCCAATCACAGCCGTTAAATGGGCCACGGGCGAAGCCGGGGTATGGCCAGTTTCGACGCCGCTGAGAAACGGACGCTCGAGAAGATGATCTGCATGCGCTGTAACGCTCGCAACTCCAAGCGAGCCCAGCGCTGTCGCAAGTGTGGCTACGAGAAGCTTCGCCCCAAGGCGAAGGAACCGCGCGCGGCATAACCGGCTCGGTCTCGGAGGCGACCGTTTCGGGATCGCCTCCGCACCTTACGGCGTATTTTCGACGTTCAGGCCGGCGAGTCACAGCCCTAAACGAGTCCGCTGGTCGGTCGACGGGCCGAAGACGACACGGAACGAGGTCGGGTCGTGATCAGTCGTCGGCGGACGTTCCGGTATCGACCGCAGTGGCGTGGGTGACCCCCGCGATCACGCGTTCGTTGCTGGCGACCCAGCGCAAGAGCAGGTACGCGAAGACGTACTTCGCGCCGATGTCGAGCAGCGAGTACCCCCACGAGGTGAGCGCAGTCGACTCGACGAGTGCGAAGCCCTCGACCCCGAGCGCCCAGACGATCGGGTACCCGAGCCACAACACCACGGTCATCGCTCGTAAGGTAGCGAATATCTCGTCGCTTCCGGCGGCCGCGGCGTCCACCGGCCACTCCACGAGTAGCGCGTACAGGACCACGAGGAAGAAGGCGCAACTGACGGCATAGAACACCCATCGGAACGTGTACGACGAGGTGATCAGTGCCGCCGCGAGACCGGTCACACACATCCCGATGTCGGCGGCGATGACGACGAACAGGTCAGCGGCGTCGACCCCCGCCAGCAGCCCGAGGGCCAACAGGATCAGCGGCGTCGACAGCGTCCACGTGAGATACCGCCCCCACTGGCTGAGGACCGCCTCGCCCGCGAGCGCGTGGCCGGCCGGCATCTCCACCAGTCCGACCGTGAGGCCGGATAGCATCCCCAGATAACTCGCTATCGATACTAACGGGATCAGAACCGTCGCGGCGAAGATCAGCCGTGCCCGATGCGCTCGAACGTTGCGGGACATGTACACGAAAAGCAGTACCGACAGGCCCGCCAGTGCAACGTTTACCCATAGCGACGCACTCAACAGCGCGTCGTTCTGGATCCGTGTCACCGCCCCGCTCTGTCCCGATTGCATCTGGACCAGTGCCCCTGTCGCACTCGCGACCTGTTCGTCGAACATCGTGCGTTCCGAGCCAATCGCCGCGCGGGCTAAGTTCTAGGCGTCGTATTGTTCGATTAATGCTTTGTTTTCGTGATCTTTTCCGGCGATCCGAGGCAAGCCCGCAATACGTAACGACCCAGCATGACACGGATCCGTAACTGCAGGAGCTACGAGCGCCCCAAGATGCCGGGACCGAACCCGGCCGCGTGGTCCGGCTACTCGACAGGGTAGCTTCGTCGCCCGCTCGAGCGCCGTTTCGCACCCACCTGTTTCCCGTTCGGGTCGGCTTCGCCGACCGCTCACGGCAAACATCTGGACTAAAAACCCGCTTACTTCCGGTGGTCGTTCGCGACGCTACTCGTCGGGATACTTCGGCTCGCCCTTTGCCGCCCGCTCGAGCGCCGTTTCCACGACGTCGTGAACATCCCCGTGGAAGACGCCGCCGTGGCCCGCGTACATGTGTTCGACGCCCTCGGGCATGCGCTCGAGCAGGTCGCGGATGCTCTCGATGAGCCGTTCGCGGGACTGGCCGGCCATGTCGGTCCGGCCGAAGCTGCCGTAATCGAAGGCCCCGTCGTCGTGGACGACCACGTCGCCGGAGAACAGCGATGACTCGGAGACCACGGAGACGTGGTCGTCGGCGTGGCCGGGCGTGTAGACCACGTCGAACTCCTCGTCGCCGATCCGGACGGTGTCGCCGTCGTCGATGGCGTGGGTCCTGGTCGGGTGGTCCGCGTAGGCGTAGACCTCGGGGTCGAAGGCGTCGACGACGGCCTCGAGTCGCTCGACGTGATCACCGTGCTGGTGGGTCATGACGACGGCGTCGACGCCGTCGGTGTGGCTCCGAACCTCGTCGATGACGCCGTCCCACGCGCCGGCGTCGACCAGCGTCGTGTGCCCGTCCTCGCCGATCGCGAGGAATGCGTTACAAGTGAACGTTTCCGCGCCCTCGGTGACGTGAACGACTTCCATACTCGATCACTCGAGGGCCGACGGCAAAAACGGTGTCATCGCTGCGGAACGACCTCGTCCGCTCGTCCTTTCTTTCTTATATAATGGTCAATAACTGTCGGGGCTGACCCCATTCACGCGTGACTACAGCGGTTCGGGACCCCTAATAAACTGGTAACCACGGAATTTTTTAATCGGTATCCCATAGGATTACTCGTATGGGATTCGGGAGCTACGACGAATCCGAACAGCAGGAAGTCGACGCCGATTTTGATGACGATGACGCAGTGAAGTCGGGAGCGAACAGCCACGACGGAACCATCGAGTTCGAGAACGGTGCCTCGAGCGACGAGTTGCTCGACCGGCTCAAGGAGATCAAAGACGACGACGGGTGAGCGATGAAAGCCGGGGTACGGGCGCTGGGCATCGCCGAATCGTACCGCGGTGATCACGATCGGAATCGAAGCACGATCGCCGGTGCCGTCGTCCGCGCCGACCGCGTCTGTGATGGGTTCGCGTACGGCTCCTGTCGCGTCGGCGGCACCGATGGAACCGGCTCCATTGCCGGGCTGGTCGACGACCTCGGACGTCCCGACGCCCGGTACGTGCTGCTCGGCACCGTTGCCCCCGCGTGGTACAACCTGCTCGATCTCACACGTCTTTTCGAAGCGGTCGACCGACCGGTCATCGCAGTGACCTTCGAAGCCAGCGACGGCCTCGAGGACGGTCTGCGGGACGCCTTCTCGGGGCCGGACCTCGAGTCGCGACTCGAGACCTACCGGTCGCTGCCCGAGCGCCACGCGGTGTCGGTCAACGACGAGACGGTCTACGTCAGAGCGGTCGGCCTCGAGCCGACCGAGGCTGCGGCGGTCGTCCGCGGGTTCACGCCCGAGGGCGGCCGCCCGGAGCCGATCCGGGTCGCGCGCGAGGCGGCTCGCGCCGCGGACGCGTATGCCCGGTCGCTCGAGTAAGTGGTACGGGAGGATGGCCGGAGTGTGGCCCGGGCTGTGGCCGACGATCGGTCTGCAACTGCGACCCGAAAGACGTAGTAGCCGCCCGTCACAGCCACCGGTATGGGAATGGAGGACTGTCGGGTCACGGAGTGTACGCGCTGTCCGGCGCTGGTCGACTCGCGGAGCCGGATCGTCAACGGAACCGGTCCCACGGACGCCGACCTGCTGTTCGTCGGCGAGGGGCCGGGTGCCAACGAGGACGAACAGGGTGAGCCGTTCGTCGGCCGCAGCGGGACCGTTCTCGACGATGCCCTCCGGACCGCCGGCCTCGACCGGATCGACGTCCGCATCACCAACTGCGTGCGCTGTCGGCCGCCGGAGAACCGCGACCCGACGACCGAGGAACTCGAGAACTGCCGGGGTTATCTCGAGCGCGAGATCGCGGCCGTCGACCCCGAAGTCGTCGTCACGCTGGGGAAGGTCCCCAGCGAACACCTGCTCGAGCGATCCGTCGCGGTGACCAAGGAGGCTGGCTCGCTCGAGGAGGTCCGGATCGACGGGACGCCGCGGCGCGTGTTGCTCTGTGTCCATCCCGCGGCGACGCTGTACGACCGCAGTCAGGAGGAGACGTTCGAGGACGCGATCCGGCAGGCGGCCGAATTGGCAGGAATCAGCGAGAGCGAGGGCGGACAGTCCCGGCTCGACGGGTTCTGAGCGACCGGCATGATCCATCGGCGAATACTCGCCGGGAGAAGAGGCGGCGAGTAGTCGAGCGGAGACGATACCGTTCACTGAGTATATTAGTGTCGATTGTCAAGAAATGGGACGGATGTCCTCCACCTCCGAATTCGCCTCCGCTGATCCCGTGTGGCAGTACGGTGTGTACCTGTTTCCTATCGCACCGCTTTTGACGCTGATTTCCACCGCTGCACTCCGTTTCTTCGTCGTGGCTGCCGACAGAGAGGCCCTCGGTGCCGGACTGGTTTCTTTCGCTGTGACCGTCCTCGCCGGCTGGCTGTCGTTCCTGTTCGCCGCCGTCGTAGCGGTCGCGCTGCTCATGGACGCACTCGCGCTTCGAGACCGGCCGGGATGGAATCCGAACCCGTGGCTTGTAGGCGCGCTCGGACTCGGTCACGTCGCCGGGGCGGAACTGACGGTTGCGTACCTGTTTTCGGTCCCAGCAATCGGGTACTACGTGTACCGACGACGGCAGCGTCTCCACGGCAGCGAGGGCCGTGGGAGAGCGGGGACCCTGTGAGTGATCGACCAGAGCTCGAGTGACCGTCTCTCCCCCGAGGAACGGCCGGTTGCCCGAAGGGTAATTCACTTCAACGCGCCGCTCCGAGTGAACGTATGAGCGCCGTTTCGTCTTCGACCGAGCAATCCCTCGCGTCCGTGGTCGTCGTCGACTACGGACTCGGGAACCTCCGCAGTGTCACCCGCGGGTTGGAACGTGCGGGTGCCGACGTCGAGATCACCGACGATCCGGCCGCATTCGAGGCGGCCGACGGGGTGGTCCTGCCCGGCGTTGGCGCGTTCCGCGAGGGCGTCGAGAACGCCGACCCGCTCCGCGAGGATCTCCTCGCAGTCGCCGAGCGAGGGACTCCCCTCTTCGGCATCTGCCTCGGGATGCAGATGTTGCTGACCTCGAGCGAGGAGGGCGAGACCGACGGCGACTCCGCCGTCCAGGGACTGGACTTGATCCCCGGGACTAACGTTCGCTTCGCCGAGGGTCAGAAGGTTCCCCACATGGGCTGGAACGAACTCTCGGTCGAGCGCGATCACCCGCTCGTTGAGGGCGTCGATGGGAACTACGCGTACTTCGTTCACTCCTACTACGCGGCTCCCGATGACGAAGCGGCGACGGTCGCGACGACCGACTACGAACGAGAGTTCCCCTCGATCGTCGCGAACGAGTCAGGGAACGTCTTCGGCACGCAGTTCCACCCGGAGAAGAGCGGCGAGACGGGGCTGCAGATCCTGCGGAACTTCGTAGAGATTTGCGCCGAGGAGTAGTCCCGCCAGGACGCGAACAGCTACCGAAACGAGGTAGTTGCATAGCGGCGATCGCTTCGTAATGCCGGTTGTTTCTCTGCCGCACGCTCCCTCGGCGACTCGGAGACGAAGATTTCGGCGACTCGTACGCGAATTCCGCATCGGTTCGAAGACGAATACGGACGGTAGGTAGCGAAGGGACACACCCCGCGTTGCCGCTGTATCGATCCGTGAGATTCCGTCTTCCTCGAGAAATCCCCAGATTCCGGTTCACGGATTGCCGTACGCTGCCGAAAGCGCTTCCCACACCGATACCAACGCCGATCAAAAATCACCAATAGTATATACGAGTCCTGTGTGACCGTCCATTGAGTGTCTTGGAAGTGGTAGCGTCCAGTTGGTCTTGGACGCGGTCTTCGCCGCTCGAGACGAACGCTCCCGTCGCTTTTGCGCCGTTCTCGGCCGAATCGTCGGGTCCACGTCGGAGTCACTGCTGGTCGGTACGGATTCCGTAATCGGTGCCGCACCGTGTCTTGTCGTTCGTTCGGCCCGATCTCTCGTTCGTTTGGCCTGATTTCTCACCTGATCTTCGTTTGTTCGACCCGATCTCTGGGTCGGTATCTGACCCCCGCTTCGAGTCCACGGCCGCCACCACAGCTATACAGCGGCAACGCGGGGTGTGTGTCTCCGCATACAGCGGCACCGAGGGGTGAAAACCAACTGCCTCACGTCCAATAGAAACTCTTTTTATCCGATACAGCGGAAAGGCGGTATCCGTCCGATTCGACGGCTCGAGCCGGAACCCGCCGACGACGGTCGTCTGACCCTGCGGACACCGCTGGCGACTCGCCGCCGTCCGGTTCGCGTCCGTCGTCACGCGGCCGCCGTGCCATACAGCGGCACTCCGGGGTTCGCCACCGCGTGACGATGTCTCGCAGCGCCTCCACAGCCGTACCCAGGGACGCGCCCGTCCATACAGCGGCACTCCGGGGTTCCGACAGGGTTGCAGTTCTTCGACGGGAGTGGCGACCGCAGCCAAGTGCAACCCATACAGCGGCATTGAGGGGTGATACTAGGCCGATACAGCGGCACTCTGGGGTGTTATTTTCCGGTATTTGTCGACTCTGGACGGGAATTGTAGACTATACAGCGGCAGTCCGGTTCCGAACGGTTAAGTAGTCGACGCCGAAAGGAGCTGGCACCCGAATGTCGGATTCGACGGACTACTTCGGCAGTGAGAACGAAATATTTCGGAACAAGGAGCTGCTGCAGGTTTCACACCTCCCGGACGGCGATCGAATCATCGGCCGCGAGGACGAACTGACCAACCTCGCGAACGCGATCAAACCGGCGACTCGAGGAAACACGCCGAACAACGTCCTCGTGTACGGGAAGACAGGAACCGGGAAGTCGCTGTGTTCGAAGTTCATCACGAATCAGGCGATCGAGCGCGCGGAGGGCAACGACGTCTCGATCGGCGTCGCGTACGTCGACTGCCTCCAGGAGTCGACGGAAACGCAAGCAGTGCAGTCCACGGGCCACCAACTCAACGACCAGTCCAAGACCGATGTCTCGATTCCACACTCGGGACTGAGTACGGCCGAATACTACCGTCGCCTCTGGCACATCGTCGACACCTGCTACGACGTCGCTCTGATCATCTTAGACGAAGTCGACAAGATCGAGGACGACGACATCCTGATGCAACTCTCTCGAGCGGTCGAGTCCGGCAAACTCACCGAGAGTACCGTCGGCGTTATCGGAATCTCGAACAAGGTCCGGTACAAGGACTCGCTGGACGAGCGCATCAAATCGAGCCTCTGTGAACGCGAGTACGTCTTCTCGCCGTACGATGCGACCCAGATCCGGGAAATCCTGCGCTCACGGTCCGATGCGTTTCACGAGGGCGTCCTCGAGGATGGCGTCGTTCCCCGCGTTGCAGCGCTCGCGGCCCGCGAACACGGTGACGCACGGAAGGCGATCGACATCCTCCGCTTTGCGGGTGAGATCGCCGAGGAGAACGCCCTCGAGACGGTCACTGAGGATTGCGTCGATCAGGCACACGAGCGCGAGGAGACCAGCCGGCTGGCCGAGCTGATATCCAAAAGCCCCAGTCACGCGAAACTCGTCCTCGAGGCGATGGCGCTGTTGACCCAGCAAAAGGAGGGCGACGACGCGCCGGTGACGACCAACGAGGCGTACGACCTCTACAAACGTCTCTGCGATCGGGACGGCTCGGAACACCTGAAGCTCCGTCGGGTTCGCGATATCCTCTCGGAACTCGAGTTCCTCTCGATCATCGATCAGGAGCGCAAGTGGGCCGGAAAGGGGAAAGGCAACTACATGGAGAATCGGCTGATCGACGACCCCGAGGTCATCATCGCCGCCTGTAACGAGTCCGAGTAGCGCTCTCGATCACGATGAACGATATCGGCCGCGAGCGTGCTGCCATCGTGGCGACGAGGAGAGAGACACTTCTCGTCGATTCGCTCACTCCGTCTGGTTCTGTAGGAACGGAGATCGACGCCCTCAGAGCAGTTCGCGGACCTCGGAGTACCACATATCGTGGTAGTCGACGTGGCCGACCCGGCGAGCGATGGCGACCGCAAGGGAGTGCCAGCACTTCTCGGTGGGGTCGTCGGCGTCTAAGTTGTACTCGCTGTCCTTGCAGGTACAGCCGCCGTCCTCGACGATATACTCGTCCTCGTAGCCGACGACGATGGTGAAATCGCGATAGGACTTCACGCGGTTCTCGCCGACCGCCTCGATGGCCTGGGCCCCGCGGTCGCCGTGGACCCGCGTGATCGTCCCGACGATCTCCGGCGTCAGCTCGCCGGCCTCCTCGAGACTCGCCTGCCATCGCTCGACGGGATTGGCCTCCGACACGTCCGTGACTGTGCGCCGAACTGTAAAATCGGTTTGGTTGTCCGCCGCCGGCCCGCCGTTTCCCCCATCGGCCGCCGGCGGGAGACCACACCGCTTTTCGCCCGCTACCCACGAGACGTGGTATGCGCGTCACCGAGGGCGGGGTCGATCTCGAGGTCCCCGGCGAGCAGACCGAGGGCATCGAGGAGGCGGTCTTCTACAACCCGCGACAGGAGCTGAACCGGGACTTGACGATCGCGACGCTGCGGGCCTACCGCGAGCGCGAGGATCGCGCCGAGACGTATCTCGACGCGATGACCGCAAGCGGCGTCCGCGGGGTTCGAGCCGCGGCCGACGGCTGGGACGTGACCTGCTGTGACGTCGACGAGGAAGCGGTTTCCCTCGCCCGGGACAACCTCGAGCGAAACGACTGCGAGGGGCGGGTCGAACACCGCAACGTCAACGCGCTGATGCACGAAGAGCCGTTCGACGTGATCGATCTCGATCCCTACGGGACGCCGATGCCGTTTGCCGACGCCGCGTTCGCGAACTGCCGGGATCTGGTCTGTATCACCGCGACCGATACCGCGCCGATGTGTGGCGCACACTTCAACAGCGGCGTGCGTTCCTACTCCGCGGTGCCGCGAAACACCGACTACCACGCCGAAATGGGCGTCCGAACCCTCATGTCGGCGCTGGCCCGCAGCGCGGCCCGGTTCGACGTCGGCGTCGAACCGCTGCTCACCCACGCGACTAGCCACTACGTCCGGACCTACCTCGAGCTGACCCACAAAGCCACCGCGGCCGACGCCGCGATCGACGAGTTAGGCCACCTCTACCACTGCGAAGACTGCCTCTACCGCGAGGCCGACCCCGGGCTGATCGCCGATCCACTCGAGCGCTGTCCTCACTGCGACGGAACTCGGATCCTCGCGGCCGGCCCGGTCTGGCTCGGCCCCGTCCAGGACTCGTCGTTCATCGGGGCGGTTCGCGACGAGATTCCGTACACGTTCGATACCGCGCCCGAGGCCCGCGAACTCTGTGACACGCTCTCGGCGGAACTCGACACGCCGACCCACTACGATCAGCACAAACTCTGTCGGAACTGGGGGCTGCCGGCCAACGCGATGGACGAGTTCCTGGCAGATCTGCGTGAGGCCGGCCACGCGGCGTCCCGAGCCCACTACGGCGGGACGACGTTCAAGACGGACGCGAGCGTCGGCGAGGTCAAGGCGGCGACGAAAGACGGTCTCGACTAATCCAGCGTCACCGCGCACCGTGTGAGTCGCCGAGCGCGCGTCCCCACCGAGCCGTACGCACTGATTGCTGGCGAAGCGGACAAGTCCCGCATCGAGAATATACGAATAACCGACCGGATCGACGCGGCGGAGCCATGACTGAACACCAGCAACAACTGATTGCATCAATGAACGATATGCATACGTTATATAGTTAGCTGCCGTATGTGTACATGGTGACAGAAACCATGGAAAAAAACGTCGGTGGATACGACCGTCGGACTCGACTCCTTGTCGGCCCGGTGCTACTGGTCGTCGGTATCGCCGCCCTCGCTGGATTGCTCTCGATCGCTGCCGGAACCCTCGGGATGGCACTCGCCGTCCTCGCACTCGTCGTCGGGGCGGTGCTGACGATCACGGCTCGCACGCAGCAGTGCCCAATGAACTCGATGCTCGGTCGCAACACCTACCGAGAACAGCCCCGCTCGGAGCCGGAGACCGACGACCGGCAAGCTGGTCGACCCAGCTGATCCGATTTTTATCGCGGCGTTGTACGGCGTCACTGAGCCGGCGGCATACTTGTGGTACCGACCCACGATCGACGCGGCTCCTGTCGGCACTGTGTGGCCCGACCGACCCGATGGACCGTTTTCTGACGGTTGGCCAGGTGTCGGAACGGATGCGAAAGCGAACCCATCTGCATCCCGACAGCGCGACTCCGGATACTCGAACAGGGCCCCGACGCTGCTCACTCGAGGTCGGCGTACAGCCGGACGAGCCCGCACTCGGGACAGCAGACGCCCTGTACTTTCGCCGTGTTCTGGACCCCCATCTTTCCCAACAGTCCGTCACGTTTTCCGGTCGTGATCGACAGGCGCATTCCCTCGGTGTCGCGGACGGTGGTTTCTTTCATCGTCACGCCGCAGTCGGGACAGCGTCGCTGCTCCATGCGATGGCGTTGGATTCCCGACAGAAAGAAGTTCGCGATCGAGCCGCCGTCGCCGGTCTCCGATCGGCGGCCGAAACCGACCGCTACGGGACGCCGACCCGGATCAGCCCGACGGTACTGTCGGGGCCGTCCGGCGTAACAGCCCGTTGGATCCCTGTGTCGTGCGATTACATATTGGGTGGGGCCTCGAACGGTGGGCCGTGATCGATCGGGGACGAGGGGTGGATCTGACGGGACGAGTCCTTCGGCTGGCGAAGGCCCAGCAGTTGACGCTGCTGGCGGCCGGCGTCGCTTTTTATGGCTTTCTCTCGCTGGTACCGTTGATGTTGCTGGCGCTCGGGCTCGCAGCGTCGATCGGGGGCGAGGCGCTCGCGGATCGGCTCTCCGCGGCCGCGACCGACATTCTCACCGTTCAGGCGCAGACGCTGCTGGCCGACGCCGTCACCGACGAGACGGGTCGTCGCGGGGCGACCGTCGTCGGCATCCTCGGCCTGCTGTGGGGCTCGAGCCGCGTCCTCCGCGGCCTCGATCGGGCCTTCTCGCAGGTCTACGACACGGTCGGCGAGAAGTCGCTACTCGATACGATCTGGGACGCGATGATCGTCTCGATCGCTATCACGGCCGGCCTCGCGCTGCTGGGGGCGCTCGAGTTGGTCGTTCGGTTCCTGCCGGGGCTCGAGGTGTCGTTCGCGGTCGCGGTTGTGGGCCAGCTGTTCGTCGTCCTGGGGCTGTTCGTCACCTTCCTGCCGCTGTACGTGATCTTCCCGGACGCGAACGTGGGGATCCGCGAGGCGGCACCTGGAACGGTCATCGCCGCAGTCGGCTGGTTCGTTCTGAGCCGCACGTTCTCGCTATACGCCGGGTTACTCTCCGATTACGCGGTCTACGGTGCGCTCGGGGCCGTCTTTCTCGTCCTCGTCTGGCTGTACGTCGGTGCGATCATCCTCGTCTTCGCGGCGGTGGTCAACGCGGTGCTGGCCGACCGTGAACTGGATCGGCAGCTACAAAGTCCCGGCCGACGACAGATTCCGACAGAAGCGATGACCGACGACGCCACGGGCGCCGACGAGGGAGCCACGGAGGACCGCGCGAGCGACCGCGCACGCGAATCGAGCGCGAGCGCCCGAACCCGCGATCGAGCCGACGATCCGGCGGCGCTGCGCGAGGAGATCGAGCGACTCCGCGATCGCGTCGACGACTTCGAGTCGGACGTCGAAGAGCGCACCGTCCGGAAGGAGTCCCTCGAGAGCGAGTTGAAACGCTACGTTCGCCGCCGAGTCCGACGCGGCCACGCCCGTGACTGGGGGCCGTACCTCGTCTTGCTCTACGGCACGGCGATGTCGATCGGCGCGTTCTACTTCCTCAACGGGGGCTGGGCGATCCTCGCGATGCTCGTCGTCTGGACCTCGACGCTCGGTCTCTACGTCCTGATGGTCCTGATCGGCTTCGGCATCTCCCTGCTTGGACTCCCCGGTCGGCTCCGCGACGCGGTCGGCGACCGCCGATAGCTACTGAACACGAGCAGTCTGGCTGACGAACCGCCGCACCCGATCCGTGTACGTCTCGGGTCGATGGAGGTTACAGATGTGGCCGGCTCCCGCCAGCACTTCGACCCGGCCGTCACGGGCCGCAGCGGCGTGATCGCGCTCGCCGCGGCGCATGAGTTTGTCGTTCTCTCCGTTGAGTAGCAGCGTCGAGCCGGGATACGTCGAGAGCGCAGCCCGGAAGTCGCGGCCGGCGATGTCCGGCCCCGCGTCGCCGAACTGTTTGGGATAGAAGCCGGCGTCGATGATCTCGCGCTCGATATCGGGCGCGAGATCACGCTGTCGGACCCAGCGGGTGGCGAGTGTCTCGACGGCCCGTTTCCCGAGGTCAGGCTTCGTGAGTAGTCGCGCGACGCCGCCGCTCACTCGTGTGCCGAGTTCCATCGTGTTCACCGGGTTGACGCTACTGCCCGACAGCACCAGCCCGTCGACCGTGCTGGGATGGCGGTAGGCGTACTCCGTCGCCACGTAGCCCCCCAGCGAGAGCCCGACGAGCGTCGCGGAGCCATCGGTATGCCGGTCCACGACCGCCTCGAGGACGTCGATCGCCGGCTCCATCCGGAACGGCTTCCCCGCGCGGGTGCCGTGGCCCGGTAAATCGGGCGCGACGGTGTGGTACTCCTCGGAAAGCGCCCGCGTCTGGGGGAGCCACATCTTTCGGGTGAACATCGCGCCGTGTACGAACACGATCGAGTCGGTGTCCGACGGGCCGGCGACGTCGACGCCGGTCTCGTCGGGGTCCTCGCCTGTCCAGTCCATAGCCGATGGGGATATCACGAGAGCGGCCTTAGTGGTCTGCCCGGCCCATTACGGCGACGGCGGACGACCGCTACTCGAGTCCCCGACCGCCGTCGCTTCCGGAGTCGGCGTCCGCGTCGGGCGTCGCGGCCGGTTCCGTCGGCAGCCCACCCTCGAGCCGGACCGCATCGGGAGTGATCTCACGGACCGAGTCTCGCTCCAGCGTGACGCGATACCGGGCTCCTTTCTCCCACCCAAGCGAGGATTTGATCGACTCGACGGCCGACGGGTCGGGCCGAACGTGAGCGATGTCGCCCGCGACCGCCGCGACGATACCGACGGTCTCGCCGGTGGCGTTCTCGACGGGTTTGTCGATATCGTCGTCGGAAAAGACGGCGCACATACCGTCGGCTACCGCGACTCAGAATAAGTCGGTCGTGCCTGCGATGGCCGGTCGGTGATCCGCGGGGGAAGCGACCGGGAGACGGTTCGGCGGCCGGTCGGGATCGAAACGGCGTGCCGACGTCTCGAGGGCGGATCGAGTTCCAGCCCCGGGTTCACTCGCCGTCCGCGTCCCCGCGCTCGAGTTGGTCGCCGCCGAACTCGTCGTCGCTCTCGATCCGGGAGGCCTGCGGTCCGCTCTGGTCCTGATACTTCGAGCCCCGCTCGCTCCCGTAGGGCCGGTCGGCTTCGGTCTTGAGTTCGGTGAAGGTGAGCTGGGAGATCCGCATACCCGGCGTGAGCGCGACGGGTGCAGAACCCAAGTTCGACAGTTCCAGCGTGATCTGGCCGCGATAGCCGGGATCACAGAGGCCGGCGGTAGCGTGGACGACGACCGCGAGCCGGCCCAGCGAGGACCGGCCCTCGACGTGGGCGATCAGATCCGCCGGGATCTCGACGCGCTCGTGAGTCGTCCCAAGCACGAAGTCGCCCGGGTGGAGGATGAAGTCGTCGTCCTCGTCGACGACGGTCTCGGAGACGTAATCGTCGACTTCGTCCTCGGAGTTGGGGTGAATACAGGGGATGTTCGTCCGCTGGAACTCGAGAAACTCCCGGCCCAGTCGGAGGTCGACGCTCGCGGGCTGGATCTGCAGTTCCGGGTCGTCTAACGGCTCGACGACGAGGTCGCCGGCCTCGAGTCGGTCGAGGATGTCCGCGTCGGAGAGGATCATATCGAGAGGGAGCGAACACGGCACCCTAAAGTCCTCGGTCCGCCGTCGCTCGCGGCGCGGTCCCGGTTCGATCCACGGGTGACCGGCGACCCTCGGTCGAGCCAACGGTTTACATCATTTATCATGTTGATACAATTCAAGCGCCTGTAACCCGACGACGGACGGCCTAACCGATTATAACGCTGTACGATGAAGGTGGGTCCATGAGTGGGAGGCAGGGCCGATTCAACGGGGACACGGAAGTGCTACACCAGCGGGCGGTCAGAGTTCCGCTCCCCGATCTCGAGGCCGAGCGGCTGTTCCACGAGAACATGCTGACGATCGCGGCCGCGTTGGAGCGGAAGGCGGACCTGCTCGCTGATCCCGAAGTGACCGTGTTAGACGCCTACGAAGCACAGTTCGATCACGCCGCCGAAAGCTTCCAGCGGCGACTCCGACGGATCGTCGGCGACGATTACAAGGCGGTCGCGCGGGCGTATCATCGCGGGGATCGCGACGACCGCATCGGCGCGATCGCCGCGTACTACCTCGAGGGGGCCTGGCGGGCCCAACAGCAGGCCACGATCACGGACATGCTGTACGTTCCGCTGGTCATCCGGTATCCGGACAGTTTCACGGTCAACATCCGCTTTGCCAGCGGGCACAAGACGGCCGAGGCGATCCGATACGAGTCACCCGAACACTCCACGGACGACCTCGACGAGGAGTACGCCGAAACCTACTACGACGAGAGTTACTACTCCCAGCGGCGGGCGGCGACGTATCTCGAAGCAGGTGCCGAGATCATCCGCGAGGAGTTCCCCGACCCCGACGAGACCGCCCGGGAAGAGCGGGAGTACGGCGGTTTCGTCTCGGCGAGCGGCCGCCGGGGATCGGTATTCTCGGCAATGATCGAACGGGTCGAGCCCGATCCCGACCGGTTCGAGGGGCCGATCGACGAACCGACGCTAGTCGAGGCGGGGCCCGAGGCCAGACGAACGGAACGGGAGTACTTCCGCGAGAGCGAGGTCGTTCACTGACGGCTCGCCGGCGTCCGTCGCAGCGATCGATAGGTACCGCTAAAGGCATCGATGTCCTCGAATAGGCCATGAAACAGGCCATCGTCGCTCGCACGGATATCGGGATGGGACAGGGAAAGCTCGCCGCACAGGTCGCTCACGCGTCGCTGTCGGCCTACGAGAACGCCGATCGGCAACTCCGAGACCAGTGGAAGGAGGGGGGCCAAAAGAAGGTCGTCCTGAAAGGCGAGAGCGAGCGCCAACTTCACGAACTCTCCGAGATCGCCGAGCGAAAGGGGATTCCCACCGGACTGATCCGAGACGCCGGCCACACCCAACTCGAGCCGGGGACCGTCACCGCGCTGGCAGTCGGCCCGGCGGCCGACGACCGCGTCGACAGCGTGACCGGCGAGCTGTCGCTGTTTTAACCGTCAGTCCGACCGGTAGCCGCGGGGTTCGTCCCTGACCGGGGTTTCGTCGTCGGGCAGCCGCGGGTCGGGGGTGAGCCGCTCGCGCAGCGAGCGGAGATCGACCGACTTGCTGCCCAGCACCGCGAAGCCGGCGAAGATCGTCAGGAAGCCGGCGACCGCCAGCGCGTCGATCGTCTCACCAAGCAGCGCCCAGCCACCCAGCGTCGAGACGACGGGCACGACGTAGAAGATCAGGTTCGCGCGGATCGCGCCGGCCGCGTCGATCAGGCCGAAGTAGGCGATGTAGGCGAGGACGCCCGCGAAGACGCTGACGTACCCCAGTGCCGCGACCGCTTCGACGGTCCAGTCGATCGCGGCCGCCGACTCGCCGCCCGTCCAGGCGAGCAGGTGACACAGCGCCGCGGCGAATGGCAGCCCCCAGGCGACCCGAACCGTACTCGAGAGGTCGCTGTCCGCCCGACGGATCAGCACGGCCCCGAGCGCGGCGGCGATCGCGCCGACGAAGAGGATCCCCTTGCCGACGGCACCGCCCAGCAGGTTCGCGGGGTCGGGACTGACCACGAGACCGACGCCGAGCAGGCCAAGTCCCATCCCGGCCGCGCCGCGGGCGGAGAGCCGCTCGTCCGAGAGGAAGAACGCGGCGAAGATCGGCGTCATGATGGGGTTGAGGCTGTACATGATCGAAGCCACCGCGCTGGTGACGTACTGCTGGCCGACGAACAGCAAGGCGTTGGTCAGCCCGATCGCGAGAACGCCGGTCGCGAGGATCGCTCCGATGTCGCCGCGGGTCCGGGGAAACAGGTCCGCCCGCGAGGTCGTCAGCCCGACGTAGGCAAGCATGATGACGGCGGCCACGTCGAATCGGAACGCCACGAACAGCAGCGGCGGGAAGTACGCAAGCCCGGCTTTCGCGGCGACGAACGTGCCGCCGAAAAACAGGCTCGAGAGGGCGAAGAAGACGGCAGTACGACGCGCTACCACGGCGTCGTCACCACCGTGCGAACCGCATGCGCCGACCCGGACCCGGGCGACGCGTGAAGAGTGGAGATCATCGTACACGGACGTACGAACGTCGGGTATATAGTTTCGTTCAGAAACGGTTTCAGAGCAAGAAATGTGGGCGGGCCGGGAAAGGGACCGGCGACGCGACACCCGCGCGGGCCGTGAAACCCTTTCACGGTGCGAAAACGGTTTGGTCTCGGCCCGGAGAGGTGACGTATGGAATCGGCGCTCGAGGAGATCGAGTTCCTGGCACTCTCGGAGAACCGCGTCGCGGTGCTGGACCTGCTCTCGGCGGGGCGACACACCCGCAGGGAACTGGCCGACGCCACCGGGGCCTCACAGGCGACGCTGGGCCGAATCCTCGGGGACTTCGAGGACCGGTCGTGGGTCAGACACGACGGCAGCGAGTACGTCGCGACAGCGACTGGCCGACTCGTCGCGGAGGGATTCACCGACCTCCAGGAGATCCTCGAGACTGAGGGGCGACTCCGCGACATCGTCGACTACCTGCCGACCCATGCGATGGACTTCGACCTCCGGCGGCTCTCGGATGCGACGATCACCGTCCCGACGGCGACGCGGCCGAACGCGCCGCTCTCGCGACTGCTCGAGTTCGTCCGCGATGGCGACGAAATCAGGACGTTTTCACACACGTTCAACGGACAGGCGCTACAGGTCGTCAGCGACCGTGTAACCGGCGGCGACCAGCGCTTTCGGGGCGTCTTCGGCCGCAACGCGATCGAGGCGCTCGCCGAGGAGTCGGAGCTTCGCGACCGGCTCGAGGCCCTGCTCACGGCCGAGGACGCCGAGATCAGGGTCCGCGAGGAGGGCGTTCCGATCGCGATCATGATCGTCGACGACCTCGTTTACCTCCTCCTGCGCGACGAGGACGGCATCCTGCGGGCCTCCGTCGACACCGACGACGACGCCGTCCGCGCGTGGGCCGAGGACTCGCTGGATCATTACTGGCGGACCGCGACGCCGCTTTCGGTCGACGATCTCGCCGATTAGGTTCGGCTTGGACACCCGCGCGTAAAGGGTGGCTTTTTATGTCGACTACACGACCATACTGGCGTGGTCGATGACCACCCACGCATCACCGAATTGCGTGGCTAAACAAGAGAGTCGGTAGGAGGTGAAGTAGCGTGCCTCCAAACGTCCGCGCGGCGCTCGCGACGGGCGGTGTGACCCTGGTGGCACAGGGAAATGCGCTGGGTTGGGCGCTTATCGCCGCCGCGGTCGCCGCCTCGACTGAGGAATCAGGCGGCAATTAACTGGCCGCTGGTGCGGCCAGCCATCCTGATTTATCGTATCGGATGTAGGCGTGGTCTATTGGCGGTGCCTACACGGGATACTAGTATCTCGCACTCAAAAAGTATTGCTATACTTTACTGTCTTTACGAAAGTATAGCCTCCGAATGTATACTCTCCGGAGTCTCACAAAACTGTGTTCATTCAATTATAGTGTGTGTCTGCTGGATCTGCTCGAGCCCCGCCGCAGGCCGCGCCGTCGCGAGCGGGTCCGGCCCGACCGTGATCGAGGCGGGCTCCGGCTCCGCCTCGTCCTCGTCGGTCTCCTCGATGACGTACTCCTGGCCGATCGTCGACGCCTGTAGGTTGTCGACGGGCGCGTGATCCTCGGTCAACACCGGCACGTCGTCGGTGTTCGGGTCGTCCATGTACGCGTCGACCTCGCCGCTCAGGTCGATCGGCAGGTCGCGGCGCTCGTTGCGGGCCGCGAGGTCGTCTTCGGTGAACTCGGTGTCGGCCTTCGTCGCGGCGACCTCGATGTTCTGGACCGAGCCCAGACTCGAGGTCCGGAAGCTGTAGGTGGAGGGGAACGCCTCGTCGATGGTCTTGTATTGGGCCCGGTAGAACGCCGAGCCGGCCCCGCTGGGCGCGGCGATGACGTTCGCGAGGAAGACCCCGTCGTCGGAGAGTCGGTCCTCGACGAGTTCCATGAATTCCAGTTGCGTGAGGTGGATCGGAACCTGATCCTTCTGGTAAGCGTCGAGGACGATCAGGTCGTAGGTCTCGTCGGTCTCCTGCAGGAAGATCCGGCCGTCCTCGGTGTGGGCAGTCATGTTCTCGCCCTCCTCGAGGCGGAAGTACTCCTTGGCCGCCTGCGTCACCTCGGGGTCGAGTTCGACGACGTCGACATCGACATCGTAGCGCCGCTCGAAGTCCTTCGGGCCGGTGTAGCCGCCCCCGCCGATGAACAACACGTCATCGACCTCGTCGGGGTCGTCGGTCATCAGCATCGGCAGATGGAAGTACCGCGTGTACTCGAAGACGTGTCGGTCCGGGTCCTCGAGGTCCATCGCGCTGTGGCGCGCACCGTCGAGATACAGCGTTCGCACGTCGCCGTCGTCGATGACCTCGAGTTCCTGATAGGCCGTCTGAGTCTCGTAGACGACGTCGCCGCGGTGGTCAAAGGCGACGGGACCGACGCCGCCGGCGACGACCAACAGCAGGGCGATGCCGATGCTCGCGGCTGCGGGCCGGGGAGCGACCCGCGGCAGGGTCAGCCCGAACGCGGTGCCGACGAGGATGAACCCGAACAGCAGCCCGATCGCGTCGATTCCCAGCGTCGGAATCAGGAAGTACGTGGTCGCGCCCGCGCCGACGATGCTGCCGATGGTGCCCAGCGCGTAGACGTGGCCCGACGCCTCGCCGGTGCCTTCTTTCTCGGAGAGTTCGGCCGAGTAGGGACTGATAAAGCCAAGCAGATAGGTCGGCGGGCCGAACAAGATCAGGACCGCCGGCAGCGAGGCGTAGCGGGCCGGAAGCGGCAGCGTCGACGCCGAGAGCAGGAGTTGATCGCTGGCGTAGACGACGATCGCGACGTAGCCGGCCGTCCCCAGCAGGAGCCAGCTCATCCGCGCGTTCGAGGCGGTATCGGCACGTTTGCCACCTTGCCAGTAACCCAGGCTCAGTGCAGCGAGGAAGACGGTGATGATGCTCCCCCACGTGTAGATGCTGTTCCCGAACTGCGGGGCGATGATCCGGCCCGCGAGGATCTCGAGACCCATACTGGTGACGCCGGAGACGAACACCGCGACGTCGGGTTTCGTCGGGCGGTACGCGGAGGGCTGCCCCAGACTCATTACCGGGACATAGCGGGCCCGGCAGGAGAACTTGTCGCCTCGGTACGGATTCGCCGGGACTCGGTCACGACGGGAGCTGAGACACCGACGGAACGAGCGAGACGCCCCGAGCCGAACGTGAAGTCCGTGACGACCGACGTTTATGGCCGTTCCGTCCGTGGGGCCGATATGCGTGATGTGACGGTCTCTGGAGTCGTCGCTGCGGCTCCGACCGAGCTGTCGGCGTGGCTCGAGCCGGCGACGATCGTCGAGGCAGAGGGGAGTTTCGCGATCGAACGCGTCGAGGAGCGGGACGGGGCGACGGTCGTCGTCGCCAGCGGCCCGGGACTGCAACTGCCGCTGCGGTTCGAGGACCGCGACGGGACGATCTACTACACACAGGAGAGCGAGCGCGGCCCCTTTTCGGCGATGGAGACGTGGCTCGAGATCGACCCCGTCGACCACGGTCGGACCCGACTCACCGCCCGCTCGGCGGTCGAACTCGCCGCCCCCCTACCGTTCGGCGATCGGATCGCCGCCTGGAAACGGCGGGGCGAACTCACGAATCTGCTCGAGTCGGCCGAGACCGGTTTCGAGTAACGGCTCGGGACTGGATCGCCGGGCGGTGGAATCGTCGATCGGGGCCGATCGACCGAACCTGTTTCTAACGCAGAAAGTTATGAAAACCTACTTGTGGTGCGGGGAACGAAATCGGATCGTATGCCGCAGTATCCCCGCCGAACCCTCCTCGGCAGTATCGGCACGACGATGACCGTCGCACTGGCAGGAAACGCTGTCAGCGCGACGGACGGACGGTCCACCAACGATGTCGGCTCGCCGGCGTTCGACTCCCTCTTCGACTATTTCCCGGCCTCGGCCGAATCGGACTCGATGGCAGTTGTGACGAGGGATCTCGAGCAGCAGCGAAAGGCCAACGACCCCTACGGACACATGTCGACGGGCAGCGGGTTTGGGATCGATCCCGAGTCGATCTCGAAGCAGGCGTTCGTCTACGCGACCGACGACGATGCGTTCTCGATGCCGATCGTCGTCATCGCCGGTGACTTCGAACTCGAGGACGACGGCGACATTCGCGAGACCGACGGCGGCGTCGAGTACGAGCGCCGCGAAGACAATGAGATGGTCGCCGCCGTCACCGAGACGGTCGTCGTCGCCGCCGAAAACGACGAGCGGATCGGCGAGGCCCTCGCGGCGAACGCGGGCGAGGCCAAGCGACTGCTGGACGCCGAACCCCTGCTCGAGGAGGCGTTCGGCCTCTTCGACGGGGAGCATGCCGACTACACGGTCCAGATCGGCGAGGGATATCAGTTCCCCGACTTCACCGACGCCGCCGCCATCGAATACAGTGCCCGAGCAACGACCGTCCTCGATCCGGATACCCTCGAGATGAACATCGGCGTCGCCTTCGAGGACGCCACGGAGGTCACCGACGAACTGGTCGATACGCTCACGAGCGAGTTGCGCTACATGGCGCTCACCGGCGAGCCGACGGTCGAACGAGACGGGTCGCTCGTCACCATCACCGCCGAGCGCGATCTCGCCGCCGAACGGGAAGCCAACGACCACGAGAGCCCGGGAAGTCTCCGGCCCGAGGAGGACATCGATCTCGAGGACGACCAACTCGAGATCGAGATCGGACGCGGCGATCCGACCCCGGTCGAGGATCTCACGCTCGAGGTGGGCGGCGAGGAGTACGACCGCGAGATCTGGACCAACGGCCACAGCACCCTCGAAGAGGGAGATACGATCGTCATCGACATGGACGATGTCGAGCCGAACCTATCGATCACCCTCACCCACGACCACGCGGCCGGGAGCAGCACGAGCGGGACGTCGATCCTCGATCGATTCGAGTTCGAATACGACTACGACGTCGACGCCGGAACGCTCACCGTCGAGTACGCGGACGAGTTCCCGCTCGAGGGCGAGCGGGTTTCCATCGCCGTCTACGACGAACGACCGTGGTACCATTCCCCTGACGAGGAAGTCGAGCCACGAACCACCGCTCAGCCGTGGTCCGGAACGATGCGTTCGGGCGACGGGACGACGCTCGAGGACATTCGGCCGGGTGACACCGTTCTCGTCTGTTGGGACGGAACGACGATGGAAGACAGTATCGCACACTTCCGTGCCCGGCCGCCGGGGACCGTGGCCTTCGACTATGACTTCGAGCGCAAGACGCTCTCGGCGACGCTCGAACTCGAGGACGGCGAGCGCCCGGCCGACGCGTACGAACTGCTGATCGACGACGAGCCGACCGAGACGCAGTGGGCCGACGAGGCGGACACTGTCTCTTCGGGGGCGACGATCGAAGTCGACGACGTTGCGGCCGGATCGGATGTCACCGTCGTCTGGGGTGACGACGATGTCCGTGTCAGCGGAACCCATCCGCGACCGCGGATCGAACTCGAGTTCGACGAGGATCAGGGCGTGATCGAACACGTCGGCGGCGATTCGGTCGCCGCGTCGGAGCTTACCCTCCGGGTCATGACCGAAGACGGCTTCAGCGAGATCGACCTCGGCGAGGAAATCGACGGTGAGTTCGAACAGGGAGATACCGTTTCCGTCGATGCCGACGAAATCCGGTACGCGATGCTCTCGTACGACGGTACCAGCGGTTCGATCGGTCACGTCGTTCCATCGCGGGAGTAACGATTCCAGCGGTTATCCGTAAGTGATCCGCGCCGTGTACCACTGACCTCGCCGCATCTTTTGTCGTACTTCGACGGACCGCAGCGTTGGCCGGGTCGGTCGTCGGCAGGAAGTGCGTGACAGCTCTGCTGTCGTCCGTAGTCGCCCCGAACGGGGACGCATGCTGGGCTCTTCCGGTCAGGCCGGGCCGGCGACGTGCGGAAGGTCCCGCAGGAGTCGCCAACTGCGGTCGGTCAGTTCGTCGTGATGACTTCGATCACGTCCCGGGACTCGACCTCGTAGTCCTTGCCCAGTTGACGGTTCGTCCGACAGTCGATCGCGTGCAGGAACCCGTCGCCGATGTCCGAGTGGAGGCTGTAGGCGAAGTCCTCCGCGGTCGAGTTCGGCGGGATCAGATAACAGTCGGGCAACACCTCGCCGCGTTCGTTGCCCAGCCCGTTCGCGCCGCCGGGGAACACCGGCGTCACGCCCAGCACGTCGAAGAGCGCGGTCTCGAGTGCCGCCTGGACGCCCGTCGCGCCGAACTCGTCGAGGAAGTCCCGGATCTGCTCGAGTCCCTGTTCCTGGTCGCCGGAGACGTCGCCCGTAATGTCGAAGTCGTCGTCGCCGGGCCGGTAGTCGACGACGCCGGCCTTGTCGGCCGATTTCAGCGCCTTCTCGGCGTGGGCACTACAGGGCACGATCGTCAGGTGATCGTAGTCCGGATCGTTCGCGATCGCCTCGTAGTTCTCCTGTGCCTCGGGCGTGTCCATCTTGTTCGCCGCGATGACCATCGGCTTGGTCTCCTTACGGATCTCGCGGGCCAGCTCGAGTTTGTCCTCGTCGTCCCACGCCTCGGGCTCGAAGCCGACATCGACCCGCCGGATCAGGCGCTTGATCTCGTCGTCGGTGGTCTTGAACGCGCTCATCTGCTCGGCGAGTTCCTCCTCGATGGCGTCGTCCTCGGTCGTGTATCCCGATTCGTAGCGTTCGATCCCCTTCTCGAGGACGTCGAGATACCATTGATCGAGTTCCACCTCGAGGAAGTCGATGTCGTCACGGGGGTCGTGGCCCTCGGTTGGTTCACCTTCGGCGTCGGTTTGTCCGGAGAAGTCGACGACGTGGACGAGGACGTCGGTCTCGTTCAGGTCGGAGAGGAACTGATTGCCCAGCCCGTTGCCCTCGTGTGCGCCGGGGATGAGCCCGGCGACGTCGACGAGCTTCGTGGGGACGAACCGCGTCCCGTGGTCGCAGTAGCCGATGTTAGGCGTACACTCCTCGTCGAATTCGGGGGCCGCACAGTCGACGCGGACGTAGGCCTCGCCGACGCTGGGGTCGATCGTCGTGAACGGGTAGGCCCCCTCGGGCACGTCGTTCATCGTCGCGGCGTTGAAGAAAGAGGACTTGCCGACGGACGGTTTGCCGACCAGTCCGATTCGGTAACTCGTACTCATTATCCGTCCGTGGCGCGGCCAGCGTAAACGGGTTTCCCTCCGTCGCTGGGGTGGTATGTATGGGCGTATCAGATTCGCGCAGTCGACTCGAGCGGGGGCTAGACGTGCGTCGGCGGCTCGACCGCGGTCGCGATATCGAGTTCGGCGGCGACGTCGTCGAGTAGGTCGCCTTTGACCTCCGAACTTCGCCAGCCGATTTCGGCGACCAGCGGCGGCTCGAACTCGGACCGAATGGTCTCGAGGCGTTCCTCCTCCGTCGCGACCCGCTCGCGGAGGTAGCGTGCGCCCCGGCCGTTCTCGTCGGGGTCCGGCGACGGCGTGAGCTTGTTGGCGACGAGTCCACGGACGGCGAGGTCCTTTTCGCGGATGTCGGCGATCGAGCGGCGGGTTTCGTTGACCGACAGTTCGTCGGGGTTGAGGACGAGGAAGAACGCGGCGTCGTCGTGCAGCGCCGACCCGGCGAACTCGAAGAAGGACTTGCGCTCCTCGAGTCGCGCTAGAACGGGGTCGCCCTCCATCACGCGGCGGGGTTCGTTGTTGCCGACGGCGGCCTTCTCGAAGAGGTCGATGCTGGTCCGGCGCTTGTACATCAGCCGGTCGATCCAGTCCTCGAGCAGGTCCGGCAGCCCGAGCAGGCGGAGCGTGCTGCCCGAGGGCGCGGTGTCGAAGACGACCCGGTCGTAGTCGTCGGCGGTGCGCATCACCTCGATGAACCGGTCGAACAGCGCTGACTCGTAGGCCCCCGGCGTCCCGTGAGCCATCTCGAGCTGGCGGTTGATCTCGTTGACCATCGAGGCCGACACCTGCTCGGAGAGGTCCTGCCGAATCTCGTCTAAGTGCCGGGTGACCTCGTCCTCGGGGTCGATCTGCATGGCCTCGAGTCGATCGACCCCCTCGACCGGTCGCGGCGAGTCCCCGAACGGCTGGTCGAAGACGTCCGTGACGGAGTGGGCGGGGTCGGTCGAGACGACGAGGGTTCGGTGGCCGTCGCGGGCGCACCTGAGCCCGTAGGCACACGACACCGTCGTTTTGCCGACGCCGCCCTTGCCGCCGAAGAAGACGAACGGTTCCATCAGAAGTGGTACTGCTGACCCTTTCGTTCGAGGTACGTGCCGCGGTCCCACAGCCGGCGCTCCCAGGCCTCGAACTCGTCCTCGAGATAGGGTAGCAGTTCGGCGGTGTAGTAGGAGACCGGCGACGGGATGCCGAAGGCGTCCGGGAAACACGCCAGGATGAACGCGTCCTCGGCGTCCTCGGCTTCCTTCTCGATCTTCTCGTAGGCTGGGTGCGAGATCATCCCGTGATAGAGCCCCCGGAGCCACTCCTCGAGCGTCTCGCGAAACGCGTCGATCCGGTCGGCCAGGTCCATGCCTGTATCTGTGTATCGAACGCTAAAAACCCTCGTGGCTCGCTTTCAAGACGTTCCGGCGTCTGTTATCCGGCTATGAGAACGGACACGGACGACGGACGTCCCGTCACGATCCTCTCGGGCAGTCTCGGGGCGGGGAAGACGACGCTTTTGAACCATCTGCTGTCGAACGCCGGCGACCGGTCGCTTGCAGTGTTGGTCAACGACATGGGCGAGGTCAACGTCGACGCCGATCTCGTCGCCGAAGGATCGGAACTCGAACTCGACGACGGCGTCGCGGAACTCTCGAACGGCTGTATCTGTTGTGAACTGCAGGACGACCTCGAGACCGCCGTGGTCAGGCTGGCCCGCGATCGCTCGTTCGATCACCTGATCGTCGAGTCGTCGGGGATCTCCGAGCCCGCACCCGTCGCACGGTTGTTCACGACCGAATCCCGGGTCGCGGCGCTGTACGACGTCGACACGCTCGTGACCGTCCTCGACACGCCGGCGTTCCTCGAGGCCTTCGCGGGCGCGGACGCTCCCGAGCGCCGGGGCGAAGAAGACGACCGACCCCTTTCTGACCTGCTCGTCGAGCAGGTCGAGGTCTCGAACCTCGTGTTGCTCAACAAGGCCGATCGCTGTAGCGAGGCGGAACTCGAGGAGGCCGAAGAACTCGTCGGTGCGCTCCAGCCCGACGCGGAGACGATCCGCACGGAGTTTGCGGCGGTCGATCCCGACCGACTGCTCGGTGCCGGCCTGTTCGACCCGGATCGGGTGACCGACCTGCCGGGCTGGAAGCGCGCACTCGAGTCGACCGATGGCGAGGGCACCGACCACGAGGGCGACGGCCGTCACGACGACCACCACGGCCATCACCACCCCGACGAAGTCTACGGCGTCTCCTCGTTCGTCTACCGGGCCCGGCGGCCGTTTCACCCCGAGCGGTTCGCCGCCGTCCTCCGCGAACTGCCGCGGTCGATCGTCCGCTCGAAGGGGACCGCGTGGCTCGCCGACAACGAGATGCGGGTCTCGATCGCGGGGGCCGGCCCCTCGGTCCGGGCCACCGCACAGGGTCCCTGGATCGCCAGCCTGCCCGCGGTCGAGCGCGACATGTACCGGTCGAATCGTCCCGATCTCGAGTGGCACGACGAACACGGCGACCGGCGGACGGAACTGGTGTTCATCGGCACCGACTACGACGAGGCGGCGCTGCGGAAGGGCCTCGAGGACGCGCTGGTCACCGACGCGGAGTGGGAGGGCGCCCTCGAGGGGCCGTTCCCCGACGAGCAGGGGGCGGCCGTCGTCGTCCGTGAGCCGTGACCGGGCCCCGTCTCAACACGCACAGTCGCGACCGGTCGCGCGCTCGAAGCGCATCTCCGAACCGCAGTCCGGGCAGACCGGCTCCCCCTCGAGGTCGACATCCCTGATGCGGACGGCGCAGTCGTCACACCAGTAGGCTCCCGTGGAGCCGTCGTCGGGCCGCTCTTTCGGCGCGGGCGAGCTGAGGGCCGTTTTGACCGAGTCGATGAGTCCCATACGGGGTCGTTCGGTCGGCGGCCACTAATATCGTGCGACCGTGTGTCACAGACGCACGACCCGGATCGGGGTACGCTACCGATCCGGGGCGATCCGTCTCAGCCGACCACGAGCGGCACGGACAGCGCGACGAGCAGCGCTCCGAGGATCGGAATGAGATAGAACACCCGCCGTGCGCGGACCGCGGCCGCCACCTCGCAGTCGAGTTCGGGCCGGGCGGTCCAGATCTGCCGGTAGAAGGCGCCGGCGGCGGTGACGACGAACACTGCCGCCGAAAGCCAGATCGCCGCCTCGAGGGACAGGCCCAGCGCCTGTCCGTACAGCGGCCCGAACGACAGCAGGGCCATGAACGCGAGTCCGACCACGACGCCGAACGGGACCGGATCGACGGGCGTGCCGTCGCGATTACGGAGTTGCATACCCGCCGTTCGGACTCGAGCGGCAAAGAGCTAGACCGTGCGGTTTCCGGCCCGTCCGACGCGGTCCCGCCGGCGAAGCTATAAGTGGCGGTGCCGCCGTCTCCCTGTATGAACGACGAGGACTCCGACCGCGAGGGGTTCGAGGCCGGCGTATCATCCTCGCAGGGCGACCCGCGGGTCCTGCTCGTGATGAACGCCGTCCTCTCGACGCTGTTCGGTTGGACGGTCGTCTGGGGACTGTCCTTTCTGGACGTCCTCGAGTTCAGTCCCATCAATGTCGCCACGGCGGCGATACTGCTGTTCGCGCTGACGTATCTCGTGACGATGTCCTGACCGTCGGCCCGTTCGCTCGCGGAGCCGGCGGGGCTGGTCAGCGGCCGTAAATGAGCCGGTGGCCGAGATCGTCGATCCGATCGGTCACGCGGCCGATCCACGCGCCCGGCGAGACGCGCCGGAGTGTCTCGTCGTCGACCTCGATCGCGTCCTCGCCGAACGGGTCGCGAGCGTCGTCCCCGTCGTCCTCGTCGCTCGAGGCGACGTCGACGACCGTCGACATCGAACACCGGCCACAGGCTTCGGTCCGTTTGCTCCCCATGGTAACCTCTTACACGAAGAAACAGCTCCGGCGGCTAAAGCCTACCGCTCGAGCGCCGCAGCGCCGGCTCGCCGTCCACCGACGGGTATTTGATATTCCGAGCGCAACGAGTGGTATGCGAAACCCCGTCACGGACTCGACCGGAACCGTGCCGACGCCGGATCGCGACCGAACCAGCCTGCGGCCCGTCGCCGCGCGATGAGCGACGAGCGGGCACCGGCGGAACTGCCGGCCGAAATCCGCGAGGCGGTCCCCGACTGGGAGGACGAGTACCTCGACCGGGTGTCCGACCGACTGCTGTACAACTACGACCTCGAGAAGGACCACCGGGCCGGCGGCGAGCGCTGGAACCTCTACGGGAAGCTGCGGGTCCGCAGCCAGAAACAGTTCTTCCACCCGGCGCTGTCCTACGCCGACCACGAGGCCGAGGAGTATCTCTTTGCCCGTCGGGAGTCCCGTCCGACGGTCGCGGAACTCGAGCGACTCGTCGATCTGGGCCACGACCTCGCGGACGAGCGGGTCGTCCCCGACGAGGAACACTTCGGGACGGACTTCTCGTTCGTCCTCGTCGCGGACGAACTCTCCGACGACGTCCGCGCGTTCGTTGGGGACTTTCGCGATCGGACTCTCCTGAAGTTCGGCTATCACGGCCACTACGAGGTGAACCTCGTCGTCGTGGTCCCCGAGAAGGAGGACCACGTCGCCAGCGAGGCCGCCGACGTGGCCGAGGCGTTTACCCTCTGGGACGACGTGACGACGCCCGACGAGGGCTTTCTCTCGCGGTTCGCGAAGCGGTTCTGGCAGTAACCGGCGGGCCCGTTTTCGCTCGGATGGAAACGTCGACGACACGAGATCAGTCGCCGCCGTCCGCGACGATTTCGGAGCGATCGTTCGAACCCACAGTCGGCGGTGCGGGTCGCCGACGGATGTGCGTGTCGCAGACGGCTGGGGGTCTCGAGTGACTCAAGGCGCGGTACTGTCGGTCCACGAGACACGGCGAAAGAACGGATCGGCGAGGACGACGTCAGTCGTCGCCGGGTTCGGCGGCGGGCGTCTCGGGGCCGCGACGGACGCGGCTGATGTTCCGGTAGCCCAGCCTGACGAGCGCGAGCGCGAGGCCGATGAGAACGAGGCCGAGCGCCATCTGCACGACCGCGGAGAGTTGCTCGCTGAGGGTTCCTGCACCGCCCTCGATCAGGTTCAGGTAGAGGTTCTCGTAGAACACCAGAATCGAGAGCCCGAGGACGGTGATCGTGACCATGACGGCCATCGGGACGCCGGTCGAGACGAGCTGTTTGCTGTCGTCCCAGTTGGCCAGCCAGACGGTCGCGGTCAGCAGGGCAAGCGCGGCCAGCAGCTGGTTCGCACCGCCGAACAGCTGCCAGAGAACGACCCACTGCCCGGAGATAACCAGCAGGTACGCCGGGACGGCCTGGACGATCGGGTTGGTGTACCGGCCGCGAACGAACGATCGCGGGTCCGCGTTCAGCCCCGTGTCGGTCCGTCCGGCGGGCGTGCCGACGATCTCTTCCATCATGTACCGGCCGAGGCGGACGGCCGTGTCGGTCGAGGTCAGCAGGAAGCTACAGAGGACCAGCGCCATGAACACGGCGCCGGCGGTCTCGGGGACGCCGAAACTCGTGAGGATGACGCCGCCGCCCGAGGCGAAGTTCGGCAGAGCGGCACCGATGCCGCCGCCGACGTCGGGCGCGCCCCACACGGCAAGCGTCGAGAGCGCGACCGCGGCAAGCAGGCCCTCACCGAGCATGCCGCCGTAGCCGATCAGGCGGGCGTCGGTCTCCTTGTCGAGCTGTTTGGCCGTGGTCCCCGAGGAGACCAGCGAGTGGAACCCGCTGATCGTCCCACAGGCGATCGTTATAAAAAGCAGCGGGAACAGCGGCGCGTAGCCGGCCGCTTCCGCGCCCCAGAACCCTTCGAACGCGGCGATCGAGCTGTCGATGACGAGGTCCTGATTGGCCGTCCCGAAGAACGTGCCGACGATGATCGCGAGGGTCGCACCACCGACGCCGGCGTACAGCAGGAACGACGACAGGTAGTCACGCGGCTGGAGCAACACCCACACCGGAAGCGCGCTCGCGACCGCCGCGTAGACCAGAATTATCGGCACCCAGCCGGCGGTGTTGCCGCCGCCGATTCCCTCCAGCGCCGCGGCACCGGGCACCCAGCTCCCGTCACCGCCGAACAGCACGATGGTGCCCGAGGGATAGTCGCCGGCAAAGAGCGCGAGCGGGTACTCGAGGCCGACCCAGACGGCCGCGAAGACCCCGGCGACGAACAGTATCGTCCCCGGGATGAACGGGCCGTTGAACTGGTAGAGGTAGACGCCGAAGGCGAGCGCCAACCCGATGTACAGCAGCGACGCCGTCACGACCTGTGGATAGGCGTTGAAGACGATCCCGACGACCAGCGCGAAGACGGCGACGACGAGGATGATCGTCAGGAACGCGAACCACAGCAGCATGTTCTTCCCGCTCTCGCCGACGTACTCCCCGATCATGTAGCCGATCGACTTCCCTTCGTGGCGCAGACTGCCCGACAGCGAGACGAAGTCGTGGACGGCGCCCATCAGTGGGTTCCCGATGGCGATCCACAGTAGCGCGGGCACCCAGCCCCAGATCGCCCCGGCCGTGATCGGTCCCACGATCGGTGCCCCACCGGCGATACTCGAGTAGTGATGTCCCAACAGAACCGGTTTCTTCGACGGGACGTACTCCTGTCCGTCCTCGTACTTGTGTGCCGGTGTCTCCGCGTCTTCGTCGAGTTCGACGAAACGCGTCAAATATCGGGAATAACCCACGTACCCCACAGTGAACGTTACCAGCACTGCCGCGATGATCCATATGACCTGTGTCATGGTACCTCTAGACAAATACAGTGTGATGTATGATCTTAATTGTTGTTTGTTTACGTCCCGATATACTCCGCATCTGTAACCTTATACAGCATATATTGCTGGTGATATTGTCGGAGTCATGGACAAATATCGAAGTGGAACGTTGATACGCGAGGTCAGTAACGGATCGTCCCGTAACGCAGCCTCGTACCGACAGGTAACGGGCCCGACCGCGTCACTCCTCGAGGACGGCCTCGAGCGCGTCCATCGTTCGCTCGACCCGGTCGACCCGGGCGTTGTGTCCCATGTGGCCGACCCGGAGGACGTCGGCGGCGAGGTCGCCGAGCCCAGTCGCGAGGACGACACCGTGGTCGTCGGCCAGCGTCCGCTGCAGTTCCTCGGCCCGACCCGGGACCTCGAGTGCGGTCACCGTCGGCGACGACTGTGCGCCGTCGGGGTAGACCGACAGCCCAAGGTCGGCGGCCCGCTCGCGACACCGCCGTGCGGCCCGCTCGTGGCGCTCGAAGACGGTCTCGAGTCCCTCCTCGAGCAGTAGGTCGATCGCAGCGCCGAGTCCGTAGAGGTTCGCGGACAGGTGCGTGTAGGGGAACCACTCCTCGTCGGCGGCGTCGCGCCAGGGCTCGAGATCGGTGTAGAAGCCGCGGGTCTCGAACGATTCGATCTTCGCCCAGGCGCGGTCGCTGACCGAGGCGACGGTCAGGCCCGGCGGCGCGCTGAAACACTTCTGGGAGGCCCCGAGACAAACGTCGATCCGGTCGGTCGGCACGGCCGTCCCGCCGAGCGAGGAGACGGCGTCGACGACGCTGATGACGCCGTGGTCTTCGAGGAGATCGAGGACCGGCTCGAGGTCGTTCAGGACGCCGGTCGGCGTCTCGCAGTGGACCATCGTCGCGACGTCGAACGAGCCGTCCGTGAGGTGAGACTCGACGGCCGCGAGGTCGATCGGGTCGCGCCACGGGGAGTCACAGACGACCGCCTCGCCGTCGTAGCTCTCGACGAAGTCCGCAAAGCCCTCGCCGTAGGGGCCGTTGGCGATACACAGCACCCGGTCGCCGGGTTCGACCAGCGAGGCGACCGCGGCCTCGAGGCCGAGGATGCCCTCGCCGCCGAGGATCACGATGTCGTCGTCGCCGTAGATCGCCCCGAGGTCGTCGGTCAGCTTTCGATAGAAGTCGAAGAATTCGGGTTCGACGTCGGGGTTGGGCGTCGGTTCGGCCATCCGGTCGCGGACGGCGGCCGGCACCGCGGTCGGCCCCGGCGTCATGCGGAGTCGGTCGTCGCTCATACGGGGACTACCGGCGTGTTCGGTCATAAACCGCTCGAGAGTAGGCCGGAACACCCCCGGAGTCTCGAGCGGGCGGGAAAACGGGTATCAGTCGGGCCCTCGTCGGTTGGACCGAGTCACAATGGGAAGCGGTCTCTCTTCGCGCACAATGGGTGAACGGCGAATCGACCACCCCTGCTTTGCGGCCCTCTATGACCGGTGTATGCCGGACCGACTGCTGGTCGGCCCTCACCGTGAGTATCTCGCGGCCGATCTCTCGGGACGGGTCCTCGACCTCGGCGCGGGGACGGGCGCGATGATCCCCTACGTCGCCGCGGGCGGCGACGACGACCTCGAGTATCACGCCGTCGAACCGGACCCGAACATGCGCCGTCGGGCGGCGTCGACGGCCGACCGGTCGGCCCTGCGGACCCAGCTCCGGGACGACCGCGCGGAGTCGCTGCCGTACGTCGACGACGCGTTCGGGACCGTGATCTCGAGTCTGGTCTTCTGTACGATCGGTGACCCCGACCGAGCGTTGGACGAGGTCGCCCGCGTGCTGGAGCCGGGTGGGGAACTGCGCTTTCTCGAACACGTCCGCAACGACGGCTGGCGCGCGCGGGTACAGGACCGACTGAACCCCATCTGGGAGCGGGCTGCGGGCGGCTGTCAGCTGAACCGCGAGACCGTCGAGCGGTTCGTCGGCCACGACGCGTTCGACGTCCTCGAGATCGAACGCACCCGGGTCGGCGTCCTTCCGGCGACGCCGATCGTACGGGGCCGGCTCCGAAGACGGCGGGAGTCCTGATCGAGCGGCACTCGCGGCTACCGGATCGCCTTGGGGATGCGCTCGATGACGTCGGTCGCGACGACGCCGGGGCCGTACTCCGCGGTCGCTAATTCGCCGGTCTTGCCGAGGATCCACGCGCCCAACTCGGCGGCCTCCCGGCGGTCGGTCCCCTGCCCGAGCAGCGAGGCCGTGATTCCGGCCATCGTATCCCCCGTCCCGGCGACGGTCATAGCCGACGTACCGGTCTCGTTTTCGATCCGGTCGCCCTCGGCGACGATCTCGTCGACCCCGCCCGTGAGTGTGACGACCGCACCGGTCTCCTCGGAAAAGGCCTCGAGCGAGCCGTAGGCCTCGTAGATCGGGTCGTCCTCGGAGCCACTGGGCGTCAGGATCACGTTCGAGAGGTCGGCCTCGAGGGCGGGTTCGATCGCCAGCGCATCGACGACGGTCGGCGTCTCGATGCGGTCGACCGCTTCGCATACCGCGTCGGGATCGGCGTCGACGAGGCCGGGGCCGATCACGACGGCGTCGGCCCACTCGGCCACCTCGAGCGTCCGTTCGATCGCGTCGTCGGCGAACGACTCGTGGCCGTGGTGATCGACGAGCAGGTTCGGTGAGTGGCCCGCGACGACCTCGTAGATCGGTTCGGGGACGAACGCCCGGACGTGGTCGGAGCCGGTCCGCAGCGCCGCACGCCCGGCCAGCGCGGGCTGGTTCGGATACGCGACGCTGCTGCCGACGATACCGACGCGGCCGTTGTCCCGTCCAGTGTCGTCGCTGACGTTCGAGAGCGTTTGCTGGAGGCGACCCATATCTTACGTCCCGAGCGGTCCCGTGTAGCCGTTCGGCAGGCGAGTTCCGGTTTGTGGCCAGCACCGACGGCGGAAGCTAATATGGATCGCCGTCGTAGCTCGAGCCATGTTCGAGGACAGAACCGACGCCGGCGACCGCCTCGCCGCAGCGCTCGTGGATCGTGGCCTCGACGTCGACGTCGTCCTCGGGATTCCCCGCGGTGCCTTGCCCGTCGCGCGGCCGGTCGCCGACACGCTCGCGGCCGACATCGACGTGGTCGTCGCCCGTAAATTGGGTGCGCCGGAAAACCCCGAGGTGGCCCTGGGTGCCGTCGCCAGCGACGGTAGCGTCTGGTACAACGACGGCCTGCTCGAGCGGCTCGATCCCGACGAAGAATACCTCGAGGAGATCCGCACCGAGGAGGCCGCAAACGCCCGCGAGAAGGCCGACCGCTACCGCGAGGGTGACGGGCTGCCGGAGCTGGCGGGAAAACGCGTGCTGGTCGTCGACGACGGCGTCGCGACCGGCGCGACCGCGACCGCCTGCCTCCGACAGGTCCGCGAGGCCGGCCCGGAGTGGGTCGGGCTCGCCGTCCCCGTCGGCTCCCCGCGCGCGATCGACGACCTCGAGCGGGAGGCCGACGAGATCATCGCGCTGGAGACGCCGGCCGATTTCCGCGCCGTCGGCCAGTACTACCGGACGTTCGGCCAGGTCAGCGACGAGGAGGCACTCGCGTACCTCGAGTGAGACGGCCAACCAGCGATCGATCGGAACGCGGATCGCCCGATCCAAACGGACTCCGAGCCACGCGGAAACGATAGAGGGCCGAAATCACGGGGCGACGGGTCTCGAGATGCGGCGACAGTGGGCCGTTTCTACGGTCGTGTTACGGCCACAGGCCGCGCGCCTCGTGGGCCTCGGCGACCCGCTCGAGCGCGACGGCGTAGGCGGCATCACGCCACGAGACGTCCGCCCGTTCGACCTCGTCTTTCAGGGCGGTCCAGGCCCGGACCATCTCGGACTCGAGTTCCTCGTTGACCCGCTCGAGCGCCCACGCGCGGCGGTTGATGTCTTGGAGCCACTCGAAGTAAGAGACGGTGACGCCGCCCGCGTTCGCGAGGATGTCCGGGATTACGTGGATCCCGCGTTCCTCGAGGATGGTGTCGGCCGCGAACGTCGTCGGGCCGTTGGCACCTTCGACGACGATGTCGGCCGCGATCGAATCGGCGTTGTCGGCGGTGATGACGTTGCCGATCGCGGCTGGGACCAGAACGTCGACGTCTAGCTCGAGCAATTCTTCGTTCGAGAGCCGGCGCGGACTGTCGTCCTCGGTGAGGCCGGCCGCGAACCGGGTGACGGCTTCGGGCTCCTCGTCGTGGGAGGGGATCGCCGCGACGTCGATCCCGTCCGGGTCGTAGACCCCGCCGTTGACGTCGCTGACGGCGACGACGGTTGCGCCCCAGTCGGCGAGCAGGCGGGCGGCGTTGGCACCGACGCTGCCGAAGCCCTGAACGGCGACGGTCGTCTCGGAGAGGGGGTAGTCGTAGTACTCGCAGGTCTCCCGAGTGACGATGGCGACGCTTCGGCCTGGCGCTTCCTCGCGGCCGTAGCTGCCGCCGATGACGGGCGGTTTGCCGGTGACGACGCCGGGGATGGTCTCGCCTTCCTGCATACTGTAGGCGTCCATCAGCCACGCCATCGTCTGCGGATCAGTCCCCATGTCCGGCGCGGGGATGTCCGTCTTCGGCCCGATCACGTCGCGCAGTTCCTGTGCAAACCGCCGCGTGAGCCGTTCGGTCTCGTCGTCGCTCAGGCGCTTGGGGTCGACGACGATCCCGCCTTTCGCGCCGCCGAAGGGCAGATCCATCACCGCACACTTCCAGGTCATCCACATCGAGAGCCCGACACACTCGTCGCGGGTCACGTCGGGATGATAGCGCAGCCCGCCCTTGAATGGGCCGCGAACGCTGTCGTGTTTGGCCCGGTAGCCGGTGAAGACCTCGACCGATCCGTCGTCGCGCTCGAGGGGTACCGTTACCTCGTGGACCGACGCGGGGTGGCGAAGCCGCTCGAGGGCCGCGTCGTCGACGTCCAGTCGGGCGGCGGCACGATCGAGTTGCCGGCGTGCCGTCTCGAGGGCGGTTTCCGGGTCGGACGATTCAGCCGTTGCTTCCCGGTTCGACGGCGAAGAACGCTTTTGTGATGACATCGTTACTCGATCGGTGTGCGCCGGTTTCGCATTTCGGCCCCGCACTCGGGACAGGCGTCCGGCGCGGCAGCGCGGACGACAGTACCGCATTCGAAACACTCGTAGGTCGATTCCGTCTCGGGGTCGAGTTCGGCGTCTTTGTGTTGCATGTGAGAGATGACGAGCGCGGCTGATCGTGCGTTCGTCGCACTTAGGAATAATAGGGATATTAGGATGAACCTATTCGTCAGATAGCTAGCGTCGGCGGTTGGAGGGGGTTCACTATTCAACCCCTCGAGACGGGTTTGCCGGCAGTCCGATCTCGTCGAACACGATCGCGAAGAGTTTCCGCTGGACGGTCCGCACGTGCCGGTAAAACGCTGCGGGCGAGATGTCGAGCGTCTCGGCGATCGATTCGCCGGACTGCGAGCGGGGCGACTCGAAGTAGCCGCCGTAGTACGCGAGCCGAACGACCTCGAGTTGGCGGTCGGTGAGTCGGTCGCGGAGGCTCGCGTGGAAGTCACGCGGCGTCGTCCGTTCGACGGATCGTTTCGACCGGAGTTCGACCTCGGAGAACACCGTCGAGACGACGTCGGCACCGCCCCGCGCGTCGACGGAACTGGGGACGTCCACGACGACCCGCGTGTCGGTGGGGGTCGCCTCCACGCCGCGCAGCAGGACCCCGTGGTCCGCGAGTTGCAGTGCGAGAACCGGTCGCGAGAGATCCAGCAGGACCGCCCCGCCGGCGTCCTCGTCGGAGCCGTCGTCATCGGCGCCGTCACGGCCGATGACCCGCGCCCCCTCGACGGTGACGAGGTCCGTGGCCGCGGCGGCGACGGCGTCGGGCGATGCGCCCTCGACCGTTGCGACGACGGTCGCACCGTCCTCGCGGTGGCGAACGCCGCCGTCGAACGAGACGGTGCAATCGGTCCGTCGGGCGAGGCGGGTAAAGAGGACCGTCTCGTCGCCGACCGCGAACTCGAGGCGCGTACTCGAGTCCGAGAGGAGCGCGCGCTTGCGCTCGACGGCGGCGATCGCGGCGGCGATCGTCTCCCCGAGTTCGGCGAGGACGGTCCGGACCATCTCGTCGAACGCGTCGGGCCGATCGGCGTAGACGGTCAGGACGCCGTACGTGAAGTCGTCGTATGACAGCGGGACGCTCACGGCGGACTGGAACTCACAGGCGAGCGCTTCCGACCGCCACGGTTCCTCGCGGAGCCCGTCGGCGACGTTCGAGGCGGTGGTCACCGCCCGGTCGGCCGCGGTCCTAACCGCGGGTTCGGTGCCCTCGGTCAGCGAGAGCGACACGCTGTCGAGATACGCCCGGCCCTCGGTCGCACCGCCGTCGGCGCGGACCGCGAGCCGATCGTCGCCGGTATCGGCCGCCCCGATCCAGGCGAACGAAAACCGATCCGCGGTCGTGAGCCGGTCGCAGACGGCGCGTTCGATCTCGTCGCGGGTTTCGGCCCCGACCAGCGCCTGATCGAGGTCCCTGATGATCTCGTTGATCCCGTTGAGCCGAGTGAGTTGACGGTTGCGTCGCTCGAGTTCGCGATCGCGGTCGCGCAGCGTCCGCTCGCGCCCGACGCGGTCGAGCGCGGCCTCGGTGGTCGCGGCCAGCAGGTCCGTCAACTCGCGGGCGACGTCGTCGAAGGCATCCGGTTCGCTCGAACCCGCGACGAAGACGCCGTGGTCCCCGAGGGGAACGGACGCGACGCTTCGCAGTTCCGTCCCCGGGTTCGAGAGCAACGGCGACTCGTGGACGTCCGCGAAGAACCGGCTCTCGCCGTCGACGAAGACGCGACCGGGAACGCTGTCGTCCGTCGCCCGGTGGTCCCGGACCGGCCCGTGTAACCGCTCCATGGCCGGCGAGGACGCGGCCGGCCGCAGGACGTTCTCGTCCGTGTCGAACAGGTACGCGGCGCTGGCCTCGAGGTCGAGGACGTCCGCCGCGTCGTCGACGACGATATCGGCGATCTCGCGGTCCGTCTCGGCGTACAGCAGCTCGCGGGTAGTTCGATGCAACGCCGTCAGCGCCTCCTCGCGGCGTTTCCGCGTCGTCACGTCGCGGCAACTGTAGAGGGTCGTCCCGCCCTGAATCGAGACTTCCCGGACGTTGACCAGCAGGGTGTGTTCCCGGCCCGCCCTATCAGTGGCAGTACACTCGATGTTGGTCAGGACGCCGGCCGCCTCGAGTTCGTCGCGGTCGAAGAGGTCCGGCCCGAGCAGTTCGTCGATGGTCCCCATCTCGTGGATCTCGTCGTCGGAGTAGCCGAAGACGAAGTGGACGTTCGGACAGACGTAGGTGAACGCCCCGTCGTCGTCGGTGATGAGGACCGTGTCGGTCATGTTGTTGAGCGTTACGCGGTGCAGCTGCTCGGACTCGCGTAACTCCCGCTCGAGGCGGGCGCGCTCGGTGACGTCGTCCGCCCGCGCGAACAGCGAGACGACGGTCCCGGACTCGTCGCGGATCGGGCGGACGGTCACCTCGAACGTTCGACGCCGATCGGAATCGTCGGTCTCCGCCGCGGCGTCGCTCCCGTCTCGAGCGGTCGCACCGTCGGCGCGGACACACGTCAGCTCTCGGTGTGTGATCTCCCCGCTCGCGGCCGCGTCGATCGCGTCCCGGAGGACCGCTTCCCCGTCGACGGTCGACTCCCACCACGGGAGTTCCGCGAAGGAGCGGCCCCGGACGTCGGTCGCGGTCGCGTCGATCGCCTCGAGTGCGGGCTCGTTGGCCCGCCGCACGGTCCCGTCCGGCGCGAGCAGCCAGCCGTACGCGTCCGGGTCGTCGAAGACGGCGTCGAACGCTCGAGCGCGATCCCGCCGCCACCGGCGGTCGTCGGCGGCCGACAACGCCCGTTCGATCGCCGACCGGAGGTCCTCGGCCGGCCCGTCGGCGGTGTCGTCGAGGGGGACGTACGCCGAGACGTCCGCGGCGATCGCCGCGCTGGCGATCGACTCGTCGCCGTCGATCGGTGCGAGGACGACCGGCAGGTCGGGCTCGCGTTCCCTGACCGCCTCGAGGAGGGCGAGCCCGCTCCGATCCGGGAGCGACTGGACGGTCAACAGACAGTCGACGGACGTCGTTTCGAGGCGCTCGAGCGCCGCCGTGGCGGTCGACACCGCGGTCGCGTCGAGCGCGTCGTCGTCGAGGACGCTCGCCAGCGGCTCGGGTCTCGCTTCGGTGGGTGCGACGACGAGGAGTCGAGCGCCATCGAGCGGCCGTTCGGAAGCCATCGTTCCCGATACGACCTCCGGCCGATAGAACCCATCGGTCCGGTCGCGCTCGCTGGAATCGACACGCATTCGCCGCTCGAGTCCCGCCGGATAACGTCCGTGTCGCCGTTACCGTCGACGATCCGTACGGCGCGTCGCGAGGGCGAGAGCGGTCGCTGGCGAAGCCCGCGACGGCGTGAGAAAACTCCCGAGCGGCCTACCGGTGGTCTTCGACGGCGACGGCCGCCGACTCGGCCATCGCGATCCAGGCGTCGTCTCGAGCGATGTCGGCGACGACGAGATGCGGCCGACCGTCGATCTCGTCGACCGCGCCGACGACGTCGCTCGCCCTGTCCGCCTCTCGTCCGACCGGTGTCGCTTCGGGCGTCATGGTCGACCGTTCCGCCACCTGAAGTATGAATGTTCCGGAAGGAGATCGATTGGTGGTTGAATATTGGACATAATGGGCCAGTTTCGTTTAGATACTGGCCCTATTTGCCGCTCGGGTTGAATCTCGGAACTCGGCGGTCGCTCCCTGTCGGCCGCGCAGTCGCTACCGCCGCAGCCCGTCCGAACGACGGCCGGTGGCCCGTCCATGTGCAGTCGCCGGCGAAGCCCCCTCGAGTCGGGCCATCACTCGTCGTCGAAATCCAGCGCGACGGAGTTGATGCAGTATCGCTTGCCGGTCGGTTCGGGGCCGTCGTCGAAGACGTGACCCAGGTGACCGCCGCAGTTCGCACACACCACTTCCGTCCGTCGCATCCCGTGGCTCGTATCGAGGCGGGTTTCGACCCGGTCGCTGTCGGTATCGTAGAAGCTGGGCCAGCCACAGCCGGACTCGAACTTCGTCTCGGAGTCGAACAGTTCGGCACCGCAGCCAGCACAGGCGTAGGTGCCGTCTTCCTTGTGGTCGACGTACTCGCCGCTGAACGCCGGCTCGGTTCCCGCTTCCCGGAGGATTCGGTACTCCTCGTCGCTCAGTCGGTCGCGCCAGTCCTCGTCGGCCGACGGGGTTTCCGCTGGTTCGTTGCTCATACCCGCAGTAGGGGCGAGCCGTTGAAGAGTCTGTTCGTGGCCGGCCCGACGCTCGTCGGGTGAAACTCAGCGGGTGGTGATGACGTCCGTACTCTCACAGTCCGGACACTGGGTCATCCGGCCCAGTTTCGGGACCTCGATCCGCCGCCAGTCGTCGTCTCCGCCGGGTGCTTCGAAGCCACAGTTGCGACACCGTGACCGTCCGCGCGTCGCTTGATCCTGTGCCATGAGCTACTCTATGTCATGACCATACATAGGTATTTGTTCACATTCGGATATCTCTCACCGGTTCCGACGGGTCGAGCGGCCGATCGCGACGACCGGCCGCGACCGCGTCTGACAGGGGAACGCGTGGACGAGTTCGGAGATCGGCTCGACGGATCGGCCGCCGTCCTCGAGCGCCCGTCGACGGGCGAGCCGCGGGCCGGCGGGCCGCCCGATTCAGCGCTCGAGTCGTCGGTTCGGCAGTCCGGGACGCCGGATCTCCGTGGGAGCCGTCCACGAACAGTAATAAAAGCGTTGTCGAAACTATCAAACAGCCAATTAAACGTCTCGATGAGAGCATGAGCAGTCGCTGACGTCGCTCACAGTGGTCGGCTCGTCGGACATCGGTGGGGCGAGGATCGCCGAGATGCTGGGGCCGAGCGGTTCGGTCCAGCACGCACGACCGTCCAATCGTGTTAAGAGGGCCAATCCCGTACGTCGGACCGATGGGCACTCGGCACGAACTCGCTGCGTCGGCGCTCGAGGACCTTCCGATCACCGTCGCACTCATCGATGAGAACGGAGAGATCCTGTTGACCAACCGTTCCTGGCGCGAGTTCGGTCCCGCGGACGGCCCCACGGACCACGTCGGCGTCGACTACCTCGCGAACGCCACGACGGCCGAGGACGAACACGCCCGGCGGGCGGTCGAGGGGATCGAGGCCGTCCTCGCGGGCGACCGGGACGCGTTTTCGATGGAGTACCCGTGTCACTCGCCCGATCAGCAGCGCTGGTTCCTGATGCGTGTCACCCGGTTTTCACACGACGGCCGGCGGCTGGCGTCGCTAGTCCACCTCGAGATCACCGACCGGAAACTGGCCGAGATCGCCGCCGAGGAGAACGAGCGCCGAATCCGTGCGGAACGGGAAACCGTCGAACACGTCCTCGAGCGGGTCGACGGGCTCGTCACCGAGATCACCGATGCGGCGGTCGGTGCGGAGACCCGGGCGGCCCTCGAGCGCGACGTCTGTACGCGGTTGACCGACACCGAGCCGTACGTCCTCGCCTGGACCGGCCGGGTCGACGTCACGAGACAGCGGCTCTCGCCCCGGGAGTGGGCCAGTCGCGACGACGTCCCGCTCGAGGACGACGAACTCGTTCTCGAGAGCGACGAATCCCACCCCGCGGTTCGGGCGTTCGTCGACCACGAGCCGTGGGTGATCGACGATATCGACGCGTTCGACGACGCCGACCGCTGGTGGCCCGTGGGAGCCGGCGAGCGGTTCCAGTCGGTCGCCGCGTTGCCGCTTGCCTACGGCGACGTGACCTACGGCGTCCTCGTGGTGTTTGCCGACGAAACGGATGTCTTCGACGAGCGGGAGTCGCTGGTCCTCGAGTCGCTCGCTGGGACGGTCGCGACCGCGATGAACGCCCTCGAGGCCAGGCGGATGCTCACGAGCGAGGCCGTCGTCTCGATCGAGGCCGCCGTCGAGGACCCGTCGCTGTTCGTCACGTCGCTGTCCGAGCGCGTCGACGCGACGATCAGCTACCGCGGGCTGACCTACGACGCCGACGAGACGCCGCAGTTGCTCCTGTATGCCGATCGCGAGATCGACCAAGAGGCGGTCCTCGCACCGGACGCGGACGTCCGCGACCTCTCGGTCCTCTCGAAAAACGACGGCGGGACCCTCCTCGAGGTCACCGCCGGGGACGGCCCAGTAACGGCGCTGAACGAACATGGCGCGGTAGTACAGGAGTTGTCGGTCAGCGACGGCGTCGCCGACCTCGCCGTCGAGTTTCCCGACAGCCGGTCCGCTCGCTCCGCGTACGACCTCCTCGAACGCCGGTACGATCGGGTCGAACTAATCAGCTACCACGAACAGGAGGAGCCGAGCCAACGGCCACACGACGTCTCGGCGCGGCTCGAGTCGTCGCTGACCGACCGGCAGTTGCTGGCGTTGCGAAAGGCATACCACGCGAATTACTTCGAGTGGCCCCGCGACATCTCCGGCGAGGAACTGGCCGACTCGATGGATATCTCCCGGTCGACGTTCCACCAGCACCTCCGGACCGCCCAGCGGAAGGTCCTCGAGGAACTGTTCGACTGAGACGGATCGGTGTCCCGAGTTCCCGGTGCGACCGTCTCCGTCCTGCAGTCACACCGGAGCCGACTCATGGCAGTCCGATCCGTCGGTCGATGGGACTGTGTCGGGAGCGGGACCGTCGTCCGACAGCGATTCTGAACATAGTGAGGGTATGCTACTTTATACTCTCCTGTCGTACCGTATACATCCGTTCGCCGGCGGGTAGGGTCAGCAACAGAGAATGCAACAGGAACACATCCACGCAGGCAAGGCGATACAGAAGCGGACCGGGAAGACGTTCTATCTCGCGACGCGGTTTCTCCCCGAGCGAGTGCGACACGCCACGCACGTCCTCTACGCGTTCTTTCGGATCGCCGACGAGGTCGTCGACGACGCCGCGGGCGTCGACCCGGCCCAACAGCGCGCACAACTCGAGGAACTCCGGGAACAGGCACTGGGAGAACGCGAGCCCGACGATCCGGTCCTCGAGGCGTTCGTCGAGCTTCGGGAGCGATACGGCATCAGCGACCGCGAGGTCGACGTCTTCATCGACGCGATGGCGACGGACATCGACACCCACCGGTACGAGACCTACGCGGACCTGGAGTCGTACATGCGCGGGTCGGCGGCTGCGGTCGGCGTGATGATGACCGCTATCATGGAGCCCGAGGCCGAGGAGACGGCGATCCCCCACGCGGTGACACTCGGCGAGGCGTTCCAGATGACGAACTTCCTGCGGGACGTTCGGGAAGACGTCGTCGAGCGGGATCGGATCTACATCCCACAGGAGACGCTTCGTGAACACGGCGTCGATCCGGCGCAGGTCGAACGCCTCGAACACTCCGAGTCGTTCGCGGCGGCGATGGAGGCCGAACTCAAACGAACCGAGGACCTCTACCGAGAAGGGGTCGCCGGCATCCGGTATCTCCCCGAGGACTGCCAGCTGCCCGTGTTGCTGGCGGCGGTCCTCTATGCGGAACACCACTCGCTCATCCGCGCCCAGGAGTACGACGTCCTCTCCGCCGAGCCGTCGCTGTCGACGGCTCGGAAGCTGTGGTGTCTCGCGAAGACGCGCTGGCACTGGCACTGGAACCGGGATCCGGAAGCGGTGTTCCAGCGGGTGTCGGCGGTGCCGACCCGCGAGCCCAGCCGTCACGGGCCCGAACACGGCGACGGTATCCCGACGCGGTAGCTTTTGAAACCCCTCGATATGGTGGCTATTCCTTCGTTGTGACCGGTCCCGTAACCGACGGTATGTCCACGGACACAGGGTCCGATATCACCGGCAACGACAAACGCATGGCCCGGACGACGGCGATCGGTCTCGGCGTCTGGCTCGCGATAACCGTCGCCGCAGTCGTGTTACTACTCCTGCTGGGCGACGCCATCTCGAGCCTGTTCGTCTGATCACTCCGAGACGTCGTCGGTCGTCAGTGCCGCCGTCTCGGCGACGATGAACTTCGCCAGCTTGCGCTTTTCGTGTTCGTCGACCAGATGGTCCTCGAGTTGCCGGCCGGCCCTTGGCGGCTCGCGACAGACCGGACACTCGAGGGGTTCTTTGGTCGCCATACGGGGGCCACGAGGGCCACGAGCAAAAGCGAGTGGCCGGCATACTCGACTGCGTTCGACGCCGGCCGGACTCCCCGTTACGTTCCTCGGACCATCCCGAGGTCGTAGCGGTCGGTCCGGAGCAGGCCGAGACAGAACGCGCCGGCCACCCCGGCCGCCAGCCAGTTCGTATAGAGGAGGTTGATCGCACCCCACAGGAGGACGAAGCTCACCAGGTCGTCCAGCGCGAACTCGCAGGCCCGGACGCGATCGACGAGCGCCCGCCGGTCGAAGGCGAGTTCGACGAGGACGACGGCGACGGTCCCAGAGAGGAGCCAGCCTCGGTAGTTCGAGAGCGGGACGCCGTAGTAGCCGCCGGGCGGCACGTACGACCAGAAGCCGATGGCGACGGCCGCCGGATCGAGGACCAGATCGACCGCTACCACGGCGGCGATCGCGCCGAGCAGTCGGGGGACGAGCCGAGCCACCCGGTCGCCAAGCGCCAGCAACGTCAGCAGGTACGCGTTCAACACCAGCGGGACGAAAAACAGCGGCAGGGCAAGCGGCACCTCGCCGCCGAGCATCGGCCCGAGGCTGATCCCGTACTCGAAGGTCCCATAGGGCCAGCCCGTCCGGACGCCAAGCAGTTCGATCCCGTAGGTGTAGGCGACCAGGACGGCCAGCGGCAGGGCCGCCCGTCTGTCGACCTGCGGTAACAGGGCGACGACCAGCGGCGAGCGCATCACCAGCGTCCCGAACAGGATCAGCAGCGGGTTGTACGACAGCGCCGCCGGGAGCAGTCCTTCCGCGCTGGCGACCAGCGTCACCGCACCGATCACGGGGAAGACGACCGCGATGGTAAACCGGTTCTCGCGGATCAGGGCCTCGAGGCGGCGCTGGACGGTCTCCCGGGTCGAATCGTCGAGGGTCGCGTCGCCGGAACGCGGACTCGAGGCATCGGACTCTGACCCCGGCGCGGTCGGTTCACCGCTATCCATACAGCAGCCTCCAGAGCCCGCCCATAGTCAACGCCGCGCCGACGACGGTGTTGATCGCCGGGAACCACCAGTACGCGCGGTCGACGGCGACGCTCGCGGTCGCGATGGCGGCCACGAGCGCGGGATAGACGAGGAGCAACGCGCCCAGTCGAACGTCGATCGCGCCGAAGGCGGCCGCGCTGGCGAGCCAGCACGCGCCACAGTAGGCGTAGGTCCGAGCTTCGCCCAGTACCGTCGCGGTCGTACGAATCCCCGTCTCGCGGTCCGGTTCGATGTCGGGGATCGCGGAGAAGGTGTGCATCCCCATGGCCCAGAGCCAGCCGCCGCCGATCGCGAGGAGGGGCGGTCCGGTGCCGGCGACGGCCGCGTACGCGGCGATCCCGGGCGTGACGTAGAGCCCGTTCGAGACCGAATCGAGCAGCGGCGTCGTCTTGAGTCGCGCCGGCGGGGCGCTGTAGGCCGCCCCGAGGAGGAGGAAGGCCGCGAGCCAGGGCACCGCGGCCGCACCAACCAGCGGGACGAGCAGGATCGCCAGCGCCGCACAGAGCCCGACGGCCGCCGGGACGTACCCCTGTCCTCGATAGCGCGTCTCCCGATCCTCCTTTTTCGGGTTCGCGGCGTCGATCTCCCGGTCGTAGACGTCGTTGATGCCGTACAGAAAGACGTTCGCCGGCAGGAGGAAGTAGACGAACAGCGCGACCGTGGCCGGCGTGAACAGCTCGTCGGGGGCGTCGGCGGCGTAGGCGACGCCGACGACGACCGGCCCCGCGAGATAGAGCCAGAACCGCGGCCGCGAAAGCGACAGCAGGTACGACAGCTGCTCGCCGCGGTCGGTCTCGCCCGCTGCGGTCGGTTCCGAAGTCATCGATCGGATCTCGAGGCTGTCCCGCGCCGACGTCCGCGGCGCGGTCGGTCGTCTCGCTCCGAGCGAACGCGTCGCCCGGTGCGTTCGGTCCGCCGGACCGCTCGAGCGGCCGTCACGGCGTGTGTGCGGTCCCGTGATCGTCGAGGACCGCGTCGGCGGTCAGTTCGCCGCTGATGAGACACATGGGCATTCCGATTCCGGGCGTGGTATCGCCGCCGACGAAGTAGAGTCCGTCGACTTCTTTCGAGCGGTGTGGCGGCCTGAAAAGCGCCGTCTGGCGGAGGGTGTGGGCCATCCCCAGTGCCGTCCCGTCGTGGCTGTTGTACCGGTTCGCGAAGTCGGAAACGGTGAACCGTTCCTCGAGGACGATCCGGTCCCGGAGGTCGGTGCCCGTGTTCGCGGCGATGTCCGCGAGGACCCGATCGCGGTACTCGTCGCGGATTTCGGGGGTGTCCTCGAGGCCGGGCGCGATCGGGACGAGGGCAAAGAGGGTGCTATGGCCCTCGGGCGCGACGGTGTCGTCCGTTTCGGAGGGGACACACAGGTAGTAGGCGGGATCGTCGGGCCACTGTGGGTCCTCGAAGATCTTGTCGAAGTGGTCCTGCCAGTCGGTCGGCAGCACGAGCGTGTGATGTGCGAGTTCGTCGACCTCGCCCTCGACGCCCAGATAGAGCAGGAAGGCGGAGGGCGCGTAGGTCCGGTCCTCCCAGTAGTCGGCGTCGTAGCCGCGCCGTTCGGGGGTGAGAAGCTCCTGTTCGGTGTGAGCGTAGTCGGCGTTGCTGACGACCAGATCCGCCGGGATCGGTCCCGAGGCGGTCTCGACCTCGAACCCGCCCGTACGGCCCTTGATCTCAGTCGCCGGGCGACCTGTCTCGTACTCGACGCCGAGTTCCCGGCCGAGGTCCGTGATCCCGTCGATGACCGCGCCGATCCCGCCCTCGGGGTACCAGACGCCGAGGTTGAAATCGACGTGGCTCATCAGGTTGTACAGCGCCGGCGTGTTCGTCGGCGAGCCGCCGAGAAACACCAGCGTGTACTGCATGATCTGCTGGAGCTTCGGGTGGTCGAAGTAGCCCTCGACGTGGCCCTGCATCGAACCCAGCAGGGAGAGGCCGCGGGCCTGTCGGGCGACGTCGAGATCGAGGTAGTCCCGCAGCCGCGGCCGGTCCTCGTAGACGAAGTGTTCCATCCCGACCTCGTAGTTCTCCTTCGACTTCTCGAGGTATCGCTCCAGGGCCTCGCCCGCCCCTCGTTCGTACTCCTCGAAGACGTCTTTCGTCCGCTCCAAGTCCGGCGTGACGTCGACCCGGTCTCCGTCCTTGAAGAAGATCCGATAGTGTGGATCGAGGTGTTCGAGGTCGTAATAGTCACTCGGCGTCCGGCCGAACTCGGCGAAAAAGCGCTCGAAGACGTCGGGCATCAGATACCACGAGGGCCCCATATCGAACCGGAACCCGTCTTTCTCGAGTCGGCTCGCCCGGCCGCCGAGCTGTTCGTTCTTTTCGATGACGCGTACGTCGGCACCCGCATCGGCGAGATAACAGGCCGTCGAGAGCCCACCGATTCCGCTCCCGATCACGACGACCGACTCACCGGCCAGCGATTGCATGGTCGACATGAGTAGCTGACCCGTGTTAAACGTGGTTCACACATAGGTAGGGAACCCGACCGGTTATCGGGGAGGGTGAGCGATGGACGGCTTCCGTCCGCCGGCAGCCGTGCGTTCCCCGGGGATTCCTGTGGCTGGCTCGCGTAGCGGACGTATGGACGGAACGACAGCCGTCGTGACCGGCGGGACGCGCGGCATCGGCCGTGCCGTCGCCGAAGCGTTCACGACCGAGGGAGCGACCGTCGTCGTCGGTGCTCGAGACGCCGACGACGTCGCGGCGACCATCGACGACCTCGAGCGGGCGGGCGGGACCGCCGACGGGCACCGGACCGACGTCCGGGACGAGTACGACGTGGAACGGCTGACCGAGACCGCCGCGCGAGCGGGCTCGGAGGGCGGAATCGATGTCGTCGTTCCCGCGGCAGGGGTCTATCACGGCGAACCGGGGCGGACGCCGATGGACGACGAGTCGTACTCGGCGTTCGACGACCACTGGCGGACGAACGGGCGCGGCGCGTACGCGACGATCCGCGAGTCGCTGCCCCATCTGAACGACGGCGCGCGGGCCCTCGTCCCGACGGGTGCGATCGCTCGAGACGGGGACGCGGGCTATGGCTCCTATGCGGTCTCGAAGGCGACGGCGGAGGCGGTAGCTCGCGGGTTCGCCGCGGACACCGAGTACGTCGTCGGCTGTCTGGATCCCGGTACCGTCGCGACGGACCTCTCGGGCGGGACCGGGCGCGATCCGGACTCCGTCGCGCCGATGTTCGTCTGGGCGGCGACCGAGGCGGACCCGACGGCGCTCGACGGGGAGACCGTCGGGCTCCGAGAGTGGAAACAGGCGACCCGATGACACGGGGCCTCTGTCGGCGGTTCGAGGTGGAACCGATCTCGAGGCGAGTAGCGAACGTCCCGCTCAGATCCCGCCGGAGGCCATCAGGAACAGCGCGACGGCGATGATCGCGAACAGGCCGCCGACGCCTTTCTTGATGGTACTCGTATCGAGCGCCGCCGAGACGTAGGGGGCGATCTGTCCGCCCAGCGTCGTCGCGGGAACCGTCCAGACGACCATATTCCACGGCGTCGAGGCGAGATCCATCGTGTGTCCGCCGGGCACGAGCCCGCCGCCGAAGACGTGAACGAGCGAGGCCAACACGGCCGTCGTTGCGACGACGATGTGGTTGGTCCCGATCGCGACGCGAACGGGAACGTCGGTCCGGAGCATCGAGATAATGCCCAGTTCACCGATTCCGAACCCGGCGAGGCCCTGAAAGACGCCGCCGACGCTGTAGTTGGCGAACCGCTCGAGGTAGCCGCTCCGGGAGTAGCGGTAGTCGTTGCCGTCGCGGTCGACCCGCGTCACGGTCCCCGCGTCGTTCGTTTCGACCCCCGCGGGACCGAGCTTGTTCGCGTCGTTTGGCAACTCGGCGGCGCCACCGTCGGCCGCCACCGCCTCGTCGCCGCCGCCACCGCCGGGCTCCTCGTGACTGAGGTTCGCCTTGAGCAGGAGGTACGCCGCCGCCAGGAGCGCGATCCCGAGCAGGGCGTGAAACAGCGGTTCCGGGATGACGAACGACAGCAGGGCACCGGCGACGACGAACGGGACGCCACCGAGGACCAGCGCCGTCCCGAGCCGTCGATCGACCAGCCCGTACTGGATAAACGCCAGCGCGGAACTCGAGAGGCCAAAGGACTCGCTGATGAGGCCGATCTTCACCAGCGTGTTCGGCTCGAGCGGATACGCGACCAGCGGGAAGACGAAGATGAGGAAGGGAACGAACAGCGCGGAGCCGCTGATCCCGACGGTGTTGACGATGGTCGCGCCGATGAGAAATGCGACGAATAGCCACCAGTACTCGAGCCAGTAGCCAGTCCCGGCATCCGCCGGGGTCGGTGCGACAAAGTAGACGCCGACGACGAACAAAAGCGGCGCGAGAAACACGAACACGTGTTGGTACTTGAGGAGCGTCTTTTGGATGCTCGGCGACGTTGACGTATCGGTCATTGAGGCGTGAACGCTGCTATCGGAGGTCCGAAACAAGAGTATTTTCGTCTGTCCCGTCCATGTGACCCGTTCATATGGCGGCAAGTGCGGCTGAAGACAGTGGAGCGCGCTCGTGGGCTCCCGCGTGGCGGAAATATCCTCAATCTTTATCACACTAACTACGGTACGTACTAGCACGATGAGTTTTCCAGAAGGGCCACGGAAGCCGGGCGAGCAGTCCGCACTCGAGGACGAAGCCGATCACGTCGATCACGCCCCGACGGACGGACTCATCTCGACCGTCCGCGAGTCCATCCGGCGGCACGTCCGGACGTGGGCGGATCGGTACGTCGAAATGCGCGTCGAGGCACGGACCGACGGTCGAACGTAACGGCGTTCGCCGTCCGGTAGATCAGTTTCGCCGCGACACGCGTCGACCGCGAGCGATCGGACCGCGACGAACAGTTATGCTCCCTCGTGCCATACTATACCACGGGGAACGACAATGCAAGCAATCGCGACGAAAGCGGTCACCTGTCCGCACTGCGGGGAGAGCGCGACGGTCTCCCTCCCACGTGAGGAGGTCGATGTGAAGGTACGGCAGTCGGTCGCGGCGTTTGGCGACCACACGACGGTTACCTGTTCGGACGGCCACACCTACTGGGTGTATTTCTGTTAACACAGTCGGCCTCGTCGTCCGATTTTTCACGGCTCGAGGGGGAGCTGTTGCTAGGTAGGTCGTCGTCTCGAGAGAAAGCTAGTAGTTGTCGGACCCGGTCGCGTGGTTCAATCGATGTGGCCTTCGCGACGTAGTTGATCCGCGTCCTGGCCGGTGTAGCGCCACTCGATCGTGGCCTTCTCGTCCTGCCAGTCCCACGGCTCGGCGACGACGATGTCGTCTGGCTCGATCCAGGTGCGGTATTTCATGCGCCCGGGGATGCGGCCGAGCCGTTCCTTGCCGTCTTCACACCGCAGTTGGACGTGATTGCCACCGAGGTGTTCGGTTACGACGGCGAATACTTCGTCGCTGTTGGGCATACGGAGGTTCCGCCGCCCGGAGTCTTCTGTCACAGTTTAACTACGTGCGGCAGCCCTTTAAACGCTTGGAGAGTCGTGGTAGCTCTCCCCACGATACTGTTCATCTATTTATCTGTCACGGGAAAATAGCTGACGGCCGTTTGCCATTTACGGGAGGTTCGGTGGGGGCACCGCTACAGTTCCCGGTCCGAGTCGGGGTTCTCGAGGTCCCATAGCACTTCTGGGAGGAACGCCTCGAGGTTGTCGATGACCGGCCGCTCGCTGACGTTCAGTCCCTCGCAGTGGTCGTGGGCCGAGTCCCTGATGTCGACGTGGAGGTCGCCATCCTCGAGGTGGACGGCGAGCGGAAAGACCGAACACCGGGTGGGTTTCCAGTCCTCCTCGAGATGGAGCGTACAGAGGCCGTCCTCGCGCAGGAAGGCACAGGCGTGGCCGTCCTCGGCGACGTGGTCGTCGCGGTCCTTGTTCTCGCGAGTGACGAACTTCTCGCCGCGGAAGTCGGTCGTCGTCTCCGAGAGGTTCGCCCGCTGGGCCAACTCGAGGAGGTCCCGATCGTACAGCAACACGCCGTGGTGACAACACCACGTGCAGTCGTCGACGCACTCGAAGGTGAGTTCGGGGTCGAACTCGACGACGACCTCGCGGCCGGGGTAGACCTCGACGCGTCGGGTGTCGGCGCTCACGTGTCGTCGGTGGGCGGTCGCCGTGAAGTGCCTTTCTACCCGGCGGTTCGGCTCGGTCTCTCGTCGAGCGGCGGTCGACCGGTCACGTCCCGTCACGCACGCCGTTCGGCGCTGCGGAGTGTCACTCCAGAACGCGACTTTTTCGGACCCGACGCCCGTAATCACATTCGAGTCGCTTCCTTCGCTTCTTCGGCGTGTTCGAGCGCGTACTCCAGTTGCCGGCGGTGAACCGCTTCCAGTTCGTCCGCATCCGCGTCGGTGAGTTTCGTCGTTACGACCACGCCGGGGAGACTCGTCTTCAGTTGTGGCCCACCTGTCTCGAGCAGTTCCTCTAGGTCGAATTCGTCCATCGACATCGGTCCAATTAGGGGCGCTTGAGGCATCCGTGTTTGCCCTTCGATGATAGGGGTTCGGGGAGACGGTCGTAGGACCGGCCGGTGCGTTCGCGCGACGAACTATGCTCGAACGGACTCTCCCTCGAGCGGCAGGGTCTCGCGCTCGCTCGCGTCGACGACGGTATTCCGGAGCGTGCCGACGCCCTCGTAGGTGATCTCGACGGTGTCGCCGGGGTCGACGAGGCCGGGGTTGGCCGGACTGCCGAACGAGACCACGTCGCCGGGCCGGAAGGTGACCCGTTGGGAGAGATACGCGATGATCTCGTAGGGATCGAACAGCATCAGTTCGGTGTTGGCCTCCTGGCGGCGCTCGCCGGCCACGTCGGTGTACATGTCGATCCCGGTCGGGTCGACGGCGGTTTCGATCCACGGGCCCAGCGGGCCAGAGGCGTCGAAGGCCTTCCTGGGTGTGCGCCCACCCTGATCGAGCGCGTCCACATCGTTCATGATCGTGTAGCCCCGGACGACTTCGGGGACCTCGTCCTCGGAGAGGTTCCGGCAGGGTTCGTCGATGACGGCCGCGAGTTCGCCGGCGTAGGTCACCTCGTCGCTGAACGACGGATAGGGAACCGGATCCCGGTGGCCGACCAGCGACGCCGGCGGCTTGATGAAGAAGTCCGGTTTCTCGGGGCGTTCGTACTCCATCTGGTCGATAGTCGCCGCGAAGTTTCGGCCGATACAGTACAGCGCCGAGGGCTCGCAGGGCGGCAGGAAGTCGGCGTCCGTCCCCACCTCGTAGACCCCGTCGTCGGCGTGAACGACGCCGTCCTCGTACCGTCCCGATACCGGTCCGTCGTCGGTCGCGATCCGCGCGAGTTTCATTACCGGCGGTGTCGGTTCCTGCCGATTAGTCGTACCGGTTCCATTGCGGAGCGGGTCGGGTCGATCGACTCGGCGAGGCCCGGGGTCAGCGCTCCCGGGCCGGAACTGCGGACTCGAGCGCAGTTCCCGGCCGAGAATCCACCGCCGGCGAGTTCGCCGCGACCGCCGGGCAGATGCAGGGCCAGTCTATACCCTTCCCCCCGGCGGAGGGGAACGTGCATGTCCGCACACTTCACCGACGACGACGAGGGAAAACGGGTCGTCAACGCCAACGGCGACGAGATCGGGATCGTCCAGTCCGTCAGCGGCGGGACCGCCCACATCGACCCCGATCCGGGAATGACCGACACGATCAAATCGAAACTCGGTTGGGGCGACCGCGACGAGGACACCTACCCGCTCGACGACGACCACGTCGAGTCGATCTCCGACGACGAGGTCCGCCTGCAGCGCCTCTGAGCGGTCCGCTTCCGGTCACGGCGAGACGGACGGGCTCCCGAACGATCGCTTTTTTATAGGGGACGACCGCCAGCGACGCATCGGGACAGTGGCTAGCGCCGCTCGAGCGATGACGGATCGCGACGCAGAAGGGTCAGTCCTCGAGCAGCAGGTAGGTCCGACCGCCGCGGTGTTCGAGCGAGACGGCGTCGGTATCGACGTTCGTCCGGACGAACGCCTCGAGCCCCGCCGCGTGGAGGTCGGTGACGTCGATGCGTCGTCGCTGCCGGCTGGCCGGCTCCGCGGCCGCAGTGACTGTGGCATCGTCGGCCTCGCTGCACTCGGTTCGGTCGTCGGTCCGCTCGACTGTCAGTTGCATACCGTCCAGTTGGACCGACTGTCTATCAAACCGATCCGTGCGGAGTGAAAGTGAAAGTACGGGACGAAGCAACGCTCGAGGCTGAGAACCACGTCTCGGTTCGAAACAGTCGGCGGTTCGTCGCGCCGTGTTATCCCAGCGTCTTGACCTCGACTTGCCGTGGCCCCTCGTCGGTCTCGAGGGTGACCGTCTCGACGATCGCCTCGCGAGCGCGGTCTCGCCACGTCTCGACCGAGTCGGCGTGGCGCTTGCGGATCCGTTCGGCTTCGTCGGAGTCGGGGTCGGCATCGGCGAGCGCCGACTCGAGGTCGGGGTAGTCGGCGACGACGTCGTCGGCGATGACGTCAGCCGGCGGGAGATGTACTGCGCCGGTCAGTTCGGTGTCGTCGCGGCGGTAGACGTGGATCCGGGCTCGCATCCGGCCGTGGAACGGCGGCGTGACTCGGAGGACGGCGTCACCGGGGTTCTCCCGGCCGTAGACGTAGGCATCGACGGCGTCCTCCGGCGACAGCGCGATCGACCGGATGGCCCTCGGGTCGTCCTCGCCCGGTTGGTCGTCGGTCCCTGACGGATCGTCCATCGGCCGACGGTTGGGCTCGAGACGGGTTAACTGTCGGGTTCGAACCGCCGCGGTGTGGCGAACCGACGTCGCGGGTTCGCGCTCGGAACCCGACCGAAGATTGTTGTAACTAGGGTTACATTCTCCTGCATGGACTGGGCCCTCCGAATCCGGAAGGACGTTCCGCCCTGGCTGTTCAAACTCGTCTTAGTCGTCGCGATCGTGCTGATCGCGGGCCTGCAGTACGTCGGCGTTCTGTAGCCGTCGCCGAACCGTCGATGACCGTCGCTCGAGAGGTCACTCGAGCGGGGGCCGAAAGACCGCGGCACGGCCGTCGGTGGAGACGCCGTAGGTGGCGTCGGTGACCGAGTCCGGGGCGTCCGCGTCGCGGTCGGCGTAGTGGGCCTGGAGCGACGCCCGAACGGCGTCTCGAACGCAGACGCGGGTCGCGGCGCCGACCTCGGTCCCGCTGCCGGAGAACTCGGCCGGCCGGCCCTCGGGGTCGTGGCCGACGACGATCGCGTCGGTCGTAGTCCCCGGAAACCCGGTTTCTGCTAGCAAGGTCGCGGCTTTGGCCTCCGCGGCGACGGCGATCAGGTTCTCGAGCGCGCCCGGCGCGAGCGCCCGCGTCGTGCCGACAATGACGTTGACGGTCCCCCGAGCCTGTCCCTGGGCCGCCTCGTCGGGTGCGAGGGGGTCTGCATCGCCCCCGTCGGTTCGGTCCGCCGCCTCGTGTGACCGCTCGATCGGTAACGCGGCCGGGTTCGAGATCCCGGCAGTCGCGTAGACCGTGACCGGCCCGCGGCACGCGCCGCGCGCGTCGTCGATATCGACGCCGGTCAGCAGAGCCGGCCCGCGGCGCGTCGTACCCGCCGGGTCAAAGCCCGCTCGCTCGAGGCGTTCCCCGACGTAGGCGGCCAGATCCGTCCGTTCCCAGCCCTCGGGCACCGAGATGTTGTAGGCGTGATCGGCCGTTTGACGCCCGCCGTTCGGCCCGGTCGAGAGCCACTCGGTGGCCGGCCGCCCCACGCGGAGGACGCCGTCGCGTCGGATCGCGCCGTAGGCCGGGTCGGGGTCGGACATTGTCAGTCGTCGCCGCCCTCGTCGGCGTCGCGAACGCCCAGCGCGGAGAGCAGTTGGTCGTTCGCCGCGCGGTCCTTGACGGCGACGCGAACGTGTGAATCCAGCCCACGGAACGTCGTCGCGTCCCGGACGGCGACGCCGGCGGCCCGCGCGTCGGCGATCACCGTCGCCACGTCGCGGTCGCCAACATCACACAGCAGGTACGGGGCCTCCGAGGGGTGGACGTCGAACCGAGTCTCGAGGGCCTCGCGAAGCCGGTCACGCTCGTCCGCGACCCGCTCGCGCGTGTCTCGGACGAAGTCGTCCTGTCGAAGGCAATGCGTCCCGACGCGAGCCGCCGGCGTGCCGAGCGACCACGAGCGGCGAGCGGTCTCGAGCGCGTCGCGTCGGTCGCCGCTTGCGACCGCGAAGCCGGCCCGCAGTCCCGGCAAGCCGAAGAGCTTGGTGAGCGACCGCGCCACGACGACATTTGCGCGGTCCAGCCGACCCATCGACGGCCGGTCGGTGAAGCCGAGGAACGCCTCGTCGACGAGCAGCGTCGTGTTCGCGTCGGCACAGCGGGCCGCGAACGCCTCGAGCGCGTCCGGGTCGACGGCGTCGCCGGTCGGGTTGTTCGGCGTACAGACGACCGCCAGCGCGCACGGCTCGAGGGTGGTCGGTCCGAGATTGGTGAGGTCGTCGTAGCGGACGAACCGCGGCGTGGCCCCCTGCAGCCGGATCTCCCGGGCGTACTCGCCGAAGCTCGGGTACGGCACCAGCGCCTCGTCGCCCGACTCGAGGACGGACTCCATGGCCAGCCGGATCGCGGCGAGCCCGCCGGGGGACGGGATCACCCGCTCGGGGGCACAGCCGACGAATTCGGCCGCGGCGGCCCGGAACTCGGGATAGTCGTCGTCCGGATAGCGTCTGGAGTCCTCGAGCGCGGCCGTGTAGACGTCCGCGACCCCGTCGGGAGTCCGCGGGTTGGTGTTGGCCGAGAAGTCGAGCAGGTCCCGGTCGGTTTCGCCGCCATGGGGGACCCGCTGCCCGCGTCGGATCGCGTCAGGCTCCACGGGGCTCCTCCGTCGCTTGACGCTCTTCACCCGACCCGTCGATTCCGAGCCGGGTACAGACCGCCTCGAGCCGGTCCCTGACCGCAGTCATCTCATCGTCGGGGACCAGCGAGAGCGCGCCGCCCATGGCGACGCCCTCCTTGGCCTCGCCGGCGCAGTAGCGTTCCATCGCGACGTGGTCGCGTCCGTCGAAGCCGGGATCGGTGACGGTGAGATCGCACCCGACCTGCTCACAGGCCGCCTCGAGCCGGTCGCCCTGCTCGTCGGCCACGAACGACGTGGTCGCGATCGATAGCGGGGCGTCGATCCCGGCGTGACGCAGGACGGCGGCGACGGCGATCATCTGCGTGCCGCCGGCCAGCGTCACCGCGGTGCCGGCCTCGAGCGCGCCGGCGGCGATCCCGGCCACCGTCGGCTGAACGGGGTCCCCGACTGCTTCGATCGCCGCGAGCGGGCGGCCCTCGCAGTCGCCGGGCTCGAGGTCGCTCGCGGCCAGCGCTTCGTCGACGACGCGGCGCTTGCGCTCGATCGGGTTCTCCGGCAGCGACGAGGAGACGGCGGTCGGCTCGCCGAGCGCGGTGAGGACGCCGAGCGCGGTCGTCGTGCCGCCGGGGACCGTCTCGCCGATCAGCAGTTCGTCGTCGGGGAGGCTCGCGCCGTAGTCGTAGGCGCGGTCGAAGACCGCGTCCGCCGCCGGCACGGCGACGGCCTCACGGACGTCGGTCCCGGGTTCGACGCCCAGATCGACCGTCGGCGCGGCCGTCGACTGGGTGAGCCCCGCGTCGACGACCGCGACGTCGAAGTCGATGACCTCGCGAACGGCGCGGGTCACGGCCGCGGGCGTCGGACAGCCGTTCGGGCTCACCGGCGTCACCGGCGACATGACGGGTGCCCCGTACGCGAGGATCTCGACGTCCGCGGAAGGGGTGTGTTCCATCAGCTCCGGCGCGGCCCCGGCGGCGCTGATACCGTCGATCAGGCCCGTCTCGGTCGTTCCGGCGGGGAGGACCACACGCATGGTCAGCGCCCCTCTCCGTCCCGGGTCCGCAGCCGGCCGGCCGCGAGCCGTGCGTCTTCGCGTCGGTTCACGTTCATCGCGAGTCGTGGATCGTAGTGGATGTCGGTCATGGATGGTGAATCGTCGGTCGCGCCGACCACGTTGACGCCGGTCGGCGAGAGGTGGTCCTCGGGCTCGAGCCGCGAGTCGATGCTGACGCCCAGCCGGCGCTTGAGCGCCGCGGGGACGCAGACGGTCCGCGAACCGCAGTCGTCGCCGTGGGCCGCGAGGACCCGGTCGAGGACCGGGGGCTCGAGCAGCGGCAGATCGGCGGCGACGGTCAGGATCGGCGCGTCGAGAGCGGGTCGATCGAGGACGGACATCAAATCAGCCACGTAGCCGTCGCCGGCCGTCTCGATCGTCCGGATGCCATCGCGGTTCTCGAGGTGTGCCCGCGTTTCGGGCGCGTTCGGCGAAACGGCGGCGTAGACGGTCTCTATCCGGCTCTCGCCGAGCGCCGACAGGACGCGATCGATCATGGGAGTCCCGGCGATCGGGTGCAGGGGCTTCTCGTGGGGGCTCTCGAGGCGGGTCCCCTTCCCGCCACACATCACGACAGCGTCCACGCGATCACCCCCAGATGGACGCCGGCGACGCGGCCGATCTCGTTGGCCGCGCCGAAGATATCGCCGTTGATGCCGCCGAGGTGGCGATCGGCCCAGTACCACGGGAGCGCGAGGCCGGCGACGGCACCGGCCAGCGCGACCGCGACGGGGAGCGGCCGGGCGAGCGCAGTGCCGACGCCGGCGGCCGCTGCGACGGCGATCGTGAGGGGAAGCAGGAACGATCCCGGCGCGGCGGCGTCAGTGAACCCCTTGCCCATCCCCTCGTACGCGGCACGGCCGAAACAGGCCATCGCGGCCATCCCGAGTTTCGTGCCGATCTCCGCACCGATCGCGACGCCGACCGCCGCGGGGACCGACAGTCCGGCCAGCCCGAGACCGCCGAGCGCCAGTACAGCGACAGTGATCGCGACCGCGAGCAGCGCGCCCACGCCAGTCGTCGTGTCCTTCAGCACCTCGCGACGGCGCTCGGCATCGCCGTGGACGACCAGCGCGTCACCCAAGTCGGCGATCCCGTCGAGGTGGTGGATCCCCGTCACGGCGTAGACCGAGAGCAGATACCCCACCGCGACGGTCGGTGCCGCGAGCGTCCCGACGGCAAGCAGCGGCAGCGCCGCGAGCGTTCCGGCCACGAGGCCGACGACCGGGAACGCCGCCGGCGTCGTCCGGAAGGCCGTCCAGTCCCCGTCGCGGTAGCCGACCGGCAACCGGGTCAGAAAGCCCAGCCCGCCACGGAGGGCACCGATCCAACGACCGATCAGGCCCATCGGACCACCTCTGCCGGGGCGGCGTCGCCGGTCGTCAGTATCGCGCGCAGCGGCTCGAGTCCGGGGGCAAACGGTGTCAGCACAGTCGCGACGATGGCCGCCAGCGCGACCGCGACGGCGATCGCGACGACGGCCGCGCGGCCGACGACGGCGACGGCCCGCTCGCCCTCGGCCAGCGTCGGGAGGTCGGCGTCGGGGTTGAGGTCGTAGACACCGACCTTCTCGAGGCGAACGCCGAGCGCACAGGCTAGCGTCGCCATCGGCCAGCCGGAGTTGGGCGACGGCGGAGTTTGCGCCCACGCTCGAGCGCGGGCGAGCGAGAGCGGGTCGACCGCGGCGACGGCGATCGAGACGGCCGCGAGACGTGCGGGAAGGAACATGACGAGGTCGTCCAGTCGGGCGCTCGCGGTCCCGATCGGCTTCGAGGGATAGCCAAGCATCGAGTCGAGCGTGTTGACCCCCTTGACCCACGCGGCGGCCGCCGCTGC
>NZ_JBGUBA010000014.1:0-65980 GCF_041821105.1 Natrinema sp. H-ect1 | reverse complement strand
CTCGGCCTCCCTGACGTGTTCGGGCTCCTGTCGGCCGGCACACGGGCGACCGGAGCCGGTGGCTTTCGAACAAATAAACCATAGTTCGGTATACGAAATGCGACGGTCGGTCCCAGGACGACGGGAATCGATATCGCACCTTCGCCCGTCGAACGGATCGAGAAGCGACCGGCGATGTTCCGGGATCGCAGCGAGTACTCTCCTCGAGTTGCGCGGCCGCTGACTATCTTCTCCCGGGATTCGGACGAATCAGGCGTTGCGGTCCGTTCCGGACTCGATGCCGGACTGCATGAACTGTGCCAGAATGCGACCAATGCTGCTGCCGGCCGTCCACATCGCCTCCTCGTCGACGGCCTCGTCGTCGGTCGCGACCGACAGCAACACCGTTCCCTCATCGATCATCAGGGCCCGGCCGGCGAAGTCGGCGGGGTTGTCCTCGCCCATCACGATCACCCGGATCGGACTCGCCGCGAAGCGTTCGCGGATCGCCTCCTCGGCCGTGACGACGGTGACGTCGATCCCCTGCGTCGCCCGCTCGCGCAGTGCCGTTTCGATCGCCTCGGTCAACGACCGGCTCGAGGGCGCAGTGAAGACGACGGCTGCCGCCGCCTCGCCGATCAACTCGACGATCCGATCGTCGATCGGTTGGCGGCCCCGGAGGGTCGACACCGAGCCGTCGTCCGGGCGGTCCGGCGTCGCGGTCCGGAGTTCCGTGAGGTTTGCGAACGCCCGCTCGCGCTCGCGCTCGAGCCGGTTCGTCAACTGCTCGCGGGCGGCGGCGAGACTCACCGGCCGGTACCGTTTCGGTGACGACTCGGTCAGTTCGACGAGTCCGCGCTCGAGGAGATCGTCGGCCGCGCCGTAGACCTGCGACCGGGGGACCTCCGAGATTTCGCTGATCTCCTGTGCGGTCCCCGTCCCCAGTTCCTGGAGGGCGACGAAGACGCGGGCCTGATAGTTCGGCAGGCCGAGCCGTTTCAGCGCCGCGACTGCATCTCGTGTACTCATGAATACCTGCGGGTCGGTCGCTCGAGGGTTCGCGCGTCGGGCCTATCAGTAGCGGGGTTCCCCGATTGGATATATTTTGTAGTATCCTACAATACTTATGTCTCCGGGTGGGGAAACGGCTGGTAATGGATCCGGCCGATCGGTACGCGGCGTTCGTGACCGCACACAGCAAGGCGATCATCGCGGTCGTGCTGATAGCGACGTTGCTCGTCGCCAGCGGGGCGGGTAGCGTCGACTCGGAGCTGACGATCGCGAACTTCGAGAGCGACTCGACGGAGGCTGCGAAGTACGACCAACTCCGGTCCGACTTCGCGACCGAAGGGGAGAACACGACCGTCGTCCAGGTCGTCGTCCGCGACGAGAACGCCCTGTCGAAAGCGTCGCTGCTCGAGGGACTTACCCTCCAACGGGCCATCGCCGACGACGGCAACGTGAACGCGACGTTGCGGAACCGGCAGCCGATGGTCGGGCTCTCGAACGTCGTCGCGACCGCGGCGATTCGGGAGGCCGAGGCCGGTAACGGGACTCCCAACGGGTCCGACGGCGGGGTCAACGGTTCGGCACCGCCGTCGCTCGAGGCCCAGATCGCGCAACTGGAGTCGATGTCGGAAAGCGAGGTCGAAGCGACCGTCGAACGGGTGCTAGCCCCGGACTCGGCGGCCGCGGGCACGGTCGATCCCTACTCGCTGTTGCCGACCGACTACGAGCCGGGCGCGACGACCGACGGGCGCGTCCTCTCCGTCTTTCAGGACACGAGCGGCGCGACCGGTGACGATCTCCCCGCGGACGTGGCCGACGCGCAACTCGAGATCCGGGAGCTGTCCGCGGCGACGTTGACGTCCGGGGAGAGCTTCGTCTTCGGGAGTGCCGTCGTCGACGCCGAGAGTACGCAGGCGACCGGCGAGAGCTTCGCGATCATCTCGCCGATCGCGTTGCTGATCATCGTCCTCGCGCTGGGGATCGCCTACCGCGACGTCTTCGACATCGGGCTCGGGCTCGCCGGGATCGCGCTCGTCCTCGCGTGGATGGCCGGCTTCATGGGCTGGGCCGGGATCGGCGTGACGCAGATCCTGATCGCCGTTCCGTTCCTGCTGATCGGGCTCTCGATCGACTACGCGTTACACGTCGTGATGCGCTACCGGGAGGCCAGCGACGACGATCCCGACGCGACGCCCCGGACGGCGATGCGTCGGGGGTTGGCCGGCGTCGTCGTCGCCATCGGTGCCGCTACGTTCACGACCGCCGTCGGATTCCTCTCGAACGTCGTCAGCCCGCTGGCCTCGATCAGGGAGTTCGGCATCGTCAGCGCCGTCGGCATCGTGTCGGCGTTTCTCGTCTTCGGCTTGCTCTTGCCCGCGCTGAAACTCGAACTCGACGGGGGACTCGAGCGACTCGGCCTGTCGCGTCGCCGGCCGGCATTCGGTCGCGGCGGCGTCGCCAGCCGGGTCCTCAGCGTCGGTGCCGAAATCGCCGACCGGGCGCCGTACGTCGTCATCGCCATTGCACTCGTCTTGAGCGCGGCTGGGGGCGCGGCCGCGACGGACATCGACACGTCGATCGAGCAGACGGACTTCCTGCCCCGGGACTCGCCGGCCTGGATGGACTCGCTGCCCGGTTCGTTGCAGCCCAGCGACTACCAACTGCGCGAGCAGGCGCTGTATCTGAACGACCGGTTCGCCCAGTCACGCGATCAGTCGAGGGCGGAGGTACTGATCGAGGGGCCGGTCACCGACCCCGACACGCTCGAGCGGGTCGCGGCCGGCAGGGATCGGGCGGCGAACGCCTCGTCCGCACAGACGCTGGCGAACGGCCGCCTGCAGGCGACCGGGCCGCTCGAGACCATCGAGTCGGTCGCCGCGGACAACGAGACGGTCGCCGCCGTGGTCGACGACGCCGACACCGACGGCGACGGCGTGCCGGAGGAAAACCTCACGGCGGTCTACGACGCGGTCTACGCCGCCGATCCGTCGGCGGCCGCGGCAACGATCAATCGCGCGGACGGCGAGTACCGGTCCCTCCGGCTCTCCGTGGGCCTCTCCGGCGGGGCAAACACGGCGACGATCACCGAGGAGATGCGCGCCGTCGCGACGACCATCGAGGGCGAGTCCGCGCTGACGGTGACGGCGACCGGCCAGCCGATCGTCGAGGAACTCGTCCAGCAGGGGCTGCTCGAGACGCTCGTGCAGGGCTTCGCGATCACGTTCGCCGTCATCCTCGCGTTCCTGACGGCGACGTTCTGGGCTCGCTACCGGACGCTCTCGCTCGGTGCGGTCGTCATCGCGCCGGTCCTGTTCGCACAGGCGTGGCTGTTCGGGACGATGTACCTCGCGGGGATTCCCTTTACCTCCGAGACGGCCATCATCGCGGCGATCGGCATCGGGATCGGCGTCGACTACGCGATCCACGTCGGCGAGCGGTTCCTCGAGGAGGAGCGAGCGCGGGGTGACCCCATCGCGTCGCTCCGGCGAACGGTCCGGGGGACCGGCGGCGCGTTGCTCGCCAGCGCCGTCACGACCGCCGCGGGCTTTGGCGTCCTCGTGTTCGCGCTCGTGCCGTCGCTGCGGCGCTTTGGCTTCGTCACGAGCGTCGCGATCGCGTACGCGTTCCTCGCCAGTATCGTCGTCCTGCCGAGCCTGCTCGCGGTCTGGGCACGGTACACCGACTACGACGGGACCGACGACGCCGCCACTGACGACCTCGCTGACACGACCGGCTGACCCGGCCGGCAGTCGACCTCGAGCGGGGAGTCGACGACGACCCGGCCGAGACGCGAATCTATTTCAGCCGTCGCCCGCCACACTCGAGCAATGGTTTCGGAACTCTTCGATCCCGAGCAGTGGGAGCCTGCGGCACTGAACGACGAGTTCAGGGACATCACCTACCACCGCGCGGTCGACGCCGGGACGGTCCGGATCGCGTTCGACCGGCCCGACGTCCGCAACGCCTTCCGGCCGGGGACCGTCGACGAACTCTACGACGCCCTCGACCACGCCAAGCGCCAGACCGACGTGGGCTGTATCCTGCTGACCGGGAACGGGCCGTCCTCGAAGGACGGCGGCTGGGCCTTTTGTTCCGGCGGGGATCAGACGATCCGGGGTGAGGACGGCTATCAGTACGAGGGGGACGAGGAGCGCGCCTCTGAGCAGGGACGGCTCCACATCCTCGAGGTCCAGCGCCTCATTCGGCACATTCCGAAGGTGGTCGTCGCGGTGGTGCCGGGCTGGGCCGTCGGCGGGGGCCACTCGCTGCACGTCGTCTGTGACCTGACCCTCGCGAGCGAGGACCACGCGAAGTTCCTCCAGACCGACCCGGACGTGGCCAGCTACGACGCCGGCTTCGGCTCCGCGTACTTGGCCAAACAGATCGGCCAGAAGAAAGCCCGCGAGGTCTTCTTCCTCGGGAAGACCTACGACGCCGAGGAGGCCGCCGACATGGGCATGGTTAACGAGGCAGTCCCCCACGGGGAACTCGAGGAGACCGCCCTCGAGTGGGGCGAGCGCATCAACGCGAAGAGCCCGACGGCGATGCGGATGCTCAAGTACGCCTTCAACATGACCGACGACGGGATGGTCGGCCAGCAGGTCTTCGCCGGCGAGGCGACGCGGCTGGGCTACATGACCGACGAAGCGAAGGAGGGTCGGGACGCGTTCGTCGAGGGTCGCGATCCGGACTTCGACGATTTCCCGTGGCACTACTAACCGAAGGCCCGTATATCGAACCGATGCACCGACGAACGCTCCTCCGGCGGACGACGCTGCCGGCCGCGCTCGCGCTCGCGGGCTGTACCGCGCCCAGCGGCGAGCCCGACGGAGAGGCCGACGCCGGGGGCGGAAGCGACGGCTCCGAGGGCGTCTCGGGAACCCCGCCGATCCCGATGCTCGAGGACCCGCCGGAGGCGGTCTATCTACCCGGCCACCGGAAGTCGATGCGCGTTCTCGAGCCGGTCGATGCTGGCGAGTACGCGCTGACCCCGATGCTGTCGTACCCCCATCCGTTCTGGATCGTCACGGCGAACTACCGCGAGTTCGTCGAACCCGCGGCCGGCCGCGGGGTCCACCTGATGGTCGTCGTCTGGGACCGGGAGACGGGACGGGTCTTGCCCGGTGCCGAGCCGAGGGTGACGGTCTCCCGCGACGGGCGCGAGATCGATTCGCGGGCGCTGTGGCCGATGCTCTCCCAGGAGATGGGCCTCCACGTCGGCGACAACGTCGACCTCCCGGCGGACGGGACCTACATCGTCGACGTCGAGCTCCCGCCGCTCTCGATCCGTCGGACCGGCTCGCTGGCGGGCCGATTCACCGACGGGGCGACCGCGACCTTCGAGTTCACGTACGATCAGGCCTTCCGCGAGGCCGTCGTCGAGGGGATCGAACTGCTGGACCGGGACCGGTGGGGCCAGCGGGGCGCGCTCGAGCCGATGACGGAGCGCGGAGCCGCCGGTGACGAGGACGGCGGAGAGAGCGCCGGCGACGACGCGGCCGGCGTGGGGAACGGGGAACCGGATCCTGGGGCCCCCTACTCGCGGGTGCCGCCGGCCGACGCCTATCCGGGGACGCGGCTGGTCGAGTCGGCTGCCGGTTCCGAGACGAACGGCACGGCCGGCGATGGTGTCCCAAGGAGCGGCGATGCGGCGGTCGTCGTCGCGTTGCTCGAGCCCGAATCGCGACTCGCCGACGGCGACGACCCCTATCTGCTCGTCTCGCCGCGGACGCCGTACAACCGGGTGCCGCTCCCGAACGCGTCGCTGCGGGTCGTCCTCGAGCGCGACGCCCGGCAGGTCCTCGACGAGCGCCTCGAACCGGTGATCGACGGTGAGTACGGGCACCACTACGGGCGGTCCGTCTCGGACGTTCGGGAGAGTGATACGGTCCGGATCGCGGTCGAGTCGCCCCCGCAAACGGCCCGCCATCAGGGCTACGAAACGGCGTTTTTCGGGATGGAACCGGTCGAACTCGTGGTCCCGTCGGCGTAGCTGTTTCCTCCGGTCGCTTCCCCGCTCGCCCGCGGCCGCGACCGCGGGCGGTCACTCGCAATGCCAACGTTGACACTCTCTCGAGTGGGACACTCGAACCATGAGTTCGGCCGAGGTCGAGACATCACGGACGAAGGCGTGGCTGATGGCGGCCCGCCCGCAGACCTTGCCCGCGGCCGCGGCCCCGGTGATCGTCGGGTCGGGGCTGGCGGCCGTCGAGGGCGTGTTCGCGCCGCTGCCGGCGATCGTGGCCTTCGTCGGTGCGGCGCTGATCCAGATCGGGACGAACTTCGCGAACGACTACTACGACGCCGTCAAGGGGGCCGACACCGAGGACCGGGAGGGCTTTACCCGGGTCACCCAGTCGGGGCTCATCTCGCCCGCACAGGTCAAGCTCGCGACGATCGTCACCTTCGGACTGGCGATCTGCTCGGGGACCTATCTCGTCTACGTGGGGGGCGTTCCGATCCTCGTCGTCGGCCTCGTCAGCGTCTTCTGCGGGTGGGCCTACACCGGCGGCCCCTATCCGCTGGGCTATCACGGGCTGGGCGATCTCTTCGTCTTCGTCTTCTTCGGCCTCGTCGCCGTGACCGGGACCTACTACGTACAGGCCGCAGCCGTCCTCGCGGAGCCGCTCGCGACGACGATCCCCGACGGCACCGTTCCGCTCGAGGCCGTGATCGCGAGCCTGCCGATCGCCGGGCTCTCGACGGCGATTCTCGTCGTGAACAACGTCCGGGACAAGGAGACCGACACCGAGGCGGGTAAACGGACCCTCGCGGTCCGGCTGGGCTACCGCTGGAGTCGCGTGGAGTACGTGGCCATGCTCGCGATCGCCTACGTCGTTCCGGGCTGGTTCTGGCTCGCGACCGACGTCGGACCCGGTGTGTTGCTCCCGCTGGTGACGCTGCCCTACGCCGCGACGATCGCGCGAACCGTCCTGACCCGAACCGATGGCGAGGCGCTCAACCCCGCGCTCGAGGCGACCGGCAAGCTGCTCGCGATCTATGCCGTCTGTTTCGCCGGGGGGCTGGTGCTGCTATGAGCGCCGCAGAGGACCTCTCGCTTGCGTATCGTCCCTTCTCGCTCGACCTCGTTGAGCCGCTCGAGACGGCCGACGGGACGATCGCGTCCCGGGACGGCTTTCTCGTCCGACTGGTCGACGAGGCCGACGACGGCAGCGACGGAGCCGGTGACGAGCCGGCCGTCGGCTACGGGGAAGCGACGCCGCTACCGGGCTGGACCGAGTCCCGGGAGGACTGCGAGCGCGCCCTCGAGCGCGCACAGGAGGCGCTTCGAACCGACGGCCCGAGCGAGGCCCTCGAGGCCGTCGACCGGCAGGTCGCGGCCCGTCACGCCCTCTCGCTGGCACTGGCCGACCTGCAGGCGACCCGCGAGTCGACGCCGCTGTATCGCTACCTCGGACAGGGGCCGATGGTCGGGCGGGTGCCGGTCAACGCGACGATCGGCGACGGCTCACCGGACGAGACGGTCGCCGCGGCCCGCGCGGCCGTGGATCGTGGCTTTACCACCTGCAAGCTGAAGGTCGGCCTCCGGAGCGTCGAGGACGACATCGAACGCGTCCGCCGAGTCCGTGAGGCCGTCGGCGACCGGATCGAACTGCGGGCCGACGCCAACGAGGCCTGGACCTTCGAGGAGGCCCAGTCGGCCCTCGAGGGCTTTGCCGACTGCGGCGTCTCGATCCTCGAGCAGCCCCTCCCGGCGGGCGCGCTCGAGGGTCACGCCGACCTCCGCGAGGAGAGCCGGGGCGTCTCGATCGCGCTCGACGAGGGGCTGCTCGAACACGGCGTCGACGCGATCTGTGACGCCGGGGCGGCCGACGTCGTCGTCCTGAAGCCGATGGCGCTGGGCGGGATCGACGTCGCTCGACAGGTCGCCGCGTGGCTGTCCGAACTCGAGGTCGCGCCGCTGGTGACGACCACCATCGACGGGGTCGTCGCGCGCACCGGCGCGGTACATCTGGCGGCCGCGATCCCCGACGTGCCGGCCTGCGGACTGGCAACCGGCGATCTGCTCGCGACGGATCTGGGCCGGGATCCCGTCCTGATCGAGAAGGGGTCGGCCGTCGTCCCGCAGGCGAAGGGACTGGGCGTCTCGGACGTCTGGGGTGACCGATGACCGGCGGCCTCGAGTGGCCGACGCGGGACCTGCTCGCCGGTCGTGCCTCGACGACGCCGGACGCGACGGCACTCGTCGACGCCGACGGTGACCGATCGTGGACGTACAGGGCGTTCGACCGGCGGGTCGACGCCGTCGCGGCGCGACTCGAGAGCCTCGTCTCCGGCCCCGACGATCGCCTCGGTATCCTCATGGACACCCGCGTCGCGTTCGCCGAGGTCTACTTCGCGGCGATGCGACTCGGCGTCACGATCGTCCCGTTGAACGTCCGGGAAACGGCAGCGGAACTCGCCTCGAAGGCCGACCGTACCGCCGTCGACGCGGTCGTCTGCGAGGCGGCGACCGAAGAACTCGCCCTCGAGATCACCGACTCCCCGATCCGCTCGGTCGACGCCCCCGATCGCGACGGCGTCGACCCGCTCGAGCCGATCGACGGGGCGTCCGTGACGCCGGTCGCGCTCGAGCGCGACGACACGCACCTGCTCATGTTCACGTCGGGCACGTCGGGCGAACCGAAGGCCGTCCGGCTGACGGTCGGCAACCTCGTCGCCAGCGCGACCGCCTCGGCGTTCCGGCTCGGCGTCCTGCCGGCCGACCGGTGGCTCTGCTGCCTGCCGATGTATCACATGGGCGGGCTGGCACCGATCGTCCGGTCGACGCTGTACGGAACGACCGCCGTGATCCAGCGCGCGTTCGACCCCCGCGACACCGCCCGCGTCGTCGACGAGTACGATATCACGGGCGTCTCGCTCGTGCCGACGATGTGCAAGCGCCTGCTCGAGGCCGGCTGGGAACCGCCGGAATCGCTGCGGTTCGTTCTGCTGGGCGGCGCTCCGGCTTCACGGGAACTGCTCGAGCGCTGTCGGGAGCGGGGCGTGCCGGCCCACCCGACCTACGGCATGACCGAGACCGCCTCCCAGATCGCGACGGCGACACCGGCCGAGACCGCAGCCCACGAGGGGACGGTCGGCAAGCCGCTTTCCGGAACCGACGTGACTGTTGTCGACGAGGACGGCACGGTTCTCGGACCGGGCGAACAGGGCGAACTCGTCGTCTCGGGGCCGACGGTGACGCCGGGCTATCTCGACGCCGCCGAGACCGCGGCGGCGTTCGACGACCACGGCCTCCACACCGGCGACGTCGGCTACCGCGATGCAGACGGCCGGCTGTGGGTCCTCAACCGCCGCAGCGACCGCATCGTCACCGGCGGCGAGAACGTCGACCCCGGCGAGGTCGTCACGGCACTGCGGTCCCACCCAGCTGTCGAGGACGCCGCGGTCGTGGGTCTCTCCGATCCGGAGTGGGGCGAACGGGTCGCGGCGCTCGTCGTCCCCGAAGCGGGGGCAACCGCATCGCTCGAGCCAGCGTCCCTGCTCGCTCACTGCGACGAGCGTCTCGCGGGGTTCAAGCGGCCGAAGACGGTCGGGGTCGCCGACTCGCTTCCCCGGACGGCATCGGGGACCGTCGACCGCGAGGCGGTCCGCGAGCGCCTGCTTACGGACGGGACTGACCTGAGCGGGTAGTCTCCCGCGTCGCTGGTCAGTCGTCGTCGGAGACGCTCTCGGAGACCGGCCGCTGACGGCGGGTCGGCGGCTCCGAGACCGGCGTCTCGTTGTCGCGAACGTAGTTTCTGGCGACGACGTAGCTGCCGTACAGGACGAGCAACAGGAACAGCGAGAACGGCAGCGCCATCGTCACCGACAGCGACTCGATGGCGCTGAACTCCTCGAGTTCGAGCGACATCATCCCGAAGACGGCGAGCAAGGCACCCCACCACGCGCGGTTTCGCGGGTTCGGGTTCTCGTCGCCGAGCGTGATCGCCGAAATCATAAACACCGCCGAGTCGAGCGAGGTAATGATGTAGCCGGCGATGATGAAGACGAAGAGTACGGCGAGAATCGTTCCATACGGCGTGATCTCGAGGGCTTTCGCGATGGCTGCGGGATTGCCCGAAGCGGCCAGTGCCTCCGCGATTGGGGCTTGATACCCCGGTGCGAGCGCCCAGCCGCCGATGAGACCGTGCTGGATCCAGGTAAACAGCGTCGGGACCAGCACGAGGACGGCGAACAGCTCCCTGACCGTGCGGCCCTTCGAGACGCGGGCGACGAAGCTCCCGACGAAGATACTCCAGGCGGCCCACCAGGCCCACCAGAAGCCGGTCCAGTCGGCCGCCCAGTTGCCCTCGGCCCCCGGCGCGGTGTACAGCGACAGCCGGAACAGGTTGCTGAGCCAGACGCCGGTCGCGTCGAGGTGGAGTTCGAGCATGTACAGCGTCGGCCCGATCACCACGAGTAGGGCCATCGCGGCGCCGATGAGGATCACCGTCGCCCGGGCCGCGTTACGGATCCCCTTCCGGAGGCCGAGCCAGACGTCACCGAGGAAGACCAGCCCGATCAGCGCGAACACCGCGTAGGTGAGTATCCGCGCCTCGAGGCCGAAGACGCCGCTGAGGATCGAGGACATCGTCTGTGCGCTGAACCCGAGCGTCGTCGCGATGCCGCCGATCGTGGCGATCAGCGCCGCCAGATCGACCAGCCAGTAGAGGCCCGGGATTCGGCCCTTGTCGACGACGCCGGCAAGCATCGAACTGATCTTGTACTCGCCGATGCCGTCCGTGTAGACCGCGATCCCGAAGGCGATCGCGACGGGGAGATACCACATCGCCAGCCCCGGGAACACCTCGTGGATGAACATGAACGCGAGCGCCATCGACTCGGTGGATGCGTTCTGGACCGGCGCGGGATCCGGCGGGGGATACTGGACGATCGAAACCGGTTCCGCCACGCCCCAGATGAGGACTGACGCGCCGAACCCGACGGTAAAGACCATCGATAGCCACGAGAAGCGATCGAATTCGGGCTCGGCGTCGGGGCCGCCGATCCGGATCCGGCCGTACCGCGAGGCCGTGAACGCGGTCGCGGCGACCAGCAGGACGAACCCAAGCAGGATGAACCACCAGCCGAAGTAGACGAGGACCCAGCTTTTCGCCCCAATGAGCGCACTACTCAATGCCGACGGCCGCAGGAATCCAACGATCCCAAGCGAGAGCATCACGCCCATCGTCACGAAAAACAGGGCCATCTCTCCCCGCGAGGCGTCCTCGAGGCCGAGGAGTCGACCGACGTTCATCGTTCGACCCCACTGCGCTCGTCGCCGTTCCGTTCGGCGGTCGTCTGCGTATCGTCGCTACTCACGATTGTGTGAGCCAGCATCAGATGTGTCTCGGATCCCACTCCTAATCGTTGAAGAACCCTTTGTATCGAACGCCGCTACAGGATCGGTACCACACTACAGGATAGCTGGGCGGAACCCACGGGATTGCCGCCGGACCCGGAGTTAAGCCGCTTGCCGCCCTACCCGGAGCCGTGTGTACGCTCACGCTCGCTTGGCAGGTCTTCGAGGAGGCACCGGTCGCCGTCGCCGCGAACCGTGACGAAGCCATCGGCCGGGCGTCGGACCCGCCGGGCGTCTACCGCGAGGACCCGCTGATCGTCGCGCCGCGTGACGCCGAAGCCGGCGGCACCTGGATCGGCTACAACGAACACGGTGTCTTCGTCGGCCTCACGAACAAGTGGGCCACTGCCGATCTCGCCGGCGAACGATCCCGGGGGCTGCTCGTCGCCGACGTCCTCGAGGCGCGTTCGGCCGCCGAAGCCCGCTCGATCGTGGCGGACGCGACCGCTGCCGACGAGTACAGCGGGTTCTATCTGGTTGCCGCCGACGCCGACGAGGCGTTTTGCTACCAGTGGGACGGCGACCTCACGCTGACCGAGTTCGAGCCCGGCGTCCACGTCGTCGTCAACGTCGCGGTCGACGACGATGTCGACGTCCCGGCAGATCGAGCGGCGGTCGGCCGAGCGCAGGCGGACAACGCTCGAGCGGTCCGGGATGCGCTCGCGCCGGCATCGGGCGAGACCGTCGGCGACTGGCTCGAGCGCGGGGCCGCGGTGCTTTCGGACCATGATTACGGCGTCTGCATTCATGAGGACGGGTTCGGGACCCGTTCGTCGTCGCTGCTCGCGCTCGGTCCCGAGACGACACGATACGAGTTCGCACCGGGGCCGCCCTGTCGGACGAGCTACGAGTCGGTCTCTCTCCCCGAACGCGTGTCGGGGGCCGTCGACGCCGACGGAGCGGACCCGGCGATCGACGGCGAAGGGCACATTTAAGCGGCTCGCACTATCTGGTATGGGTATGGACGCACTCCTGCCTGTAGCGACGCACACGGCGAGGTGGTGGCCGTGAGCGTGTCCGCGGCCGAAGCCGAACTCACCGAGGCCGAGCGCGCGGGCCTCGAACTCGTCCGCGAGTCCGGCGGTATCCACCAGAGCGACTTCTGGAAGGAACTGGACGTCTCCTCGCGGAAGGGCAGTCGAATCGTCGAGTCGCTCGTCGAGAAGGAACTGGTCGACCGGGAGGAGACCGTCTACGAGGGACACAACACCTACTACATCTCGCCGACCGCCCGTGACCTCGATTTCACCCTGCTGATGGCCGGCGACATGCTCTCGCCGTTTATCGGCGAGGAGGAGGTCGACCCCAACAGCGACGCCTTCTCCCAGTGGATCATGAACCTCGCCTACGAGGAGTGACTCGTCGCCCGCACTCGCGGCTCCCCTCTCTTTCATCGGTCGCCGGTTTCCAGTCGACAGTCGCTCGAGCGCTGGGTCTCGCCCCGGTCAGTCGTCGCGTCCGTCCGCGCCCCGCACCTGCGCGACGTGAGCGAACGTGACCAGCCCAATACCGCCGACGACGTTACCGGCGGCCGAGACGGCGATCGTCTCCCCGAGCGCGCCGGAACCGATCGCCGCGTCGAAGAGGTACCCGAAGAAGACGTGGATCGCGGTGACGACCACGTGGTCGAAGGGGCCAAGCGCCAACAGGAAGCCGACGAGATAGGCCAGCGCGAGCCGGCTTCCGACGCTGTCGGCCGCCGCCAGGAGGAACGACAGGAGGCTCACGAGCGCCCCGCCGACGATCGCGCTCGCGAAAATCCCCCTCGCCGGTCGGTTGACGATCCCCTCGGCGGTGCCGGACAGCGCGTGTGCCGACTCCGGCGGCAGCACCCCGTCGACGGCGAAGACGACCGCGAAGAGGAACCCGCCGACGAGGTTGAAGACGAGCGTGACCGCCCACAGGCGACCGATCGGGACCAGCAGCCACGTGCCGTCCCGAGCGGCCGCCGCCGCGACCGGGTCGAAGAAGTTCTCGTTGAACAGTTCCGTGCGGCCGATGACCAGAAACACCATGCCGACGCCGAAGGTGAGCGCGCCAGCCACGTGTGCGGCCTCGCCGAACTGCGGTTCGACGAGTCCGTCGACGACGCCGAGTGCGACGATGCCGAAGACGATCGTAAACCCCGCGATGAAGCTGGTCGCCGCGAGTTCGAGCAGCGACTGCTCGAGTCGTCGCTGGCCCTCGTCGACGGCCCGATCGAATATCTCGGCGGGATCCGGCGCGACGGACACGGGCTAGTTACGGTTCGTTGATGAATAAGAGCGGGACATGAATACGCCGGACGTCGAGACACTGTGCGTCGGGTCGGGAGCCGACCCCGGCGGCCCGGCGGAATCGATCACTCGTAGGGATCAAGCCGTTCGATGAGAACGAAGGGGTCGCGTTCGCGGTTGTAGTAGGAAACGTCGCCGTCTAACGCTTCGATGAGTCGCCGGTGGACCTCTCGTGCGGCCCGGCCCTCGTCGGGCTCTAGGTGGTGCTGGCCGCGCATATCCGTCCAGAATCCGCCGTCGAGCCACAGCAGCGTTTCGTCGTCGGACTGATAGACGACCTCGCCCTCCTCGGTCAGGCCGTCGATGGCGAGCTGTCGGCCCGACAACTGTGCGCGCGCGAGGACCGCGGTGAGCTGCCGGCGGGAAACCGGCGCGTGCAACGCGACGTCATCGATCGTCTCCCCGAAATAGCTCTCGACGAGATCACACGCCCGCGAGAATTCGTCGAATTCGACCTCCTGATCCTGTGCGATTTTCATAAGTCCCCTCGAGTGAACCGTTCGGTACGCAGAGGATTGACAGACGTACACAAAAATCTATCCGTCGTTCAGACGGTTTCCTGTCAGTCATTGCCGGCGCAATCGCGACCCGGGCAGCGGTTGCGCCGGGAAATCGGGACAGCAACCCGTCTCAGGCGAGCGCGCTCGCCGCTCGGATCAGCCGCCGTTCGCCGAATGCGGGGCCGATCAGTTGGAGACCGACGGGGAGCCCGTCCGTTTCGCCGGCCGGCACCGAAATCGCGGGCAGGTCCGCGAGGTTCACCGGCACGGTGTTCGCGTCGGCGAGATACAGCTGCAGCGGATCCTCGAGGCTCTCGCCGAGTTCGAACGGCGGCACCGGCATCGTCGGGCTGGCGAGGACGTCCGCCTCCGCGAGGGCATCGTCGAAGTCCTGTTTGACCCACGCGCGGGCGTCCTGGGCCTTCTCGTAGTACTTGTCGTGGTAGCCGGCGGAGAGTGCGTAGGTCCCCAGCAGAATCCGCCGTTTGACCTCGTCGCCGAACCCCTCCTCGCGCGCTTTCGCGAAGGTCTCGTTCCAGTTGCCGTCGTAGCCGCCCGACTGCCCGTAGCGGACGCCGTCGAACCGCGCGAGGTTCGACGAAGCCTCCGACATCGCGATCACGTAGTAAGCCTCGACGGCGTGTTCGACCGAGGGAAGCGAGACCTCGTGGTACTCCGCGCCCCGATCCTCCAGGTCGGCGATGGCGTCCCAGAACGTCTCGACGACCCCCTCGTCGGCTCCCTCGAGCAGCTCCGTCGGAACGCCGATCGAGAGCCCGTCGACGTCACCGGTCGCGGCGTCGGCGTAGGTTTCGTCGGCCTCGAGGGGCGCCTCGCGTGTCTCACGGGCGTCGCTCGTTCGACCATCCGAGGCGCGTGGCGCCTCGCGTGTCGTCGCATCGCGCTCGTCGCTGCCGGCGATCACGTCCAGCAGTTCGGCGGCCTCCTCGACGGTCTCGCCGAAGGGGCCGATCTGCTCTAAGCTGTTGCCGTAGGCGACGAGGCCGTACCGCGAGACGAGGCCGTAGGTGGGCTTGATGCCGACGACGCCGCAGAAGGCGGCGGGACAGCGGACCGAGCCGCCGGTGTCCGACCCCAGCGCGAGGTCGGCCTCGCCGGCGGCGACGGCGGCCGCGGAACCCCCCGAGGAGCCCCCGGGAACGTGGCCCGGCGCGGCGGGGTTGTCCGTCGCGCCGAAGTAGGAGGTCTCGGTGGTCGTCCCCATGCCGAACTCGTCCATGTTGGCCTTGCCGACGATGGTCGCGCCGGCCTCCTTCAGCCGCGAGACGACCGTTGCGTCGTAGGGCGGGACGTAGTCCTCGAGCATCCGCGAGCCGCAGGTCGTCCGGACCCCCTCGGTCGAGATGTTGTCCTTGACCGCGACCGTCCGACCGGCGAGCGGGCCGTCGTCGGCTCCCTCGATTCGCTCTTCGGTGATGAAAATGTCCTCGGACATGGTTACGAGACGTTGGGCCCCTTGAAGTAGCCGTCCTCGGTTTCCGACGCGTTCCGGAGCGCGTCCTCGCTCGAGAGCGATTCGCGTTCCTCGTCGGGCCGCATCACGTTCGCGAGATCGGCGTCCCGATCGACTGCCGGCACCTCGTCTAGGGTCTCGAAGTACTCGAGGATGTCCGCGAACTGCCCGGTGAACCGGTCGACCTCTTCGTCGTCGAGGTCGACGCGGGCCAGCTCCGCGACGTGGCGGACCTCCTCGGGACTGACGGCGTCGTCGCTCATACGTGGTCAGACCGGCCTCCGGAGAGTAAGGGTTTCGATACCGCGGGGCCGTCGAACCGTCCGCCGACCGCTGCCCGCCGCGGACTGTCTCGATCCCAGCGTTTAACTGACATGATTCCGTTATATGGGTCACGAGAACGTTTTCCAGCCACTGGTACCCGTCTCGCTGACAATGACAGACTCACCCATCCGAACGCGAAGCGACGAGCCCCGCCAAACCGAGTCCGAGACATCGACCGAGACCGCCGACGAGCGAACCGAGTGTCCCGAGTGTGGTGGCCGACTGGTTTCCGACGACGGACGTGCCGAGACGGTCTGTACGGACTGTGGCCTCGTCGTCGAGGAAGACGAGATCGACCGCGGCCCCGAATGGCGCGCGTTCGACGCCGCCGAGAAAGACGAGAAGTCCCGCGTCGGCGCGCCGACGACCAACATGATGCACGACCAGGGGCTCTCGACCAACATCGGCTGGCAGGACAAGGACGCCTACGGCCGCTCGCTCTCGAGTCGCCAACGCGAGAAGATGCAGCGCCTGCGTACCTGGAACGAGCGCTTTCGCACCCGTAACTCCAAGGAGCGCAACCTCAAGCAGGCGCTGGGCGAGATCGACCGGATGGCCTCTGCCCTCGGTCTCCCCGAGAACGTCCGCGAAACGTCGAGCGTGATCTATCGGCGTGCCCTCGAGGAGGACCTGCTGCCGGGCCGCTCGATCGAAGGCGTCGCCACGGCGTCGCTGTACGCCGCCGCCCGACAGGCCGGCACCCCCCGCAGTCTCGACGAGATTTCGGCGGTCAGCCGCGTCGAGAAAGCCGAGATCGCCCGTACCTACCGGTACGTCGTCCGGGAACTCGGCCTCGAGGTCCAGCCGGCCGATCCCGAGAGCTACGTCCCCCGGTTCGCCAGCGATCTCGATCTCGCCGATGAGACCGAACGCCGCGCTCGCGACCTCCTGTCGACGGCCAAGGAACGCGGCGTCCACAGCGGCAAGTCCCCGGTCGGCCTCGCCGCGGCCGCCGTCTACGCCGCCGCCCTCCTGACCAACGAGAAGGTCACCCAAAACGACGTCAGCGACGTCGCCAGCATCTCCGAGGTCACCATCCGCAACCGCTACAAGGAACTGCTCGAGGCCGACGGCGGCGCACCGGCATGAGTTGCGTCGCGACCGACGATCAACCCGTGATTGTCGCGTTCCAATACTGTCTTACTCGCCGAACAATCACGAGAACGATATTTTAACAGGTCGATACTCAAGGGTGGTCGTCGTGACCGTGGCCGTATGCACTGTGACAACTGCGATTCCGACGCGGTCGCGTACACGTTGACGACCTACGTCGAACCGGACGGACGGGAGTCGGTCGACCTCCACTTCTGTTCGACCGATTGTCTCCACGTCTGGACCTGACGACGCTCCCGTGGACGCGACGCGTCGGTTTCGAGGTCTCGGCTCGGCGACGGGTGGCGTCACGCGCAAAAAAGTCGTCCGGATCCGATCCCGCTCACGGGTCCTCGTCGTAGATGTCGCGGGTGGGGTCGCCGGTGACGTCGACGACGCCGAGTGCGCCGCGGCGGGCGGCACGAGTCAGGGCGTGGTCGACGATCTTGACGGGGCCGGGGACGGGGAACTCCATTTCGGCCGCAGCGGTGGTGCCGGGTGCGACGGGAGCGGTCTCGACGTTCAGATCGGGGTCGGTCAGGAGGTCACCGTCGCGGTAGAAGCGACTCCAGACGTTGCCGATCGCGTGCCACGAACTCAGCAGGTTCGGGCCACCGTTGGCGAAGTACACCCGCGCAGTTTCGCCGGTGTTGGCCTCCATGGGGACACCGCCGTCGGGGGTGAAGCCGTAGGCCTGGCCGTTGAACACGACGTAGGTGGGCTCTTCCTTGAGCATCGCATCGAAGTCGAAGCCGTGGTGGCCTTCCTCGCCGAGGTCGCCGTCCGTGTAGATCTCGTGCTGGCCGAGGTAGAACTCGTTGTCGACCTCGGGGAGGCCGTCCTCGGGCTCGACGAGGATCGAACCGAACATGCCCGCGCTGATGTGCTGGTCCATGTTCGGGATCGCGCAGTGGTAGATGAACACGCCGGCGTAATCGGCGGTGAAGCTGATCTGGGTGGGGTCGTCGCCGGGCGCGATCGTGGTCGCGTCGGCACCGCCGCCGGGGCCGTAGACCGCGTGGAAGTCCATGTTGTGAGCGGCCACGTTCAGGTCGTCGGGGACGTCGAAGGTGAGGTTCACCCGGTCGCCGCGGCGCACTCGGAGCATCGGCCCGGGAACCTGCCCCTCGAAGGTCATGTAGTCGAAGGTGACCCCGGGCTCGATCTCGGCCGTGACCCGCTCGGTCCGGATCGTGACGTCGTGTTCGCGGGGCTCGTTCCAGTCGACCGGGTCCGGAATGTCGGTCGGGTCCCGCGCGATGCGGTCGACGTCGACGGCTTTGGCCGCTGGCAGCCCCTCGTCCTCAGCCGCCGACTGGTCGCCGTTCCCGCTGTCGGTCTGCGTGTCGCCACCGAGGCAGCCGGCGACTGCCAACGCGCCGGTCGCTCCGATCGCCTGCATCGCCCGTCGTCGGGTGAGATTGGATTGGGTCATTGTCCTATCTACACATAGTGGTGGACGTATGATCAACCATCACGATGCTTCCCGTCGGATAGTAATCCGATCGTCGGTTCCCCGGATATGAGGGTCCATTAAATACCCTCTTCCGTTTGATTTCGTCGACCGGCACGAATTCAGCCCCTTCATCGGTCCCACTCCCAGCGGGAAGCGACTCTCGAGCGTGGCCGACCCAAACGGATATGTTGGATCTCGGTCAAGTCGGTGGCATGGAGCCACACGGACGCGCTTCGGACGCGGTACTCGAGGCGACCGTTTCGTCGGTCGAACTGGACTCGAGTCGCCGAACGGTCAACGGGGTCGACCTGCACGTCGTCGCCGCCGGTGACGAGTCGGCGCCGCTGGTGGTCTTGCTCCACGGGTTCCCCGAGTTCTGGTACGGGTGGCGGCGGGTCATCGGGCCGCTCGTCGATGCCGGCTATCGGGTCGTCGTGCCCGATCAGCGCGGTTACAACCGAAGCGAGAAACCCGACGGCGTCGGTTCGTACCGTCTCACCGAACTGACGCGGGACGTGGTCGAACTGATCGGGACCGAGGATCGCGAACGCGCGGCAATCGTCGGCCACGACTGGGGCGGCATGGTCGCCTGGTCGGTTGCCGCTCACCACCCCGAGGTCGTCGACCGCCTGACGATCGTGAACGCCCCGCATCCGACCGCCTACCAACGCCAGCTCGTATCGAACCCGGCGCAACTGCGCCGGAGCTGGTACGCCCTCTGGTTCCAGGTGCCGTGGCTTCCCGAACGCGTCGCCCGCTACGACGACTACCGCGTTCTCGAGCGGGCCCTTCGTGGGACGGCCGCCCCGAGAACGGTTCGCGACGACGAGCTGGCCCGCTACCGCCGGGCCTGGGACCGAACGGGGGCGCTGACGGCGATGTTGAACTGGTATCGAGCGGCCGCCCGGTATCCGCCTCGGTCCCCGACCGAGCCGATCGAGCCGCCGACGCTCGTCGTCTGGGGCGAGGACGACGTCGCGCTCGTCCCCTCGCTGGCGGTCGACAGCGCGATGCTGTGTGCCGACGGGCGGCTCGAGTTGCTCCCGGAGACGAGCCACTGGGTGCCACACGAAGCGCCGGCGCGGCTCACCGACGAAATCCTCGCACATCTGGCTGCTTGACCGGCTCCGGTGATACCGGGGACCGATCGGATCGGCAGAACACGTTCGGGAGAGGAACCGCATCCGACGGGAGCGTCGGCCCAAACGAGTCGCTCCGTACCAGGCCACCGGCGATCACGGCCCGTCTCGTCGGTCCGTGCGGCGCTCGAGGACTAGTATGATCGAATCCCGCATACAGCCACAGTCGGTCGGTCGAATCGTCACCGAACCGTTCGTCCTGTCGGTAGCCGTCGTCGACGCGCTCGTCGTCGTGGCGTTCATCGGCGTCGGCCTGTTCATGCACGCGATGGAACCATGGACGTTCCCGGCCTACACCCTTCGAACGGCGACCCCGTTCGTGATCGGCTGGGCGATCGCTGCGCCGCTTCTCGGGGCCTATCGGGGACGAGTCCTCGAGTCGGTTCGGCGCACCCTCGCAGTCGTCGCCGTCGCGTGGATCGTCGCGACCCTGATCGGCGGTCTCATTCGCTCGTCGTCGCTGTTCCTCGGCGGCGCACCGCCCGAGTTCCTGCTGGTCAACGCCGTCCTCGGGCTCGGTTTTATTCTTCCGTGGCGGCTGGCGGTGACGGCCGGCCACCGCTGGCGGGCGGGCCGCGAGTGATCCCGCTTCGATCATCGGCCGCTAACCCGAACTCGTTCGGGACTACGGCTTCCCCGACTCGTCGACGACGTTCGACCGTGAGATGAGTTCCTGCTCGCTCTGCGGGCTGCCGATCCCCGACGAACCGGTGACCGCGGCCGACCTCGAGGGGACGTTCTGCTGTCGCGGCTGTCTCGAGGTGAGTGCGACCCTCGACGACGTTGACGGACTCGAGCGCGAGGCAGTAGTCGATCGCGCGCGGGAGTCGACCGACCGCGAGGTCCCGGCGGGGGCCGAGGAGACGTTTCTGGCGGTCGACGGGATGCACTGCTCGACCTGCGAGGGGTTCGTCTCGCTGCTGGGCGAGGACGAGCCGGGTATCCTGACCGTCGAGGCGAGCTACGCGACCGACACCGCCCGGGTCGTCTACGATCCCGAGCGGCTCGAGCGGGCCGATCTCCCCGAGCGGCTCTCGGGCTACGGCTACGAGGCGCGGTTCCGCGACGGCGACGGCGGCCGGCGAGACGAGACGGAACTGGTCCAGCGGCTGCTGGTCGGCGGCTTTCTCGCGATGTTGATCATGCCGTGGTACCTGTTCTATCTCTATCCGAGCTACGTCGGCATCGAGACGGGGATCCTCTCGGTCGACGCGACCTCACCGGTCGGAATCTACCTGCCGATGGCGATAATCGGGCTGTTGACGACCGGCGTCCTGTGCTATACCGGCTATCCCGTCCTGCGGGGCGCGTACGTCAGCCTGCGGGTCGGCCAGCCGAACATGGACCTGCTGATCGCCGTCGCCGCCGTCTCGGCCTACGCCTACAGTACGGTCGCGCTGGCGACGGGCAGTACCCACCTCTACTACGACGTGACCGTCGCCGTGATCATGATCGTCTCGCTTGGCACCTACTACGAACGCCGGATCAAGCGCCGGGCCACCGATCTGCTTGCGGACGTGACTGCCGCGCAGGTCCGGGAAGCGACCCGCCGCATACCGGAGGGGACCGAAACGGTCCCCGTCGATCGGCTCGCGGCCGGCGACGAACTGCTCGTCAAACCGGGCGAGCGGATTCCGGTCGACGGGATCGTCCGTGAGGGGACGGCGGCGGTCGACGAGTCGGTCCTCACGGGGGAGTCCCTGCCGGTCACCAAGGAGCCGGGCGACCGGGTCGTCGGCGGCGCGATCGTGACCGACAGCGCGCTCGTCCTCAAGGTCGGCGAGGACGCCGAGAGTACGCTCGACCGGATCGCGACGCTCATGTGGGAGATCCAGAGTGCGACCCCGGGCGTCCAGCGGCTGGCCGACCGGCTCGCGACGGTCTTCGTCCCCCTCGTCGTGACCGTCGCAGTCCTCGTCACGGCCTGGCGGCTCGCGACGGGGACGCCCGTCGGCGACGCCGTGTTGACGGGGCTGACGGTACTCGTCGTCTCCTGTCCCTGTGCCATGGGGCTGGCGACGCCGCTGGCGGTCGCGTCCGGACTGCGCGACGCCTTAGAGCGCGGGATCGTGGTCGCGAACGCGGCCCTGTTCGAGTCGGCGTCGGCCGCCGAGACGGTCGTCTTCGACAAGACCGGCACGCTGACCGCTGGCGAGATGTCGGTCCGTGAGGTCCACGGCGATGACTCGTCGATCGCGTTCGCCGCGGCCGTCGAACGCCGCTCCGAACATCCGGTGGCGGACGCTATCGTCGCCCACGCTGCGGCCAAGAGGGCCGAAAACGGGGGCGCGGAAACCGCCGGCCCGGTCGCGTCCGACGGCGGCACCGTCGACGCCGCGGCGGCCGGCGACTTGCCATCTCGCGATCACGACCTCGCGGTGACCGACTTCGAACGACACCCCGGCGAGGGCGTGAGTGCGACGGTCGGTCTCGAGGCGTCCGATCGGCCCGCGCCCGAGGAGCGGGCGCCCGAGCCGTCGGGCACGTCCCCTCGCCGAGTCGTGGTGGGGACGCCCGACCTCGTCGAACGGCTGGTCGGTCCGATCCCGGCGCCACTCGAGACGGCGATCGACGAGGCGCGAGCCGACGGCGACCTTCCCACGGTCGTCGGCTACGACGGGCGGGCGCGGGCCGTCGCGGTCGTTGGGGACCGCCGACGGGCGGAGTGGCGCGAGGTCCTCGAGTCGGTCGCCGACCGCGAGGTGATCGTCCTGACGGGCGACGACGAAGCCGCGACGGCGACGTTCCGTGACCATCCGGCGGTCGATCGGGTCTTCGCGGGCGTCCCGCCGGACGGCAAAGTCGAGACCGTCCGGCGGCTCGCCGACGAGGGGACCACCGCGATGGTCGGCGACGGAACCAACGACGCGCCCGCACTGGCGGCCGCGGACGTCGGGATCGCCCTCGACAGCGGGACCGCTCGCGCGACCGACGCCGCCGACGCCGTCGTGACCGGGAGCGATCTCCGCGCCGTCCCCGCCGTGTTCGATCTCGCAGCGGGCACGCGACGGCGCATCCGCGAGAACGTCTGCTGGGCACTGCTGTACAACGCGGTCGCGATCCCACTGGCAGCAGCGGGGTTGCTCAACCCGTTGTTCGCCGCCGTCGCGATGGCGACCAGCAGCGCAATCGTCGTCGTCAACTCCTCGCGGCCGGTGCTGTCGGACGATCGGTAACCCGGGGCCCGCGACGCCTCGAGGGCCAACGCCGGGGTCTCACCGCCTCGATACCCGTTCCGGATAACTGAAACGGCCGTTTTAGCTCGAGCCGGGTTTATGCAGTCGGATCTCCAACACGTTCGTATATGAACCGACGAGCGATGCTGTCGACGGCCGGCGCGGTAACGGGAGCGGTCGCCGGCTGTCTCGACGACGGTGCCGACGAGGGTCGAACCGGGAGCGAAACGGATCGATCGGACGACGATGATGCGGACCGGCCCGTTGACGACGGTTCGGATCGATCCGAAAGAGGGGGTGAGAAGGCGACCGTCCGGAGTCAATTCGAAGACGGGCTAGTTCGTCCCGAGTGCAAGCGGGAGTCGGAACGGATCACGGTCGACGAAGGCGGCGATACTCGCGAGTACGAGACGGCGGCGACGCTTCCGTATCCGGAGCCACCGACCGAGTTCGGGACGGACGCGGTCGTCGACTTCGTCCGCGAGTTCGAGAACGCGTACGTGACCCACGAGGAACTCTGTGACCGCTCGGGGTCCGGCCGCGTCCTCAACGTCTACTACGGCGTCCAAGACAGCGAACTGTGGGCCAAGAACCCGCACATCGTATTCCTCTATCGAGTCGGTGCCGTCGGGTCAGTACTCCACGAGGACGGTGCAGTTTCGGTCGCCGACGCTGCGCCCAGCGGCGTCGTCTACGCAGTCGACGAAACCGGCGCAGCCAGGGTCGAATACGACGACGCGACGACGGTGGAGCCGAACGAGCGGGAAGCCAACGCCCCGGACCCGCTCGCGGCGGGTGATCTCGTCACGGCCTTCGATTGAGCCGTTCCGGCGATCGGTGACGAGTTAGGCTTCGGACACCGACGCCATGGACCGCCGGTACCGCCGCAGCGTCTCACCGTCCTCGTCGCGGAGTTCGACGATGAACTCCTTCTGACCGACCGTCTCCTCGAGGTCGGCCTCCCGGAACGTGACGTTGTACGGCGGTTGCTCGGTCCGTGTCACCTCGCTTCCACCGCTGGTCACCACGACGCTGTCGATCCCCTCGGAGTCGGAGAGTTCGCAGGTGATCTCCCCGTCCGCCTGCGTACAGGTGAGATCGGGGTTTACGTCCGCGCTCGAGCCGGCGTCGGAGGCTGGCTGGAAGTCGAGTATCATCGGCGAGATCGGGGCCGTCCCCAGAATCAGGACGATCGCGAGGAAGATCGAGAGGTTGATCTTGGACCCGTTACGGGCGATCGTCCGGACGATGGGCCTGTTTGCGGTCCGCCGGAGCCGGATCACCAGCGGGACGACTACGGCGTGTGTCAATGGCCCCCATACGATGAGGGCGAAGCCGTAGGCTCGCACGTACTCGAGGATCGTCCACTCGACCCCGTAGGAAAACAGGAGGTTCGACGCCGTCCAGCAGAAGAAGCCGAAAAAGAGCAGGCCGACGCTCTTGAACAGCCGCCAGATCGGCGTGTTCGCGTAGTACACGCTCAAGATGTCACGCCAGGCCTGTTGGACGACGTGCCTGACGTACTCGAGCGGCGATGCGGTCGCGTCGGTGTCGGATGCTGTCATTCGTTCGTCGGTGATCGGTGGGTCGAGCGTCGGTTCGCCCGCGAGGGGCGGTCGGTTCGTCAGGGGTCGGGGCCGATCGGTTAGGCCCCGATCGACCAGAGTTGCGTGAGCAGATACCAGTTCAGCAGGTAGGTGATCACGAACGCCGCGAGAAAGACCAGACAGAGGACGAACGTGCCGCGCATCTCGTAGGCGTGGACGGGGTCATCGGGATCCTGTGCCATCCCGAGGCCGCCGTCGGCGACGAGGTCGGCGTTGTCGCCGTTCTCGACGCGGTCGCCAAAGACCAGCGAGCCGACCGCCACGAGGACGAACAACACGCCGCCGGCGATCGCGAGCAGGGCGAAGATCCCGAAGACCGCAAACAGCGGTGCGGCGGCCGAGAGGCTGAACTCGGTGCCGGGGATGTTCTCGACGACCTCGGCGGTTCGGCGCGGGATCCCGTAGAGGATACCCACGTACATCATCATCAGGACGGCCACGCCCATCGCGGCCGAGTAGAAATACGGCTGGATCGAGGCCAGCCGCTCGGAGATATACTGGCGCATGAACATCGTCCGGATCACGAAGAAGACCAGGCCCATGAACGCGACCGTGGTCCCGAGGACGACGGTGCCGTGGAAGTGCCCGACCGTCGCGAACGTGTTGTGCCAGGTCATGTTGAGTTGGAGTTGGCCCATCATGACACCCGTAATCCCCCCGAGGAAGCCAAAGAGGATGATCGAGAAGATCGTCGAGGAGAACACGGGATTCGACCACGGCGCGGACGTCAGCCAGCCGAACAGGCCGCCGCCTTTCCCGCGTTTACGCCGGCCTGCCTCGAGCCCGGCAGGGATGGTGAACGCGTGGATCAGGCTCGCGAACGTCGCCCCGTAGAACGCGTAGGACGTGTTCCAGATCCGCCAGCCGGTCGAGACGGCGGGGTCGGACAGCAGGTGGTGTGCCGCCCCGAGGTTGATGAAGAACAGGTACAGGATGAAGGCCGTCCGCGAGATCTTCTCGCTGGCGACCTCCGCGCCCGCGACGACGTGTGTTACGAAGTACCAGACCGCGATCATCGCCACGAGGTTGATCTGCTGGGTGCCGTGGCCGATGATCCAGTACATCTGGCGGTACCAGGCCGCGTCCCACCACTCGATGATCTCGAGACGCCACAGCAGGGCGGGACCGAACGCGAGCAGGCCGCCGACCAGCGCCTCGACGGCGATGATCGACGTGACGAAGGCGGCGAAACTGACCAGCGGCAGCGTCTTGCCGGGGTTTTCGCGTTTCTCGAACCACATCGTTGCGAAGAACGGCAGCGCTGCGACGACCGTGCCCAAAATGAAGACGATCGCACCCGCGTAGAACAGCGGCGAGATCGGCATCGGCACGTAAGCCGTCAACAGCGGTGCCTCGTTGGGTGCTTCCGTGGTCCAGATGGCGTAGTTGACCAGGACCGCCCCGGCGGCCATGACGAGCCAGCCGGCCTTCGCGATCTTCGTGAACGGCAGCCGTCTGCCAAGCACCATCGGCCCGCCGACATAGAGGATGGCGATTTCCATGAACACCATCCAGAAGATCAGCAGGTTCCAGGCGTGCAGGCTCAGGTGGGTATAGAAGGCCCCGGGCTCGAGCAGCCCGATCACTTCCCAGCGGGTCATCGCGACGGTGAAGGCGAAGATCCCACCGTACAACAGGGCGACGACCGCCGTGAGCCCGAACAGTTTGATATGGTTCTCGGCGGAGCGGTGGACCTCGAGGCCCGTCACGGAGCAGGTCCGGTAGCCGTCCTCACGGTACTCGTTGTCGAACAGCCCGAGAACGTCTAGTTTGTGTGCCATCGTTATCCCTCCTCCACGACGATGGTGCCGTGCATGCTCCGGTGGCCCTGCCCGCAGAACTCGTTACAGATGATGTGGTAGGTACCGGGTTCGTCGAAGGTCATCGGCACGACCCACTCGTAGCCGGGCAGCACCTGCAGGTTGATCTGTTTGCTCAGTGCGTCCTCGGGACGAAGCGAGAAGCCGTGTTGGACGTCCATCGAGTTGAGGTGGAAGTCGTACTCCGTTCCCGTCTCGAGGACGACCGGTGCGCCGTCCCACTGGAACCGCATCGCCTGGATATAGACGTCCTGTTCCGGCGGAACGAGGCCGTCGTCGGTCTCCTCGGCGCGCTCTTTGTAGTCAGTCAGCTTCTCGCGGAACTCCTCGTCCTCGACGCGGAACGTCTCGCCGATGGGGTTCTGGTCGCCGACCCGGGTCCAGGCGCTCATCCAGCCGAAGAGGATCAGCGACCAGCCGACGCCGAGCCCGAGCCAGATCGATTCGCGCCTGTTGACGGGTTGGTCCCACCAGTTTCCGTCCGGGGGTTTGATCGGTGACGTCATCGAATCACCCCATGGGAACCGAGAAGACGTCTATCCAGCCCCACGCAACGTACGACAGCACGAAAAACAGGAGCGCTGCCGCTGCGAGTAGCCAGATGCGGTCGTACAATCGTTGCATCGTCGGTTCTGATTCGGTTCGTTGTGATGGTGCCATAGCTCCGTTCGACCCGATCTCCTTGTGGAACTTGCATATCGATTCCCCCGCACATATTCCCATCAGAGCCGCTGAAGAGCCGAATAAACTGATGGCAGGTGCTAATGGTGACAGGTCGGAGAAAGGATCGCGGCCGAGGTGGCGTCAGACTGCGGCGACGTACAGCTGGCCGAGGCCGGCCACGACCAGCACGACCCCTGCCAGTCGGACCACGCGGTCGACGTAGCCGGCGATGCGGCCGGCACCCAGTGCGTAGCCGAAGGCCGTCGCGACCGTGATCGCGACCGTCAGTGATCCGAACCCGACAGCGTACGTCCCGAGTACCAGTGCCGTCTCGAGCGGCGGCATCGTCAGCGACCGAAACGCGAGCCCGAGGAACAGCGGGAGGACACAGGCGACCGCCGCCAGCGCGTACATCGCGCCGAAGAGGCCGAACCCGAGAACGGTCGACCGGCGCTCGGGCAGGAGGACGTGGACGGCACCACTGCCGCCGTACGCCACCCAGATCCCGAGTACGATCAATCCGACGCCGACGCCGTACTCGAGTAGCGGTAACGTCTGGCCGACCGTCTCGCCCGCGACGACCGCGGCGACCGAGAGCGCGCCAAGGACCCCCACCGCGCCGGCGGCGGCAGCGAGCCCGCGGGCGAGCGTCCCCGACAGCGGCGGCGCGGTCTCGTCACCGGTCGCGGCGACGTAGTAGCCGACATACCCGGGCAAGAGCGCGTACGCACACGGTGAAAAGAACGTGGCCATGCCGGCACCGAGGGCGAACACCACGGTGCCGAGGAGTTCGCCACTCGCCATGTCACCCACCCCCGGCAGCGTCGATCGCCGATCGGATCTCGTCGGCCGATTTGCGCCCACGACCGGACCACGTGACCGTGTTCGATTCGTCCAGCACGAACGCGTACGGAACGCCCGAGGCGTCGAGGGCCTCCGTCAGTTCGAGATCGGTATCGAGTGCGACGGGCCAATCGCCGTCGTGATCGCGCCACCAGGTCGCGATGTCGTCTCGAGTGACGGTGTTCCCGACGGGTTCGCTCGTCGCGGAGACGAACTGGGCCTCGTCGTCGACCGTCCCGTGGACCGCCGCGAGCGGCTCCATCTGGCTCTCACAGACGCCACACCAGGTGGCGAACAGTTCGACGAACGTCACGCGGCCGCGTTCGGGAACGCTGGCGGTGCCCGCGGTACTTCCGGGCGCGTCGATCGTCTCGAGTTCGATCGGCTCGATGGCGTCGCCGCTCTCGAGGGGGTTCCATCCGCCGACCGCGAGCGCGCCGCCGCCGAGGGCGGCGAGTCCGGTGACTCCCACGAGGACCTCGCGACGGCGCATCGGTCACCACCCCTCCACGACGGTCCGTGCGTCCTCGACGATATCGTTGCCGTCGGGCGAGCCGCCCGTGTAGGCCCGCTCGACGACGCCGTCCTTGTTCACGAGCAGGATCAGGGACGTATGGACGAACTGTCGGTCGTGATTCATGTCATCGTGATCCGTCTCGTCGTCCCCGCCGTCGGACGACTCGTCGCCCTGCTCGAACGCGACGCCGAACGTGTCCTGAACGACGGCCTTCGCGTCGTCGGGCGTGTCCGGCCGGAGGAAATACCAGTTCCCAGCGTCGAAGTCGACGCCGTAGTCCTTGCCGTAGGCCTCAAGGACGTCCGCCGTGTCGTATTCCGGATCGAACGTCGTCGGGAGGAACGCGATCTCGTCCGCGTAGTCGCGATCGGTCGCATCGGCCTGCACTCGCCGCAGGGCGGCGGTCAGTCCCGTACAGACAGTCGTACAGCTGGTGTATATGAACGTCAGCATCAGGTGACGGTCGCCGGTGAACGCCGTGGTCGTGATCGAGCGCTCGTGGAGCGGTGCCGGGACCGTGGCTTCGGGAATCTCCTCCCCGTAAATCGGGTGCGGAAGCCCCGCTTTCTTGATCCGCTCGTGGTTTTCGGGCGCTGACAGGACGGGCCTGTCGCCGTCGCTGTCGGCGCCGTTCCGGGACAAACACCCCGCGACGGACGCGCCGAGGGCCGTCGCGCCCACTGTCTGCAGTACCGTTCGTCGATCGAGAGTCGGATCTGGGCGGTTCATGATAGTTGCTCCTTGCGGCTGTCGGTGGTAAAGCGCTGCTCGGATTCCCGACCCGATAGAAATGCGCGAACACGTTCGCCAGGGGCCCACCGAGCGGCGCGTCCGACGGACGGCTCGAGGCGTGCCGGCCGACCCGAGACACCGTCGTTCATGCCTCCTCGAGTACGGGACGGGTTTTCTCGTTGAACAGTTCGATCGCGTTGACGACCTGTAACGGGAGTTCCGGCTGGGGGTCGGCCATCGCAGGCTCGTCGGCGGGGTCGGGCCAGCCGACGACGATGCGGCCCACGTTCCCGGCGACTTCGTGTGAGGTACAGACCTGCTGCGTGTCGACGTAATCGTAGACGCCCTCGGTATCGAAGGTGTGTTCGTACTCGGAGCCGACCCCGGTCAGTCGGTCGCTCCCCCACGGTTCGACGCTGCCGGGAGTTCGGTGAGGCCCATGGCTATCCTCGTGGTAGCCGGTGACGTCGTGGCGACCGGTCTCGACGAGCCACTCGACGGTCCCGCCGGGAACGACGTGGATGATCTGCGGGTCGAACTCGGGATACGGCCGGGAGTTCGCCGTGATCGTGACCGCCTCGGCAGGAGTGCCGAGTTCCCCGGCGTTTTCGGGCGGCTGCTCGTCATCGGACTGCTCGTCGCCTTCGGCGAGACAGCCCGCCAACGCGAGGCCGACTGTACAGGCGGTCGATCGAAGGACGGTACGGCGTGAGAGGTGTGTCATGGGTCTATGATGCGGTGTGGCGATCGATCGAACTGGTCTCGAGTCGTTGCCCTCACGCTCGTCTAGCTGGGCTAGCCGGTTCAACCGGTACGACAGTTCTCGGGCGGTAAGAGGAGGGGCGTACATGTTCAGACGATCAATAAAAAGAAGCCGTTCGTCGCGGCGGGACTCGGCATCGGGCGTTCGTTCGACCGTCGGCGACGCCCCGTCGAGGGCGACGCCGGTCAGCCCGCGACGACGAGCGTCTCGAGGACGATCGCCAGCAGGATCGCCCCGAGGTAGTAGTTCGAGACGTAAAACGACCGCAGCGCGACCTCGTCGGTCGGCTGCCGGAACTGGCGGACCACTGACCGCAGGAAGACGGCACCGAGGGCGACCGACGTGATGCCGTAGACCCAGCCTAAGCCGGCCACCCAGCCCAGGCCGCTGGCGGCCAGCAACGTTGCGCCGAGGTAGAACGCGATGTGGCGACGCGCCGCGGCGACGCCCTCCGCGACCGGGTACATGGGAAAGCCCCCACGCGCGTAGTCGTCGCGGTACGCGATGGCGAGACTGTAGAAGTGGGCGGGCGTCCACAGGAAGATCACCGCCGCGAGGGCGACGGCGGGGAGCCCGACGCGCCCGGTGACGGCGACCCAGCCGATGACTGCGGGCAACGCCCCTGCACCGCCGCCCAACACCGTGTTCCAGGCCGTGTTCGGCTTCAGTACGACGGTATAGAGGACGGCGTAGTACCCGATCGCAGCGAGGGTAAACACCGCTGCGAGCGCGTTGACCCACGTCAGGAGAACGGCCATCGACACGGCCGTGAGCCCGACCCCGAACGCCACGGCGTTGCGCGCCGGCACGAGGTCGTGGACGAGCGGCCGATCCGACGTTCGATTCATCCGCCGATCTCGGTCGCGCTCGTAGACGTGATTGAAGGTTCCGCTCGCTCCGATCGCGAGGACGCCGCCGGCAAGCGTCGCAAGCGCCGTCGACGGCTCGAGCGTTGCCCCGGAAAGCGTCGCCAGTCCCATCCCCGCCAGCGCGACCAGACAGAGCAGCCACATCAGTCGCGGTTTGGTCAGGGTCAGATACGCGCCGATCGTCCGTTTGAGCCGGGCGCCCCGGCCGGTCGGCTGCGGGGCCGTCGCCGGGTCTCCGCCCGCGTCATCGCCGCTGGTCGGCGACTCGGGCGTCGGCGTCAACCGGTCCGTCTCCTCCTCGAGCGTGCCGTCATCGAGGGTGAACACGAGCGCAACGAGGAGACAGGCGAAGATAGCCATCGCGAGCGCGAGGTGGACGGGGCCGGCGACCGACGGCCCACCGACGGCGATGGTCGCACCGAGGAGGACCTGAACGGGAAAGAGAACGAGCGCACAACCGATGAGGGCGGCCACACGGCGGTTGACCTCGACCCGGCGGGCGGCGAGCCCGGACGCGAGGACGAGGCAGCCGGCCACGAGCGCCGCCACGCGATGGCCCCAGTAGAGGAGGGTGTCGCCGGTGGCCGAGCCGATGATCGGATCGGTCGAACAGGTCGGCCACGCGCTGCAGGCGGCCGCACTATCGGTCGTCGAGACGGCGGTCCCGAGCGCCACGAGGACGTACGCCGCGATCACCGTCGCTGTCAGTAGGTCCGCGAACCGTCGTTGACTGTGTTCCGTTGTCATCCGTGGGTACACTCCCAGCCGTTACCGTCCCCGTTTCCGCGATCCCGCGACCGGTCAGTCGCCCGATCCGTCGGTCGCCCGGCGGCCTTAGACACGCCAGATGACCGTCACGACGTCGTCGTCGCGTTCGACCGTCTCGTAGCTGTAGCCGCGGTCGTCCAGTTTCGGGAAGAGGAACTGGGGAACGCGGTCGTTTCGCTGGACGAGAACCGTCTCGTCGGGCAGTTCGACGAGCGTCTCGAGCGTCCGCTGGAGCGGCTCCGGCGGCCCGGCCGATCGGACGTCGATCGTCTCCGTTTGTCGGTCGTCCGGTGCGTCGGTTCGGTCGACGATCGAGGCTGGCGATTGCATAGGTGTCGGTTCGAGCCGGTATCGGCTATCTCTGCTCCCGTACGTGTTCGGTCACCGGCCGGCTCGATCAGGCCTCTACTTTCGGGAACGTCGCGACGAACTCGTCGGGTGCGACCTGTTCGACCTCGTAGCCGTCGGCGTCGAAGCTCTCGACCTCGGCCTCGAACTCGTAGAACAACGGCTTGGGCTCGTGATCGTTGACGATCGTCAGCGCCTCGCCCGGCTCGAGGGCCTCGAACTCGTCGTGGATGGTCGGATGGCGGTTCACCGGCGGGATGTCCCTGACGTCGAGTCGCGTCATGCAACCCGTACTCGGATCGAGTCCCGCATCGGCGTTTGCACGAATATGTTCGGTACCAGCTCGGGGGCGGACCCGTAGGGCCTACGCATGCTCGATGAGGACGTGCCAGACACCGCCCTCCCGTTCCCGACTCTCGTGGGTGAACCCGCGATCGTCGAGTACCTCGTAGAGCGGCTTCGGCTCGAACGGGGCGATCAGCCGGAGCCGTTGGTCGGTCTCCAGTTCCTCGAGGGCGGCCATGATGTCGTCGAACGGTGGTCCATCGATCTCGCGGACGTCGAGCGTTCGTTCGGTGGATTCGGTCGCCATCAGTTACACGTTCCGGCCGCGGACCGATGGTCGTTCGTCCGAACGTGTTCGAGCAGGACGAACTTCCCAGTCGGTAGGAAATGGGCGAACATATTCGTAACTACCGGGATATAGATTCGAACGGAACACGTTCGTATGGCCCAAGCAACACTCAGTCTCACGATGCCCGAGGAGGTCTGGATCCAACAGATATCGACGGATTACCCCGAATCGACCTTCCGGGTGCTGGCCGCCGTCCCCGGCTCCGAGTCCGGGTTCGCTCTCGTCCGGATCGCCGGCTCGTCGGTGCCGGAGGTGATCGAGGACATGAACGATCACCCCCAGCTCACCGAACTCACGCTGGCCCAGTGGAGCGACAACGAGGCGACGGTCCACTTCGAGACGACGGCCCCGTTGCTGCTGTTTTCCTCTCGAGAGTCGGGGATGCCCATCGAGTTGCCGGTCGAGATTCAGGACGGCGAGGCGAAGATCGAGGTGACCGGTTCCCGGGAGCGACTCGCCGAACTCGCCGAACAGCTCGAACACTTCGGGCTCCAGTACCGGATCGAACACGTCCGCGAACGGCTCCACGAGAGCCAACTGCTCTCCGAGCGCCAACTCGAGGTCGTCGTCGCTGCGGTCGACGAGGGCTACTACGACACCCCGCGGCGCTGCTCGCTGACCGATCTGGCGGATCACTTGGACATCGCCAAGTCGACCTGCAGCGAGACGCTCCACCGGGCCGAGGAGGCGATCGTCAAGCGGTTCGTCGAGGACCTCCCGGGACTCGACGACGAGGAGGAACTCGAAGAGCAACTCGCGACCAGCTAAGTCGGATCGTCTGTTCGTTATATGTCCGTGCGCTCGATCCGGGTCTCCGATGCTCGGGCCAGCCGTTAGTATAGCACCCTCCACTTATACTCACGAACATAGTCGCATTGATTCTCAGCCGTTGGAAATCGGCTCGATGCTTCATCCGAGTAGGGTTGTGAGTCCCGGAGTGAGGATCCACAAATGAACGATTTGAAGTGCATGCCGTCGAGTAGCCCCGGCATGACACCAGTGTCATATACAGAGGTGTTCTGATCTAATGAGTACGGACGACGAATCATTCCACCCACTCGGTGAGGAGTGGGAAGACGAACTCGAGTCGATGCTCGACGATACCGAGTACGACAGCGAACTCGGTATGAAGATGGCCCAGGACGCGATGCGGGTCACCGAGGGCGAACTCTCCGAGGCCGAATTCCACGACCGCTACCACGAGGAGGTCATGGAGGAGTTCGGCGAGGACGAGCGCCCGACCAAGGAAGCCTACGAGGCGGCCCAGGAGGAGGCGAAAGGAACCGCCTCCAGAATGCTCGACAAGTTCGACGGCGACGGCGACGAGACCCGTCGTGAAACCATGAAGAAGATGGGGGTCGGCGCTGCGGCCGTCGGGATGGGCGCGTTCGGTACCGTCGCGGACGGCCCCGAACAGAGCCTCGCGGCGGAGAAGGGGCCCCGACAGGAGACCACCGAGGAGAGCGACACCCAGTGGGGGATGACGATCGACCTCGAGCGTTGTGACGGCTGTCTCTCCTGTATGACCGCCTGTTCCCAGGAGAACGACCTCGACCAGGGGGTCAACTGGATGTACGTGATGGCCTGGGAGGACGAGAACCATCACGGTGCCAGCGAGAGCGGCAATACCGACGTCAATAGCGACTTCAACCGACTCAGCGACTTCAACATGCTCGTGCGGCCGTGCCAGCACTGTACGGACGCTCCCTGTGAAAAGGTCTGTCCGACCACGGCCCGTCACACCCGCGACAAGGACGGCCTCGTCCTGACCGACTACGACGTCTGTATCGGCTGCCGCTACTGTCAGGTCGCCTGTCCCTACGGCGTCAACTACTTCCAGTGGGACGACCCCGACGTCGCCTACGAGGACATTGACGGGTTCGAGGACCCCGAGGATCCCGACGAGATCACCCACGCCAAGTACGAACACGGCGAGCGCTGGGTCGACAGCCGAGCGCCCCGTGGTGTGATGAGCAAGTGTACGATGTGTCCGTCCATGCAGGACGGCAAACAGGGAGAGGAGAAGGTCGGAACGACCGCCTGCGAAACGGCCTGTCCGCCGAACGCGATCCAGTTCGGGAACGTCAAGGACGAGGCCAGCGATCCCTCCCAGCACCGCGAGTACCCGACCAAGAGCCGCGCGGTGATCAACCTCAACACCGACATCCCGTCGGCCGACGTGGTCGACAGCAACGTCAGCGACGGCGACAGCCTCGAGGCCGCCATCGAGGCGATCGACAGCACCGAAGACGCGGACCTCGACGCGGACATGGTCGCGATCGCGAAGGCGATCGAAATCCGCAGCCGGGAGAGCGAGACCGAGCCCGGTGACGGGGAGAACAACAGCATCCTCGAGAAGCAACAGACGGTCCTCGAGTTCGTCACCGCGCTCGAGGAGTACGTCGACCTCGAGAGCGAGGAGAGCCTCGCGACGCTGGATCTGGACATGACCGACTCCCTCGAAGACTCCGCTCAGATCCGGCTCGAGCAGTACGCCGGCGACCCGAGTTCGTTCCAGCTGCTCGAGGACGTCGGGACGAACCCGAACGTCACCTACCTCGGGACCCAGCCCGGGCCGGAGGCCCACCAGGTCGAGGGGCCGACCAAGTACGAGGACGTCGACCTGCTCGACAAGCGCCAGGAGTACCTTGACAAGGAAACGGTCGGACACGTCGACGGGGTGTCCCTATGAGTACGAAGGAGCCGACCGAAGCGGACATTCTCCGCCCGATCAACACGTTCACGAAGAAGTACATCATCCTGTACGGGGCCGCTGCACTGGGCCTCGTCGCCTTCCTGATCGCGTGGGCCTACCAGCTCCAGAAGGGGCTGATCGTTACCGGCCTCGGCGACTGGGGGAGCGGCGGTGGCTCGACGTGGGGCCTGTACATCGGCGCGTTCATCTGGTGGGTCGGTGTCGCACACGGCGGCATTATCCTCTCAGCTGCCGTCCGACTGCTCGGTATGGACCGCTATATGCCGATTGCCCGACTCGCGGAGATGACGACGATCGGTGGCCTCTCGGCCGCCGGCTTCTACATTCTGGTCCACATGGGCCGTCCGGACCGGATGGTTACGAGCGTCATCGGTCACTACCACATCACGGTCAACAACTCGCCGCTAGTGTGGGACGTGACGGTCATTACGGCCTACTTCGTGCTGTCGGCGACCTACCTCGGACTGACGCTTCGCTACGACATCAGCCGACTGCGCGATGATCTGCCGGACATGTTCGAGCCGGTCTACAAGATCATGACGATCGGCTACTCCGAGAAGGAAGACGAAGTCATCGACCGGATGGTCTGGTGGCTCGCGGCGGCGGTCATCATCATGGCCCCGCTCCTGCTCCACGGCGGCGTCATCCCGTGGCTGTTCGCACTGCTCCCGGCGATGCCCGCCTGGAGCGGTGGGATTCAGGGGCCGATGTTCCTCGCCATCGCACTGATGTCGGCGATCAGCGGCGTGATGATCATCTCCTATGCGTTCCGTCGTGCCTACGACTGGGACCACATCATCACCGACGACATCTTCCGCGGGCTGCTCCTGTGGCTCGGCTTCTTCACCCTGCTGTTCCTCTGGTTCCAGCTGCAGGCCAACATCAACGGCGTCTTCCTCGGGCCGACCAACAGCGCGGTCGCGGCCGAAGCGAAGATGGCCCACCCGCTGTATCAGATGGCGATGGCGATGGCCTTCCTCACGCTGGTCTATATCTTCCTGCAGGCGATTCGCCCGTCGCTGTTCAGTAAGAAACGGGCGCTGGTCGCCAGCTGTGCGATCCTCACTGCGACGCTGACCGAAAAGATCCTGTTCGTCGTCGAGGGGTTCCTGCACCCCACGTTCGACATCTACGCCAACACGCCCGGGACCTACTTCCCGAGCGCGATCGAATGGCTCTCGCTCGTCGGGACGGCCGGATTGGTTGCACTTTTATTCCTCAACCTCTCGAAGCTCGTTCCCGTGGTCGAACTCCACGCGGTCGAACACATGCGCGGCGACCACGAACACGGTGACGACGCGACCGAACCGGAGGTGGAAGCATGAGTTCAGCACTGGCACTCTCGTCGACGCTGCTGTACCACGGCTACGACGGGACCAGCGGCTTCACCGGCTTCGCCAACGAAGGGACGTGGGTGATCTTCGCGATCATCCTGGTTCCGGTCTACATCATGCTCGCGGCGTGGTTCCTCGGTGAACCCCGCGACACGAAGTCCGGGCTGATGGGCGTTGGCTATCTCGTCGGTCTGACGACGTCGATGTGGGTCGGGATGTTCATCCTGACCGTGCTGATCGGCGTCGTGTTCTACGGTGGCCCGCCGGAGCCGATCAGCAGCGTCGGCCCGCCGTAACCGAGTCGTATCGCGTTCGAACGTCCGTTCCGCTTTTCGCATTTTTCTCGTGTCCGCATCCCGATAGCAACGGCTTCGATGGCCGAACCATCACACGTATCCCGTTCGATCCCCTTCATTCGTATCACACAGCCACTATGAGCATCACCGAACACGAACTCGAAATCAAACTCGAGGGGGTCGAGGACCCCGACATCGGCGAGGACATCGTCTCGCTGGGGCTGGTCAACGACGTCCGGATCGACGACGAGACCGCCCGGATCTCGCTGGCCCTCAACGCGCCGTATGCGCCCTCGGAACTGGAACTTGGCAACCGAGTCCGTGACGTCATCGAAGACGCCGGCCTCGAGCCCGACCTGCGGGCACACGTCGACGAGGAACACGGCTTCGATCAGGAGGTCCTCCCGCGGGTTCGCAACGTCATCGCCGTTTCCTCGGGGAAAGGCGGCGTTGGCAAGACGACGGTCGCGGCCAACCTCGCTGCCGGCCTCCAGAAACGCGGCGCGATGGTCGGGCTACTCGACGCCGACATCCACGGCCCGAACGTCCCCCAGATCCTGCCGGTCGAGAGCGACCCCGGCGTCACGCCCAACGAGGAGATCGTGCCGCCGCGGTCCGACGGCGTCCGCGTCATCAGCATGGGGATGATGATGGAAGACGAGGACGACCCCGCAATCTTGCGCGGCCCGATGGTCAACAAGTTCATGATGAAGTTCCTCGAGGGCGTCGAGTGGGGCCGACTCGACTACCTCATCGTCGACCTGCCACCGGGGACCGGCGACGCGACGCTGAACCTCCTGCAGTCGATGCCAGTGACCGGGTCGGTCGTCGTCACGACGCCCCAGGAGATGGCCCTGGACGACACCCGCAAGGGGATCCAGATGTTCAACAAACACGACACGCCGGTACTGGGCGTCGTCGAGAACATGAGTTCGTTCGTCTGTCCGTCCTGTGGCGACCAGCACGGGCTGTTCGGGACCGGCGGGGCCGACACCATCGTCGACAAGTACGACGTGCCGTTGCTGGGTCGGATCCCGATCCACCCCGACTTCGGGGCCGACGGCAGCGAAGGGGCCCTCGTCAAGGACGACGACAGCGAGGTCCAGGACTCCCTCGAGGACGTCGTCGGCGAGATCGCCGACCGGATCGGCGAGCAGAACCGCCGCAAAGTCTCGGAGAACGTCTCCCACGAACCGACGAACAAGCTGCCGACCGAGACGGAAGACTGAACCCTCGATGGCCGCCGCCAGAGTGTGGCGCCTTCCTGTTCTATCGTAGTCTTCCCCGAGCGTTATAGTGGACTCGAGCGAACCGTCCCACATGCTCGATAGCTACGCCGAATCGATCGCCGACCTCGAGCCGGCCGACGGCGAGGTCGAGACCGCGGAACTGGCCGTCAGCGACGACGTCCTCGTGAAAGCCTTTGCCCTCGGTCCGGGGGCGGAACTCGAGGCCCACGACCACCCCGACAGCACGAACGTCTTTCACGTCCTCGAGGGGACGGTGACCGTCGTGCAGGACGACGAACGCGAGGCGATCGAGGCGCCCGGCGTCGTCCACCACGAGCGCGGCGTCGTCCACGGGGCGAGCAACGAGACCGACGAGACGGTGATCTTCACCGCGAGCCTCTGTCCGCTGCCGTCTTAAATCTCAGTCGCGTTCGGTCGGCCCGTCCGAACACAGCGCGGCGACGTACTTGTCGACGTGGTCGTCGATCCGGCGCTTGTAGCCGGCCTGTCGAGCGAGCCGGTCGAGTTCGCGGGCGACGAGGCTGCCGTACTGGACCGCTTTCTTGTCCCGCTGGGCGACTTCGGCTGGGAGATAGTCGGCCGCGACGCGGCGGAAGCCGCGTTTCCGTTCCTCGGCGTCGGCCAGTAGCTCGTCGGGGAGCCGAAGCGCGGCCTCGATCACGGCGTCGTGGAGAAGCGGCGCGACGGGCTCGAGCCCCGTCGCTTCGATCGTCAACACGTCCCGCGGCAGCTGCTCGGGGAGGCTCCGGATCCCCTCCCGGACGGCCCCCCGAACCGTCTCGGCCGCAACCCGGTGGTCGAGTCGGACGACCTTCTCGTAGCCGCCGAACAGTTCGTCCGCGCCCTGTCCGACCGCGAGCGCGTCGAACCCGTCGGCGGCGACGCGTTCGCCGACCAGGTACAGCGGCAGGGCGATCTGGACGTCCATCGCGTTCGTCCGGCCGGTCGCTCGCACGACCTCCGGCACCGCCCGCTCGAGGTCCGCGGGCTCGAGGTCGACGACCGTCAGCTCGCGGTCCATCGCGTCGGCGGCCGTCCGCGCGGCTTCGACGTCGTGGCTGTCGGGGAAGCCGACGACGTACAGCGGTGCGTCGAGCAGTTCGGCGACCAGCGCCGAGTCGACCCCGCCGGAGAAGGCGACCGCGATATCGCGGTCGGCCCCCAGCGCGGCGTCGGCCGCCGTCTCGATCGCCCGCTCGAGGGATGCGAGCGCGCGCTCGGGGGCGCGTGGCTCGGGATCGGGAAGGGACCAGTGCGATTCCGGCTGAGGAAGCGGCTCGTCAGCGGCTGCGGCCGCGCCGGCCGGGAAGAGGACGGGGTCCTCGAGCGGGGCCGGCTCGAACGCCCACGCCCGCCCCTCGTCCGCGGAGTCGTCGGCGTCGACGAACAGCGGCTCCCGGCCGAGGATATCGCGGACGAGGCGGCCGTCGACACGCCCGGCGAAGCCGGTGCCACCGGGCAGCGGATCGGCCCGCTCGATGGCGTCGCGGACGGTCGCCGGGTCGCCGCGCAATTCGTCGGTCATCGGAGGATACTCAGAACGCGGCTCAGTCGTCGCGTGACCCCGCCGGCGAACTGCTGGACGCTGATCCGCCACGGCGTTCGCTTCCCCTCGACGGTCGTCCGGCCGTCGGCGATGGCCGCGAGGATCGCATCGGCCGAGCGCTCGTCGGCGTCGACTCGGGTGACCGCCTGCCCGACCATCTCGCTGATGTGGGCGTCGCTGCCGGCGGTCATCGGTAGCTCCCGCGACCGGGCGTAGCGCTCGGCCTGTCGGTTCGCGCGGCCGGTAAACAGCCGCGAGTTGTAGACCTCGATCGCGTCGCCCAGCGCGAGCTGGTCCCGGGAAATACGGGCCATAACGCCGTGGCGGGCCTCCTGAAACGGATGCGGGATCACCGCGAGCCCACCCTGGTCGTGGATCGCCTCGAGCGTCGACTCGAAGGAGAGTCCCGGCGGGACCGCTTCCTCGAGTCCCAGCCCCAGTACGTGGCCGGCCTTGCTCGAGATTTCCATGCCCGGAACCCCGACCAGTCCGTACTCGGGGGCCAGTTCGGCGGCCTCGAGGCTCGCGTCGATCTCGTCGTGGTCCGTCACGGCGATCGCGTCCAGCCCGACGGCCTCGGCCTGCTCCAAGATGAGTTCGACCGGGTCGCGACCGTCGTAGGACAGCGACGAGTGCGTGTGGAGTTCGACCGACAGCACGAGCGTACGTTTAGGCGGCCTGATCAAAAACGACTCGGTCCGTCGGTTGCGATCGTCGAACCCGACCGACAATATGCATAAACGTGCATATAGAAACCCATTTACCGGCCGACTTTCACCACCTAGGTGAATGAGTCTTGCCGATTCGGACCGCGAACTCGTCGTTTCCGAGCTGGGGCGGGAACCGACTCGAGCGGAGGCGGCGCTGTTCGAGAACCTCTGGAGCGAACACTGTGCGTACCGCTCCTCGCGACCGCTGCTGTCGGCCTTCGAGAGCGAGGGGGCGCAGGTCGTCGTCGGGCCGGGCGACGACGCGGCGGTCGTCGCGCTCCCCGGCGAGGAGGGCGAGGACGCGACGTACATCACGATGGGGATCGAGAGCCACAACCACCCCTCCTATGTCGACCCGTTCGACGGCGCGGCGACCGGCGTCGGTGGCATCGTCCGGGATACGCTCTCGATGGGGGCCTACCCCATCGCACTGGCCGACTCGCTGTACTTCGGCGAGTTCGGCGACGACCACTCGAAGTACCTCTTCGAGGGCGTCGTCGAGGGGATCAGCCACTACGGGAACTGTATCGGCGTCCCCACCGTCGCCGGCAGCGTCGACTTCCATCCCGATTACGAGGGCAACCCGCTGGTCAACGTCGCCTGCGTCGGCCTGACGAACGAGGACCGGCTGGTCACTGCCGAAGCACAGGAACCGTGCAACAAGCTCGTCCTCGTCGGCAACGCCACCGGCCGCGACGGCCTCGGCGGCGCGAGCTTCGCCAGCGAGGACCTAGCGGAGGACGCCGAAACCGAAGACCGGCCCGCGGTCCAGGTCGGTGACCCCTACGCGGAGAAACTCCTCATCGAGGCCAACGAGGCCCTCGTCGACGAGAACCTGATCGAATCCGCCCGCGACCTCGGTGCCGCCGGCCTCGGCGGGGCCTCGAGCGAGATGGTCGCCAAGGCCGACCTCGGCGCGCGAATCGAACTCGAGCGAGTTCACCAGCGCGAACCGAACATGAACGCGCTCGAGATCCTGCTCGCCGAATCGCAGGAGCGGATGTGTTACGAGGTCGAACCCGACAACGTCGAGCGGGTGCGCGAGATCGCCGAGCGGTTCGACCTCGGTTGCTCGGTCATCGGCGAGGTCACCGACGGCAACTACACCTGCACCTTCGAGGGCGAGACCGTCGTCGACGTCGACGCCTACTTCCTCGGCGAGGGCGCGCCGATGAACGACCTCGCGAGTGAGGACCCCGCCGAACCCGAGACTGACCTGCCCGCCGCGGATCTTAAGGACGCCTTCGACGCCGTCGTCGAGAGCCCGAACACCGCCTCGAAGCGGTGGGTCTACCGACAGTACGACCACGAGGTCGGCGTTCGAACGAGCGTCGGCCCCGGCGACGACGCGGCCATCGTTGCGGTCAGAGAGGCCGAGCAGGGACTCGCGCTCTCGTCCGGTGCCGCGCCGAACTGGACCGCAGCCGCGCCCTACGAGGGCGCTCGCGCGATCGCGCTCGAGAACGCGACCAACGTCGCGGCCAAGGGTGCGACGCCGCTGGCCGCGGTCGACTGTCTCAACGGCGGCAACCCAGAGAAGCCCGACGTCTACGGCGGCTTCGAGGGCATCGTCGACGGCCTCGCCGAGATGTGCGAAACGCTGTCGACGCCGGTCGTCGGAGGCAACGTCTCGCTGTACAACGACTCCGTCGCCGGGCCGATCCCCCCGACGCCGACGCTGGCGCTAGTCGGAGCGAAAGAAGGCTACGACGCCCCACCGCTGTCGGCCGCACCGGAGGGCGACCTGGTGCTGGTCGGCGATCTGGGCCTCGAGACCGGCGACGCCCGGCTGGGCGGCTCCGAGTACCTCGCACAGTTCGGCGGCAGCGACCGGTTCCCCGCACTGCCCGGCGACCCCGCGGCCCTGATCGAGACCCTCGCCGCGGTGGCCGACGACGACGCGACGCTCGCGGTTCACGACGTCAGCCACGGTGGGCTCGCCGTATCCCTCGCAGAGATGGTCACCGACGAGGCCGGGCTTGAGGTGTCGCTGCCGGGCGACGACCCCGCCGGCGAACTGTTCCACGAGCAGCCGGGTCGCGCGCTGATCCAGACCGAATCCGTCGAGGCAGTCCGCGAGGCGTTCGACGGCGTCGCCCCCGTCGTCGAACTCGGCACGGCGACCGACGACGGGTCGCTGTCCGTCGCCGTCGGCGACCGGACGATCGAAACCGACGCCGCCGAGATTCGGGAACGGCGCGCAACGATCGAACGCGGCCTCGAGTGACGGTCGCGGCGTGATGATCGGCGGGGACCGCGATCGACGTCCACCTTACTACCGCTACTCTCCGGTATATTGATATTCGTTCGGCACGGATTCTCCGCGAACGGCACAGCCGGAGGAACATCGATGTCCGATACCCCATCCGTCCTGATCGTCGAAGACGAGCCCGACCTCGCGGATCTCTATGCCGCCTGGCTCGAGGAGGAGTGTCGCGTCCGCACGGCTTACGACGGCGCCGAGGCGCTCGATGCGATCGATGAGACGATCGACATCGTATTGCTCGATCGGCGGATGCCGGGGCTCTCGGGCGATACCGTCCTCGACACCATGCGGGAACGGAGCCTCGATTGCCGGGTCGCGATGGTGACAGCGGTTGAACCCGACTTCGACATCGTCGAGATGGGGTTCGACGATTACCTGGTCAAGCCGGTTTCGGGCGACGAACTCGTCGACGTGATCGACCAGTTACTGCTTCGTTCGACCTACGACGACCAGCTCCGTGAGTTCTTCGCGCTCGCCGCGAAGAAGGCGCTGTTGGACGACCAGAAGACCGCGGCCGAACGCCAGTCGAGTCAGGAGTACGCCGAACTCGAGGACCGACTGGCCGTCCTCCGGGTCCGGGTCGACGACACGATGCAGGAACTCTTAGCGCAGGATGGCTACCGACAGCTCTGGCGGGACATCGCGGGTGAGTCGTTCGAAACGGAATAACGTTTACGCGGGGTCCCGCTCGAGGGTCGTTATCTCCCTGATTTCGATCCGGGTGCCGCCGTTGTCGCCGTTGGTGACCGTACACGTCCAGTCGTGGGCCTCGGCGATCGCCCGGACGAGCGCGAGCCCGAGGCCGTCGATCGCGGTGTCGTCGTCGGCAGTCGGATCGAGGACGCGATCGTGTGCGTTCGGCGGGATTTCCGCGGCATCATCGAGGAGGAAGAACCCGCGGCTGCCGTCGTCTTCGAACCCGACCAGTCCGATCTGGATCGTTACGTCGTCGCTCGCCCGAGCGACCGCGCTGTCGAACGCTGTCTGGAGGAGGTGGACGAATCGGTCGGGATCAGCCCGGAGCGCGGCCGGCGCGTCCACGACGACGTTATCGGGGTCCAGCCGGGAATCGGCGAGCGCGTCGTCGATCGCCGACTCGAGCCGGAGCCGGCTGCGCGGGCCGACCGCGGAGGCGTTGCGGGCGAACTCCCGGACGTCGTCGACGAGCCGTTCGGCCCGGTCGAGCGTCGTCTCGACGGTGTCTTCCGCCAGCGGGAACTCCCACTCGTCGGCTCCGTCGTCCGCGAGGGCGTCGGCGACGGCCTCGAGCTGGTTCTGGAGGTCGCTCGAGAGGATCTCGGCGACGGCCTCGAGGCGTTCGGTCTGGCGCTCGAGTTCGGCCGTCCGATCCCGCAGGACTCGTTCCCGGTCCGCCCGATCGAGGGCGGCGCGAGTGTTCTCGACGAGCGTCGAGATGAGGTCGACGTCGGTTTCGTCGAACCAGTGGGGGTCGTACGAGCCCGTCATGAGGACCCCGTGGGTCCCGATCGGGGCGATGATCTCCGATCGAAGCGGCGTCTCGGGGTTGTAGAGCCCGTCGGTATCGCCGAGATCGTCGAACAGTTGGACCTCGCCGCCCTCGAAGACCTCCCAGACCAACCCCTCGCCGGGGTTGAACCGCGGGAGGCCGCCGAACTCGTCGTGGGCCCCCGCGGTGCCGGCGACCGGTTCGAGGTAGCCCTGTTCCTCCTCGAGCAGCCAGACGCCGCTGATGGGGAGATCGAGCAGGTCGCTGCCGGCGTGGACGGCGATCGCACAGATCTCCTCGGGATCGTCGGACTCGAGCAGCCAGCGGGTAACCTCGTGCAGCGACGTGACGACGCGGTCGTACTCGTGTTGATCGGTGATGTCCCGGACGATCGCGGCGACCGTCGCGGCGTTGTCCTCGACGGGGACGAACCGGAACTCGCCCATCCGGTCGTCGCCGTCGGGGCCGACGTAGGGCAACTCGAGCTGGCGATGGGCGGCGTTGCCGACGTCGACGTCGGTGATCGCCCGTCCGATCTCGACGGCGTCATCGTCGTCGATCCCCGCAACTTCGGTCAGGGTCTCGACGTGTTCGCCGACGAGCGTCGAACGGCCCGCGCCCAGCACCGACTCGGTCGCGCCGTTGACGGTGATGATCTCGCGGTTGCGATCGAGCGTGACGACGGCGTCGCGGATCGCCTCGACGACCGCGGCGTGTTGGGCGAGCGTCGTCTCCTGAGCCTTCCGCTCGCTGACGTCGCGCATGAACACGGAGAGGCCCGTTTCGGAGGGGTAGGCCCGTGCCTCGAACCACGTCTCGAGGGGGGCGTGATAGATTTCGAAGGAAACCGGCACCTGTTCGTCCATCGCGCGGTGAAAGCCCTCGGGGAACTGCGTCTCGACGGTCTGGGGGAACTCGTCCCACATGACCCGCCCGATCAGCTCCTCTCGGGAGCGTTTCAGCAACGTCTCCGCCCGCTCGTTGAGATAGGTGAACCGAAAGCTCGTATCGAGAGCGAAGAAGGCGTCGGTGACGCGATCGACGATCGGTACGGAACGCATCGTCACGACTCGCCACCCCACACCCGTCTCGGCGGCGTAGTCCCGCCCCCACACCCGAATAGATAACCGCTCGCAACCGTTGGAATCATCGACGGATAGTTACTGGATAGTTAGTAAACCCCCTATTTCAGTGTCGTGGCCGAGCGCCGGTGTGTGTCTGAGTGACATGGGTCGGCGCCGAGCGGAGTCGGGTCGTCCGGTCCAGGCAGGCGAGTTATCCCGATCGATCGGATAGGAACGACGCCATGGTCGACTTCTTCGAACGACTCTCGATCCTCCTCGGCAGCGCGACCGTCCTCGCGGTCTGTCTCGTCCTGCTCGCGAGCGGCCTCCTCGAACTCGGGCTGGACCGCCGGCTGCGATCCGGCCTGCTGCCGAGCCTCGGTCTGCTCGTCTCCGCCGCCACGCTCGCGGTCTGGGACGCGTCGAATGGCGATGTCGACGACCCCTGAGGACCCTCGAGCCGGGGTCTCGCGGCGGGACCGCTCGTCTCGGCGACTCGGCCGACAAAACGATACGGGTCGGCGATGCCGGCTCAGGCGTTGTCGGCGACGAACGCCTCGATCCGGTTCAGCGCCTCCCGAAGGTCCTCGAGGCCGGTCGCGTAGGAGATCCGCAGGTGGCCCTCGCCGCCGGTGCCGAAGACGTCGCCGGGAACGACGGCCACGCCCTGTTCGCGCAGCACTTCCTCGGCGAACTCCTCGGCGGTAAAGCCCTCTGGGACCTCGGGGAAGCAGTAGAACGCCCCCTTGGCCTCGAAGACGTCCATCCCGATCTCTCTGAATCGCGAGAGGACGAACTGTCGGCGGCGGTCGTACTGATCGACCATCTCCCGGACGTCGTCCTCGCAGGAATCGAGCGCCTCGAGGGCGGCGTACTGGGCGGTCGTCGGGGCCGACAGCATCGTGTACTGGTGGATCTTGTTCATCGCACCGATGGCGTCGGCCGGGCCAAGCGCATAGCCCAGTCGGAGGCCGGTCATCGCGTGGGCCTTCGAGAAGCCGTTGAACACGATCGTCCGCTCGCGCATCCCCTCGAAGCTCGCGATCGAGGTGTGATCCCCGTCGTAGGTCAGCTCTGCGTAGATCTCGTCCGAGAGGACCATCAGGTCGTGTTCGCGGGCGAACTCGGCGATCGGCTCGAGGTCCTCGGCGGGCATGATCGCGCCGGTCGGGTTGTTCGGATAACAGAGGACGAGGACGTCGGCCTCGTCGGCACCCGCTTTCTCGAGGCCCTCGACGGTGAGCCGGAAGTCGTCTTCCTCTTTCGTGGGGACCGGCAGCACTTCGCCGCCGGCGAAGATCACGCCGGGCTCGTAGGAGATGTAGGAGGGCTGGGCGATCGCGACCGTGTCGCCGGGATCGACGAACGCCCGGAAGGCGAGATCGACGGCCTCACTGGCCCCGGCGGTGACGATGATCTCCTCGTCGGGGTCGTAGCCCAGATCGAACCGATCGGCGACGTAGTCGGCGATCGCCTCGCGGAGGTCGCTCTTGCCGCGGTTGGCGGTGTAGGAGGTCTTGCCCTGCTCGAGCGAGGCGATGGCGGCGTCGCGGGCCGCCCACGGCGTCGCGAAGTCGGGTTCGCCCACGCCCAGCGAGATGACATCGTCGCGCTCGTCGGCGATCTCGAAGAACCGGCGGATGCCCGACGGCGGCACCGTCTGCACCCGGTCTGACAGTTCGAAGCTCATGGTCAGGGCGAGAAGGAAAGCCGGTCGTCGTCCTCGCCGTCGCCGAGTTCGATCCCGTTCTCCTTGTAGGAGGTCATCACGTAGTGGGTGACCGTCTGGGTGATCTCGGGGACGGGCGCGACCTTCTCGCTGATGAACTGCGAGACCTCGCGGATGGAATCGCCTTCGACCTCCATATCGAAGTCGTAGTCGCCGCTGATCAGTCGGAGGGCTTTGACCTCCGGGAACTGTGCGAGGCGCTGGGCGATGTCGTCGTAGCCGGTCTCGCGGTCGAGCGTGACGTTCAACTCGACCTCGGCTCGGACGCGCTCGTCGGCGAGCTTGTCCCAGTCGACGACCGCTTGGTACCCGCGGACGACGCCTGCTGCCTCGAGTTCCTCGATGGTGGCTGCGACCTCGTTCTCGTCGAGGTCGGTCATTCGCGCGATATCGGCCGCGGAGTATCGCGCGTTCTCACGAAGCAACTCGAGCACCTCGCGTTCACTCATACTGCCTGCAAGCGCGAGCGCGAGTAAAGGTCTAACGTTGTTCGTTCGTGAACGATCGTTCGGGATCCGACTACCGGTAGTTCTTGAACAACAGCGCCCGCACGTCGTCTTTCGTCTGGACCTGCTCGGTCGAGCCGTCCGGCAGATCGACGCTATACCGGTAGTCCGCCGAAGCCGCCTCCTCCCACTTGTCGTCGTGGGTCTCGAGCAGGCTCATCATCTCGTCTAACATGTCGTCGTCGTCAGCGGAGCCGTCATCGTCGGATCCGTCGTCGCCGTCGGTGTCGCTCTCGTCGTCCGCGTCGCTCTCGTCACCTCCCCCGTCCTCGCCGTCGTCATCGGCTCCTTCGTCCGCGTCGCTCGCATCGTCGTCGACCGGTTCCGCGGGATCGTCCGACTCGGACTCGAGGTCCTCGTCCCCGTCCGCGTCGTCCACGACCCCGTCGGTTCCCGGCGCCTCGCCCTCGATATAAGAGACTTCCTCGAGGTCGTGGGGATCGGCCTCGCCGTCGATGGCGGCCCCGACCGAGGCCGCGACGTCGTCAGTCGCCGAGGAGTCGAACTCGCCGTCGGCCTCGAGTTCGATCTCCTCGTCCAAGTTGTCGATCAGGAACTGCACCGCGTCCTGCTCGCGGACGAAGCCGTACTTGCCGACGACCGATTCGGAGATCTCCTCCCGGAGGTGCTGGATGAACGCGTACTGTTCGTCGGTGACCTCGAGCGTCTTCATACCCAGTCGATGCGGCCCGGGGTACAAATATGTAAGTCGTTGCGTGGAACTCGAGGGATCGGATCGGCCGGAACGGCGCCGGAATTAAGTGGCTCCGGGAGCCAGCCCCGAACGGCTATGGACGAGGTACTCGAACTCGCCGACGTCGTCGCCGATTCGGAACTCGAGGGTGCTGTCGTCTGGCTGCTCCGACTGGTCGGCCTGCTGGCGATCCTGGGCGGGCTCGGGCTCTGGCTGCTGACCGACATCGGCCTGATCGTTCCGCTCGCCCTGATCGCCGGCGGAATCGCCCTGCTGGTCGTCCCCGGCTTGCTCCTCGAGTTCGCGGAGCTGTTCGGCTAGGCCGCTGTGGCAGTCGCGAGTCGACGGGACGCGAACCGACCGCCCCGAACGTGAGACCTAAGGCCGAACGAGCCGAATCGACGACCATGGTTCTCACAGAGTCCGAGTCGGAACTCGAGGCCGGCGACCCCGCCCCTGAGTTCGACCTCGAGGGCGTCGACGGCGAGACGTATTCGCTCGACTCCTTCGCCGACGACGAGGCGCTGCTGGTCGTGTTCACGTGCAACCACTGCCCGTACGCGCAAGCGAAGTTCGACCTGCTGAACGAACTGGCCGCCGAGTACGACGACGTCTCGGTCGTCGGGATCAACCCCAACGACGCCGCGGAGTATCCCGACGATTCGTTCGAGACGATGCAAGCGTTCGTCGAGGAGGGACGGATCGACTACGATGCCTATCTCCGCGACGAGAGTCAGGACGTCGCCCGTGCGTACGGTGCGGTCTGTACGCCGGATCCGTTCCTCTTTGCGCGTGACGGCGACGAGTTCGAACTGGTCTACCATGGCCGACTCGACGACGCGCCCAACCCCGACGACGAACCGAGCCGGTATCAGATCCGCGAGGCAATCGACGCCGTGCTGGCCGGCGCGGACGTCGACCTCGAGTGGCAGCCCTCCCGGGGCTGTTCGATCAAGTGGAAAGAGGACTGAGTCGGTTCGACCCCCGAACGCCGCCCGCCGCCGCCCGTTCGTCCCCGGTCTTTAGTCCGTGGCCGGTGTAGTCGGACGTGTGAGTCAGCATCCGCGAACCAACGCGCTTCGGGAGACGCTCGAGTCCGACGACGTGGCGCTGGGCGTCCTCGAGAACACGTACAGCCCGACGGTCGTCGAACTCTACGCCGCCCTCGGCGTCGACTTCGTCTGGATCGACCTCGAACACGGGGGCCCCAGTCCCGTCGACGGCGGCCGGCTGGAGGAACTGCTCCGGGCGGCCGACGTCACGGATACCGAACTACTCGTTCGGCTCCCCGATACCGATCCCGCGCTCGTGCGGAAGGCCCTCGACGCCGGCGTGCGGAACGTCTTCCTCCCCAGAGTCGGAAGCAGCGAGGAACTCGAGGCGGCGGTCCGGGCCGGTCGGTTCGAGTACGACGGCGAACCCGGTCGCCGGGGCATGGCCAACCCTCGAGCGAGCCGCTGGGGGCTGACCGACGACTACGTGACCAGCGAGGACGAGTCGGTCGTCGTCGGGGTCACGATCGAGACGCAGTCCGCGCTCGACGAACTCGACGACATCCTCGCCGTCCCCGAACTCGGCTTCGTCTTCATCGGCCCGCTCGATCTCTCGGTCTCGCTGGGTCATCCGGGCGAATTCGACCATCCGGAGGTCGAGGAGGCCGTCGAACGGATCCGATCGGCCGCCATCGAGGCGGACGTCCCGGTCGGTGGTCTCGGCTTCGGGATGGACGACGTCAACGAAAAGGCGGAGAACGGCTATCAACTGCTGAACGTCGGGACGACGACCGGCGCGTTGCAGTCGGCGGTCACGGGCTGGCTCGACGGCTACGACGGAGAGTGACCGTCGGGGTACCTGCTTGCGGACCCGTTATCGCTGGGTTGCGCGTCGGTACTGGACCGGCCACGCCTCGGCGACCGCGTCGGGGTCGCGCTCGAGGTCGCCGGTCGCGCGGAGCCCGAAGTACGGGTCCCGCAGGAACTCCCGGCCGACGAGGACGAGGTCGGCTCGCTCGTTGCGGATCAGGGCGTCGGCCTGTTCGGGCTCGGTGACGCCGCCGACGGTGCCGACGGCGACGTCCGCGCCCTCCCGGACCTGCTCGGCCAGCGGCACCTGAAAGTTCGGACCGCCCGAAATCGACTGGTCGGGGTGGAGCCCGCCGGAACTCACGTCGACCAGATCGACACCGAGATCGGCGAGGTCGTCGGCCAGCCGCACCGACTGCTCGATGTCCCACGACTCCCGATCGTCGAGCCAGTCGGTCCCCGAAATCCTGACGAAAACCGGCTTGTCGTCGGGCCAGACCTCGCGGACGGCGCCGACTACTTCGCGGACCAGTCGGGTTCGGTTCTCGAAGCTCCCGCCGTAGTCGTCCTCGCGACGGTTCGTGACCGGCGAGAGGAACTCGTGGAGCAGGTAGCCGTGGGCCGCGTGGACCTCGGCGATCTCGAAGCCGGCCGCGAGCGATCGTTCGGCCGCCGCGCGGTAGGCGTCGATTACGCCCTCGATGTCCTCGGCGTCGGCCTTCCGCATCGCCGGCCGATCGCCGTCGAAGGGCGGATAGGCGTCGGGCGACGGCGAGAGTACCTCCCAGCCGGCCGCCCCCGAGGGCCCCGTTTCGTCGGGCTGGATCGGGACGTGGCCCTCCCACGGACGTTCCTTGCTCGCTTTGTGGCCCGCGTGGGCGAGCTGGATCGCCGGCACGCCGCCCTGATCCCGGATGAACTCCGTGATCGGCTCGAGGGCCTCGGCGTGGTCGTCGCTCCAGATGCCCAGATCGTGGGGCGTGATCCGGCCCTCGGGGGAGACCGCGGTCGCCTCGGTCATGACGATGCCGGCCCCGCCGACGGCTCGGCTCCCGAGGTGGACGCGATGCCACTCGGTCGCGAGCCCGTCCGGGTCACAGGAGTACTGACACATCGGCGAGACGGCGATTCGGTTCCGCGTCTCGAGGTCCCGCAACGACAGTCCGGCAAGCAAGTCAGTCATCGACCGGTCGTATCCGCGGCAGGAGGAAAACGGCCGCGGAGGGAGCGGGGCTTGCCGGCTCGCGTCGGCCCGGCCGAACGCGGTACCGGTATGGTCGTCGCGGTTCCAACGCCGATATGGAAACGGTATCCGCCATCATGGACCGATTCGACGCGTCCCACCCGGTGATCGGCATGGTCCATCTCCCGCCGCTGCCCGGCGCGCCGGGGTTCGGCGACGGAGACGAGAACGACCGTGAGGCTATCCGTCGCCGCGCGCTCGCGGACGCCCGCCGGCTCGAGGCTGGCGGGGTCGACGGAATCATCGTCGAGAACTTCGGGGACGCTCCGTTCTATCCCGACGACGTACCGAAACACGTCGTCGCGGAGCTGACCGCGATCGCGACGGCCGTCACCGACGCCGTCGACGTTCCGGTCGGGATCAACGTCCTCCGCAACGACGCCGCGGCCGCGCTGTCGGTCGCCGCGGCCGCCGACGCCGCGTTCGTTCGCGTCAACGTTCATATCGGTAGCGCAGCGACCGACCAGGGCGTCCTCGAGGGCCGGGCCCACGAGACGCTCCGGCTGCGCGACCGGCTCGCGACCGACGTGTCGATCCTCGCGGACGTCCACGTCAAGCACGCGAGCCCGATCGGCGACCGGGACATCGAACGTGCCGCGATCGAGACCGTCGAGCGCGGGCGGGCCGACGGTGTGATCGTCTCCGGACCCGGAACCGGGGCCGAAACGTCGCTCGCTGACCTCGAGCGCGTCGCCGACGCACTCGGCGATGCCGCGGGCGAGTCCCCGGTGTTCGTCGGCAGCGGCGTCACGAGCGACACGGTTGGCGACTGTCTCGAGTCGGGTGCCGACGGCGTCATCGTCGGCACCGCGCTCAAACGCGGCGGCGAGACGACGAATCCGGTCGCCGAGGCGCGGGTCGAGCGACTCGTGGCAGCCGCTCGAGCGGCGCTCTCGAGCGACGAGTGAACGGTCAGTAGTCAGAGTCCAAGCATCAACGGCCCGATGAGGACCCCCATCAGGTGAACGCGGCGACACCGCAGGCGTACCGGAACCATTCCGATCCCCGTCGCGACGGCGAAGATCACGATCCCGATAACGCCGGTAAACAGGTACGAGAGCGCGAGCAACACGGCGAGGACGGCCACCGAAATCTTCCAGTAGGACACGTGCCCGACGGCGTCGAGATACGCGTCGCCCAGCGCGATCACAGCGACGAACCCGACCAGTCCCGCGACGACGACGGCCGCAAGCAGGATCGGCAGCTCGAGGGGCGCAGCAGTTCCCTCGAAGGCGACCAACACGCCGGTCCGGGGCTGGCCGATGGCGACCAGTGCGAAAAGCGCGAAGATGGTGTTCGACGTGTCGACGCCACTGGTCGCGACGACGTAGCCGCGGTCGCTGGCCCCGTTCGGCACGACCGCAAGCACGGCGACGGCAGCGATAGCGGCCGAGATTCCCGGGAGGTAGCCGACGACGGCACCCGCGAGCGAGCCGGCGACCGCCGTCGTCCCGACGAACCGTCGCGAGGTCGTGACCGCCGTGCCCTCCTGGCGCGGGACGCCACCCCCGCGGACGGCGTCGATCAACACCGGCGCGCCGAACAGCCCGGCGAAAAGCGGTGCGAGGGTGCCGCCGGCCTCGAGCGGGGCGTCCGGCGAGAGATCCAGCGCGACCGCGCCGAGTCCGGTCGCCAGCGCGAAGGAAACGAGACCGCCGATCCGGCCGCGTCGGGTGGGTTCCGAAGCGATCAGCGCTACTGCTACCATCGCGAGGACGAGCGAGAGGTGAGCCCGAACCGTCGGATACGCGGCCGTTACGACCGCGGTCACGGGAAGCGCGAGCGGGACCGCCACGAGGACGGCAAGCAGGCTCCCCAGCGCCGACAGACGGATCGCCTCGTAGCCCCGCCCCGCGAGGACCAGTCGATGGCCGGGGAGGGCGGTGACGGCCATCTCGGCGTCGGGGACGCCCAGCGCCATCGCGGGGACGGCGTTCAGGAACGTGTGGACGACGCCGGCTGCGAGCATCGCACAGCCGACGAACAGCGGTGGGCCTGGCACCGACGGCACGACGCCGGCCAGCAGGAACGCGAAGTTGTTGGCGTGCAGTCCCGGCACGAGCCCGCTACAACACCCCAGTAGGGAGCCCGCCAGCACCCAACCTAGCAACTGGAGGGTCACCACCGGCTCGCTCACCACCTCGACTGGCGCGGGCATCCCCGGCTCTGGCCGCGGCTTCCCGTAAATGGTCTCGGGTCGGGGGTCGCGTCGCTCGAGCGTCTCGTCGATACGGTCACCGCGACGGCGTCGCCACTCGCCCTCGAGCGTCAATAAAAAGTCGGGATCGGATGTCGTCGAAACCGGATCGACGGGACGTTATCCGAAGAGTTCGCCGAGGCCCTCGCCGTCGGCCTCGTCGTCATCGTCGTCGTCGTCCGTCGTGTCCGGCACGTCGCTGGTCTCCTCGGCCTCTTCCTCGTCGTCGCCGTCGTCGGCAGCTTCCTCGGCACCTGCAGCGCCGCCCGCGGCGGCCCCGCCGGCGGGGACGGCTGCGGCCTCGGAGACCGCGTCGTCGATGTCGACGTCCTCGAGCGCGGCGACGAGGGCCTTGACGCGGGACTCCTCGACGTCGACGCCCGCGGCGTCGAGTACGTTCGTCAGGTTGTCTTCGTTGATCTCTTCGCCCGATTCGTTCAGGATGAGTGCAGCGTATACGTATTCCATTGTTGGGTCCTCCGTTAGTTATCCGAACATCTCGCCGAGACCGGCCGCGCCGTCACCGTCGTCTTCGTCGTCATCGTCGTCGGTGTCGGCGTCTTCGGTCTCGGCCTCCTCTGTCTGGTCGTCTGCCGATTCGTCGTCAGCGTCGCCCTCATCGGCGGCCGCCGGCTGGGCGGCCGCGTCGACGTCCTGCAGTTCCTCGGGCAGGGCGTCCTCGTCGTCGATCTGGGCCGCGAGCGCACGCAGCTGTGCGTCGGCCTTGCTGACGAGGTCGGGCATGAGTTCTTCGTCCTCGATGGCGGCCTGCAGGCCGAGGCTCTTGGCCTCGCCCGTGGCCTTGGCGATGAGCGTCGGGGCCGTACTCGCGGTCGGGAAGCTCGCGTTGATCGCGAGGTTCCGTGCGCGGGCGGCGGCCGTCGACACGTCGCTCTCGTAGGCCTCGACGTCGATGTCGAGGTCCTCGGGGTCGAAGCGAACGCCGTCGGCGACGACGGCGCGCAGGTCGAGCCCGACTTCCTTGGGCTCGATCCCGAGTTCGTTGAGGACGTTCGCCAGATCCGCGGAGACTTCCTCGCCGGCCTCGAGGACCGTCGAGTCCTCCATGACCTGAATCGAGCCGTCCTCGATGCGCGCGTTCGCGCCGATGCTCTGAAGTTCGCCGACGAACGGCCCCGGATCGACACCGGTATCACCTTCGGGGATCACGATGTCGTTCGGCGCGACCTCGCCCTCGTTGATCGGTGCCGGCGTCTTCGACGCCTCGAGTTCCTTGTACAGCGAGAACGGGTTCTCGTTCGTGCCGACGATACCGACCTGGCCCTCGACGTGTTCGACGAGGTCACCGAAGCCGGCGTCTTCCAGCGCGCGGGACTGCAGCGTGTTGCGGCTGACCCGCAGCTGGGCCGTGCCGTACAGGTCCCGGCGCATGTCCTGGAGCTGTTTCGAGGGGATGCCGGCGATGCCGACGATGCCGACGCTGTCGTAGCGCTCGATGATCTCCTCGAGCTCCGCGACTTCTTCTTTCTTCCACTGGGGAAGGTTCTCGGTCTTGCGTTCGGCCTGTGCGCTCATTTAGGCCACCTCCACGGACGGCCCCATCGTCGTCTTCACGTAGACGGCGTCGATGTTCTGGGGGCCCTTCTCGAGGTCGGCGTGCAGGCGTCGCAGGATGACGTCGATGTTGTCGCCGATGTCCTCGGCGTCCATGTCCTCGGCACCGACGAGGGTGTGGAACGTTCGTCGGTCGCCGGAGCGAAGCTGCACGGTGTTTTTGAGCCGGTTGACGGTTTCGACGACGTCGTCGTCGGGCGAGAGCGGGTCCGGCATCTTCCCTCGGGGACCGAGAATGGTACCCAGGTGCCGGGCGATGTCTTGCATCATCGCCTCTTCGGCGATGAAGAAGTCCGTCTCGTCGGCCATGTCTTTGGCCTCGTCGTCGTCCAGATCCGCGACGTCATCGGCCGAGAGAACCTCGTCCGCCGCCTCCTCGGCGCGGACTGCGGTCTCTCCCTCGGCGATGACGACGATGCGGGTCTCCTGGCCGGTTCCGGCCGGCAGGACGATCGACTCGTCAACGCGGTTCGACGGTTCGTTCAGGTCTAAGTCGCGCAGATTAATCGCGAGGTCTACCGTCTCGGTAAAGTTCCGGTCCGGCGAGTCCTCGAGTGCGCGGGCTACTGCTGTTTCAATATCCGAATCTGCCATCGTTCACCTCCGTAGTACGCAGGACTGCTCCTACGGGTCAGTGAAACAGGCGATGCCTGTCTCTTTTGAACCAAGTGCGATGCTGGACTTAAACCCGTCGAACTACCCGCGCGCTCGCGTCAGGGCCGAACGCGGCGATCTCCGACGCGTACTCGGATCGTAGTCGATGAACGGGCCGCGAGTCCGTTCCGTCAGCGCAGCTATCAGTTTCGTAAGGAATCATTACAGTCCATTTCACCGAAAGTTCTATTATGCGTTGTCGTATACCATTCGTCTATGTGGCCATTAGACTTATATACCAGTATCGGGCCGGCAGTACTCGGCTCGATCGCCATGCCGGCGGCCGGCGGTGAACTCGAGGCGTATCGATCGCTCGACCCGCTCTTGCGGGCGGGGATTCAGTTCGCAGGGACGGTCCTCGTCGCGATGGTCGTGCTGGGGCTGCTCCAGAACTTCGGGACGCGAGCGATCGCGAAATCCCGCCGCAGTCCGGTCATCTCGATCTGTCTCGGACTGCCGAGCCTGCTCGTCGTCGCCGGGCTCGCGGGGACGGGGTATCTCATCGTCGACACGAGCGTCGGGACGTTCTTTGGCATCCCGCTTGTCATCCTCGGGGTGACGGTCCTGCCGGCCGCGATCGCGATCGGATTCACCGCGCTCGGGCGCAACGCGGCCGCGATCGTCGGCCGCGATCGTCTCTGGACCGGTATTCTGGTCGGCGGGCTCATCCACGGGGCCGCCGGTCTGGTATTCCCGGCGACGGTGGCCGTCGCCGCCCTCGCCGGCGCGCTCGGCATCGGTGCTGGCGTCCGCGTGCTGGTCGGCGGCGTCGGCGCGGCCCGCCCCGACGACCGGACCGTCCCGCCCGCGAACAAGATCTGAATCGGCCCGCCACCCCCGCCGGCGCTTCGCGTCCTCTATACCGTTCCGACGACTCGTAGCCTCGCATGAACGCCTGCTACAGAAGATAGCACTGTAGGGTTCGCAACGACGCGCGCGGCTACGCACGCGACATCGAGAAACGACAAAACTCGGTCGGCCCGTGATTACGCTGCCGCTTCGTCGACGAGTACGTCGTCGTACTCGCCGTCGTCGACGCGCTCTTTGAACTCTCGAGCGTCGTTGCCCTCGATGGTGACGCCCATCGAGGCACAGGTACCGACGACTTCCTTCGCCGCGTTGCGGAGGTCGTAGGCCAGCAGGTCGGGGTGTTTCTGCTCGGCAATCTGTTTGACCTGATCGACCGAGAGGTCGGCGACGAAGTCCTTCTGGGGCTCGCCGCTGCCGGTCTCGAAGCCGGCCTCGTCCTTGACGAGTTCGGCCGTCGGCGGGACGCCGACGTCGATCTCGAAGGAGCCGTCGTCGTCGTAGTCGACGGTGACGGGGACTTCGGTCCCGTCGAACGCTTCGGTCTGGTCGTTGATCTCCTGTACGACGGCCTGCACGTCGACGGGGGTCGGTCCAAGCTCGGGACCGAGCGGCGGGCCAGGATTGGCCTGGCCACCCGGAACGAGCACTTCGATGGTTCCAGCCATATCCGTCACAACCCGTGCGCGAGTTTTAAGGGTTGCTAATTCGTGCAGTCATCGTCTGTGACCGTCTCACGTGCGGGTCCGATCGCCCGTCACTACTCGACGCTATCGGCGCGCCACGTCGCAAATGACTCGAGGACGTCGCTCTCGTCGAAGCGTTCGATACAGGGGACGTCGTCGGGATGCAGTTGCAGGACGCGGTCGACGAGGTCGTCGTAGGCGTCGTCGGTGGTCTTCGCCAGCAGGACGACCTCCTCGTCGCGGTGGATTTCTCCCTTCCAGCGGTACGTCGAGGTCGTCTCGAGGCGATTGATGCAGGCCGCGAGCCGTTCCTCGACGAGCGTCTCGGTGATTTCCGCAGCCGCCTCGGGCGGCGCTGTGACGTAGACGGTCGGCATATCCGACGCTACGCTCGAGGTGGGCAAAAACGTCCCGTCACGGGACACGTTGCCCGGGCTACCCGTCGTCGTTGACCGGATTGAACGTACCGTTGATGTCCCACTCGTGGATGCAGTGTGGGTTACCGACTTGCTTCTCGTCGTCCTCGAGCGCGAGTTGCCAGGCCTCGAGGTTCTCGTCCCATCGTTCGACTCGACTGCATTCTTCGCAGACTCTCGCGGTCGGTTTCCGTACCTGTGTACTCATTATTGGTCCGTGGGAACTCGACACATATAACGGTATCCGTGCGCGGCAAGTGCTGCCTCGCCGCTCGAAAATCGGGCGTCAGACGGTTTTCCGTGCCGATTTCCCGGTGGAACCGCAGGACGGTCGCGGTCCCGCCGGCAATGACGGACGGGAGACCGTATCAGTCTGAAGTCCGGGGACAGTTGGTTGTGACCGGTCCGAGACCGGAACTGGCGATCAGTAGACGGCGTCTTTGATCTCGTCGCGGAGTTCGTCGAACTGCTCTAGGTACTCGCGGCGCTCGGCGCGCAACTCGGCGAGTGCGTCCTCGTAATCGTCGACGTGGTCGGGGACGTAGTAGTCCTCGATGTCGAGTTCCGGAATCGACTCGGGGACGGTCAGGCCCATCCGCTCGTCGTCCGTCCACTCGATGGTGCCGCGAGCGGCCTCGGTGAGGATCGTCACTGACTCGGTGACGCCGATGTCCTTGGATTTGTCGCCGAGATACCCCGTGTTGATGACGTAGCAGTCGACGTCGAGGATGTCGATCAGTTCGTGGAAGATGTTCCCCTCCTCGCCCGCCGGCCCGACGATGAAGGGGTTGGTGCCGACGACGCGGATCGACTCGCCGGCGCGGGAGGGGTCGCCCGCGCTGGTCTCGATCGACTCGCCGAGCATGAACGCGACCGCGGCCTGTTCCTCGTCGAGTTTGGCGACCGGCGGCATCAGGGGGTTCCGGGTGATGAAGAAGGCCTGATCCATGCTCCCGAGGTCGATCTCCTCGTCGGCGCTCTCGAGTTGGTCGCGCTGGATGATCGCGCGGGAGTTCGAGGTATGGCGGTCCTCGTCGAAGTCGACGGTACCGTCGTCGTCGACCGCGACGTTCTCCAAGATCGCCGACTCGTCGGTCGCGGCCGCGTAGAGTTCGGGCTGTTCGTCCTCGCCGAGGCCGATCGTCTTGATGAACAGTCCCTGGCCTTCGCTGCCGGCGACGGAGCCGTCCGAGAGCAGTCCACAGACGTCGTCCTGCAGCATCGAGGCGTCCTCGGGGTCCTCGAGCCAACAGCCGTGGGAGGTAAGCGTCGACTTACCGGTCGCGGACAGCCCCATGAAGACCTGCCCGACGGTCCGGAGGTCGCCGTCCGCGTCGCGGACGCGGACCCGTTTGCTCCCCGCGTGGAGCCCCAGACCGCCCTGCTGTTTGATCCGGTACATGAACAGCCGGAGGAACGACTTCTTGGCTTCGCCGGTGTAGTCGCTGCCCAACACCGCGGTGAAGCCGGTGTCGGGAAGCACGCGGATGGCGGTCTCGTCGTAGTCGGGGAGCTGGACCGTATAGAGGTCCGGGTCCCGGCCGTCGGCGGGCTCGAACAGGTTCGCCCACGCGTAGGCGATGCGAGCGTGTTCGACGGGGACGAAGAGCCGACAGCAAAACGACGCCTCGGGATGGCGGCCCATCAGTCGGTCGACGCAGACGAACTCGGTCTCGTCGGTACGATCGACGGCGTCGTCGATCAGTTCGTGATCGCGCTCGTCGAACTCGTCGTCGACGGCGTTTTTCGTCCGATCGGCGCTCCGCGAGCGGAACTCACTGACGTAGGATGGCGACCCGAACTCGGTGGTCGTCTCCTCGTGGTCGGCGAGTTCCCGTAGTTCCTCGAGCGACGGGTTATACCGGACGTTCGACGCTGTGGTTGGATCCGGAAGCTGTCGGACCAGCGGACGGGACTCCGTCCCGGTTTCAGACATACACCTAAGTCACCATCTTCCTGATGCATAAGCGTGAAGGATTTTCGTCGTCGTGTGTCAGGACCTACCCAGTGACCGAGTAACGTATGGCGGTTCCTAGCCCGGAGACGGCCGTGTGTAACGATCTCATTACTAGGGCCGAAAGAGTACTATTTCTGGTAGGAACTAATGAGTACTCGAGTCAGAAATAATTCTAATCGAGTCGCATTCCGTCGACAGCGGGAGTGCCCAGTGGTGGCGGTCAGCGGGCGCCGGCAGCGCCGATTTTCACATCTGGTACTGGGGGGCAAACTTCCAATAGGGCGGTCGAAGTTGCCGGGGGCATGGCATACGGTCTCGACATCGGCCCGGGGACGGTACGGGCCGCTACAGACGCGGACGGAGGGGAGGGGATCGACGCGGTCCCGCCGGTCGTCGTTCCGGTCGACGACGCCGCCCTCGAGGCGGCAGGGATCTCCGAGGACCGGACGATCCAGGCGGAGGGAACGACGTACGCGGTCGGCGACGACGCGCGGGCAGTCGCCGACGAAGTCGACGACACACCCCGGTCAGTGTTCGATAGGGGCGTCCTTGCGGCGGAGACGACGGCGTACGCGACACCCGCGCTGGATACCGTCGTCAGCGACCTCCTCGAGGGGGAGTCCGACGGGCAACTCTGTTATACGACACCCGGGCCGCTGATCGACGCGACGGCCTCGGCCGATGCGCATCGCGAGGCGGTCGAGACCGCGCTGGCCGATCGTGGTCTCGAGGTGACGCCGATCAGCACGGGGTTTGCGGTGATCTACGATCAACTGGCCGGCGACAACTACACCGGGCTCGGGATCAACATCGGTACCCAGACCACGAACGCGACGCTCGCGTACTACGGCGTCCCGGCGATGACCTGTTCGCTCTCGAAGGGCCGGGAGTGGCTCGTCGAGCGGGCGGCCGCCGAAACGGGCCACGAACCGGTACAGGTCGCCGGCGTCCTCGCGGAGTTCACGCTCGATCCGGACGCGGCGGCCGGCGAGATCGAGAGCGCGCTCGCAGAGGCGTTCGACGGGCTGATCGCCGCATTGACCGAGGCGATCCGCGAGGAGGCCGACGAGAGCGACGTCCAGGAGGGGCTGTCCGTCCCGATCGCCATCGCGGGGGCGGGTGCGGTCGAGGGCGTCGAGTACCTGTTCGGCGGGCGGTTCGACGCCGCCGCGCTCCCGTTTTCGGTTCGCGGCGTCCGGCTCGCCCCCGCACCCGCGGAAAGTGCCGCTAGAGGGGCCCTCGCGGCGGCGAAAGACGACGTCGACGCCGACGAGACGATCACGTGGGAGGCCCCGACGCCCGGCGGCGACGAGGGAGACACCGTCACCGACCCGAGCGCCGCTGCCGACGAATCGGGGGGCGGCGAGGCGTCGACGACCGGCGATCCGACCGAACTCGCGTTCGACGAGCCGTCACACACCGATCCCAGCGACGACGCCATCGATCAGTTGTTCGACCGACTCGCCGATCGCGACGCGGAGATCGAGTCGGTCCGGGCGGACGTCGAGGGGCTGATCGAGGACCTCGAGTACGTCGAGGAACGGACTGCGCCGGCCGAGGCGGTCGACGAACTCGACGAGCGCCTCGAGTCGTTCGCCGACGAACTGACCGACCTCGCGGACGAGAGCGAGACCCACGCCGACGAGTCGACCGTCGCGGCCGTCTCGGACGACGTCTCCCGGCTCGACGACGATCTCGCGGCGCTGTCGGACGCGCTCGCGGCCGTCGAGGGGGAGATCGAGGGCGTCGACGACGAACTGGCGGAACTGGACGCGACCGCGGCCGACGAGCGGGCTGCCCTCGAGGAGCGGCTGGACGACCTCGGAAGCGATCTCGACGCGGTAACCGAACGGACCGAAACGGCCGAGAACGGCCTCGACGACCTTCGGGACGACCTCGAATCCCTCGAGGAAACCGCGGCGACCGAGACGGATCTCGCGACCCTCGAGGAGACGACCTCGGAGTTGGCGGCGGATCTCGACGCCCTCGAAACGGCGACCGACCGCGCCGAAACCAGACTCGAGGGGGTCGCGGGACGACTCGAGGAGTTGCGTACCCGGATCGACGGCGTGTCGGGACGGCTCGAGGAACAGTCCGAGCGGACCGACGCGCGGGTCGACGAGGTCGAGGCCACGATCGACGAGGAGATCGCAGCCGTCGAGGCCGATCTCGACACCGTTCGCGAGCGGCTTGACGAGCGGACCGAGATGCTCGACGACGGTCTCGAGGCGCTCTCGGACACGCTCGCGACCCTCGAGGAAGCGGCCGCGACCGACGAGCGAGTCGCCGAGATCGCGTACGATCTGACGGCCCTCGAGTCGGCGTTCGAGGAGATCGACGGAACGGTATCGGCCGTCTCGGACTCGCTGGCCGATCTCGAGGACCGGGCCGCTGACACCGAGACGGTCGAGGGAATCGCCGACGATCTGTCGGCCTTCGAGTCGGATCTCACGGCCCTCGACGAGGATCTCGCAGCGCTGACAGCCGACCTCGAGTCGCTCGACGATGCCCTCACGGAGCGGGTGGAGGCGGCGGCGTCGGAGCTAGAGGGGCGGATCGATCGGGTGGAGTCGACCCTCGAGGGTCGACTCGAAACTACGACCGACGAGATCGCTACGGATCTCTCGGCACTCGAGACAACGGTCGACCGGCTCGACGACGAGGCAGTCACGGCGGAGACGCTCGCGGCGGTACGGGAGTCAGTGACCGAAACCGCCGATGGGATCGAGACGGTGGCCGACGACGTGGAGTCGATCGACGCCGATCTCGCAGCCGTCGAGGGTCGGTTAGACGGCCTCGAGGACGAACTGGCGGACGTAGCCGACGTTCGGACAACGCTCGCGGACGAGATCGACGACGTACGGGCGTCGTTCGACGACCGTGTCGACGATGTCGAGACCTCGCTCGCGGACGACGTCGCCGCCCTCCGTGCCGACCTCGAGTCCGAAACCGCATCGTTGACCGAGACGGTGGCGGCGCTCGAGGCCGAGTCCGACGACGCCGACCAGCGGCTGGCCGACCACGACGACCGACTCGCGGACGTTTCGGCGACACTCGAGGCGGTCGAATCCGAACTCGAGGCGATCGGTGGCGACCTCGACGGGCTCTCGGATCGGGTCGACGATGCTGCCAGCGAGCGTGAGCTGTCGGCTCTCGAGGACGACGTTTCCGCGACCGCCGATCGTCTCGAGTCGCTGCAAGCGGCGTACGACGACCTCGCCGAATCAGTCGAGTCGATGCCGACGGCGTCGACGGTCGCGTCGCTCGAGGACGAGGTGGCAACGCTCGGAACCGACGTCCGAACGCTCGAGGGCGAACTGGAACCGCTCGAGAGCGACGTTCGGGCGCTCGAAGACGAGACGGCGACGCTCGGAACCGACGTACAGTCGGTCGAAAACGAGACCGACGCGATGAACGAACGGTTCGAGACGGTTTCGACGGGGCTCTCGGATCTCGAGGATCGGGTCGAAGCCATCGACGCGCGACTCGACGATGTCGACGAGCGGGCGGACCGCACCGACGATCTCGAGGCGCTCCGGACGGACCTCGAGGCCGTTCGCGAGGAGACGACCGACGGTACGGCCCTTTCGCCCGCGGTGGCTGCGGGTGGTGGCGGCGCGGGCGTCGTCGCGGGCGGCGTCGCCGCCCTCACCGGTGGGACTGCCGTCGGGGCCGGCGCCATCGTCCTCGGCCTCCTGCTGGTCGGCGTCGCAGTGGCACTCGACCGTTGACTACCGTCCGCTACCGATTCCACAGGCTGACGGAACTGCCGGGAGACGGGGCGTTCGAGCGTCCTACTGAATCAACTCGACGTTGCGCATCTCGCCCCCGCAGTACGGACAGGTGCTGACGAGCGCGTCGCCGACCGTTTCCCGCCGCCCGCAGTCGACGCACTCGTACTCGCGTTGCTCCTCGAATGCCATGTGTTGCCATACTTCACGAGTCGGGTTAACTCTTGGCGTTGTAAACACGTCGGGAACCAACCAGTTGAACGACGAATCGGGGTACGGGACCGGTATCGCTTCGAACTACCAACTTCCCAACCAATGGCATTATATGGCATACGAATTGTAATAGATCCTAACGGGCGAGACTTATATGATAGTTCCTGATAGATATCGGTACATGGCTGTGAACACGACGACGGACTGGTCCGACCCTGTCACGTGCCCGTTCTGCGGAGACGAACTCGCGTCGCCCGGTGCCGGCTTCGTCGACCATATCGACGAGAAGACCGACTGCGAGGAGGGGTTCGAACAGTGGCGACAGAACATCGCCGGCGACCTCGCCGGCGAATGGGCCGGATAGCGACCCGGCGACGACCGACTCGAGTATCGACCCCGTCGACGGCCGCGAGTAACTGCGTTTTCCGATCCACCGACTCCCGACCCGACTGAGCGTCGCGGAACCCGTTTCGCCACCGTCTGCTGTCACCGACGACGACCGTAGGGACCAGACCAACGGTCGCGCAACACGAAACGATCGGCGACTCTCACCGTCGACCGCTCGGCTGACGACGACGGTGTCTCCGGGTACTCAAGCGTCGAACGATTCGCGCTCGAGGTAACGACGGACGGCCCAATAGATGGACGAATGTGCAGTCCTAAACCGCATTCCGCGCACTAGTATTGTCCCTATCGACTCATACTGTCTTCTCGTAACGTTCTTCCGTGGTAGTCAATCACGGGCCAGCATGCACCCAGCGCCACACGTGGACGACAGATCGTACTACGAATGCCGGAACTGCGGCCACCGCGAGGTCGCGGACTCGCTCGGTCGCTGTCCGAAGTGCAACGGCCGTACACGGAACATCGCCGTGGCTCGCGAGTAACGCCGTTGCGGGCAGTCATCTCCCGTCCGGACCTGCTCGAGTCGCGGTCGCAGCGTCGGTCGGCGCCGTCCGGACTCAGTCGAAGTCCGGCAGGTCCTCGGGCGGTTCGTACTCGGCCTCCCAGTCGACGTACTCCTCTTTGAGCGTGACCGAGACGATCTGGCCGAACTCGGTGAGTTCGGCGTTGATCGAGGAGACGGTCCCCCAGGTGTCGAGTTCCGGGTGGTACTCCCGGGCCTGCCAGTCCTCGGGAATGCCGGGCGCGTGATACCCGACGCGGTCGGCGAAGTCGTCCCAGTATCACGTCTTGACTCGACGATTATTTTCCCAAAGTTGATGTGGGGTCCCGGTAGTCGGTTTTGTAGCGTACCCTGAAAATTGGGTGCGTGGTAAGGTAGCCAACCGATGACCGACACACCCGAAGAGAAGTACGAATCGATGAAGCATAGCATTTGGGGAGACCCAGATGACTTTGAACGAGGCGGCTTGGTCGAGAAGGGCGAAATGACCGAGCGAGACGCCGAACTCATACAGGAGTTGTGTGACGCTTTCGACGGCAACAAACTCGAGCGCACCCAGCACAAGAAAAAGAAAGAGGATTTCGAGCGGTCGAAGCAGAAGAATAAGGCGAAATCTACCCTATGGGGATGGATGTACCGTCTTAGCCGTGTTGCCCGCCAACAAGAACTCACAGAAATGACAGCCGACGACATTAACGATCTCATGGAACACGGATTCCACGAGGGTAATGTCGATGGCTGCAACGGCATGAAAAAGTCCACAGTTCGCACGTACCAATTTGCCGTCCGAATCTTCTATAGATATCATAGTGATTTAGGCGTCGATCCGCAGCATATCGCAGTCTATGAGGATGACGGGGACGCGATCGACCCAGACGATATGCTTACTCGAGACGAAATTGATCGGTTGACGCAAGCGTGCGATCACCCGAGGGATCAGATGTTATTCCATCTGTTGCTCTACACCGGGCTACGGTCCAACGCTGCCCGAAATCTCAAAATCAAGGACATAGACCTAGACAATAGAACCTACCAACTGCCCGATGTAGAGGAGGGGTTGAAGGGAGCCGACGATCGGAACGGTGACCGACCTCTTCTGTTGGCCGAAGGATCAATCCGTAAGTGGTTAGACTATCATCCTGAGAGCGACGATCCTGATGCCTACCTCATTACTGGGAAGCCCCGTTACGGGAAAGCACATCCTCACGATACGGTAGGACACAACTGTCTGCGGTACACCATGAACAGGCTCAAGGAACGGGCAGAGGTCGATAAACCACTACACCCTCATGCCCTCCGGCACAATTTCGTCACGATCTGTAAGCGTGACTACGACCTGCATAATGATACGATAAAGTATCTGATCGGCCATACCAAGGACTCTCGTGTGATGGAGACGACGTATAGCCACCTCTCCGGAGACGATTACGTGCAAGAAGCACGCGAAAAGGCCGGATTAGCTGAACCTGAAGACCGGGATACGTTTACTCCAAAGAAATGCACTAACTGTGGCACCAAGGTTGATCCTGGCTCGAAAGCCTGTTTCAATTGTGGTGCTGCATTCACTCCTGACGCGGCACAGACTCGTGATAAGGTGGATCAGTCGATCTACGATGGTAAAGCCGAAGCCGCTCGCGAGGGTGACAATGAGGTAGAGCAAGGCGTCGATAGCGCGAAAGAGCTTATCGAGAACGATCCGGAACTTGCTGCAGAAGTCGTTGAAGAGCTAATGGGTGACGACTAAGCGATCAACAACTGAACAGCAGATCAGCCACTTCGGCCTAACCACCGAAGACCGTCTTTTCTATTCAAAGCACGCTGGAGGTACAATAGTGAGGATTGGTGGTTTTCCCCGCGGG
>NZ_JBGUBA010000013.1:0-84279 GCF_041821105.1 Natrinema sp. H-ect1 | reverse complement strand
TTTTCACCCGTCCGACCGATCGGCTACCCGATGGGGGAGACCTACTACGAGGTCCTTGGGGTCGACCCGGACGCCACTCCCGACGAGATCGAGTCGGCCTACCGCGATCGCGTCCTCGAGACTCATCCGGACCACTCCGACGCCCACGACGCAGCCGAGCGGTTCCAGCGGGTCCAGACTGCCAGATCGGTGTTGACCGACGGGGACGAACGGGCCCGCTACGACCGACTCGGTCACGAGGCCTACGTCGGACTCGCCGACGGCACCGCACGCGACGACGCGACCGGCGAGGCTGCCGACGACGGTTCGAACCGGACCACCGAGCGAACCGGCTCGCACCCGACGGGCGGCCGCACGAACGCGACGGCGGGAACGGAAACCGGCGGCGCGACGACCGGACGGCGAACGGGCCGCCGGACCGGCCGCGCTCGAGGGGCCGCTAACACGACGGCCACGGACGGAACGAGGGGTCGAACCTCGAGCCACCACGCCCGCCAGCGGTCGCGACGCCGCCAGCAACGGGCCACGCGGCAGGCGACCGGCGACTGGCCCTTCGGCGCGGACGATGAAGCGGAGTCGAACGAGTCGGCAGGTTCGACCGAGAGCGACGACGCGACGGCGGATGACGGCTTCAGTTACTCCGTTCACGGTTGGGACGACGAGATCGACCTCGAGTGGGAAGGCCGGCGGATCGATCGGTCGACGGCGACATCGGTCGGGGCCGTCGCCGTGTTGTACCCGCTGCTCGTCTGGGCGAGTCTCACCCCGTTCTTTTCGCTGCCCGTCAACGTCGTCCTCGCCGGCTGTACGCTCGCGCTGGTGGGGTATCTGTTGACGATACCGCGGCTGGCGATCGGCGTCTTCGGCGGGTGGAGCATCCTGTTCCCGCTCGGGATCGCGGTGCTGTCGCCGGTCGGGCTCGGATCGCTGTTCGGCCTGTTCGCGCTCGGGTTCGTCTGGATTCCGCTGGGCTACGCCGTCGTGCTGTGGTGGGTCCTGCAACCGTAGCGAACGGAATCGGGCGGAAAGCGGGAGTTACGTGTCCTTCTCGAGGTCGGTCGCAACCGCGTCGGTAACGCGGTCTGCGAGGGCGTCACGCCGCCGATGACTCGCCTCGGAGTCGAACGCGACCGAGAGAACCTGGGTGCCCGGCGTCTCGAGCGACCGGCGATAGGCGGCCGGGAAATCCGCGGGCGCGACGCGTTCGAACGCGAGGTCGTATACGTCCTCGAGCGCGGCAAAGTCGAGGCCGTGGGGCGTCTTGAACTGGTCGGTGAAGGGCGGCTCGAACTCCTCGATCGGCAGTTCGTGAAAGATGCCGCCGCCGTCGTTGTCCAGCAGAACGATCGTGGCGTCGACGCCACAGCGCTCGAGCGCGAGCAGGCCGTTCGAATCGTGATAGAAGGCCAGGTCGCCGGTGACCAGTACCAGCGGCTCGTCGGTCGTGCTGCCGGCGCCGAGTGCCGTGCTGGTGATCCCGTCGATTCCACTCGCCCCGCGGTTGGCCAGTACCGTCAGCTCGGCCGCCCGCGGCCGGGCGAACTGGTCGGCGTCCCGGATCGGCATGCTGTTCGAGACGAACACCGTCGCCGGATCCGGCGCGGCCGCGAACACGTCGGCGAGGATCGCCCCCTCGAAGGGGTCGGTCTCGAGTGCGTCCGGGGCAAGCGCCTCGTCGCGGATCGCCCAGTGGCGACGTTCCGCCGCCGCGAGGCGCTTGCGCCAGTCGCGGTCGATCTCGGAACGGCCGTCCCGGTCGGGGAGCGCCTCGAGCAGTCCGTCGACGACGGCCGTGGGATCGGCCGCTAGCAGATCGGTCGCGGTAAAGGTGGCCTCGCGCCACTTTCCGGGGGGATCGACGAGGAACTGGCGGGCGTCGGCGTCGCGCAGCCAGTGACGGAGCGGCTTCGAGGTGGGGGAGGCACCGAACCGAAGGACGACGTCCGGCGGCGGCAGTTGTCCGACGTAGGTGTCGTAGCCGCCGTAGATCGTTCGCGGTAGCGAGTTCGCGTTTTCGCGGTCGACGTGCGGGCCAAAGCGCAGCCCCGAGAGGGGGTCCGCCAGGATCGGCGCGCCCAGCCGCTCCGCGAGTCGCGTGACGGCAGCGGGCTCGAGGACGGGAAGCGTCGTCGGATCGGCCGGCCCCGCCACGAGCAGCGGGCGGTCAGCGTCTGCAAGTGCCGCAGCCAGCCGGTCGCGGTCCGCGTCGTCCGGGAGCTGCCGGCCGCTCGCGGTTTCCACGAACGGCCCGTCACGCCCCCGGCCGGCCGTCGTCTCGGCGAAGGCGTCGGGCACGTCGCCGGGTACCTCGATCGGCTCGAGGGGCTTGCGGAACGGGCAGTTGACGTGGACGGGTCCGGGCGGAACGCCGCCGGTCTCGGCGAGCGCACGGGCCGCAGTGGTCCGTAGACTTCTCACTTTCCGCTCGTCGGCCTCCGGTTCGGGGAGTTCGGTATACCATCGGACCGCGTCGCCGTAGAGTTTGACCTGATCGACGGTCTGGTTCGCGCCGCTGTCGCGCAGTTCCGACGGCCGGTCGGCCGTCAGCACGAGCAGCGGAACGCGGGCCCGATCGGCCTCCATGACGGCGGGGTGGAAGTTCGCCGCGGCCGTGCCCGAGGTACAGACCAGTGCCGTCGGCTCGCCGGTGCGTCGCGCACGTCCGAGCGCGAAAAACGCCGCCGAGCGTTCGTCGAGATGCGAGTAGACGTCGATATCCTCGTGTTCCGCGAAGGCAACCGTCAGCGGCGTCGAGCGGCTCCCGGGCGCGAGACAGACGGCCTCGAGGCCGCTTTTGGCGAGTTCGTCGGCCAGCACGCGGCCCCACAGGGTCGCGCGGTTCGGTGCCGTCATCGGTCTATCTGAGTTCGTCGAGGACCGGTCGGAACTTCAACTGTACCTCGTCCCACTCCTCGTCGGGATCGCTGTCGGCGACGATTCCGCTGCCCGCAAAGAGGGTGACCTGCTCGTCGGTCGCGACGCCCGAGCGGAGTCCGACCGCGAACTCGCCGTCGCCGTCGGCGTCGAACCAGCCCACCGGGGCAGCGTACCAGCCCCGGTCGAACGACTCCGTCTCGCGGATCGTCTCCCAGGCCGCGTCCGGCGGGACGCCGCCGACCGCGGGGGTCGGATGGAGCGCCTCGACGATTTCGAGGACGTGTCGATCGCCCGAGAGCGTCGCCTCGATCGGCGTTTGTAGGTGCTGAATCGTCGCCAGCCGGCGGATCGTCTGCTCGCTGACCGTCAGGTCGCGGGCAAGCGGCGCGAGCTGTTCGCGGATCGCGTCGACGACGAGCCCGTGTTCGTGCTGGAACTTCTCGTCACCGCGCATGCGCTCGACGTGATCCTCGTCCTCGGCCGGCGTCTCGCCGCGGGGTACCGAGCCGGCGAGCGCCTCGGTCTCGACGCGCTGGCCGCGTTTCGAGACCAGCCGCTCCGGCGGCGCGCCAAAGAAGGTGCCGCCGGTGCCGTGACCGATCGAAAAGCGATAGCAGTTCGGGTACTGTCGGCCCAACCGCTCGAGGGTCGCCGCGACGTCGATCGGCCCCTCGAGTTCGACCGACAGCGCCTGTGCGAGAACGACCTTCCGCAGCCTGCCGTCAGCGATCCGCTCGAGGGCGGTGTCGACCTGCGTCGTCCACTCGGCTGGCGAGGTCGTCCGCCGGGTCGCGGCGACGCCGGGCGTCGAGCCGCTCGGCCCCGTCCCCGGCGAGACCGTCAGGCGGTCGTGCCAGCGCTCGAGTCGGTCGTCGGCCTCGCCGGCCCGATCGCCGACGGCCGTGAGCCAGGTGCCGTCGTCGGTCCGCACGACCTGCACTCGCGGCACGATAAACGACGCTGCCGGGAACCCGGTCCAGGGCGGCATCGGCTCGTGGCCGTCATGGAAGGCGACACCGCCGACGGCCCGCGGACGGGCCGGCTCCGGTCCGTCGTGAACGAGCCCGGAAAACACCCGGTTCGCCCGGTCGCGGAGTCGGTCGAAGCGACCGGTTCCGCCGGCGGTGAACTCGGCTGCGATCCCTCGCCCGACCAGTTCCAGCCCGTCGGGCGTGGCCCACTGGACGCGGGCGGCGGCGCTGCCGTCGAGGATCGCGTCCGCAGCGACCCCCTCGAGTTCGCGGCTCCGACTGACGAGATCGGCAGCGCCGTCGGCCCCGTTCGTCCCGCCCGCCAGTCGACTGTCGCCCGACGATCGATCCATCGATCGCACGTCAGGACCGGCCGGACTTCAGCCTGACTATTGGCGAATCGATCAGCTGTATCGCTGCTCCTCCCACGGGTTCGCAGTCTGGGAGTAGCCACGCCGCTCCCAGTAACCCCGCTGGGGCTCGGTGAGGAACTCGACGCCATCGACCCACTTGGCACCCTTGTAGGCGTACTTGTGGGGCGTGACCACCCGGAGTGGACCGCCGTGGTCATCGGGCAGGGGCTCGCCGTCGAACGCCCACGCGAACAGGACCTCCTCGCGCAGACAGTCCTCGAGGGGCAGATCCGTAGTGTAGCCGTCCAGCCCGGAGAACATCACGTGGACGGCTTCCGGGTCGACGCCGGCCCGCTCGGCGAGTTCGGGGAAGGAAACGCCGGTGAACGAACAGTCGAACTTGCTCCAGCCGGTCACGCAGTGGAAGTCCTGACGCTGTGTGACCGACGGCAGTTCGCGAAACTCCTCCCACGAGAAGGTCAGTTCCTCCTCGACTGCGCCGGTGACGGTGAACTCCCAGGTCTCCAAGTCCCAGTCGGGCGTCCCGCTCTTCGAGAGGACCGGGAAGGCGGTCGTTTCGCGCTGTCCCGGCGGCAGCCGTTCGTCGCCGAATTCCTGATAGAGATCCGTGACGTCGGTCGCGTCCATATCCGTCCGTACGGTCGAACGGACGTAGATGTGACGCCATCGATCGCCGTCCCCGCGGATGGCCGTCGCGGCTGCGGCTGGGCAGCGTCGGCCGGTCACCGATCCGTCGTCGACCGGTGACTCGAGCCGAGACTCGAGAGCGGGTCGGTGCCGACAGGCTGTCGCTCGAAAAAGGCAATATTCCCGAGACGGGAGCGGGGTCGAAACTGATCGAAACGGTCGCGGCGTGACCGCAACTCGATAGTTTCCGTCGAAACCCTCGCCATCCCTTAGTACGGTCTCGCCGAGGGTACGATCGCATGGCGAGTAGACAACAGTTAACGGAACGAGAAATGACAGACACAGAACCGGAAGAGATGGGCGAGCAGGCGATGGGGCCGGCGTTCGTCGCGTCAGCCGCCTCGGTCGGACTCTCGCTGTATTACTTCTTCATCCGCGGCGAGCGCGACCTCGGGACGTTCGTCGGCCTCTGGCCCCCGACGATCCTCGCGTTCGCGAGTTACTTCAACCAGCGCAAGATGCGCCAACAGTTGGAGACGCTGACCCAACCCGGTACGACCCTGAAGAACGCGTTCGACTCGATGATGGGCAACCGCTGAGTCGGTCGTCTCGATCCCCGAACTGAGACGGTCTACTGTCCGCCATTGCCGGTGGGGCCGTGACCGCCCGTCCTCACCGGGAACTCGGTACAGCAAACCGTACGAGACAGTGCCATCCGACTGCCGTCGCTTGCCGATCCCACACACGTCCTCGGTTTTGTGGGACTGAAACGCGGTCTCGTTTCGGCTGCCTGACCGATCGGTTTCGACTGGTGTAGAGTCCCCGTCAAACCTAAATACCCCCTCGCCGAAAGCCGAATCAGATGCCGAAAGTAGAGATCACCATACCGGAACACCTCGAGATGCAGATCGCCCAGATGGTCGAGCGCGGCGAGTTCGTCAACCGCGAGGAGGCGATCGAGGACCTCCTATCGACGGGCATCAAGGCGTACAAGACCAGCGGCCCATCGGACGAAGAGGAGGGGGCTGGAACCGGCGGTACCGGCTTCGAAGACGACGGGATGATGGGCCACGACGACGAGTACGTCTTCTAACCTAGACGCCGACCGTAAGGAGCGGGATTCCGAACGCGATCGCAATGCCGACCAGTGCGACGAGCGCACCGGTCAGCGCTTCCCCCGCCGAGAAGTCGCTCATCGGTGCGGTCGTCCGGTCGGCCGCGGGGTCGTGGCCGACGTCGGCTCCCGTGTCGTCCTCCGTTGCGGTGTCGCTGTCGTCCGTCATACTCGCGTGTTCTCGGCTCGACCGCTTAAGATCACCGACACGGGTCTCGAGCGGCCGCGCTGCCGACGGCGACCCATCGAGTGGAATTCGCCCGATCCAGACCCCTTTACTATCCCGGGCGCGAACGGTCGGGTAACGACCACATGGTACTGACAAAACGCGTCATCCCGTGTATCGACGTGGATCTCGACGAGGACGGGAACCCGGCGGTCTACACCGGCGTCAACTTCGAGGACCTGCAATACACCGGCGACCCGGTCGAGATGGCCCGCGCGTACAATCGCGCGGGGGCAGACGAGTTCGTCTTCCTCGACATCACCGCCTCCGCGGACGGCCGGGAAACGATGCTGAACGTCGTCGAACGCGTCGCCGACGAGGTCTTTATCCCGCTCACCGTCGGCGGGGGGATCCGAACGACCGACGACATCAAGGAGACCCTGCGGGCCGGCGCGGACAAGGTCTCGATCACCACTGGCGCGCTCGAGCGCCCCGAACTGATCAACGAGGGGGCACGCGCCTTCGGCAGCCAGTGTATCGTCATCAGCGTCGACGCCAGACGGCGCTTCGACGAGCAGGGGGAACACTACGTCGAGATCGACGGCGAGTCCTGCTGGTTCGAGTGTACCAAGAAGGGGGGCCGCGAGGGGACCGGAATCGACGTCCTCGAGTGGGCCGCCGAGGCCGAGGCCCGCGGCGCGGGCGAACTCTTCGTCAACTCCATCGACAAGGACGGCACCAAGGACGGCTACGACCTCCCGCTGACGGAGGCGGTCTGTGACGCCGTCGATACGCCCGTGATCGCCTCGTCGGGCTGTGGGAGTCCCGAGGACATGTACGACGTCTTCACCGAGGCCGGTGCCGACGCCGGGCTCGCGGCGTCGATCTTCCACTTCGACGAGTATTCCATCGAGGAGACGAAGGCCTATCTCGACGAGCGCGGCGTTCCCGTCCGGCGCTGATCGGGACCGAGCGACTCCCGTTCGATCTGTCCGCACCGTCCCCTATCGGCATATTTATATTATTTTATTATACAGATAGGGTTGATGAAATGGCGGTGTGCGTGGTGTGGCAAACCGCACGCGGAAAACGATCCGCCCTGTGACGAGTGCGGTCACAACGCCTTCGAGAAGGCGGTCGTCCGAGAGGGGAGCGACGAGGCGAGGGAGTCGCCGACCGAGGGGATCGACACGGGGCCGACATACGTCTGGACCTGTACGGACTGCGGTCGTGAACACGTCAAACACAATCCGCCCTGCTCGCGCTGTGGCAATCCGACCCTCGAGAAGACCGAGCAGACGTACGATGCCGTGGAAAGCGATCTCGATGTCCCGGGTTGGCTGGGAGTCGCGAAACCGTACCTACCCGTGGTCGCCGTCGTCGTCCTGATCGCGGCGCTGTTTGCGACGGGAATCGTCTCGCCATCGATGCTTCCCGGAATCGGTCAGCCGTCGCCACCTGATGCCCCTGGAAGCGGCGTCGAAGCGGCCGGTATCGACCTCGAAGCGACCGAAGAACTGGTCCACGAACGCCTCGAGGCGGACCGAGAATACGCGCGGGCGTACGACGACGGCCTCGCGGCGTACGCGGAGTACCACAACCGAGCGTTCGTGGCCCACGAGTACGAGGGCAGGAAAGTGGACTCGGTCGACTCGAGTGACTTCGATGTCGACTGCCGCGGCGAACCGACCGCAGGCAGGGTACCGGTCCGCTTCTCGGTGAGTGAGTACGACGACGCGGAATCGCTCGCGGCGGACCTCGCGGTGGTTATGGCCCCGAGCGATCAGGTTACCGGCTCCGGATACGACGGCGAGGGGCTCGACATCCACGTCGTCGACGGATCGATCTACGTCTTCTATGCGGCGTGCTAACGTCCGGTTCGCTCGCCGATTCCGACTGGAGAATGTCAACGGATCCGGTATCGGCGCGTCGGGTGAGGGTCGAATCGGCGAACTCGAACGGGGATCAGCAGTCGCTCGGTCGACTCCCCAGTACGCTTATTCCTTCGCAGTCCTGCCGTTCGAACAGTGAAATGGCGGTGTACGCGGTGTGGCAAACCGCACGCGGAAAACGACCCGCCCTGTGACAACTGTGGCCACAACGCCTTCGAGAAGGCGATCGTCCAGGTCGACGACACCGACGACGACGACCGCAGCGGCGGCAACCGCGGCGGCAGCGAGCCGATTCCGTCGGGGACCGTCGAGACCGGCCCGGACTACGTCTGGGCCTGCACGAACTGCGGTCGGGAACACGTCCGGAACACCCCGCCGTGTTCGCGCTGTGGCAACCCCGACCTCGAGCGGGTCGAGCAGACCTACGCGGACGTCGAGCGGGACCTCGAGACGCCGAGCTGGCTCGAGGTCGCCACGCCCTATCTGCCGATCTTCGCCGTCATCGGCGTCGTCGTCGCGCTGTTCGCGACGGGGATCGTTTCGCCGTCGATCCTGCCCGGGATCGGCCCACCCTCGCCGCCCGACGCGCCGGGCCAGGCCGACGAAGCGGCCGGGCTGGATTTCGAGACGACCGAGACCGAGATTCACGACCGACTCGAGGACGAGCGCGGCGGCTCGGACGGGCGGCGATACGACGACGGGCTGGCGGCCTTCGTGGAACACCGGAACCGCAGACTCGTCGCCGCCGAGTTCGGAGACAGAGAGCCCGGCGCGGCAGATCCCGACGAGTTCGGGCACGACTGTGGCAACGATCGGGTCGTCGGCGCACCGCTTGTCGTGTCGGACCTCTCGCTCGCGGAGTACGGAAACGAGTCGGCCCTGGCCGCCGACATCGCCGACGGACTGCTCTCCTCGCAGTTCGGCGACAACGTCCGTACCGGGTACGACGCCGAAGGAATGGACATCCACGTCGCACCAAACGACGACGTGTACGTCTTCTACGTGGCGTGTTGAGTTCGGACTCGGCTCTCGGTCCGTCGCAAACGATACGAAAACGCGGCCGTGACGACTGTTCGATCGAGTCCTCGACCCGCTTCAGGCCGCCGCTTCGAACGCGTCGCGAAACGCCGTCGACTTTTCGCGGACGGTGACCGCCGCCTCCTCGAGGCACTCGAGCGGATCGGCCCCGCCCTCGGTCTTGATCGTCAGGATCGGCTCGGTCTGGCCGCCCGACTGTTCGGGATTGACGTCGTAGGTCGCCGCGCTCACGTCGTCGTGTTCGAGCAAGGCGCCCTTGAGTACGTTCATGAAGGTGTGATCCTCGCCGGCGATCTCGATCGAGAGTTCGTCGTCGGTACTCTCGGTGACCCGCAGTTCCATGCTGTATGGGTCCGACCGTCGGCCGCTTGTACCTTTCGAAGCGGCCGTTGTACGGTCGGCCGCGGCCGTCCCACCGCCGCCTCGAGATCGGGGGCGGACGACGCAACGCCGACGGTTCGCCGAAGGCAAATCACTATACGCCCCCGTTCGAACCACGCGATATGGTTTCGGTTGCGGCCCTGTTGACGGTCCTCGTCGCCGCGACGCTGCTCGGGTCGGTCGCGGTCGTCAGGCGACTCCACCGGCCGGCGCGACGCTGGCGCGACCGCCTCCGGTCGCGGTTCGTCCTCGGCGTGCCGTGGGGCTCGCTGCTCGTGATCGTCGTCGTTCTCGCGGTCTATCTGTTCGTCCAGGGCGGGATCACGGACTTCGACGACCCGGTGACGATCCCCTTCCGGACGTGGTCGTATTTCTACCCGCTGGGGATGGTCACGGCGTCGTTCTCCCACGCGGGGCCGAGTCACCTGCTCGGAAATCTGGCCGGGACGATCGTCGTCGCACCGCTCGCCGAGTACGCCTGGGGTCACTATCCGACCGACGGCAACGCGGCAGCCGATGCCGCCGCGGGACGGGCCGGCTCGCTGTACCGGAACCCGCGAGTCCGGGCCTTCGTCTGCTTTCCCCTGGCCGTCATCGCGGTCGGATTGGCAACGAGCCTGTTCGCGCTCGGCCCCGTGATCGGCTTCTCGGGCGTGGTCTTTGCCTTCGCCGGCTTCGCTATCGTTCACTACCCGATCGTGACGATCGTCGCCACGCTCGGCATTCAGGGTGCAATTTTGCGCCTCTACTCCGCACTGCAGAACCCGATCTACGTCTACACCGCCCAACCCAGTCCGCCGTCGGCACCGTCGTGGGCCGGCATCGCGATTCAGGGCCACGCACTGGGGCTTTTCATCGGGTTCGTCCTCGGGATCGTTCTGCTCGAGCGACGGGGACGACGCCCGGACCCGCTGCGGCTCTGGCTGGCCGTCCTCCTGTTCGGCTTCGCGAAGGGGCTGTGGGCGATCTACTGGTTCGGGGGTGAGAACACGTATCTCCTCTATCAGGGACCGGGCGTGGTCGTCGTGGCCGTCCTCGCACTGGTCGTCACCCTGGCGATCACCGCCTCCGAGCGGCCGGCGGTCCCGCGACGGCTCGCGAAGGCGGTCCCCGGATCAGCGCCGGACGCTTTCGAGACGGACGGCGACCGTGCGATCGACCGGCCCCTCGAGTTGGCCCGCGCCGACGACGGCGACGACCGGCCCGGTAACGACCGCCTCGAGCGGGTTCGCGAACTCGCCGGCGGTACCCGGGACCGGGCGGCTGACGGCGGCTCGCTGGCGGCGCTGTCCCGAAAGCAGGTGGCCGTCCTCGCGGTGATCGGCGTCCTCGCGCTGTTGGCCGGCGTCGCCGTCCCCGCCAACTTCCTCGTCGTCGAGGACGCGAGCGCGACCACCGACACGGCCGTTCGGATCGAGGACTACACCGTCGAGTACGTCGAGGGCGTCCCCAACGGGCTCGTCTCGGGGATCGGCATCGAGGCTATCGAGAGCGACGAGGGCCTCGAGTCGAGCGGGGTGATCGTCGCCAGCGAGCGCCGTCAGGTGTGGCTCGAGGCGGTCAGCGCCCAGCGGCTCTCGGCTACCGGCGAGGAGACCGTCTACGTCGGCGGGGCCGGCTGGCGGGAAGCCGTCCACGTCGAGCGGGCCGGCTGGGAACCGGTCGGCAACGACACGGTCTATCAGGTCTGGCTTCGGCCCGACGGCGGGGAGCGGCGACTCGCTCACGAATCCAACGACTCGCGGGCCGAAGCCCGGATCGCCGGCCGAAACGTGACCGTCGGCTCGGACGGCGGCGAGTTCGTCCTCTCAGTGACCGCGGACGGAACGGAGCCCGCCACGACGGCGATTCCGGCCGCGAACGAGACGGCGACGGCGGGCGGGCTGACGTTCGAACGCGAGAACGAGACGGTTTACGCGGCGGCCGACGGAACGCGGGTCGCCATCGCCAGCGAGGAGACGTACAACGGCTACTGATCTCTCCCTCTGCGGTGGCGCGCGCTGGGCCGCGGTGAACCACCGGTGAACCGCGGGTCGACACTGCGCGAGGGATGAACGAGCGACGAACGGAGCGAGTGAATCGGCTGGGGAGGGCGTGGAAATTCCGTGTTGCCAGTATGAGAGCGGTGCCCGTTCCGGGTTCGGTATCCGCCGACCAAACGACAGTTCGTTTCCCTTTCGCGGCAGCGATGACCGCGACCGCGGCGACCGATTACGCTCGAGACGACCACTCGATCCGGAAGACCTCGGCCTCGAGCGTCGCCTCGGCCTCGGTGTGGAACTCGAACTGATTCGAAATCGGAAACTCGGCCCGGAACGCGTGGGTCACCTCGCCGCCGGCGTCCGCGGCGTAGGACTCGACGAACTCCTGGCTCCCTTCGTTGTGGATCGTATACGAGACCGCGGCGATCTCGCTGGCCGTCTCGAGGAACTCCCGGTCCGCGTGACGGTTCCCCCGCTGGGCACCGAAGGGCGGATTCGAGAGGACGGTCGCCCCGGTCGTCGCGAACGGATGCCGGCTCACGTCCCCCCGGAGCCACTCGATGGCTCGATCGTTGCCGTCGGCGGCTCCCTCGCCCTCGAGCGCGGTCCGTTCGTTCTCCCGGGCCAGCGCGAGCGCGTCCGGATCGACGTCGATCCCCGCGACCCGGTCGGCACCGGCCAGCGACGCCGCGATCGCGAGCATTCCGGTGCCGGTCCCCAGATCGATCACCGGCCGCTCGAGATCGTTCTGGAGCCCGGCGAGATGGCAGAGGTGGGCAGCCAGCTCCGCCGGGGTGAGATACTGCTCGAGGGCGGGCGAAGGGTCGGCGAAGTCCGCGAGCGACTCGAGCCGACGGGCGAGCGTCCGCCGTGACGGGCCGGCCATTTATTCCGCGAGCGAGAGCGAGCCCTCGAGATCGAAGGCGAGCCCCTCTCGATCGGCGCGTTCGGCACAGGCTGCGAGCGCGGGCCGGACCTTCTCCGGGTCGGCGACATCGCCGACGCTGACGGTCACCGTGCCGACGCCGAGGAAGGACCCGGCCCGGACGTAGCCCCGGATCCGATCCACCTCCTCCTGGGTCGCCAGCGAGCAGTCCGCGTCGAAACACGCCTCGACGATCAGTTCGGCCGGCACCATCCCCTCGGCGGTCAGGGTGGCCTTGAGATCGCGGAGGTACTCGGGGGCGGTCGACTCGAGGGTCGCGGCCTCGAGGGAGACGGGAGTCGCATCGGCGGGTTGACAGCGTTCGACTGCGGGGTTGGGGGACGTCGTACTCATTACACACTAATACATAGACTGCATACAAAAAGCTTTCTGGATGCGTAGTAGTAATACACGGTCGCAGACTGGCCCGGTATCGTCACAGTGTGACGGCGGCCGCGGCCGCTTTGTCCAGCGGGCACCTCGACGTCTCCGTTTCGCGAGAGGTTCGAATAGAGTTAAGACAGGTCCGTGAAAGTATCAGGTATGGACGACTGTCCACGGTGTGGGGGAGCGATCGAGGAACTCTCACTCGGCGACGCGTCTACGGTCACGTGTCCCCACTGTGGGTTCGCCGACGTTCCCGTCGAACACCAACCGGTCGGCGAGGACCCCGAATCCTGGCGGGACGCGTTCAACCGCTTCTACGAGGAGTAGCGACTCGAGTCGGGACTGCTCGACCGCGTCGCCGAAAAAATCGACTGTGGGGTGTCGCTATTCGTTCGCAGCCGCCGCTTCCGCTTCCTCGTCGCCACCGTCGTCGTGATCGACGTCCTCGTCGGAACGGGCCGCGACCAGACCACCGCGAGCGACGCTGTACAGCGGTTCGTTCGCGTGCGTGACGCCGCTGATCGAGAACGGAATGTTCGCCTCCTCGAGGTGGTCCTTGAACAGGGCCTCGAAGCCGCTCGGGCTGGAGGTCCCGCCGGTGACGACGACGGGAACGTCGAGGCCTTCCTCGACGTCTTCCTCGTCGACTTCCTTGACGATGTTCTCGATGACGTAGTCGAGCAGGTTCTCGTAGTAAATCGAGAGCGCCCCCTCGACGCCACCGACGTCGGTCGTGAAGTCGAGTTCGAAGTCGTCTTCCTTGATCGAGGTGACCTTGTCCACGGGCGTGCCCGTTGCGCGAGCGGCCTGCTCGTCGACCCAGTCGCCACCGCGGGCCACCGAGAACTTCATGACCGGCACCGCGTAGTAGGCCAGACAGACGTTCGTCATCCCGGCACCGAACGAGATCCCGAGACCGGTGAAGTTGTTGTCCGCGAGTTCGGAGTAGATGACGGACATCCCCTCGTTGATGGGCTCGGCGTCGTAGCCCATGTCGTCGAGGAAGGATTCGATCGTCTTCTGGTGGTACAGCGTCGAGAGGTCCGAGTCGATCGGGTCCGCGGGCGTCGAGAAGTAGAGCTTCTCGTCCGGATACGCGGGCTCGCCGACGACCTGCTCGATGATGAGTTTCATCATCGGGATCGCGCTCTGCTCGTCGTTCGAGAGGATCCCGTGTTTCATCGGCCGACGGGTCTCCTTGTTGAAGATGTTCGCGAAGTTCAGGGCGTCGTCGCCGACGACGTAGACCTTGTCGTCCTTGCGAATGTGGAGGACTTCGCTTCGCGAGAGCATCTGCTCGGCCATGTCCGAGTACTCGATCTCGACGAAGGAGTTACGCTGTTGCACGAAAACCGTGTCGTTCCCATCCTGTTGTGCTGACAGGATGTTCATCGTACCGACGTCCAGGCCTTTGGCCATGTGTGGGGAAGGCCACCGACGGATTATAAATCTATGTGCATTAATTCCTCTCTTTACCGGCACCGAAGTAAGAATTAATTACTGCCGCACGGTCGCGTTAATCCCGTTTTACCAGCGAACGAACCCGATTCAGCAACCCTTCGAAGGGCTTTGTGACGCGTTCGGTGGCGCTTTCCTCGTCGGCCGTCGCGAGTTCCTCCGCGCGTTGCTGTTCGCGCAGTTCCTTGAGTTTCGCCGTCTGGTCGTCGACCGTCGAACTCGAGGTGGTCTGTTTCGTTTCGCCGCCTTTCAGCCCTTTGAGACCGGCGACCTGCTGGTCGACGCCCGAGGAACGGGTCGTCGTGGTCCCGGCGTCGGTGTCGATCTCGACATCGCCGAGATCGTCGCTCGAGAAGTTCAGTCGCTTGTGTTCGGTCTTCTCGACACCGCCCCACGAGAGTTCGACGCCCTCCATCGCGTCGTCGATGTCCTGCTGGATCTCGTCGTCGGTCAGTTCCGGTTCATCGTCGTCGTCGTCGGCCTCGACCGCGACGGCGTCGGCCTGCTGTGCCATATCGAGGTAGTGGGCGATCAGGGCCGCCCCGGTCGAGGCGGTGATCGCAGCCAGCCCGACGGCGTAGGTGGCGATGATCGGGACGGTGTAGTCGTTGCCGTACCCGTTCCAGTCGCCGGGGTAGGCCACGAGGAAGCCGATTATCGCTGCGATGGTCACGGCGACGCCGGCGATAGAGGCGTACTGCATCCGCCGCTCCGAGGGTAACAGGACGACGATACCGAGCATCGTCACGGGAAGGGCCGTCATCGCGAGCGCGTACGCGGGGCCGACCCACGCGACGTAACCCGCGGTGCGGGCGTCGTAGGTGTTCCCCCACAGGAAAAGCAGCAGTCCGACGAGTGCGAGTCCGATCCCACCGAGGAACAATCCGAACCCAACGTAAACGTCGGTCCGGTCCTCCGGTTCACCGATGTATCGACGATAGAGGTCGAAGAGATAGCCGTCTGTGGCCTGTTCCGCTGCCATTAACCCCCTGTTTACGCTCCAGTACTATGACTGTTGGGACGCAAAACGAAGTCGGCAGGACCGTCATCCCGGCCGATCGGCCGACACGATCGCTCTCGAGGGCGTTCCGGTTGGATACACGCCGACACATGTAAATAGTATTGGTTGTGTCCATAGTTTGATATCCAAGCCGGCAGCAGAGAACGAGAGTAATGATTGACGCACAGCGAACCGTTCTCATCGCGGCCACCGACCCCGACGCGGTCGCCGAGTACCGCTCGTGGCTCACGGGGGCGTACCGGGTCGAGACGACGACCGATGGGTCCGACGCGCTCGCGCGACTCGAGGCCGTCGACGTGGCCCTGATCGGACGGAGTCTGCGAACGGCCGACGGAACTGTCGTCGCGCGAGCCGTCGAACGCAGGGGCGCGGGAGACGCGATGGCGATACTTCGCGGGGACGACGAGCCCGACCGCGACCGCACGGCGGCCGTCGAACTCACCGAACCGGTTTCGAACGCCACACTGTGTGAGACCGTCGATCGACTGCTGTGTCGGGTCCGCTATGACGAGCTGATCGACGAATGCGCGGCTCTCGCGGCCGGCGACGCTCCCGAGAATACCGGGACCGACACCGACCGCGACACATCGGACGGGAACCGTCTCGAGGAACTGCTCGGGACGGTGGACGCGTTGCTCGATGGCTTCGACGGCGAGGACTTCCGGGCCGCGTTCGGGACCTGCACGTACGGCGAACCCGCTCGAGCCGAGGGGGTCCGCGAGCGGTCGTAAGCCGGTCCACCAGAAGCGTCGGCGTTATACGTTCGTGGGCGCAAGCAGTGCTAATGAGTCAGGAGTCGGAGTACACTGAAGGGGACCTCCGGAACACCGGAATGCAGCTCAAGCACGACCGGGAGTGGGACTACGAACTCGAGACGATCGTCGACGCGATCGAGGAGCGAGACGCCACGAAGGTCGGCCTGCAGTTCCCCGAGGGACTGAAACGACGAGGGCCGTCCGTCGCCGACGACCTCCGGGAGCTGGCCGACGACGACGTGACGTTCATGCTCTCGGGCCAGCCCTGTTACGGTGCCTGCGACCTCGACACCTATCTGATGAAACGCACCGACGTGTTCGTTCACTTCGGCCACTCGCCGATGAAGGACACGGACAAGGTGATCTACGTGCCGCTGTTCTCGAACGTCGAGGTCACGCCGATCATGGAGGACGCGCTCGACACCCTCGAGCCGCCGGAAGAGACCGAAGACGTCGGCCTCGTGACGACCGCCCAGCACATGAACCGCTACGAGGAGATGGCTGCCTTCCTCGAGGAGCGGGGTTACGAGGTCCACAGCCGCCGCGGCGACGACCGGCTGACCCACGAGGGACAGGTCCTGGGCTGTAACTACGCGAGCGCGGACGTCCCTGCGGATCAGGTCCTCTACGTCGGCGGCGGCAAGTTCCACCCGCTCGGATTGGCGATGGAGTATCCCGACAAGCACGTTGTCATCGCCGACCCCGTCAACAACGTCGTCACCGTCGCCGACACGGAGAAGTTCATGAAACAGCGCTACGGTGCCGTCCACCGCGCGATGGACGCCGAGAAGTGGGGCGTCATCTTCTGTACCAAGATCGGGCAGGGCCGCTGGGAGCAGGCCCAGGAGATCCTCGAGGATAACGACGACGCCTACCTCATCACGATGGACGAGGTGACGCCGGACCGCCTGCGGAACTTCGACATGGACGCGTTCGTCAACACCGGCTGTCCGCGGATCACGACCGACGACGGCCCGCAGTTCCACAAGCCGATGCTCACGCCCGGCGAGTACGAGATCGCGGTCGGCAACAAGCCCCTGGACGAACTCTCCTTCGACACGTTCCACGGCACCTGGTAACGCTTTTTCCTCTGTCTCCGTACAGCGTCGGCGTGTTTCAGGCTCGTCTGACAATACTGTGTGGTAGACATTCGTTTTGCTATCATCGAAAGAGTTCGCTACGTACAGCACTAAATAGCAGTATCTGGTAGAATGTAAAGCAAAGTGGCCATAATGAGGGACTGATTCCAAATCTGTTTGGAAGCACCCTTTTGCCCGTTAGTCCCCGACCAGTAGTCGATGAGTAACTCAGCCTCGAGCGGATCCGCGGCCGCCGGTCACACCGATCGCTTCGCCGCCCTCGCCGACGCTCGTCGACGAACGCTCCTCCGGCTCGTTCACGAGCGATCGCCGGACGGGGACGGGATCGGGAAAGACGACCTTGCGGCCGAGTTCGCGGCGGTAACAGCGGATACACGCCGCCACGATGTCTCGGCGGACGACCAGCAGCGGGCGCTCGTCGAACTCCACCACAAGCTGCTCCCGCGGCTGACGGACGCGGGACTGCTCGAGACGGACGACGACGTCGTTCGGGTCCCCAACGAGCAACTGCTGGACGACACCGTGTTCGCGGACGCGCTCTCGGGCTCGAACCGCGACCTCGAGGCGACCACCCTCGATGCCCTCTTCGAGGCCCTCGCCGACGAACGCAGGCGACGGACCCTCGCGATACTCGGCGATCGGTACCAGCCCGTCACGACGGCGGCGCTCGCTCGGGCCGTGGCGGCCGCGGAGGCCGACGCAGTCGGGCACGAGGTAACACAGGACCGCGTCGACGAGGTCCGTACCGCCCTCGTTCACGTCCACCTGCCGCTGTTGCACGAGGCCACGCTGATCGGCTACGACGACGAATCGGGTCGGGTCTCCTACGAGGGCCATCCGCGCGTTCGCACCGAGTGGGTTCGATCCACCGACGGGACGCCGGCGATCGAGACCGCCAGTACCGACGCCGATGCGGCGCCGGACGCCCGCCGCTCGCCGTTCCCGCTCTAACCGTGTCCGATCACGTCCGCCGATACCCCGCCCGTCCGTCTCTCTGACTGTCTCTCGCGGTCGTCGAACCCGATCCGATAGCGGACGCTCCATCGGCCGAGACGACAACACTTACCGGGTCGCTGTCCGCATCCTCGAGTATGATCGAAAGCGACTGGGACGACTGGCTCGTTCGCGACGTCGCGGACGCGACCCCCGACGGCGTGGCGATCTGGTATCTCGGCTGTAACGGCTTCGTTCTGAAAGGCAGCGAGGGAACGACGGTCTTTATCGACCCCTATCTCGGCCTGGGGGATCCGCCACGGACGATCCGGATGATTCCGGTCCCGTTCGATCCCGCGGACGTCGCGGCCGCCGACGCCGTCCTCGCGACCCACGAACACACCGACCACGTTCACGGGGCGAGTCAGGCCCCGATCCTCGAGACCACGGACGCGACCTTCTACGGCCCGGATGACAGCGTCGCCGTCGCACGCGAGGAGGAGGCCTGGACGGACGACTGGGACGTTTCGGACGAGCAACTGACCGAAGTCGCCGAGGGCGACACGCTCGAGATCGGTGAGTTCACCGTCCACGTCGAGGTGGCAAACGACCCCGACGCGACCCACCCCGTGAGCTACGTGATCGACCACGACGCGGGCACCTTCTTCCACGGCGGCGATACGAAACCGACCGACGAGTTCGAACGGGTCGGCGACGAGTACGATATCGACCTCGCGGCGCTCGCTTTCGGCACCGTCGGCCGAATTCCGGACAAGCAGACCCGCGAGCCGAAACGGACCCGCTGGTACAACGACGAGAACCAGCTCATCGAGTGCGCCACCGCCATCGACGCCGACCGGTTGCTCCCGAGCCACTGGGACATGTGGAAGGGGCTGACCGCCGACCCGACGACGCTGCACCACCACGCCCGAAGCTTCGACTCCCCACGGGACCTCGAGATCGTCGAGATCGGCGATCGCGTCGACCTCTGAGCTGGGGAAACCAGGCGTCGGACCGTCCGCACGTTTTATAATAATGGTATGGTAACGTTGGTCTCATATGAGTAGCACCGCCGATACGGACGACGTGATCGAGGTCAGTGCCGATGGGGTAACCGTCCGGAAGACGTTCGCAGCGGACGAGTTCCCCGTCCCCGCGATCCGGTTCGAGATCGAATCGGACCGTGACGAGCCGGTCACGTTCCAACTCTCCGAGGACATCCCCGAATCGTTCCCGATGGACAAGGTCGGGTTCCATCCCGACTACCACAGCGACGACTGGACAGCCTATCAGGACCACCACGTCGAGTTCACGGCCACCCTCGAGCCCGACGAGACGCTCCTGACTGTCTACGGTATCCAACTCGAGGACGAGAGCCGCGCGACGGCGTTTCTCGGGGAGCCCGCGATCGCCGATCTCAGCGCCCGCGACGACGCCGCCGACACGGCCGACGAGGTCGACGACGAAGTCATCGGCAACATCGTCTCGGAGGACCGCAATCAGGCCGTCAAGGACATGATCTCCGGCGATTCCGACTCGGTACCGGGACTCGAGGACGAAGCGGAGAACGTGGCCGACGAGACGACCACAACGGCCGCCGAAACCGACGCCGAATCCGCCGACGCCGAGGCGGAGGACGACGAGTCGGCGGGGCTAGACCTCGACCTCGAGAACGTCGATCCCGAGCCGGAGACGGCCGATACCGACGATGACGAGGAGACGGAGGAAACGCCGGATATCGATCTCGGCTTCGACGACGAGGAGATCCCCGAGCCCGACGAGGACACGGCTGCTGACGACGATGCCGGCCTTTCGATCGGGGCCGACGAGGGCGGGATCGAGATAGGGACCGACGAGGACCTCGAGATCGATAGCGAGGCGGACGAAGACGATGCGGCGGACGGATCGGACGAGCCCAGCGTCGATCTCGATCTCGGCGACGAGGCCGACGACTCGAGCCCTGCGGCCGACACCGCGACCGAAGCGGCTGCCGAAGCCGACGACGAGACGGCAGCCGACGACGACGCCGCGATCGAACTCGACATCGACGACGATGCCGACGAAGGCGACGCTGACGATGTGGCCGAGGAAGACGATGCCGGCGACGCGCCCGAAATCGACCTGGCGGCGGACGATGCTGACCCGTCCGAGCCCGACGTTGCGACCGAAGCCGACGAGACGGCGAGTGACGACGGCGACGAAGCCACGGCCGCCGAGGAATCCGACGACGCGCTCGAGGCGTCGGCGGAAGCCGACGCGGAACCGGACTCCGAAGCGGCCGACGACGAATCCCTTGCTGAGTCCGACGCTGAAACCACTGCCGACAGTGACCTCGAGGCAGACACGGATGAGGAACCCGACGGCGAAGCGACCGACGACACCGATCTCGAGGCGGAGTCACAGCCGGAGCCCGATACGCAGCCGGCCACCGAATCCGAGCCCGAGGTCGACGCCGACTCGACAGCCGATGAGGACGGTGTGACGGCCGGAATCGAAGACGAGCCACCGGTCGAGGACGCCGCCGCGACGGCCGACGCCGCCCCGAATCCGGCACCGGAGTTCACCGGCTCCGTCGCCACACGGCTCGCGACCGAGATCCGCGAAGGCAACGTCGACGACGACGATCTCGAGGCGATCCGTGCCGAACTCGACGTCGAGCCCACGGGTGCCGAGATCGCGAAAGTCGATCACCTCCAGTCCCGTGTCGAGGAAGTGGCCGCCTACACCGACGCCCTCGAGACGTTCCTCGAGGAGAACGGGACGGGGGCACAGCTCATCGAGGATCTCCAGTCCGATCTCGAAGCGCTGGAAGCCGAAATCGAGTCCGTCGACGACCGACTCGAGGGGACCACCTCGCGGGTCGACGAGGTCGCCGCGGACGTCGACGATCTCAGCGACTGGAACGGCGATCTCCAGTCGGAGGTAAACGCCGTCGACGACGACGTCGAGGGCCTCGAGGCCGACCTCGCGGACGTGGAAGCCGACGTCGAGTCCGTCGACGACGAGGTCGAGACGGTTGCGGGCGATCTCGAAACCGTGGAGGACGACATGGACTCCATCGAGGACGATGTCGAGGAGCTTGAAGACGATGTCGACGGGGTCGAGGATGACGTGGAGTCCGTCGAAGACGACGTCGAGGATCTCGAGGACGATATCGAGGACCTCGCGGACGACGTCGAGACGGTGCGTGCGGACGTGACCGACATTCAGGAGTGGCGCGACCAGCTCGGGTCGATGTTCTCGGACTGACGGCGTCTCGCCTCGGAAACACAACTCGTTTATCCGTCGCCGGTCGACAGTCGCTCGATGGGCGAGACGATACCGATCGCTGTGCCGCGAAAGGGACGACCGCTCGAGTCGGTACTGGACCGGCTGGCCGACCGGCTCGACGTTCCCGACCTCGCGGACGATATCACGTCGACGCTTCGCCACGAAAAGGCGCTCACGAAGGGGACGATCGACCCCGACGAGGAGGACGTTTACCATCGTCTCGCCGCCTACAGCACCGTCGACGATCCGACTGCGCCCGAATACACGCTCTTGCGTGACGACCGCGCCGGCAAGCCCCGTCGGATCGTCTTCGATAGCGTCACGATCCCGCTTTCCCACGTCGAGAGCGCACCCGACGGCGCGGCGATCCAACTCGTGGGTCGCGAGGAACCGTTCCGGTCGCTCCGGACTCACGAGTTCGCCCTCGGGTTCGACAGTGCCGATCTGGTTCTCGAGGAGGTCGTCGAACTCCGAGCGGAGCCGCTGAACCGGATCGCCGACATCAACGCCCGGATCAACCCCTCGGATACCGACGTGCAGGTCGTCACCGGAATGGGCGATACCGTCTATCACACGCTGCTGGCGACGCCCGAAGTCGCACCGTCCGAAGGCTCGCTCGATCGGGACTTCCTCGAGGCGTACCAAGGACCGCTCTGTATCGAACCGCGATACGAACGGCTCGTCCAGGCAGTGCTTGGAACCCGAGCGCTCGAGGGCATCGAGTTTCGCTACCCGGAAGAGGGTCGCGAAGAGGAGGCGGCGATCGCGGAGACGGGCCTCGGCGTCTACCTGACCGTGACCGGCTCGACCGCACGCGATCACGGCCTCCTGCTCGGCGAGCAGCTATTCCCCAGCGAAACCGTGTTGCTGGAAAACACCGCGGAAACGACCGAAACGGTCGCGTTCGTCCGCTCGTTGTTGAACGGCGGCGACCTCGAGACCGAACTCGCCGTCGGTCACTAAATCGGAGCCGGCCACGTTACTCGGCGCCGATCTGAGAGCGCTCGAGCCGTCGCTACACGGAAGCCGACGGCTCGATGGCGGCGACTGGCTGTTCGATTGGTGAGTGGGTCGTCGTTTCGAACGGACGGGGACAATTAGTATAGCGATATAGGGTTCATGAGTCGGCTATGCAACACAGATCTTGAGTCAGCCCGGAGTAAACGGAGCCGGAACGAGTGGAGACGCGAGTGAAAACGGTGTATCGTCATCCGCCGCGAGCGTCGATGTGACTCGTCAAACGCGTCGCACTGACAGTCACTGCGTCACCGTGTAGATACTGTCGAGGTACGTCTCGCGGACCCGATCGCCCCAGTTGTGGGTGTAGGTGTCGATCACGTCGCCGGCGACGTCGCCCCGGAGATACTGGACGATCCCCCGGTCGCCGGTCCGGTCCCGCAGGTGGGTCGTGAAGAAATGCCGGAAGTAGTGTGGCGTCACGTTCTCCTCGGTACCGCCGCCGGTTCGGTACCAGCCTCGTTCTCGAGCGTGTTTCTCGACGAGATAGCGGACGTCCGACGGCGTGAGCCGCTGGCCCCAGGAATCGCGAGTGTCGAGAAAGAGCGGTCGCGCCGGCGAGACCGCGTCCGGTCGGATCGCCAGCCACTCGCACAGGACCCGGCGAAGTTCCTCGTCGACGGGGACGACCGTCTCGCGCTTTCGCTTGTTCGAGGCCGTCCGCTCCTCGCCGTTGACCGTGGTGCCGCGGGCCGGCTCCGACGACACGAACAGCGACGCCGGCCGCTGCTCGAGGCCGACCCGCGGGGTCCACTCGAGGTCGACTGGGGGCGTCTCGAGGTGGAGATCCCGCAGATCGAGGTTGCACAGTTCGCCGACCCGCATCCCGGTCTTCAAGAGGGTGACGACGACGGCCCGCTCGAGCGGGTGGGTGATCCCGTCGACGAACGACCGCATTTCGGCGATCGAGATGTCCCGCCGCGTGGGGTTCGTCTCGATCGATTCGGACAGCTCCTCCATGACCAGCGCCATCGGGTTGTCGTCGAAGACACCGACGCGGGTCATGTACTCGTAAAACCGGTTGAGATAGGAGGCGTAGGTCGCGATCGTACTGGATTCGAACTCGCCGCGCAGCGAGTGAATCCAGGCCATACACTCCCGACGCCCCGCCGCGCCGGTCGCCTCGGTGTCGAACCGCTCGAGGAGAAAGGACTCGAACCGGCGCAACACCCGGTCGTAGGCCTCGAGAGTACGCTCGCTCTTGCCGTGATACCGTTGGTCGTCGAGGAAGTACGCGATGGGGTCGGTCACGTCCTCGGGGGCCTCGGCGGTCGGCTCAGTCGCCATCGCCATCACCGTCGACGACCGTGTATCCGCCGTGGCGACCGCTGTATCGAATCCGGTTGTCCGCCTGTAACTCCTCGAGGGTCTCGTCCAGTCGCGACTCGATGTCGTCGGCGACTGCCTCGAGCAGTTCGTCCCAGGAGTACGTGTCGGATTCCAGTAACTCGAGGACCTGTGTTTCGAGGGCGTTACCCCCAGGGTCAGAGCCGGATGAATCGGGTTCCGCTGTGGCGTTCGGCTCGGGGTCGAACCCCTTTCGTCCGGCCTGGACCATGGTCCGGACGAACTCACTCTGGCTCATATCGAGGTCGTCGGCGTGGGATTGCCACTCCGATTTCTGGTAGGCCGGGACGTAGGTCTTGACAGATTTTCTAGAAGTATCCGCCGAGTCACTCATGTTCCGTTCGTCAAACGCGAGGACCTTCAACCCTTCTATTATTAGAGCTAAGTGAATTTATCTCGATCTATATCACCCAACCTGGCCGAAATGTGCCCCCATGAGGGCTGATTAAAATGCCTAATGGGCCCATGAATCAGTATCATTGGATAGTGAAGGTAGTGGCAGAGATTAAGATAAATAGAGGAGGAGGTCGGACGAGACGATGTCCGTCTTGCGGTAACTGGGTGAAACGCCGCTCCGGCCACGGTTGGAGACCCTCCCCAAGCAGGACCGATCAGTATCGAATAGGCTCAGGTCCAGAACGCCGCCCCCCTCGAGGACACTCTAGAACTACCGCGATCGATCGGCCCGGGCGTCGGTTTGCTCGCTCGAGTCACGGCCTCGGCTCGAGGGCCCGTGTCACTCGGGACGATCCTGTAACGATCATCGCGAAGTCAGCACCGATCGTTCGGTCGTCTCGAGGATGGGCGAGGTGAACCCGATCGAAAGTCGCTCGTCGTCACGCGGTGGTCGTTCACTCCTTCGCCGTTTGCGGTGGTTTCGGTCCACACTGTCTCGGGCGGTTCTCACCGCGGGTCGATATCGCTCATTGCTCGACTGGTACTGACGGGACTCACTGCCGTCCCCGCAGTCGGGGACATGGCTGACGACGAGTACTCTTCCTGAAGACCTCTCATCGGTGTTGAGTTGCGCTACGACAGTCGATTTACGGCCTGAATCGTCGTTTTCCTCACCAGCTACGTCCTCTATCTTCTTTCTCTCGCTCCGCTTAGAACGCTACTGAGCCGTTTCACGTCGTTCCGGAGTCCGCCGTCGACTCTCGGTTTCTATCGCCCTCGTGGTCGAGTGCCCTTGGAGAAGGGGTCCGTCTCGGGCGGGCGGACGCTCGTGTTGTGTGGTGGGCCGGACGGTGCGTGCCGCCAGGTGATAAATAATATATCGCTATATCTATCCTGGTTGCTGAAGCCGGGCATGCCAAGACTGATCCCTTGGATTGAACAGCGGGAGCTGTCTCCTCGTCGCGGCATACGGGGAACGCAGTGGAACACAAACTCTATTTGACAGTAGCAATATGTTATTGGTATGCCATCACCGATTCATCCCCCGCCCGCACAACCGGGAGATACGGTTGCGATACTCGCGCCCTCGTCGATGGTCGCCAACGAAGACTGTATCGATATTGCAGTAGAGCGTCTCCGCTCCCGATTTGACCTCGAGCCGGTTCTCTACGAAACTGCACAGCAGAACGGGGAATACCTCCGCGAGCATCCACGAGAACGAGCCGCCGACGTTATGCGCGCCTTCGAAGATCCGGACATAAGCGCGGCGATTGCCGTCTTCGGTGGGGATGACCAACTTCGGATCCTGAAACACCTCGACCCGGATATTCTCCGAGAAAATCCAACTCGGTTTTTCGGATACAGTGACAACTGCAACCTCTCGTTGTATCTGTGGAATCTAGGAATCGTCTCCTATTCGGGTGGGCAAGTGATGCCCGACCTTGCCTGTGACCCGGAACTGCATTCGTACACTGCGGAGTATCTTCGCCGTGCGTTCTTCGAGGAGCGACTGGGAGAACTCCACCCGGCATCCGAATGGAGTGACCGTTTCTATGACTTTGACACGGGCGAGCCGCGTGAGTGGTTCGACAACCATGGCTGGGAATGGTATGGCCCGAGTACGACCGTCGAAGGGCGACTATGGGGCGGCTGTTTCGAAATCATCAGTTGGCACCTTCAGACGGAACGATACGTACCGGATACGAGTGATCTAGAGGGTGCTGTTCTCGTACTGGAAACTGCCGACGATGCACCGGATGCCGAGCGGATCGGATGGACGCTCATGTGCATGGGTGAGCGCCGATTGCTCCAGCAGTTCGATGCGGTCCTAGTTGGACGGCCTGCAACGTTTGCCGCCGACGTGAATCGGGAAGAATACTGTGCGGCACAGCGAGAGGCGATACTCGAACAAATCGAACGGTATAATCCGGGTATTCCGCTTGTCTTCGGTCTCGATTACGGTCACACGGACCCGTGTATTCCGCTTCCGCTTGGAGCAGACGTGACCGTTGATGCAACGAAGGAGCGGATCTCCGTTTGATTATGAGCGTGCTACCGATCGTCGTTGGACTCCGGTGACGGGTCCTCGTCGCTCGAGTCACCGTCGTCGGCCTCCCGGAACCACTGGCCGACCGTCCGCTGGCGCTTGCGTGCCCGCAGCCGTTCCTGCAACCGTTCCTCGAGGTCGGCCTGTAGCTCGAGGCCCCGTTGGTCGTCGATGTCGTGGGCGGTCGCGGCCCGGCCGAGCAGCGAGGCCGAACTCGCGGTGTCGGCGGTGACGCTGGCGAGGTTCCGCCGGCGCTGGAAGATCGTTGCCTGGTGGAGGACGGCCTGGACCCGGTAGTAGGGGACGACTTTCGTGGTTCGCCGCCAGAAGCCGGCTCGTGTGAGGAAGTACCGGTCGCCGACCTGATAGCCCCGGCTGGTCCACTTCAGGTGGGCGGCGGGCGGGACGAGGACGGCGAGGGCGACCAGCAGGTACCACCGGTCGACGACTCCCGTGTACCGCGCCACCAGCGCCGCGGTCCCGACGACGGCGGCGACGACGAGCAGGTACCGGACCGCGTACCGCTCGCGCGCACGGCGGGGCGGCGACTCGAGGTCGACCGGGCCGAACGGTTCGATCGCGCGTGCGAGTTCGTTCACCCGGTCGGCATCGGCAAGCGGGATCGCGGACTCGGTGCCCCGGGAGTCGGACTGTCCGGGCGCGTAGCCGGCCGTCTCGACGCTGAGGGCGGCGTACCCGAACCAGCGGAACGGAACCGACTTCGAGATCGTCAGCGCCTGAACCTTCTCGAGCGGGATCGTCCCGCTGTAGCGCTGCAGGAGTCCGCGCTCGTAGTAGAGTTCGTCGTCGGCGCGGGTGAGACGGAACCCGTAGTATCGGGTGAACGTAAGCACCGCGCTGACGACCCAGGCGGCGAGCAGGAACAGGAGGAAGCCCCACACGAGGACGAGCGGACCCGTTTCGGGGCCCGGAAGCCAGCCGATACGATCCCCGGGCAGCAGCGTCGCGGGATCGAAGCCGCTGGCAAAGGACAGCGCGATACCGCCGAGGAGGCTTGCCCCAGGGTCGATGGTGAAGACGCTCAGGATCACGAGTTCTCGCGGGCGAATCTCGAACAGGAGCGTTTCGTCGGGGCCGGCGTCGGACGCCGTAGTGTGGTCGTCCGCCTCGAGGGCGTCGTCGTCCGGTTTGCCCCCGCTCGCGCCACGCCGGAGCTGTCGCCTGAGCCGATGGGCCTCGTCCTCCGAGACGTACTCGAGGCTGACTTCGGTCTGACCGCCGCCGGCGGTCTCGATGTGGACGGCGGCGATGCCGAGGACGCGACCGAGGACGTTCTGTCTGATGTCGACGTTCTGGATCCGTCCGAGCGGGAGTTCGCGGTCCCGACGCGCGAGGACGCCGGAGGTGACGTCGAACGTATCGTCGGTCAGGTCGTACCGGAACCGCTGGTAGTAGGCGAACTCGTAGACGATGCCGACGACGATCCCGACCGCGACGAGACCGAACACCGACAGGAGATCGATCCCGTTCCCGCCGGGCGAGACGACGACGCCGACGACGAAAAACAGGAAGCCGGTATTGAGACTCCGTGACAGCGAACGGACGGCGACCGACGCGGGATGCAGCGATCTCATACGGCGTCTTCACCCTCGCTCTCGATCGCGAGACCCCGAAGCGACTCCTGAAGCGATTCCGCACGGGCCGGCGTCAGCCCGGGGATCGCGACGTCCGAACTCCGGGAGCCGGCCGTGTAGACTACGACCGTCGCGAGCCCGGTCGTCCGCTCGAGCGGCGAGCGCCGGGAGTCGACGTGCTGGACCCGGACGTAGGGGACGACGGTTCTGACTCGTGTAAAGACGCCGCGCTCGATGTAGAGGTCGTCGTCCCGGAGTTCGAACCGCCAGACACCGTAGCGAAGCCAGGCGACGACGACCCGGAGGACGGCGAGGACGACGGCGATCGCGACGGCGGCCGGCACGAGGATGTCCGGCGCGCCCGCCCAGAGATCGGTCCGGGTGACCCCGATCGCGGCACCGACGACGATCCCACCGAAGATCGCGGCCCGAACCAGCGCAAGGGCCAGCCAGACGACCCGCACTCGCGGCGTGAGCCGTTCCATACCTATCCTGAGGGGACGACCCGATTAAAACATGGGAAAGCGGCGGTGAGTTTGCAACGACCGAGAGCGTCGGCGAGGGAACGACGCTGTCGCTGCCCGAAGTGCAGTTCGGCATCGCCGCGACGCGTACGTTCCCTTCCTCGAGGCCGTGGTCGGGAACAGAACTGCAACGGAGATCGTCCTCACGGGCGAGGAGATCGGGCCCGGGTAACGGGGCTCACGAGGGATAAGTATATGACTGACGTTAACATAGATTACATCGAACGATGGGAGGCGACCGTGCCGAACTCGATCCGTTTGCGCTCAGTTCGGCGGTCGACGACCGACCGGTCGATGACGTGTTCCGGCTGCTTGCGTCCCCGACCGCTCGAGCGACGATCGTCTACTGCCACCAGCAGCCATCGCCAGCGGTCGAGGAACTCGCGGACGTGATCGCCGGCGTGGCCGCCAGCGCCGACGGGACGATCGCGTCGCCGGCCGATCGCGACCGGATCAGGATCCAGTTGTACCACGAGACGCTACCGCGGCTCGAGGACATGGGCCTGCTCGCGTTCGACAGGGAGTCCGGCGACGTCACCGAGACGTCGATCCCGGAGTCGATCCTCGACTGTCTCCGGGCCGTCGAGTGATGACGATGCGGTCGCTCCGAGACGCCTTCGAGGCGGTGGATCAACGGTACAAGACCCTCGAGATATACACCGACGACGAGTCGGTCGTGACGGCGCTCCGTCGAGGGTTCGAGACGCGAACCGCCGAGGTGACACATCGTCCGCTGGGGCTACTCGACGGGACCGGCTTCGTGATCGTCCGGGACGCCGAGGGCGCGTTCCGGGGCGCGCTGGGGCTCGAGGGGTTCGAGGCGATCCTCTCGCCGACGGACCATCCGCCGTGGGAGTTGGCCGACGCCGGGCCCGATCCCACTCACCTGTTCGACTTCCTCGAGAACACGCTGTTTGCGTCCGCGACCCGCGAGCAGTTGCTTGCGACCTCCCGCGAGATCGAAGAGCGGGCGTGGCGGGTCGGTGCCGGCCGGCTGTACGCTGGCTTCCAGCGACCGGCGGCGTTGCGGGCCCAGACGGGGGTCTACGAGCGGTTCGGTGCCCGCGACTCGATCGACGTGACGGTGTTTCTGGCGGGGGAGTGGCCGACCCCGCTCGAGGGCGTCTCGGTCGTCACCGGCTCCGGGGAACTCGGCGCGTTCTGGTTCGTCGTCTTCGACGGCGGCGAGGACGGCAGGCACTGCGGTGCCCTGGTCGCCGAAGAACGGGACCCCGGCGAGTACGCCGGCTTCTGGACGTTCGAACCGTCGATCGTTCGCGAACTGATCGACTACCTCGAGACGAGCTACGACGCGTAGGGGCGAGAGGGGAGAGCAACTGCGAAGAACAAGGGTGACGTATCGGGGGCAGAGACCGTGGTCGCCCCCGCCGTCAGTAGACGAGACGTGAGTCGGTGTCAGTGGGTCGCGGCTCGGACGTCGTCGACGCGATAGAGGTCCTCCTGTAGTCCGTCGCCGTCACAGTCCTCGTTGGGGCACTCGTAGTGCCAGCCGTCCTGGGTCGCCGACCCCTCCTGGAATCGCTCCCCGCATACCTCACAGAGGAGCTGTCCGTCTTCGCACGTATCCCGGTGTAACTCGAGGGCAAGCTCGGTCTGAAACGACTGGTTGCAGTTGCGACAGGTGTGCATATTTCGTCTGACGCGAGCCTTCGCCAAAACTGCTTGGGTTCTTTTATTCCGGCGCAGACACCACTGATTCGGCGTCACTGTCCCGATTTGGGGTTGACGGGTCGGGAAGAAAGAACGGTCAGAAGTCGTGTTTACTCGGCGTCGAGTGTTCCGGTCGCTGGTAGCTCGACGCGGAGGACAGTGCGGCCGACGGCTCGCTCGGGTCCCCGTCCGGCGACCGACCGCGAGGGGCGGGACTACCCTCGAGCGCGCCGCGGGGCGGCGACGGTGAGTCGATTCCCCGACAGATTTGTGTTCGGCGATGCAACACTCCAGTGATGAACTCGTTCGTCATCGGTGGGCGACTGTTCGCAGGGGTGTTGCTGATCCTGGCCAACGCCTTCTTCGTCGCCATCGAGTTTGCGCTGACTCGCGCGAGACAGTTCACGGAGGAGGAGTTCGTCGGCGATAACCCGAAACTCGAGCGGGCGTGGGCAATGACCGACGACCTCGAACTCTATCTGACCACGTGTCAGGTGGGGATTACTGCCTCGAGTATCGCGGTCGGGATCGTCGCCGAACCCGCGCTGGCCGCGATCTTCGAGCCGGTGTTCGAGAACACGGCGCTGGCCACGATCGGTAGCGGGGCGATCCTCGCCTTCCTCATCATCAACCTCGTCCACCTGACCCATGGGGAGCAGACGCCGACGTATCTCGGCGTCGAGCGCTCGCGGCTGGTCTGTCGCTACGGTGCCACGCCGTTGTACTGGTTCTACCGGATCATCTCGCCGGTCATCACGCTCGGGGACGGGATCGCGAAACTGACGCTCAAGTTCTTCGGGATCGAGATGACCGGCGCGTGGCTCGAGACCGAGGAGGACGTCATCGAGTCCCGGGCCGACCTGCGAAACCGGCTGGGCTCGATCCTGCAAGAGGGCGATCTCTCCGAGGAACGTCGCGAAGAGGTGATGAACGCGTTCCAGATCGGCGAGCAGTCGATCAGCGAGCTACTGGTCCCGCCCGAGGAGATCGTCGCGCTCTCGACCGACGCCGACCCCGAGGAGAACTTCCGGAAGATGGAGGAGCGGCCCCAGACCCGCTATCCGCTGGTCGGCGACGAACTGACCGACTTCCGCGGTATCCTCTACACGCCGATCCTCGTCAGACACCGCGAGGAACTGGCCGACGGCACCGTCGACTACGAGGAGCTGGCGGCGCCGCCGATGACGCTCTCGCCCGACGCGGACGTCAGCGACGCGGTCGACCAGTTCCAGGCCGAGAACCAGGAACTCGCCCTGGTCATCGAAGACGGCGAGGTCGTCGGCCTCGTCACCGTGACCGACCTGCTCGAGGCGGTAATGGGCGACATCGAGGACCCGCTCGACCAGGCTCAGCTCGAGCCGGTCGATCGCTGATCGATCGCGGGCACGGCCGAGACGTATCGGTCCCCGCGAGTGCGCGCGTTCGCTTTTTGTCCGCCGGCGTCGAGGCGATTACCGTGTACGACGACGTTCTGGTTCCGACCGACGGGAGCGCGACGAGCGAGGCGGCGGTCGAGCAGGCTGTTTCGATCGCCGAGGGTGCGGGAGCGACGGTTCACTTCCTCCACGTCGTGGACGTGGGGACGGAGATGTCCGCCGGCGCGTCGGGGAACATCGCCCCGCAGCTCACCGAGACGCTCGAGGAAGCAGCCGAGTCGGCCCTCGACGAGGCCGCGAGCCGGGCCGAAGCGGCCGGCGTGAACTACGAACGGCTCACCCGCGAGGGCGACCCCCACGAGGTGATCGAAGCGTACTGTGCCGAGCGCGACGTCGGCCTCGTCGCCATGGGGGCCAGCGGCCAATCGGGCGTGAAAGAACGACTGCTCGGCAGTACGACCGATCGCGTCGTCCGGAGCGTCGACGCGTCGGTTCTCGTCGCACGACCCTGAGAGGGTCGAGACCACCGATCGAAAACGGGATCCGCGCCGTCTCAGTCGTCCTGCCCGAGGATACCGCGTTCGGCCATCTTGCGGGGATCGAGGACCTCGTCGGCTTCCTCCTCGTCGAGATAGCCCTTCTCGAGGACGACCTCGCGGACGGTCTTGTCCTCCTTGAGCGCGGTCTTGGCGACCTCGCTCGCCTTGTCGTAGCCGATGTGGACGTTCAGCGAGGTGGCCATCGCCATCGACTGCTCGACGCGCTCTTCGCAGTAGGCCTCGTTGGCCTCGAGCTTTCGGACGAAGCGCTCGCCGAAGACCTGGCTCGCGTTCGAGATGAGTTCGGCCGACTCGAGGAAGTTGTGTGCCAGCACGGGCTTGTAGAGGTTGAGGTCGATCTGGCCCTCGGCCGCGCCGGCGGAGACGGCGGCGTCGTTGCCGACGACCTGCTTGTGGACCTGGTTGACGGCCTCGGCGACGACCGGGTTGATCTTGCCGGGCATGATCGAGGAGCCGGGCTGGTTCTCCGGCTGTTCGATCTCGCCGAGTCCGTTCCGGGGGCCCGAGGCGAGCAGGCGGAGGTCGTTGGCGATCTTATTCAGCGAGCCCGCGACCGTCCGGAGCGCGCCGTGGGCCTCGGACATCGCGTCGTGGGCCGCCTGGGCCTCGAAGTGGTTGTCGGCCTCGCGGAACTGGACGCCGGTCTCTTTCGTGATGTACTCGGCGGCGCGGCCGGGGAACTCCTCGTGCGTGTTGAGCCCGGTCCCGGTCGCGGTCCCGCCGAGCGCGAGTTCGCCGAGGTGGTCACGGACCTGGTCGACGCGGGCCAGCCCCTTCTCGACCTGGGTGCGGTAGCCCGAGAACTCCTGGCCGAGCGTGACCGGCGTCGCGTCCTGCAGGTGCGTGCGGCCGGTCTTGATCACGTCGTCGAACTCCTCTTCTTTCTCCTCGAGCGCTTCGCGGAGCGTGTCGAGCGCCGGAATGACGTCTTTTTCCACCGCCTCGAGGGAGGCGACGTGCATCGCGGTCGGGATGACGTCGTTCGAGGACTGGCCGTAGTTGACGTGGTCGTTGGGGTGAACGACGCGGTCGCCGATCTCCGAGCCCATGATCTCGGCGGCGCGGTTGGCGATGACCTCGTTGGCGTTCATGTTCGAGGACGTGCCCGAGCCGGTCTGGAAGACGTCGACCGGGAACTGGTCGTCGTGTTCGCCGGCGATGACCTCGTCGGCGGCCTCGATGATCGCCCCGGCGACGTCGTCGTCGACGAGACCGAGGTCGCGGTTGGCCTGCGCGGCGGCCTTCTTGACGACGCCGAGCCCGCGGATGAACCGCCGGCTGAACGTGATCCCCGAGATGGGGAAGTTCTGGATCGCGCGCTGGGTCTGTGCCCCCCAGTAGGCGTCCGCGGGCACCTGCATCTCGCCGAGGCTGTCCTCCTCGAGTCGGTAATCGTCTCCGTCTGCCATACGCGAGGGGTCGGCGCGAGTCACGTAAAATCCACCGAAAGCCCGAGATCGTCCGTCCGGGCGCGCTCGCGTAGCGCCGGCTGCTAGCTCAAGTCGAAGTCGATAGTCCTAGCCACAGATTCTACTGGGAGATATAAATGTAGAAAATTTGTTTACTAATATTATAATAAAGAACTCGGCCAGTCAGGATGTGCAGAGATTTGTGATATAGGTTTACCAGATACAGGGAACCCAGTGGCAGAGACCGCCGAAGATGCTCGTGAACTCGCTGAGACAGTCGGCGATACACTTCAAGAATACACAGGACATCCCAAAGACGGAACGGCTGCAGAAGAGGTTCTTGTAACAATTATTATGATCGCTGCGGCGATCTGGCTTGCTCGCAAGAGCGCTACGAAGTGGCTCACTGGTTAAACGTTTCCGCACCAGTTGACCAGTTTCACCAACCATTCGTTCCACAGTGGTTTTTGGTTCGCTACAGGTTTTCGGAGATGATCGTATGAAGTACACGAAACCCTATTATTGACACAAATAGCGCTAAAAAAGCAAGAATTCGATGTTCATTGAACCAAATAATGCCGATCGATAGAGCTGTCAGAGAAAGAACCGCGACCATCGCCGTAGTAAAAACAACGGATCGGGCAATCGGTTCGTACGTTGTTGCTGCTACGTACACGAACGCGAAACATCCGGCCGCTAATAGCACAGCATTTGTATTTTGTCTAATCAAATAAGACAGTAAAAACTCCAAGGATTATTGCACCGAACCCACGATCGATTTGTATTCGTTTCAAGTCCACATCATAATAATATATTCCATTTGATGTAATATTTCCCATCTGGATCTGGGATTTCCAACACAAATGTACCCCCGAACGGGCCGGCTCGTTATTGGAAGATCGAAAGCCAGCCGGGGGTATCCCGTCGCAGTAACGACCGATACTCTCGCTCGGTCACCTCGGGCCGGTCACCGTCGATCCCGTCTGCAATACGCGGGAACCGGAGCGAGTCACGTAAAATCCACCGAAAGCCCGAGATCGTCCGTCCGGGCGCGCTCGCGGAGCGCCGACTGGAGCCGTTCCCGGCCGGTGTCGTGGATCTCGCGGGCCGTCTCGAGGTCGATGTCGTAGATCGTCGGGGACCCCCACGAGAAGGTGCGCGAACTGGCGGTATCGACGGCCAACGACGCGAGCCCGAGCCGACGCTGGAAGACCGAGCGCCGGGTCGAGACCGTCTGGATCCGGTAGTAGGGGATCACGGTCGTCTGGCGGTTCCAGAACCCGCTCCGGATCACGAGGTGGTCCGCACCCACGAAGTAGCCAAGATTGACGTATTTCAGGTGTGCGGCGGGCGGGACAGCAACGAAGACGACGGCGGTGAGATACCAGCGGTCGAACGTCGAGACCCGTGAGAGACCGATCGCGGCGGCGACGATCACGGCCGCGACGATCGAATACCGAACGAAGTATCGGCGACGAGCCAACCGCGGCGGACTCCGGAACTCGGGTGTCTCGACGCCGGTGAGGTTCTCGGCGAAGCGGTAGACGCGGTCGGTCCCGGCAAGCGGGACTGCCGACTGATTACTGCTCCCGCTGTCGGGACCGTACCCCGCCGTTTCGACCCGGAGACCGGCGTAGCCGACCAGTCGCTGGAGCGGGTTCTCGGTGACCGAAACCGACTGGACCTTCTCGACGGGAATCGAGCCGCTGTAGCGCTGGACCAGCCCGCGCTCGTAGACGAAGTCCTCGCCCGCGCGGCCGAGGCGGAACCCGTAGTAGTTCGCGACCGTATAGATCACGCTCGAGACGTAGGTGAACACCGACCACTGAACGGCGGTGACCGCGGCCAACACCAAAAGCGGGCCGACCGCCGCCCCCTCGAGCGCGTCCGGCCCGCCGAAGGGGCGAGCGGCGTCGATGACGAACGCGGGCACGAGGCCCGATCCCGAGTCGGCACCGCCGAGGAAGACGAGTATCGCGATCGGAAAGACCGCCGCACCCCACCGGAACGAGGTCACCGCGTAGAGCAGGAGTTCCCGGACCTCGAGGTCGAACAACAGCGTCGGCGCACCACCGCCTGGCGAGTGGTTCTCGCGCGTTCGTTCGGACGCGGTCGGCTCGTCCGATGCCGACTGATCGGAGTCGGGGTCGGCGGTCGACTCCTCCGTAGCGGCCGTCAACCGGCGGATTTCCGACCGGAGCCGCTCCGCCTCGTCCTCGCTGACAAACTGGAGCGTCGCTTCGGTGTCGCCGCCGCCGGCGGTCTCGATCGAGACGACCGCGAGGCCGAACAGTCGCTGGAAGAGCCCTTGGGAGATATCGACGTTCTGGATCCGCCGATAGGGGATCTCGCGGGAGCGGCGCGCGAACACACCCGAGGAGACGTCGAACGTACTCGCGGTGACTTCGTACGTGAATCGATAGTAGTACGCGATGCCGTAGCCGACGCCGGCGACGAGACCGATCGGGACCAACGCCAGTAGCGGTCCGATATCGATATCGAGAACGCTGGGGCCCAGCCCCACGAGCAGGACCGGGACCGAGAAGCCGGTTGCTCCGTGCTGGAGCGCCAGCATCACGGCACTGAGGGGATGTAGTCGGTTCGTCTCAGACGGCATCGTCGCCCTCGCTCTCGACGGCCAGTTCGCGGAGGGTCTCCTGCAGGCTGCGGGCCCGGTCCGGCGTCAGGCCCGGAATCCGAACGTCGGCGTTCCGAGAACCGGCAGTATAGACCACGACGCTCGAGAGGCCGAGTGCCCGCTCGATCGGGCCGAACTGGGTGTCGACGTGCTGGACGCGGACGAACGGAACGGCGGTCTCGACGAACGTGACGACGCCGCGCTCGAGGTAGAGGGCGTCGTCCTGCAGTTCGAACCGCCAGACCTGATAGAGGCGGACGGCGTAGCCGACGGCGAGAACCAGTGCGACGGCGACGGCGGCCGCGATCGCGAGCGGCGGGACGGTAACTCGCCACTGATCGAGGGCGACGAGGGCGACGGCGAGGACGACCGCCGCGATCGCGCCGCGGGCGATCCAGATAAGCCTGATGCGGGGATGAAGCGTCTCCATGTGATAGACGTGTCAACCGGAATGAAATAAATCCACGGGTCAACGGGCGTGACCGGCAGGCGGTCGAATCGACGGACGTCGGCGCGCGGATGGAAGCGGCGGAGACGCGGAACAGTCAGTCGTCGGCGGGGACCGTCAGCACTGGAACGGACGAGGCCCGACGGACGCGGTCGGTGACGCTGGTCGGCGAGAGATAGCGTCGGAGGCCGGTCCGGGTCGGTTCGCCGATCACGACGAGATCGACGTCGTTGTGGGCGGCGTAGCGGGCGATCTCCTCGGCTGGATCGCCGTATCGAAGCCGTTTCGAGACCGTGACGTCGGTGCCGGCGGACGCGTCCTCGACCGCCTCGAGCGCCGCTTCGGCGGCGGCTTCGCGCCGCTCGACGACCACGTCCCAGCCGTCGACGGACGCGGTCATGCGAACGATCGAGAGCGCGTCGATACGGCCGCCGTGACGGGCGGCTTCCGAAATCGCCACTCGTCCCACCGCGGCCGGCGTCTCACCGTCGACCGCGACGAGGACGCGGCCGAACCCCGCCTCGGTCGTCGCTTCGCCCGCGAAATCCGGCCGGTCTGTCGCGGTCGATTCGTCCGTTCCACCCATCGTCGATGCCATACCCGGTGGTATTGGGCATAGAATAATATATTTGTCCAGAAAAACCTTCGACTCCCTCCAGCATTTTCAACCTGCGCCCCAGAATAGGCCCGTGCGGTCGTTTCACGCCGTGAAAGCGGGCGGCTTCGATCGCGTTCCCGCACCGAGCGAGCGCGTTCGAGACCACACTAAACGGCGGCCGCTCTATTCGCCCTCGAGGTCGTCGTACTCCTCGGGGGTATACGTCGACAGCTCGAGGGCGTGGATGTCGGTGGTCATGTGATCGCCCAGCGCGTCGTAGACCTCCTGGTGTTGCTGGACGAGCGGGAGCCCGTCGAAGACCGGCGAGACGACCGTCGCGGCGAGGTGGTCCTCGTCGCCCTCGTCTCGTGCGTGTGTGACCGTGGCGTCGGCGTCCTCGAGATTCGATTCGATGACGTCCTCGACGGCTGCTGGCTTCATAGGAGGGAGTTGGTCGCTCGCGGCAAAAGCGCCGCGGTCGCGGTCGGTGGCGCAACCGGTTCAGAACGGCACGTCGTCGGGCACGTCGGGCCCCGACGATCCACTGGCCATGCCGTCGAACCCGGTGCTGACGTCGACGTAGTCGATCGCGTCGATCTCGGCCGGTAGTCGTTGCTGAATCGCCTGCGTGGTCATCGAACTAACGCCACAGCCGCTACAGGCCCCGGTCAGGGCGATCGAGACGCGCCCCGCCTCGAGGTCGACCTCGGTGATCGCGGACTCGCCGCCGTGGGCCTCGATCTGGGGGAAGTTCCGGCGGAGGAACAGCGACACGTCTTCGCGGACGGCGTCGGCTGGGGACTGAGCCGGTTCGGACTCGCTCATGGGAGAGCCAAGGGACCGGAACGGTATATACTGTCGGACGAATCGATTCTCCCCGAAACTGGGGGAACGGCCCCGAGCCGTCCGAGCGACGATGACGGCGACTTTATGATCGCTCGCGACGCCGTCCCCGCTATGTCACTGGCAGCCGAGACGCGGCGGGCGGTCGACCGGCGCCCCTTCCTCCGAACCGCCCTACGGGCCGGCATCGTCAACTACACCGCCGCGGCCCGCTCGCTTCCGGTCGAGGGCGAAGCCGACGCGATCGCGACGGCGCTGCGCCGGTACGCCGACGAGTTGCCCGCCCACGGGACCGACTCCCGCGACGTTCGTGTACGGATGGAAAGCGGCGTTGGGCGACTCGAGGAGGGGGCCGACCGCGACGACGCGCTCGTGACCGTCGGCGGCACGGCCTTCGGCCCCTGCGGCGGCGATTCGACGGCCATCGTCGCGGCGGGCGAGGTCGACGCGGCCGCCACAGGGGCCGCCCTCGAGCGACTCGACATCGAGGGGATCGCGCCGGACGCCGCGGCCGTCGCCGACGGAACGATGGTCGTCGTCGTCGATCGACGCGCGGGGGCGACGGCGCTACGGGCGGTCGAAGACACGCTCGATCGAGTCGTCGTCCGGTCCGACTGACTGGGTCCCGACAGTCCGGAGTCAAGCCGCGCTGCTGTCGTAGGCCTCGCCGAAGTCCCACTCTCGCCGGAGGAGTTCTTCGACCCCGTGTTCGAGGATGACGTCGCCGAGGACCGTCGGCCTGTAGTAGGTATAGAGACCGTTACTGTCCCGTTCCGTCCGAACGCGTTTCTCGATGAGACCGACGTCCCGGAGTTTCTCGAGGTGGTAGTGGAGCGTGCTGTCGTCGACGTCCATCACCGAGTCGAGTTCCGTCGGCGTCAGTTCGGCCGCGTGGGAGAGTCGGTAGAGGATCTCGAACCGGGTTCGGTTCCCGACCGCGGCCTGCATCTCGAGGTACTCCTCGAGGGAGAGGACGCTTCGCTCCGGGAGGAGGGCCGTCGGATCGACGTTGCGTCCCATCGTATCGGCACCCACTCGCTTCTGTTGCTTAGTTTTTGGCCAGTCGACACTGCCGAAAACGGTTGCCTTCATTTCTCTCACTCCGTATGGAACGCCGGTCTGTCCGGAGCCGATCCGAGCGTCTCAGCCGCTCTGCGGTCCCGGGTAACCGCCGCGTTCGCGGTGCATCACACCGTTTAACTGTTATCCGGGGGAAGTGAGCCCAATGACCCTGCACGTGACGAACACGTTGACGGGCGAAAAAGAGCCGTTCGAGCCACAGGACCCCGAAAACGTCTTGCTCTACTACTGTGGCCTGACGGTCTCGGACCCGCCACATCTGGGCCACGCCCGCTCGTGGGTCCACGTCGACGTCATGCACCGCTGGCTCGAGCAGCTCGGCTACGACGTGCGTCACGTCGAGAACTTCACCGACGTCAACGAGAAGATCGTCGCCCGCGTCGGCGAGGACGACCTCGGCGCGGACGAAAGCGAGGTCGCCGAGAGCTACGTTCGGCGGACGATCGAGGACATGCGCTCGCTGAACCTCCTGCGCGCGGAGGTCTATCCGCGCGTCTCCGAACACGTCCCCGAGATCGTCGACCTCGTCGAGACGCTGATCGAGAAGGGCTACGCCTACGAGTCCAACGGGTCGGTCTACTTCGACGTGACGAGCTTCGAGGAGTACGGCAAGCTCTCGAATCAGGACCTGACGGAGATCGAGTCACAGGGGGATCCGGACGAGCGCTCGGAGAAGCGCCACCCCGCGGACTTCGCGCTCTGGAAGGCCGGCGGCGTCGATCCCGACGCCGTCGCCGAACACCGCCACGAGGGCGTCGACCACGGCGGCGACCCGCCCGAGGGCCTGACCTGGGACTCCCCGTGGGGCGAGGGCCGGCCCGGCTGGCACATCGAGTGTTCGGCCATGAGCATGACCCACCTCGGCGAGACGCTGGACATCCACGTCGGCGGCCGCGATCTGGTCTTTCCCCACCACGAGAACGAGATCGCCCAGTCCGAGGCCGCGACCGACCGGCAGTTCGCGAACTACTGGCTCCACTGCGAACTGTTCCAGATGGACGAGGAGAAGATGTCCTCGAGTCTGGGCAACTTCGTCACGGTCGCGGAGGCGATCGACCGCTGGGGGGCAAACGTCATGCGGACCTTCCTGACCGCCGGCTCCTACAACAGCCAGCAGCTCTACTCCGACGAGACGATCGCCGAGGCCGAAGAGCGGTGGGAACAGCTCGAGCGGGCCTACGAGGCCGCCGCCGAGACGCTCGACTCACCCGCGGCGAGTTCGAAGGCCGAAGACCTGACGCTGCGTGAGGCGGTCGCCGACGCCCGCAAGGCCTTCAGGACCGCGATGAACGACGACTTCAACACCCGGGAGGCCCAGTCGGCGCTGCTGTCGGTCGCGACGGCGATCAACCGCCACCTCGAGGCGGTCGGCGACGAGGGAGCTGACTACCGTGGTCTTCGCCGGGCCGTCGAGACGCTCGACGAACTGGGCGGGATCCTCGGGCTCTCCTTCGACGGGTCGACGACCGGCTCGGCCGAACTCGCCGGCGACGTGATCGAACTCGTCCTCGAGGTCCGCGAACGGGAACGCGAGGCGGGCAACTACGAGCGCGCCGACGAGTTACGCGACGAACTCGCGGCGCTGGGAATCGAAGTCCAGGATTCGGACGACGGCCCGACGTATCGGCTCCCCGACGGCGAGTGAGGGTGGGCCCGGATGGATCGACCGGTTCTCGATAGTCGGTCGGTAGCACACCCCTCAAGTAGATCCCGCTCCAAGAGTGGGTAATGAGTAGTTCAGGCGAGGACTCGTTGGTCGCCGCCGGCTTCGATGCGTTGGCCGCCCGCGTCGCGATTCTCGATACGAGCGGTACGATCGTCTACACGAACGAATCCTGGGAGTCGTTCGGCGACGAACAGGGACTGGCACGGAGCGCGGGCGGCGTCGGGAGTAACTATCTCGCGGTCTGTGAGGCGAGCGACGATCCCGACGCGACCGAGACCGCACGCGGGATCCGCGCGATCGCCGCCGGCGACAGCGAGTCGTTCCGCCTCGAGTACCCCTGCCACACGCCGGGCGAGGACGGCTGGTACCTGCTGGATGCCAGACCGTACGACCACGGCGGCGAGCGGTTCGTCCTCGTCATGCACGTCGACATCACCGAACGCAAACTCCTCGAGCGGCGGACGCAGGAACAGGCCGACCGGATGGAGTCGTTCGCCACACTGCTCTCTCACGACCTCCGGAACCCGCTGTCCGTTGCGCTGGCACACACGGAGATGCTCGAACTGGACGACGGCGTCGACCTCGGTGACGACGGCGACGAGAACCCGCTGCGCGCCTCGCTCGAGCGCATGGAGTCGATCATTGACGAGGCGCTGCTCCTCACGACGATCGACGCGGTCGAGGAGACCGAACTCTTGGCGCTCTCGCGGGCCGTCGAGACTGCTTGGACCACCGTCCGCACGGACGGCGCGAGCGTCGACGTCGTCGACGACGTCGCGATCCGTGCCGATCCGTCGCTTCTGGCCCACCTCTTCGAGAACCTGTTTCGAAATGCCGTCGAGCATAGCTCGACGAGTCCTGACTCCCGAACTCGTCAGGACGCCGTCGAACACGCCGGAGACGGCCTTCATATCGAGATCGGGGCCCTCGAGTCGACGGCCGCCGACGGGGACCGCGACGACGAGGCGGCGAAAGCGGTCGAGGGCGGAACGCGGCCCACGGACTGGTCGGGCGAAGCGGCCGACTACGACGGGTTCTACGTGGAAGACGACGGTCCTGGAATCCCGCCCGACGAGCGCGAGCGGGTGTTCGAATCGGGCTACTCGAGCGCCGGCGGCTCGGGCTTCGGGTTGGCGATCGTCAGCGACGTGGTCGACGCCCACGGCTGGTCGATCAGGGTCACGTCGGGACGAAACGGCGGGGCTCGGTTCGAGGTTCGCGGCGTCACCGTCGTCGACCGATAGGTCGCGGGACGGCTGGGGTCAGAACCCGACCGCAGTCGCGATCGAGACGCCGCTGGCGAGCGCGCCGAGCAGATAGCCCCCGATCGCCCCGCCGTTCAGCAGCGGGAGGCCCGCGTGGGCCCGCCCCTCGATCACCATGTACATCAGGACGAGCAAGCCGGCGATCGTCCCCAGCGACGCGCCAAGCGCCGCCAGGTTCAGCGCGAGCCCCGGTACCGCGATCGCCCCGGCCTCGAGGAACGACGCCGCACTGGCGACCAGCACCGTCGGGATGACGGCATCGCCCAGCCCGATGAAGAAGGCGTCGCGCTCGAGGACATCGTCCCCGACTGCTTCGTCGTCGGTCGTGGCTGTCCCATCGTCGTCTTCGGCCGCTTCGCCGTCACTCCCGTCCGCGGCCGTCCCATCGTCGCCCGCGTCCTCGTGTTCGGCGACCGGCTGGCCGCCGTCGGCGGCGCTTTCGTCCTCGAGGGCGTCCTCGGCGCTGCCGGCCGCGAGATAGGAGTACGACAGCGTCGTCGGCACGACGAGGACGACCGGGATCTTGAGGTCCATCACGCCCTCGGCGAGATCGAGCATGTGTTCGGTGCCGTAGACGCTGATGGCGTCGTAGACGGCCAGCACCGAGAGCAGCAATAGGGCCGGCAGGAGCCCGAAACTGATCCCGAAGAGGGCGGCGGCACCGGCTCCCATCACGATCCCCGCGCCGTCGATGACGTACCACTCGGGATACCACAGCAGGGCGGCACCGACGGCCAGCGAGGCGAGGACGGCGAGTCCGTCGGCAACACTGGCCGGGGCGATCGGCTCGACGAGGGCGGGCACGAGTTCGGCGAAGACGTACCACGAGATCATCACGCTGACACCGACCAGCAGGAGTCTGATCAGCCCCTCGAGGTCGTACCGGAAGGCGGCGAGCATCAGCGCGGTCGCGACGAGCATGATACCGACGTAAAAGATGCTGTTGGTCGGATCCTGCGGGTTCTCGACGGCTTGTCGTCCCGACTGGTCGAACGGTTCGACCAGCGCCAGGGCACCGATCTGGACGGCGACGAACAGCAGGACCGTCGCGCCGACGGCCGCGAGGATCCGGCTCCGATCGTTCATGCGGCGGGGTTCGAACCCCGCTTATATCGGCTTTTTCACTCGAGGGCCGGGCGGTGACGAGGAGTGTCCGAGAGAAGCGACCGCTACCGCGCGTACAGCGTCGATCCGACCAGTGCGGGCAAGTGGACGCCGTCGTCGGGCGTCACCGCCAGATACGGCCGCGAGACCGGTCCGAAGACGTCGACCACGCGGCCGATCGCCTCGAGGTCGTCGTCGAGGACCGTCGTTCCGATCTCGTCGCGGTGGGCGTCGCCGTCCGTTTCGTCCGCCTGGAGGACCGCGAGGCCCTGTGCGGTGCGGACGACGCTTCCGACCCGGCGCATCTCACTCGCGCATCGCGACGACGTACGCCGCGACGGCTTGGACGAGGTCGTTCTTCGTCGAGTCGTCGGCCCCGCGGACGACGACCCGGCCCCGGTCGGCCCAGTGTTCCCGCGAGTAGGCCTTGTCCCGCTCGATCGTGGCGTCGTACCCGATCTGCTGGACGGCCTTCGCGATCTCGTCGACCGTCGGTTCCTCGACCGCCAGGTCCTCGGCCACGCGCCGTCCCTCGGCCCGCGAGAGGGCCGCATCGAGATAGGCGGGCCAGATGACGTTCTCGACCATGGGCGTTCCTGTGCGGTCCGGCGAGTAAACCCTTTTCAAAACGATACGTCAGTGCGGGGGACGGCGAACCGAACGGGAGACAGAAAGAACCGCGGACGCTATCGTCGCCGGGCAACGAAGCCGGCGGCGGCCAACAGGGCGATCAGTGCGGCGGCAGTGCCGAACCCGGGGATAGCGCTCTCGTTATCCCCGTCGCTCTCCGATCCGCCGTCCGACTCGTTGCCGTCGTCGCGGTACTCCTCGTCGACCGCCTCGAGGTCACCTTCGATCTCGCTGTACACGTCGGGATGGACGGTCTCGATGATCGTCTCGATCGCGTAGACGACGTTGGGACCGGGCTGGCTCATCGCGTTATCGTCGACGGCGACGATGTTGTCCTCCTGGATGGCGGTCACTCCATCGAGGTCAGCCGTCGACGGCGGCGCATCCCAGCGGTCGCTGTCGGGGTAGACGATCCACTCGGGGTTCGCATCGACGACGACCTCCGAGTTCATCTGTCCCCATTCTACCTGGCCCTCCTCGGCCGCCAGGTTGGTCAGGCCGGCCGTCGTCATCACGTCGTGCTGGAACGTCTCCGTGCCGTGGGTGTCGCCGCTCTCGCCGCCGTCGTAGTACGCGAGCGGTGCGGACTCGTTTTCGAGTGCGTCCTCGTAGATCTCGAGTCGCTCGTTCATCCACTGGATCGTCTCCTCGGCACCGTCACACTCGCCGGTCACCTGCCCGGTCACGCGGACGTTCTCGCGAACGTCGTCGAGCGAGGTCGCTCGGTCGAGGACGACGACCGTGATCCCGGCGTCCTCGAGTTGCTCGAGGAGATCCTGGTTGTAGAGAGCGACGTTCGCGGCGAGGACGACGTCGGGATTCAGGTTGATGATCTCCTCGGCGACGGGCGTCACGCCGTCGTCTTTGGTGATGTCGGTCCTGTCGCCGGCCTCGAGCGACTCGGTGTACTGGCCGACGGGCATGCCGACGACCGTGTCCTCGGCACCGATCGAGTAGGCGAGTTGTGCGTCGCCCGGATAGAGCGTGACGACCGACTCGGGTTCGTCCTCGATCGTCACGTCCTCGCCGGTCGCGTCGGTCATCGTGAGCGGATAGTCACACTGTACCTCGGCGTCTTGTACGGCTGCTCCAGTCCCAGTTCCGGCGCCGGCCACGGCGGGCCCGATCGCCGAAACTGTAAGGAGAACTGTCAGAATAACGGCTAGCTGTCGTTGCATCGGAAATACCTCTTCCCTACTTCAACAAATATTTGCCTACTGCAAGCGAGGTTGAGACGAATGCAGCGACGGCTCCGAACGGCAGTGTGGTCGGCAGGACTGAGCGTCCTGCTCGTGGCCGTCGTCATCGGCAGCGCCGCCCTCGGACCGGTCCGGATCGAGCCGGCGACCGTTGCGATGGCGATCCTCAACGGCGTCGCCGTCCCGTCCGGGATCGAAGTTGGGACCGCGACGCTGCCCCTGTTCGGATGGCCCGTGCCGGTTCCGGGCCTCGAGTTTTCGTCCGCGTTCTCGTTTCCCGTCGAGGAGACCCACGAGTACATCGTCGTGCAACTGCGACTGCCGCGGATCGTCCTCGCCGCGACGGTCGGGTTCGCGCTCGCCGCCGCGGGGACGGTGATGCAGGGGTTCTTCCGGAACCCGCTCGCTGATCCGTCGATCATCGGCGTCTCCTCGGGCGGTGCGGCCGGCGCGGTCGCGGCCATCGCCTTTCCCGCGCTCGTTCCGTTCGGCAGCCTCCATCTGGCCGCGTTCGTCGGCGCGCTCGCGACGGCGTTTCTCGTCTACGCGATCGCGACCGAAGGCGGACGGACGCCGGTCGCGACGCTGTTGCTCGCCGGCGTCGCCGTGCAGGCCTTTCTCGGCGCGATGATCTCGTACATGCTCATCCACAGCGGCGACGGCCTCAGGGAAGCCGTCGTCTGGTTGATGGGGAGCCTGGCGAACCGGGGCTGGAACGACGTCACGTTCGCGCTCCCGGTGTCGCTCGCCGGCGCGCTCGTGCTGGCGACGTACGCGCGGGAACTGAACGTCCTCCTGCTCGGCGAGGAGGACGCCCACCACCTCGGGGTCGAGGTCGAGCGGACCAAACTCGTTCTACTCGCGCTCGCGAGCGTCGTCACCGCGGCGGGGGTCGCCGTCACGGGCGTCATCGGGTTCGTCGGGCTGGTCGTCCCCCACATCATGCGGCTGCTCGTCGGCCCGGACCACCGGATCCTGTTCCCGACGAGCGCGCTCGCCGGCGCGTCGTTTCTGGTCGTCACGGACACGATCGCGCGGTGGCCGGCCGGCCCGACCGAGGTTCCCGTCGGCATCGTCACGGCGGCGCTCGGTGCCCCGTTCTTCCTGTTCCTGCTCACGCGCAGGGAGGTGTACTCGGTGTGACGCCGGCCGACCGCGACTCCGGTGCCGGCCGCGACCGAGATGACGACCTCGAGCCGGCGGCGATCTCGATCACGGACTGTTCGCAGTCGTTCGGCGACCTCGCAGTCCTCGAGAACGTCTCACTGACGATCGAGCCCGGCGAGTTCGTCGGCTTCGTCGGTCCCAACGGGGCCGGCAAGACCACCCTTTTGCGGCTGATCAGCGGGGCGCTCGAGCCCGATTCGGGGGCGATCGAGATCGACAGGACCGACGTTCACGGGCTCTCCTCGCGGGCCTCGAGCCGGCTCGTCTCGGTCGTACCACAGGACACGACGCTGTCGTTTTCGTTCCCGGTGCGGGATGTCGTCGAGATGGGGCGACACCCGCATCGCTCCCGGTTCTCGTCGGCGACGCCAAAAGACCGCGCCACGGTCGAACGCGCCCTCGAGCGGACCCGGACTGCTGAGTTAGCCGACCGGCCGATCGACGAGGTCAGCGGCGGCCAGCGCCAGCGTGTCGTACTGGCGCGGGCGATCGCCCAGGAGACCCCGGTGATGCTGCTGGACGAACCCACTGCGAGCCTCGACGTGAACCACCAGGTCGAGACGCTCGAGTTGGTCCGGGAGCTGGTCGAGGGCGGTCGGACGGTCGTCGCGGCGATCCACGACCTCGAGCTGGCCGCCCGCTACTGCGATCGGCTCGTATTGCTCGCGGACGGGCGGGTCGCGGCGGACGGCCCGCCCTCGAGCGTGTTGACGCGGGAGGCGCTCGCGGACTCGTTCGACGCGAACGCGGTCGTGACGCCGAGCCCGGTGACCGGGACCGAGACGGTGACCGCGTTCGCGGCCGACCGCGAGGCGGGGCCGCTGCCGGACCGGGTCCACGTCCTGGGGACCGGCACCGCTGCGGCCGGCGTCATCGCCCGCCTCGAGGCCGCAGGCGTCGGCGTCTCGATCGGCCCGGTCTCGAGCGGCGACGCGGCGGCGGAAACGGCCCGCTCGCTCGGCGTCGAAACCGTCGAGACCGAGCCGTTCGCCCGGCCGAGTAACGCGGAGTTAGAGAGCGTCGAGTCGCTGATCCGGGCGGCCGACGCGACGGTCCTCGCTGATTTCGTCGTCGGGGCTGGAACCCAGTCGCTGCTCGACCCACTCGACGAGACGGACGCGCTCGTGCTGGTGGAGACGCGGCCGTTCGCCGACCGGAACTTCGCCGGCGGCGAAGCGCGAGAGCGCTACGAACGGTATCGTGAACGCGGACTCGAGGTGCCGGGCAGTCGCGTCCTCGAGGCGGTGTCGACGGTCGGGTCGGACCGGTCACGATCGCGGTCGTCGCCCCCGGCCGACTCGGCGGAGTCCCCCGACGACTGACGGCGACACCGGCACCGAGTGGACGGGGCCGGCGGCGCGGACTGGACGGTTTTTTACCCCTCCGCCACCGAGTGGCCGCCAATGACCGAGTACGACTACGACGAGCTCGGACTCGTCGCCGGGCTGGAGATCCACCAGCAACTCGACACGGCGACGAAGCTGTTCTGTCAGTGTCCGACCGAGCTTCGCGAGCCCGAGGCGTCGACGCGAACGTTTTCGCGCTATCTCCACCCCACCCGGAGCGAACTGGGCGAACTCGACGACGCCGCCGTCGAGGAGAGCATGGTCGACCGCGAGTTCGAGTACCTCGCCTACGACACGACCTGTCTCGTCGAGGAGGACGACGAGCCGCCCCACGAGTTGGACGAGGAAGCCCTCGAGACCGTCCTCGAAATCGCCCAGCTCATGGACATGAGCCCGGTCGACCAGGCCCACGTCATGCGCAAGATCGTCGTCGACGGCTCGAACACGACGGGCTTCCAGCGCTCGTCGCTGATCGCCACCGGCGGCGCGATCGAGACCAGTGCAGGAGCGGTCGGCATCGAAGACCTCATGCTCGAGGAGGAAAGTGCCCAGCGCGTCGAGGAGACCGACGACGGCGTCCGCTACAGCCTTGACCGGCTCGGGATCCCGCTGGTCGAGATCGGGACGAGGCCCGACATCTCGACGCCGGAGCAGGCCCTCGAGGCCGCCGAGCGGATCGGCATGCTGCTGCGTTCGACCGGGAAGGTCAAGCGCGGCCTGGGGACGATCCGCCAGGACGTCAACGTCTCCATCGAGGAGGGTGCCCGCGTCGAGATCAAGGGCGTCCAGAGTCTCGACGATATCGACGACATCGTCCGCAACGAGGTGGCCCGACAGGCCGAACTCGTCGAGATCGCGGCCGAACTGGAGGAGCGCGAGGCGTCGGTCGGCGAGGTACAGGACGTGACCGGGGTCTTCGAGGACACCGACAGCGGCGTCATCTCGGGGGCACTGAACTCGGGCGGTGCCGTCACGGCGGTGCCGCTCTATGGCTTCGACGGGATCGTCGGCCGCGAGATCGCCCCCGACCGCCGGCTCGGGACCGAACTCTCCGATCACGCCAAGCGCCACGGCGCGGGCGGAATCTTCCACACCGACGAACTGCCGGCGTACGGCGTCACCGAGGACGAGGTCACCGACCTGCGTGCTGCCGTCGGTGCCGAACCCGAGGACGCCGTCGCCATCGTCGCCGCCGACACCGAGGTTGCGGAATCGGCGATCGAGGCCGCCGCCGAGCGTGCCGAGACCGCCCTCGAGGGCGTCCCCGAGGAGACCCGCGGCGCGAACGACGACGGGACGACCCGCTATCTGCGCCCCCTGCCCGGCGCGGCGCGGATGTACCCCGAGACGGACGTGCCGCCGGTCGAGCCCGACCCGAGCGAGGTGCCCGAACCCGAACTGTTGACCGAGAAGGTCGAGCGGTATCAGGACGAGTACGACCTCGGCGCGGGGCTGGCCGAACAGGTCGCCTACGGCGAGTACATGCCGCTGTTCGAGGACGTCGTCGTCGGCGGAATCGATCCCACGCTGGCCGCGACGACGCTCGAGTCGACGCTGACCGAAGTCCGTCGTGACGGCGCGCCCGTCGAGAACCTGACCCGCGACCACCTCGAGGGCGTTCTCCGGCTGGTCGAGGACGGCGACCTGCCGAACGAGGGCGTGCCGGATCTGCTTGCGGCGCTGGCCGAGGAGCCGGACCGGACGGCCGAAGAAGCGGCCGAGGACGCCGGACTCGGCGGAGCCGAGGAGGACGAAGTCCGCGAGGCCGTCGTCGAGGTCGTCGAACGCAACGCGGGCCAAGTCGAGGAGGAGGGCATGCAGGCCTTCTCCGGACTCATGGGCGAGTGCATGGGCGCGCTCCGCGGGAAGGCCGACGGCGACCTCGTGAGCGAACTCCTGCGCGAGGAGATTCAGAAACGAGCGTAACTCGCTCGAGGCGCAGTGCTACCGACGCCGCGGTTCTCACTCGCCGACGAGTTCCTCGAGCAGCGTCTCTAACTCGTAGCTCTGGAGTGCGTCCCGTTCTTCGATCGCCGAGATGACGAACGTCGAGTCGGTCCGTTCGACGCCCTCGAGTTGTTCGAACTCGGCGATCAGGCGTTCGACCATGCCGCTGTCGCTCAGACGCGCGACGACGATGAAGTCCGTCTCTCCCATCGTGAAGTAGACGTTCGTAACCCCCTCGACGGTCAGGAGCCGATCCGCGAACGTCTCGTAGGAGCCCCGATAGTCCGCGTGAACCTCGATCAGGACGGTGACGCCCAGCCCGAGTGCCTCGAGATCGATATCGTAGCGGTCGTTCTCGATGATGCCCTCCTCTCGGAGGTTGTTGAGACGGTAGTGGATCGTCGAGATCGGAATGTCGGTCGCCTCGTGGAGCCGTTCGGGACTTCCCGTCTCGAGTTCGGCGATCGCCTTGAGGAGGCGCACGTCGCGTTCGTCCATATGGACGAGGTTCGATCCCGACCGACATGTGTTTTCCGGCTTATGTAATTGTATATTTCTTCAACTATCGACCGATTATCGGCGCCCAACTCGAAATGAATTCATATGTGTGGTTCTTGATTCTCAAAACACCGCGCGATTGTAGAAGGGTCTAAATACGACCGTGATTTTCGAAGGAGATATGAGTACAATCGATTGGATTCCAGATGGGTGCCGTGATGCGGCACTCTTTTCGATACTCGCGCTATGCTGGGGAAGTTCGTTCGTCGCGATCGAGATCGGACTCGAGTACGTTCCGCCGCTCCTGTTTGCCGGCTTTCGCTACGCGATCGCGGGCGCGATCGTCTTCGCATACGCGGCCGTCACGAACGATCGGGTTCGACCGGCGGGCCGAGGGGAATGGGCGGCGGTTGCCGTCGCCGGCACGTTCGTCATCGCGCTCTATCACGGCCTGTTGTATCTCGGCGAACTGTACGTGTCGGGCGCGGTCGCGGCGACGATCGTTAGCACGGCACCGATCCTGACGGCAGGGTTCGCCGGCGTGGTACTCCCGGAGGAGCGGCTGGCACCTGCAGGGATCGCTGGCTTCCTACTCGGTCTGGTGGGCGTGATCGCCGTCGTCCAGCCGTCGTCGGCCGCGCTCGGAAGCGACGTGACCGTCGGCGCTGTCCTCGTGTTCGGCTCGGCCGTCGCGTTCGCGCTCGGGAGCGTCCTCGTCCGCCCGATCGACTCGGCGCTCCCGATCGAGACGCTCCAGGCGTGGGCGATGCTCATCGGGGCCGGCGTGTTGCTCGGCTGGGCGTTCCTGCGCGGGGAGTCGGTCGCAGCGATCGAACTGACGTCGGCGACGGTCCTCTCGTTTAGCTACCTGACGCTCGTCTCCGGCGTGTTCGCGTTCTTCCTCTACTTCGAACTGCTCGAGCGAACCGGCGCGACGCAGGTCATCCTGGTCAGCTACGCCGAGCCGGTAGTTGCGATGGGGGTAAGCTGGGTCGCGCTGGGATATCTCGTCGACTCGCTCACGCTCGTCGGCCTGGTGACGATCCTCGCGGGCTTCGTCATGATCAAACGCAAGGCGCTGCGGTCCGTGCTTCGCTCGGCGCTCGACGGAGCGTCTTTCACGACCCCGTGATCGGCCACGTCTCGAGGCAGGCACTAACCGGTTTGCCACCGTACGGACAGCCTCGTCGGGTCGATCGGGTCCTGGCCGTATCTGCACCGTCGGAAACAGTTATTAGCACGCACGTTGCCCGACAACCTGACTGAGAACGATGCAGCGCAAAACCGACCATACGGACCGTACTGTGGTGTGTCACGTGCGCGCACCCCTGCTTCTCGAGCCGATCGACGAGCAGATCGAGACGCTACAAGCCTGCGAGGACGAGGGAGCGATCGACGACCTGCTGTTGCGGAGTTGGCCCAAGGAGGTCGCGCTCTCCGAAGAGAGCCCCCATCAGGAGGTCCTCGAGAACTACGAACGGTTCGAGCAGTGGGCCGATCGCCGCGGCGTGAGCGTCCGCCCGCCGTTTCGGGAGCGGGAAACGACCTCACAGATCACCGGTGAGACCCGCAAGCGGCTCGTGACGCCGCTTTTGTGTCTCGAGATCTACGAGGACGACGATCTGGTCGGGGTCTTCCCTCACACCGACGAGCGGACCGAGGAGACCTACACCACCGACGAGGCGATCGCGACGCTTCGGACCGACGCGGTGCCGACCCCGCTCGAGCCGGTCGATGCCGGAGCAGCGACCGACGCCGACGGTGCGCCGGATGGGACGATCTCGGACCCGTGTCCCGACTGCGGCGGGGAGTTGATCGACGGCCAGGGACTGTTTGCCTGTGGCGACTGCGGCTGGGTCGGGCAGGTGACCGACTCCGGGCGGTACGTCGCCCAGGTGACGGCGTCCAAGACGACGGCGGAAGAGCAGACGCCGCCGCAGTCATAGGGGCCCGTAGTCACAGTGCCCCGTAGTCACAGTGCCCCGTAGTCACAGTGCCCCGTAGTCACAGTGCCCCGTAGTCACAGTGCCCCGTAGTCACAGTGCCCCGTAGTCACAGTGCCCCGTAGTCACAGTGCCCCGCAGTAACAGTACCCTCGACTACTCCGTTTTGGTCGCGAACGCGACGGATTCGACGCCGTCTCGCCGTCGCGTTCGCGGATTTACTCCTCGACCAGATCGCCGCTGTACTCGGCGTCGACCGCGACGGCCGGTCCGTCCTGTTCGAACGTCACCGAATCGGCGTCGGTTCCCAGCGCCGACTCGAGGCGGTCGCGGTCGACGCTGGCCTCGTCGGCGTAGGTGACGACGGCGCTTGCGGTCGCGTCGCCGTCGCCGAGCGAGAGCTGTTGATGTGCGCCGTTTGCCCCCTCGAACGCGCCAAAGGCGAACTCGAGGCTGTCCGAGGACACCTGTTCGTTGCCGAGGGTCGCGGGATCGAACGCCTCGGTTTCCGTGTACCGACAGAGCGCCATGCCGTCGGTCGAACTGGCACGAAGGAGCCATTCGAAGTCCTCGTCGACGGCGTGTTTCGGCTCCCGCTCGCCGACGGCCGTCTCGAGGACGCGTTCGACGGCGGCGACCGGCTCGAAGCCGTCGTCGTTCGGGTTCGGCGCGGTGACCGCGAACACTTCCTCGGAGACGCCGACGACCTCGCCGGTGTCGGCATCGCTGTAGACCGAATACGCGGCGGCGTCGCTCTCGGCCGTGTAGCCGGCCGACTCGAGGTCGGCGGCGAGCCCGTCCCGATCGTACTGGCCCTTGACGGCGTAGACGCCGTTGGCGTCGACCAGCACGCCCTCGTCGGCGGCCGTCCGATCGTTGTTCACGTAGGCCTGGCGGGAGGCGCGACTGCCGAAGTTGCCGAACAGAACTGCCATGATGACAGGGTTCCCGAGCAGGGGATCCGTCGGCTCGTTGCCTTCGGCTGCACCCTCGTCGTTGAGCAGGGTATCGAGCGTCGCGCCGTCGATCGCACCGTAGAAGTACGACGGGTCGTCGCTCTGTGGGAGAATCGAGGCGTAGGCGGGAAGGTCACCGTTCTCACCGTCGATGTCCGCGTCACCGGCCGATTCGTCGGACTCGTCTTCGGTGTCGTCGTCGGAGCCGTTACCGTCGTCGGACGAGCCGGAACAACCGGCCAGCAACGCCATCCCCGTTCCAAGTAGTCCCAGCGTCGCTCGTCGGCGATAGGTAGTCATGGTCAGGTGATGGTCACTGAAACCGTATTATTGTACCGGCCGTTATCACCGATATTTAGCAGCGTTGACAGCCCGAGCGCCACCTCAACGGTCAGTCCTCGGCCGGCCGCTCGGTCGCGCGGCGGAGGAGACCGAGCAGGGTGTTGGCCTCGCGTTCGGTCAGGTCCGCCCGACCGAACACCCGTCTGAGCATCCGCATCGTCTTGTCGCGTTTCTCGTCGGGGTGGTTGATCTCGGTCAGCAGGTCGTCCCACTGGCCGTAGAGCCGGTCGACGGTTGCCTCGGGGGCACGAACCCGTTCGACGTCCGGTAACTGCGTCGCCTCGAGCGCGAGCGACCGAAGTTCGTAGAGCGTGACGGTCGCGGCCTGCCCGAGGTTGAGGACGGGGTAGGCCGCGCTTGCGGGGATCGAACAGATCTCGTCGATCCGGGCGAGTTCCGCGTTGGTCAGCCCAACGCGCTCGCGGCCGAACACGAGCGCCGTCGGTGCCTCGACGGTCGGCAGCCGGTCGGCCAGCTCCGCGGGGGTCGAGTAGGGAAATCGCGTGTGGCTGCGATCGTCCTCGTTGGTCACCGCCGTACAGCCGATCGTGTGGTAGTTCTCGACGAGGTGATCGAACGTGATCTCCTCGGCCTCGGGTAGGACGTCCTCTCGAGCGTGGCCCGCGTAGCCGTAGGCCTCGCCGTCGGGATCGAGTTCGGGCGGGTCGATCAACAGCAACTCCTCGAAGCCGAAGTTCTTCATCGAGCGGGCGATCGTGCCAACGTTCCCCGGCGACTGGGCGTCGACGACGGCGACGGCCGGCACGGTTCGCGCCGTCGCGTCCGCGGTAGGTGGGATATCCTCACTCATCGGTTCGGAAAGCGGACGACCGAGACGCGAAATCGTTCGATGCCTCGTCGGAGGGGGGCTGTCGTCGAGTTCGATGGTGACTCCGTTCCGAGACCGCCGGACGGGACGGATGCGACTGATGCGACGGAAGCGAGACGCGGGTTCATAGCCGGAGTAGTGGTCGGGACCGCAAAAAGGAGTCCGTTCGTGACTGGCCGCGACCGGCTGTCGTGTAGTGGCTCGAGTCAGACCAGTTGCTGTTTCAGTGGCTACTATAGCTATTAGATACACTAGTCTAGAAACACTACTAGACTAGACTACTAGACTAGAGACATGGTAGTCCGATAGAACGGTATCCCCATCGTCGTGTTCCGACAGTGTGGTTCCGTGACTGTGGGCCCCATCGAAGTCGTGGCCCCGTCGACTGTGCCGGTACAACGGGATCGTTCTCGTCCAGTATCGCTCTGTACGGGTTGGATTGGAATTAGTGAGAGAGGGACACACCCCCCTCGCGTTTGTAACCGTGATTGCGAGTGGGGGTTCTGTTCGTGAACACACCACCATCGCGGATGAAAGACTGTTCGATGGTTCGCCTCATACGGCCCAAATCGGGCAATACTGATCGCACCACCCCACTCGTTTCCCGTTACAAACGCGACCGGGGTGTGCCCCCTCGAGCGAATCCCGATTCGAACGTTCGACCGCTGTAGCGATGCGGTTTCGACTGCAGTCTCGGATTCGGACCACACGCAGTGACCGCGACACAGCTCTCGGAATCGGTCGGTACTGGGGGTTTCGTGATCGAACGCGCCGGTTTTACACCCGCGATGGGGGTGCCCGTCCTGTGAATCGATCGGTTTCGGCGTTAGAAGCGCGAGGGCGGCGGATCGCCGGACGGACGGCCAGGTGGTCGAAAACGGGCGCTCGAGTCGCTTACCCGACGTGTTTACATCCGCGATCGATCTCCACAGCTTTATTTCAGTCGAGTTGAAAAGGCCGGCCACTGCAATGGCCGCCAACGACGATCGAGATCCGCTCTTTCGGTACGACGACCCCGTCTTCGCCGACGAGCGTCTGCTCGAGATCACGCACCTACCCGGGCCGGACCGGATCGTCGGTCGCGACGAACAGATGCAACGGGTTGCGGACGCTCTGAACCCGGCGATCTTTGGGAGCGAGCCCAACCACCTGTTCATCTTCGGCAAGACCGGTACCGGCAAGTCGCTCATCTCGCGGTCGGTCACCCAGCGCGTAATCACCGAGGCCGAACACGACGACGTCACCGTGAAATACGCCTTCATCGACTGCGGGGAACAGAACACCGAAGCATCCATCGTCAAGACGATCGCCCAGATCGTCAACGAACCCGACGCGAGCGGGGTCACCGTCCCCGACCGGGGGCTCGGAACCGGCGACTACTACAAGCGTCTCTGGCAGGCCGTCGATCACTGTACCGACGTGACGATCGTCATTCTCGACGAGATCGACATGCTCGAGGACGACGAAGTGTTGCGCAAGCTCTCCCGGGCCGGCGAGAACCGCCGGATATCGGACTCGAGCATCGGCATCATCGGCATCTCGAACAAGATCGACTTCCCGGATCACCTCTCCGAACGCGTCAAGTCCAGCCTCTCGCGGGACGAACTCGTCTTCTCGCCGTACGACGCCAACCAGCTCGTCGAGATTCTCGAGAAACGCCGCGACGCGTTCCACGACGGTGTCCTCTCCGACGACGTGATCCCGCTGACCGCCGCGCTCGCGGCCCAGGAACACGGCGACGCGCGCAAGGCGATCGACATCCTCCGGAACGCCGGCCGGATCGCGAAGAAGCGAAACGACACCCGTGTGACGGCCGATCACGTCCGTGACGCCAAGGAAAAGACCGAGGCCGACCGCTTCAACGAACTCATCGAGGGCTCGCCCCAGCAGGCCAAGGCGATCCTCTACTCGCTGACCCTGCTGACCGAGAACAGCCAGGAAAAGGAGTTCCCGACGAAGATCATCTACAACCAGTACAAGGAGATCGCCCGACGGCTCGACTTCGACGTCCTCTCGGAGCGCCGGGTCCAGGAGATCCTCCAGGAGCAGAACTTCCTCAACGTGATCCAGTCCGAACGTGAGGGCCGGGGACGCGGCCGGGGCGCTCACGCGAAACACCGCCTGCTCGAGAACCCCTCGATCGTCAAGAAGGTGCTGCTGCGTGACTCGCGGCTGGCGGTCCTCGAAGAGGAGTGACAACGGGTCCCTCGATCGTCGCGACCTGTGCGGACCGTGACTACTGGTGAGCGGCGGTTTTGGGACGATTTTCGATTGTTGCTACACATTCTGGTGGGTATTCGATCGTACCTGCATTAAAAACCTCTAAAACCATACTTCTGTCCAGAGATTCGGCCAGTAGTAAATACTTATGAATATTTACTACGTCCGTTCGGATAGATGACGAATTTCGTAACCGAACTCCGATCGGCGATACGAAACGATCCCGGAGCGACGGCTATCGATTGCGAGGATCCGATGACGTTTTCGCAGCTCTGGACCGCCACGGACTCGTTTGCGGGCGGCCTCGGGGAGCGGGAGATCACGGCCGGCGATCGGGTCGCGATTCACGTCGCCGATCCGCGCTCGGTTCTCGTCGCGGCCTACGGCGCGCTCAGGGCCGGCTGCGTTCCCGTCACGCTCCCCGCGACCTACGGGAACCGAGACGTGCGACACGTCCTGAGTGACACCGAGGCGACGGCGCTCGTGACCGACTCGAGCCCGATCATGCCCCTCCTGACGGGCAGCGAATCGCTGCGCGTCGCCGTGACCGTCGACTCCGACACCCGGATGGGCGTCTCGTTCGCCGACTTCCTCGACAACGGCGGGATGAACGGCTCGAACTCGCGGACCGGCATCGATGTCGTGCGGCGAGCGGACGAGGACCCGGCGCTGATCGCCTACGTCGATCGCGCCGAGCGCCCGCCCGTCGCCGCCGTCTACACGCACGCATCCCTGCACGCGGCCGCAAGCGCTCGGCCGGCCGCGCCCGGCGACGGCTCCGACCCCCTCGAGTCCCACCGCAGCGCGGTGCCCCTCTCGGACCCGATCGAGTTCATGTACGGTGCGAACGCGACGCTTACCGACGGCGGGCGATACCGGCCGGTCGCGGACGCCGATCCGACGACGCTGCGCTCGTTGCTCGTGACGACCGAGGCCGATCGGACGTTCGTCACCCCGCGTCAGTACCGCGCCCTCCGTGCGAACGGGGTCGTCGACGACGGCGGACTCCGCGTCGTGGAATCGACGCGTGAGACGTTCGGGACGTGCCACGACGATGCCGCCGAACCCGGCGACGCCGTTCGGCTGTGTGGGCTCCCCGAAACCGGGCTGACACACGTGCGAACGCCGGCCGACGTCGCGTCCGGATCGATCGGTGACACGCTCCCGGGTATCCGAGCGCGAGTCGTCGACGAGGGGGCCGGTGACGAACTCGCGGTCACCAGCGCGGCGGTCGCGGACGACTCCCCCGACCTCTCCTCGCCGACCGACGAGCGAGCGGTGACGATCGACGGCACGCGCTGGGTCAGGACGGGCGTCCCGGCGCGTTCCGAAGACGGCGTGATCCGTCGCCGGACGGAGGCCGAGCCCGTTCGTTCCGCCGCGGACCGATAGCGGCTCGCCGGAACCACGATACCTTTTTGCCTCGCTTCCTCAGACCGGGTATGCACAACGTCGACGCCGCCGGCCTGGGGATCGGTGACGACCACCCGCCCCGGATCATGGGCGTATTGAACGTCAGCGAGGAGTCTCCCTACGATCCCAGCGTCTACGACGACCCCGGCGACGCGGCCCGCTACGTCGACGAGGAACTGATCGGCGAAGGGGCCGACATCGTCGACATCGGTCTCGAGTCCGCGAACAAGCGCTTCGACGTCCTCTCGGCCGAGGAGGAACTCGAGCGGCTACCGATCGCGCTCGAGACGATCGAGCGCGTCTCCGGCGACGCGGTCTTCTCCATCGAAACCCGGTACGCCGAGGTCGCCGACGAGGCGCTCTCGCAGGGGTTCGATATGGTCAACGACATCGCGGGCTTTGCCGATCCCGAGATGCCGACCGTCTGTGAGGACCACGACGTCGCGGTCGCGAAGATGGCCAGCCCGCCGGATCTCGAGCGCCCCGGCGCGGTCGAGGAGACCGACTGGGCCGAGCGGAAGTCGCCGGACTGGGCCGAACGAGCGGACTACGTCGACCAGGTGTACGAGGCGCTGAAACAGAACGGGCTGACGGACAAGACGATCGTCGATCCCGCGTTCGGCGGCTGGAGCGAGGCCCAGACGGTCGCCGACGATCAGGAGACGTTCCGGCGTCTGCGGGAGTTCCGGGCGCTCGAGCGGCCCATGCTGGTCTCGATCAACCGGAAGAACTTCCTCGGGGAGATCGCCGGCCGCGAGACCGAGGAACGACTGCCGGTGAGTCTGGCGGCGACCTCGATGGCCGTCGAGCGCGGGGCACACGTGATCCGGACCCACGACGTAGCCGAAACGCGGGACGCGGCCCTGATCGGGAAGGCGTTCACCGAGCGACGGGCCGCGACAGTCGGGGGGATCGACGTCTCGCAACTGGATGTCCACTCGACGGCCGAGTTCCGGGCCCAACTCCGAGAGCGCGGTATCGACCCCGACTTCGCCGACGACTGGCAGGCCCAACTCCTCGAGATCGACGGGCTCGATGTCGACGCCGGGGAGCGATTGACGGCGGTCGCGGCCGACCACGGGGCAGTCGTCCAACGCACGTCAGACGCCCGACTGCTGCTCGTCGGATCGACGACGTCGGTTTCCGGCGTTGCAGCGGATCTCGCGTCCCGTGACGGCCGTTTGGGCACACTCGGCGAGAAGCTGTCAGAACTGCTGCGTTAAGAGAAAGCTTATACCGGATGCTTCAAAATGGAAGAGTGGACGCCGGGCGGCCTCCCGGGTAGGGGTACTTTGGAGGCGACCCCCGGCCCACATCACGGAATTATTGTGGCCCTACATCGACCAGCGACGGCTGTGGGTCGACCGGCAGTATCCCGAAGGTCCAAACCGGTCGCGCCGCGAGTACCCGCATGGAGTTCGACGAGTGGGAACCGGTCTACGAGGCCATTCTCGAGGACTTCGGCTACGGTCGGGCCGGCGACGAGCGTGGTCGCGACCTGCTGGCATCGCTGCTCGAGACGTCGTTCGAGCCGACGGCACTCCCGATCGGGCCGGACGCGACGGTGGCCATCGCGGGGGCCGGTCCGTCGCTAACTGACGATCGGAGCCTCGAGCGGGCGCGCGAGGCCGACGTCGTCCTCGCCGCGTCGACGGCCGTCGACACGCTCGCGAGCCGCGGGATCGACGCCGACTGTATGGTGACCGACCTCGACAAGAACCCCGAGACCGTCGAGCGGCTCACCCATCAGGGGGTCCCGGTCGCAGTTCACGGCCACGGCGACAACCGCGAGGCTATTCGGGACGTCGTTCCGGCGTGTGACCACGCGTACGTCCTGCCGACGACCCAGGCCGCACCGACAGGACCGGTCCGGAACTTCGGGGGCTTTACCGACGGCGACCGAGCGGCCTTTCTCGCCGATCACCTCGGGGCCGCCGATCTGGTCTTCGTCGGCTGGGACTTCGATGATCCAGCGGTCGATGACGTGAAATCGCACAAACTCGAGTGGGCCGAGCGACTGCTCTACTGGCTCGAGGGCCGACGCGGCGGTCGATTCGACGTCCTCGACGGACGGCGGGACGACATCGAGACTGCCTCCCTCCCGATCGACTCCCGCTGACGACGCCGTCGTCGGCGCTTTCCGCGGACTCCGTAGCCGTCACTGAATCCGATACTCGACGATGTCGTCACAGCCACAGGCCGGACACGTCGCGGCCGACTCGAGCGTCGTCCCACACCGCCGACACTCCTCGATTACCGTCCGGTCGTCGCTCCGGAGCAGTACCGCCTCGAGCGTCTTTCGTACGGTCGATCCGGTCGTGGAATCGCTCCCCGCTTGTCCACCCATAGCAGTTCGGTCACTCATATCACAGTTCGTTATTGTCCGATTATTCGAACTGACACGAACGGTGATGTGACCCGGGCCGATAACCGATGGCCCACAGTGGTCTCCCGCGGCGGTAATCGGCCCCTAGACGCCCGTCTCGCGGGTCGACGGCTCCCCGCCGACGGGCCGGTAGCGACGGGGCGTCCCCTCGAGACGGTCGACCACTCCCCGCCGCTCGAGGGTCCGCAGGTGTGCCGCCGCCTCGCCGGCCCCGAACTTGACGTGGATCCCCGCGAGATCGCCGAACAGGTCGCCGGCGAGATCCCAGGGGGTCGCGGTGCCGCGTCGTTCGAGCGCCGCGAACACCCGACGGGAGCGCTCCCGGTGGTGGGTCAGGATCTCGGCGACGCGTCCGGACTCGACGGCGGTGCCGTGGCCGGGCAGGAGTCGCTCGGACCGGTCAGCGAGTCGCTCGAGCGTCCGCCGAAACGCCGCCAGTGGGTCGTGATCGATCGCCGCGCCACCGGCCGCCGGATCGTCGCACCGGACCGGGTTGACCGCCGTCGGGCGAAGGGTCCGGGTATCGCTCCCGCCGACGTTCGGCGTGGTGGTCGGCAGGACGGCGTCGCCGACCAGGACGAATCCGTCGCCGGCGAAGGCGGTGTGCCCGAGCGTGTGCCCCGGCGTCGCGATCGCCTCGAGCCCCGCGACCCGATCGCCGTCCGCGAGTCGCTCGACGGGCGTCTCGTCGGGCATCGCCGAGACGGTGTCGCCGTCGATGACCTCGCCGACGGCGTCGGCCGGCACGCCCCAGGCGTCCATCGTCGCGGCGTCGCGCTCGAGGCGGCGCTCGCGCGCCTCGGCGTAGTCGGCGACCAGCGGCGCGTCGCCGGCCCCCATCGCGAGCGTCGCGTCCGCGGCCGCGGCCAGCCGCGGCGCGAGGCCGGCGTGATCCGCGTGCCAGTGGGTCACGAGGACGTACTCCAGCGCCGCCGGCTCGACGCCGGTTCGCTCGAGGCCCGCTCGGAGGTCGCGCCACGCGCGGTCGGTCGGCGGTCCGGGGTCGACGACGGCCCGATCGCCAACGAGGTACGCGCTGTTGGTCCCTTCCGGCGCGTCCCCGCCAACGTCGATGCGCGTGATCTCGTCGGCAGTCATTCCCGCGACTCTCGGGCGGCGGGTGTCTTAGTTCCCCGTCGTTTGCCGTCCGACGCCGTCCGTGTCGGGTCGTGAGAGTCTTCGCTTCAGGTTCACGGTCGACGAACGCCGCGGGCCCTCGGGCAACTAAAATAGTGCGTCGAGTTCGCCGCCGGTGTCCATCAGGGACGTAAACGCCTCGTCGGCCTGCGCCCGGACGTCCTCGGTCGTCTCCTGAGCCTCGATGGCGACCTGCTGGAGCTGGTCGATCCGCGGCACGTCGGTGACTCCCGACAGCAGGACGATCGTCCCGACCTCGCTCCGATCGGGCAGGGGGTAATCGCCACCGCGGATCTCCATGCTTCCCGTCTCGTCCTCGAGCCACTGGCGGCCGCGCTCGACGCCCTTGCGGTTGAGCCGGCTCGGCGGGCCGGTGGCGACGACCAGCCCGCGGTCGGCGCTGGCGACGTCACAGGGCAGGGTCAGCCGGCCGAGCGTGGCCTTGCGGACGAGGCTCGTCAGCCGGTTGGTCGCCGCGCCCTCGTCGAATCCATCGTCGCCGGTCAGCGACGAGAGCAGTCCGTCGTCGGTCTCGACCGTCTCGCTTGCGTAGCCGATCGTGGAGACGCCCCCGCCCGAGAGCGTGTTGATGATCTCCGAGGAGTCGACGACGCTTTCGGCGACGTGATCGCCCTGGTCGATCTCGCCGGCGGCGAAGAGGAGCCCGAACCGCTCGACGATCTCGCGGTTGATCCGGTCGTAGCCGCCCGCGACCGACTCGCCGGCGCTGCGCCATGCGTCGTTGTCGAAGACCAGCAGGTTGTCGACCTCGTCGACGAACGTGCGGAACGACCGGGCCGCGTTGAGCGTGTAGATCCCGCCCTCGTCGGTCCCGGGGAGGATCCCGAGCCCGTAGATGGGCTGGGTGTAGATCCGTCGGAGGTGTTTCGCGAGGACCGGTGCGCCGCCGCTCCCGGTGCCGCCGCCCATGCCAGCGACGACGAGGAAGGCGTCGATTTCGTGGACCGGAATCCGATCGATCGCGCCCTGTATCTCGTCGATGTCCGCCTCGGCGATTTCGGCACCGAGTTCGTTGTCCGCGCCGACACCGTGGCCTTTCACCCGGGCCTGTCCGACGAGGACGCGGTTCCGTTCCGGGACGCGCTCGAGCCCTTTCAGGTCCGTCGTCGCGGAATTGACCGCGATTGCGGACTCGACGAAGCCGCCGCCGGTCCGCTCGTCGAACGCCAGGAACTCGTCGACTACCTTCCCGCCTGCCTGACCGAAGCCGATGAGTGCGAGTTTCATAGCTGTCTGTCGTGGCCGTTCCCCGGCGCGGCCGCGACCGATCACTCGGGATCGGCCGCCGCGACCGGAATGGGAACGGGTTCCACGGCTCGAGCGTCGACAGCATCGGGCATTGTTATGGCCGACATATACCTGAGGAAAAGACAGTCATCGAACCGCTACCCTTCGTTAGTGAACACGTTCAGCGATCGATTACTATCATCAATTCGTGACCGTTCGGATCGCCGATCGATCTCGTGGAGAAAGGCCGCGACCACGTCGCCGCCATCCCCACGCTTTCGGTCCTCGAGCCCCGACTGCGACCGTGAACGTCTTCTGGCATCGCCGGGATCTCCGGCCCGACGACAACCGCGGACTGGCACGCGCCGCGGCCGCCGACGACGAGTCGGTCGTTCCGCTGTTCGTCCTCGATCCGACGGTCCTCGACCACGCCTCGCCCGTCCGGGTCGCGACGTTGCTCGAGGCCCTCGAGGACCTGCGGTCGCAGTACCGAGATCGCGGGAGCGATCTGCTCGTCGTCCGCGGCGAGGCGAGCGCGGCCGTTCCCGAGGTCGCGGCCGAGTACGACGCGACGACGGTCGTCTGGAACGAAGACTACAGCGGGCTTGCACGCGAGCGCGATCGAGCGGTCCGGGCGGCCCTCGAGGACGAGGGCATCGCCGCTGAGTCGCTCCACGACGCGATCCATCACGAACCGGGCTCGATCACGCCCAATCAGGGCGATCACTACTCGGTGTTTTCCTACTTCTGGAAGAAGTGGCGCGACCGGGACAAACGCGAGCCCGCGGCCGAACCGGACGCCGACGACCTCGCGGCCGTCTCGGGCGAGCCGATCCCGACGCTTTCGGACCTCGGATTCGACGAACCCGAGGCGACGCCGCCGACGGTGACGACGGCGGCGGCTCGAGAGCGGGTCGCCGACTTCTGTTCGGGGCCGATCTACGACTACGCGGAGCGGCGCGATTACCCGGCCGAGAGCGGCACGTCGCGGCTCTCGCCGCAGCTGAAGTGGGGGACGATCGGCCCGCGGGAGCTGTACGCGGCGACCGAGCGGGCAGCCGAGCGAGCCGAGAGCGACGACGACCGCGAGAGCGTCCGCGAGTTCCAGCGCCAGCTCGCCTGGCGGGAGTTCTACGCCCACGTCCTCGCGTTCAATCCCGAAACCGTCACCGAGGATTTCAGCGGCTACGAGAACGACATCGAGTGGCGCGACGATCCCGACGCGCTCGAGGCCTGGCGGGCCGGGGAAACGGGGTGTCCGATCGTCGACGCGGGGATGCGCCAACTCCAAGCCGAGGGATGGATGCACAACCGCGTGCGGATGCTCGTGGCCTCGTTTCTGACCAAGGACCTCCTGCTCGACTGGCGGGTCGGCTACGACTGGTTCCGTCGGAAGTTGGCCGACCACGACACCGCAAACGACGTCGGCGGCTGGCAGTGGGCGGCCTCGACCGGCACTGACGCCCAGCCGTACTTCCGGGTGTTCAACCCGATGAAACAGGGCCGCGAGTACGACCCCGATGCCGAGTATATCCGCGAGTACGTCCCCGAACTCGCCGACGCGAGCCCCGCGGAGATCCACGGCTGGCACGAACTGTCCGATGCGGAGCGAAAGCGAATCGCCCCCGACTACCCGGCCCCGATCGTCGACCACGCGGCCCGCCGCGAGCAGGCGATCGCGATGTTCGAACGGGCACGCGGCGAGGAGTCGTAGTTCGGGCGGTCCGACCGAGACCACGCCGGTCTCGCCCCTCGAGCGTACGCGATCGGTACCGGGACAGCTCACGACGGCGTGACCGCGTCGCTGTACGCGAGCAGGACCGAGACGCCTGCGACGGCGAGCGCCCCGACTACCCATACCCAGATCGGGACGAAGAACGCCGTCGCCGTCTCGATCAGCCCGCCGGCGACGCCGACGAACATCCACCCCAGCACGGTCGCGCCGACGGCGACCGACGGTCGGAGCCGTCCCGTTCGATAGGAGTAGTACCCCGTCCACGCGACGCCGGCCCCGATGAGGGCCGTCGCGACCTGCAGCGCCCGCATCGCGAACGTAATCGGCCCTCCGTCTCCCGGGAATGGGAGGGCGAGAACCGGCCCCGCCGCTACGAGCAGCCCGAGGACCAGCACGGGTACTGCCCGTCGGTCGTTGCTCGGTCGGCTCGAGTCCGTCCTCGATCGCATCGTCTCTCGTGTCCGATACGACCTTTCGAACCATAAAAACAACGTCGAGAAGTAGGATGACGAATCCGAACTCAGATAAGTTGTCATTTCTTTCGAACTCGCCGCTGCCATCGGCCAGCTGAGACCGGACAATTGAAGCGTCTAGTCAACGTCGGGCGGCGATATCGTTTACCCGCTGTCTTCCGCACGGTAATCGGTTCTGACCGCTGACATTACGGGGACGCATCACAAAACCATGTTTGCCATCACCCTTATCCCGCGGACTCTCATAGCGGCTAGTATGTCCTCTCCGGACGAACCGTCGACGCCGAATGGAGAGGTGCCGCCCTCTCAGGCGATCATCGAGGCGATCGCCGCGCACGAAGGCGTCGACGTCACCGAGATCGAGCCCCCGGCCTACGAGCCGCTGTTTACCGCGGTCAACCCGGAGGCGCTCGACGAACTGTTCCGAACCGCCGCGGGAACCGAAAGCAACGCGGTGGTCTCCCTCGAGTACGAGGGCTACGAGATCGTCGTTCGCGCCGATGGCGTCGAGGTCCGCGATCGGGCCGCCGACGAGTCGGTTAGCCGGGCTATCGAGGAGTAAGTCGCCTCAGTCGGCCCAGTAGGCCTCGCCCGGCTGTGTCTCGAAGACCGCTCGATCGAGCAGTTCGATCGCCTTCTCGAGGCCCTCCCGTGAACTCGTCAGCGAGTCCTCGTGTTCGATGCTTAGGGTGCCGTCGTAGCCGACCAGCCGGAGCGCCGAGACGATATCCTTCCAGTGGGCCTCGCCGTGCCCGTAGCCGACCGACCGGAAGAGCCACGATCGGTTCGGTTCGTCGTCGTAGGCGGTCGTGTCCAGCACCCCTTTCTCGCGGGCCTGCGCGTCGTAGATCTTGGTGTCCTTGGCGTGGACGTGGTGGATCGCGTCGCGCTCGCCCAGATAGCGGATCGCGTCGGTGATGGTGATTCCCTGCCAGTAGAGGTGGGATGGATCGAAATTCGCCCCGATCCGCTCGCCGGTCTCCTCGCGGAGCCGTGCCAGCCCGTGGGGTTCGTAGATCAACATGTTCGGATGCATCTCGATCGCGACGTCGACCCCGTGATCGGCCGCGTCGTCGGCGATCTCGCCCCAGTAGTCGATCGCCCGCCCCCACTGGTACTCGAGCGCGTCGGCGTGTTCGGGTGGCCACGGCGCGGTGATCCAGTTGGGAACCTCGTCGTCGGGGCCGCCCGCGGGCAGCCCCGAGAAACAGGTGACGGCGTCGACCTCGAGCTGGGCGGCCAGCCGGATCGCCTCCCGGAGTTCGGTGTCGGCCTCGGCGGCCCGCTCGTCGTCGGGGTGGAGCGGGTTGTTGTGGGTCGCGAGCGCACTGATCTCCATGTCACACTCCTCGAGAAGGTCCCCCAGCTCGGCCTGTGCGGTCTCGTCGTCGAGGTACTCGGACCGGACGAGGTGATCCTGCCCCGGGTGGCCGCCGACGCCGGGTTCGATCGCGTCGACGCCGAGGTCGTCGAGATAGGGTAGCGCACTCTCGAGTTGTTCGTCGGCCAGCGGCGGGGTGTGGACGCCGATCTGCATAGGCCAGCGACCACGGCCGAGGGAATAAAACGAGGGCAGGCAGCCGATGGCGGCCGGTCGCTCGCCGCTGGGCTGTGGGTCCTTTTCACTCGTCGATCCTGACCGTCCGTCCCTCCTCGCTCGAGCGGTAGATCCCGTCGACGAGCCGCTGGACCGTCAACGCTTCCTGAACGCTGTCGGCACACGTGCCCATCGCATCGCCGCCCCCGACTATCCGGCCGAAGAACGCCCGCTGTTCGTCCGAGTGGGTGTCGTTCTGCCGCGTTTCGATCGTCGTGTCCTCGAGGTGGTCGGGGCCGACATTGCTCGCGGAGTGGACGCTGAGATCGCCCTCGAGGAGGTCGAAGCGGGCGGCCGCGTCGGTTCCCCGGGCGACGAACTCGTGGGTGGCCGGCCGGTTGGTTGCCCACGCGACCTCGAGCGAGATGGTCCGGTTGTCCCCACAGCGGATGAACGCGCTGGCGGAGTCGTCGACGTCGAACCCGCCCGGTCCGGCGTCCTCGGCCCACATATCGAGGTAGGCGTACTCCTCGCGGGAGCCGAACACCCCGCGCGAGACGCCGGTCACCTCCTCGACTGCGGGGTAATCGAGCAGGTACAGTGCGAGATCGATCGCATGGACGCCGAGATCGATCAACGCACCGCCGCCGGCGATCTGTCGGCGGGTGAACCACGACCCCCGTCCGGGGATGCCGCGTCGCCGGACGTAGTTCGCCTCGATGTGTGAGACGTCGCCGAGATCCCCCCGTTCGATGCGGTTTTTGACGATCCGGACCGTGTTCGCAAAGCGGTTGTTGAACCCGACCATGCCGACCCCGTCCGAGGCCGCCGCGGCCTCGGCGATCCGCTTGGCGCTGTCGATCGAGTGGGCCAGTGGCTTCTCGAGGAGGACGTGTAACCCGCGTTCGAACGCGTCGACGGCGTACTCCTCGTGGTACTTGTTCGGGGTCGTGATGATGACGGCGTCGACGCCGTCGTATAACGCCCGGTGGTCGTCGTAGACGTCGACGTCGTATCGCCGGGCGAACCGTGTCCGGGCCTCGGCAGCGACGTCCATGCCACCGACCAGCGGGACGCCGAGGTCGACGAGTCGCTCGGCGTGGTACTGGCCGATGTTTCCGAGGCCGACGATGCCGGTTTTGATGTCAGTTCGGTCGGGTGTCATTGTCTGGGGGGCCGCTGCGAGCGTCTCGTCTCGATCTGATACACCGATAGTCGCTATATCGAATATGGGGGCTCGAAGACCTTCGATCCGTCGCCAAACGACGAGTGGGTGGAGTCGGATCGGCGGGGCCGATCAGGTGTCGGCTTCCGTCGGTGTCGTCCCCGGTTCCTGTCCCGATCGGTCCGTCAACCCGTGGAGCAAGGCGTCACCGGAGGCCGTCTCGAAGAGGTGGATCTTCGAACGGTCCAGCACGACGTCGACGTCCTCGCCCGCCTCGATCTCCGTATCGGGGGTAACGCTCATCAGCAACTGATTTGGCGAGGTAGCGGGGTCCTGTTCCATCGACCCGGCCGCGGCCTCGGAGAGCAACAGGTAGACGAAGACCTCGTCGCCCATCGGCTCGAGGACGTCGGTCCGGGCCTCGATCCGATCCGTCGAGTCGGTCAGCGAGTCGGCGTACCGAGTCAAGTGGACGTCCTCCGGTCTGACACCGAGGGTAACGGCGTCGCCGACGCCGACTTCCGACAGCTGCGAGGGATCGAGGTCGACGGTGAAGTTGTTCGTCTCGAGGCCGTCCTCGACGAGCGTTCCCTCGACGAAGTTCATCGACGGCGAGCCGATGAAGCCGGCGACGAAGAGGTTGGTGGGTTCGTTGTAACAGGTAAGCGGCGCGGCGATCTGCTGAAGGCGGCCGTCGTTCAGGACGGCGATCCGGTTGGACATCGTCATCGCCTCCGCCTGATCGTGGGTGACGTAGATGACCGTCGCGTCCAGCTCCCGATGGAGCCGCTGGAGTTCGGTCCGCATGTGGACCCGCAGCTTCGCGTCGAGGTTGGCAAGCGGCTCGTCCATCAGGAACACGTCGGGGTTGCGCACGATCGCGCGGGCGATGCCGACCCGCTGTTGCTGGCCACCGGACATCTCCGAGGGCATCCGATCGAGCATCCCCTCGAGCTGGACGATGTCGGCCGCTTCCTCGACGCGACGGCGGACCTCCTCGTCGTCGTACTTCCGGAGCCGGAGCCCGAAGGAGATGTTCTCGTAGACGTCCATGTGGGGGAACAGGGCAATGTTCTGGAAGACCATCGCGACCCCCCGGTCCTTCGGGGCGAGGTCGGTGACCTCGTCGTCGCCGATGTAGACCCGTCCCTCGGTGGGCTGGGTCAGCCCCGCGACCGTCTCCATCGTCGTCGACTTCCCACAGCCCGAGGGGCCGACGAAGGTGACGAACTCGCCGTCCTCGACCTCGAGGCTGATGTCGTCGACCGCCGTTTCCTCACCGTACCGTTTCGTGATGTTCTCGAGTCGTACTCGTGCCATTGTGTTACTCTTTGAGTGCGCCCGCGGTCAGTCCGCTCACGATCTTTTCCTGTGCGATGACCACGAGGATCGCGACGGGGATCACCCCGAGGATGCTCGCGGCGGCCATGAGGTGGTACAGGACCTGGTACTGGCCCTGATAGGCCAGGATCCCGTCGAGGATCGGTGCCCAGTTCTCCGGCTGGCCGTCGGTCATCAGGAACGAGAAGAAGAACTCGTTGTAGGTTGCGATGAACGTCAACACGCCCGCGGTCGCGACGCCGGGGGCCGACAGCGGGATGATGACCCGGAACAGCGCGCCGAGTCGCGTCGTCCCCTCGACCCGGGCCGCGTCCTCTAGCCCGTCGGGGATCTGTCCGTAGAAGGTCGTGAGGATGAAGATCGCCAGCGGCATGAAGATCGCCGACAGCGGCGTCACGAGGGCAAAGGGCGTGTTGTAGAGGGTCCCGTCGCCAGTGATCGGCTCGAGGAAGAAAAAGGAGGTGTTGAACAGGTCGTTCAGCGGGATGAAGAAGGCCGCCGGCGGGAAGAAAGAAATCACCAGCACTAACAGCATCAGCGGCGTTCGGCCGGGGAACTCGAGGCGGCCGAACGCGTAGCCGGCGAGGCTGGCGACGACGAGGACGACGGCCGTCGAGGCAAGCGCGATCACGAAGCTGTTGAACATGTAGACGTGGAAGGGGATGACCTGGAACACTTCGACGAACGCGCCGGGGTTGAAGCCGTTCGGCGTGAAGACGATGTTCTGGAGCTGTCCCTCCGGCGTCAGCGCGACCATGAGCAGCCAGTAGAAGGGAAACAGCGTCGTAAAGAGGAAAAAGACCGCGGCGACGTAGAACATCGCCCGGTAGACCCGGTCCGGGTTCTCGATGGAATCGGCGACCCACTGCTGAAACGGGCCCCGGTCGAGTTCCGCGTCCCGGCCGTCTTTGAGGATCGAGGCGTCGTCGGACCCGCTCGCAGGTGTGCCGCCGTCAGGGCGGCGAAGCGTCGGATCGCGTGGCGGATCGGCTCCCGACTCGTCGATGCCGCTTGGATCGGTGGTGTCTCGTGGATCGGACATCAGTACATCCCTCCTTCGGTGTCGCGAAACAGCAGCAGGTAGATGCCGATGATCAGGCCGATGACCAGCGCCGTCCCGAAGGCCACGGCGGCGGCGGTCGCGTAGATGCGCGTGCCGCCGAACATCGCCTCGACGACGAGGCAGGTCAGCGACGGCACCGTCGTACAGCCGGCCGTCGACTCGATCAGTCCGAACACCCGCATCGCGTCCATCGTTCGGAACAACATCGCGACGAGCAAGGCCGGCATCACCAGCGGGAGCGTGATGAGTTTGAACCGCTGCCATGGCGAGGCCCCGGCCACGCGCGCGACGTCGTACAGGCTGCGGTCGACGCTTTGCAGCCCCGCGAGGATCAGCAGGGCCATAAAGGCCGACGACTTCCAGATGTCGGCCACGAGGATGATGATGAAGGCGTCGCGGCTGTTGGCAAGCGGCGTCGCGCTGAAGATTCCCAGGCTCTGCATGAGGTCGGAGCCGAATCCGACCGTCGGCTGAAAGAGGAGAAAGAAGATCATTCCCTGGATGACGATCGGCACCGCCCACGGGAGGATGATCGCCACGCGGACCCACCGTCGTCCCCGGAAGTCCTGATCGAGGACGTAGGCCTGTCCGAACCCGATCACCGTCTCCATGACGACGCTGATGACCGCGAACGCGAGCGTGACGAACAACGCCTGCTGGAAGAACGGGGTCCCGAGTTCGACGAAGGGAAACGACGAGGTCAGTCCCACGTCGAGGAACTGCCGGGCCAGCCGTGCGTTCCCCGTGAGGATGTCGACGTAGTTCTCGATGCCGACGAACCCGCCAAGCGGGTCCAGCCCTCGCGTCTGATCGGCGCGCAGCGACATGACGAACGTCCGGAGCATCGGGTAGAACGCGACCAGCGTCAACAGCGCGAACGCCGGCAATAACAGCAGGTACGCGTACGCCGCCTCGCTCAGTCCCTCCATCCAGTTGACGACGGCGTTGCCGGTCCGCTCCCGGTCTTGGCGCCGTCCGGTGTCGCCGATCCCGTCCGTATCTGTGTCAGTCGCCATCGGTAGTCACCTCCGCCTCGCTCTGTTCGAGTTCCTCGGCGAGGTCGTTCATCGCCGCCTCGGGATCTTTCGCGCCGCGGTAGGCCGCGTTGACCTCCTGATAGACCAGCGCCGACTGTTCCGGCCAGAGATCGGTCGCCGGCCGTGGGACCGCGTTCTCGCTGGCCGACTGGACCACGTCGGCATAGCGGGCAACGGGACCGACCTCCGCCGGATCTGCTTCGCCGACCAGCTCGAGGTTCGGGGGGAGATAACCCCCGAGTTCGAACACCGTCAGCATGACCTCCTCGGTGGCGAACGCCTCGAGGACCTGCAGTGCCTCCGCCTGCCGATCCGAGAACGGGCTCACGGCGAGGTTCCAGCCGCCGAGCGCGGCCGTGGTGCCGCCGGTGCCCTCGTACTCGGCGTCGGCTTCGGATACCGCGTACGGCCGGGTCATCACGCCAAGGTCCTCGCCGAAGGCCCCTTCCGCGCCGGTCTGTGCGATCGCGAACGACCAGTTGCGGTTCGAGACGGCGTCGCCGTCCGCGAACGGGCTGAGTGACTGCTGTTCGGTCCACTGGACGATCGCCGACGGACAGATCTGTGCGTACTGGTCGGCGTCGCTTCCCTCGCCCTCGATGAACGACCGCATCATCCGGATCGCGTCGATCACCGGCTCTTCGTCGACCGTAATCGGCCGCTCGCCGGCGGTAAACAGGTTGTCGGTGCCGCCGAAGTAGGCCCCGCCCCAGGAGGTCATCACCTCGTTGAACGTACAACAGGACAGCCCCTCGTACGCGGCCGCCTGCGTCGTGAACCCGTAGTCGAGGCCGGCCCCGTCTCGCGCGTCACGGACCGCCGACGCGAACTCCTCCCAGCGGGGCGGGTCGGTCCCCCAGCCGCTCGTATCGTAGCCGGCGTCCTCGAGCAGGTCCTTCCGGTACAGGGTAAAACCCAGATCAGGGAACAGCGGCAGCGCGTGGAGATCACCGGTCTGGGGGTCCCGCGCCGTCTCGAGGATCGCCTCGAGATAGTCGCTGTTGACCCGCTCGAGGACGTCCTCGGACAGCTCTTCGGTCAGGTTGACCGTCTGGTTTCGGAGGATAAACGGGACCGTCCAGCCGCTGTCCATCATGTGGATGTCCGGCGGGGCTCGACCCGCCTCGAGGGCCGACTGGGCGGTCTGCATCCGTGACGCGGAGTCGCTGACGACGGTCTGGATCTCGATGTTGATGTCCTCGTCCAGTCCCGCATCCCAGAGCGCTTGCTGGACCGACGGCCCGTCGCCGTCGCCCTGGATGATCCCCGCGACGCCCGAATCGGCGGTCATCACGACGGTGTTCGGGCCCGGGCCCCGACTGAGGCAGCCGGCGACCCCCACGGCTCCCGCCGTCGCGGCCGCCGTCCCGGTCAGGAACGACCGCCGTCCGGCGCTGAAGCGGTCGTCCCCGCCGGTGGTATCTCGTCCCATGCGAGGGGACGGACCACGGTCACCACCTTAATTGTTAGCTGTAAATATGATAATAAAAGCTGACTGTCCCGATAACGGTTCCGTTACGCGGACGCGGGCGTACGAGCCACGGTCGAGCCGGTTTCGGGCGGCTCGCAGGGCGGCGTCTAGTCGCCGATTTCGAGGCGACGGTCGGCAGGTGCCGGCCGAGCGTATTCGACCGTGGGCGTCGGATCCAGGGCGATCGACTCCGAACGCGAGCGGACCGACGCCGGCCGGCCGGCGACCGCTTTCACACCGCTCAGTCGTCGAGCGTCGGCGGCTCGTCCCGGCCGATGTGGATCTCGTGGGCCTCGATGTCCTCGAGCGCGGCGACGCGACCGCCGACCGAGAGTTCCTCGCCGTCGGCCGTCTCGATCGTGAGGCTCGCGACTTCCTCGCTGATCTCGAAGGAGATATCGAGAACCCGACCGCGGACGACCCGCTGGCCGCCGACATCGACGTCCCGACCCTCGATCGTGGCGTAGAACTCCCCGCCCTCGTCGATGAGGTCCTTGACACACCGGCGGATCGAGGCGTACTTGCGGGGGTACGACCGCGCGGTGTCGTCCTCGCCGAGCGTCTCCTCGGCGGTCGTCCAGAGGACGGTTCCGAAAAAGCCCGAGACCAAAAAGCCAAGCGCCGAGCGGTTGAAGATGACGCCGTATCGGTCCTGATCGTCGCGCAGGGCGTCCTGGGTCGCGTAGACGGAGTAGTTGCCGTCGGCGACGGCGAGTACCGGCGTCGTGATCCCGCGTCGGGCGCGGGCGGTCGAGGCGACCTCACCGTAGGCGAACTCGGCGGGGTCGGGCGCTTCGCTGGCCGGTGTCACGATCAGGTCGACGCTGACGCCGGCGTCGACGGCCGCGCGCAAGTCCTCCTCGAACCGGGTCAGCAGGTCCGGCGTCAGCGACAGCGCGAGTTCGAACTCCGCGGCGTCGATGACCTCCTCGAGGTAGCGCAGGATCGTCGATCGGGACTTGACCAGAGAGACGGCCTCGGTGTCGCGGGCCGGCGCGGTGTATCGGGCCTCGAGTTCGTCGACCATCCGCTCGAGGGAGGTCTGGACGTCGTCGAAGGCCTCGCCGGGATCGAGCGCGACGACTTTCATCGGGCGGGACTCGCGCAGTTCGACGAGTCCGCGGTCGCTGAGACTGCGCACGGTATCGTAGACTCGAGGCTGGGGGATCTCCGTCCGGTCGGCGATCTCGCTGGCCGTCAGCTGGCCCTGCTCTAACACGGTGAGATAGGCGTCGATCTCGTACTCGCCGAGGTTGAACCGGTCCCCGACGCGCTCGACGGTCGAGCGAAGCTCGTCTGGTGCCATACCGGCTCCTATGCCCCCAGTGATTAAATGATTTATTATACATCGAGTAGCACGCGTTTTCGAAATCGGGTTATTTGTAAATCGGTCGCACGGAGAGAGGGTCAGAACGCTTAACCACACCGCACCTGAGCGTGTTGGTATGCGCGCGGTCCTCCAGGGGAACGAGAGTACGGCGGCCGAGAACAGCACCACGGCAGCCGAGGAGCTTCAGGTGTTCCTCCCGGATATGGTCCCGCCGCGAGCGATCGAGATCGGCCTCGCGCTCGTCGTTCTCGTCGTCGGCTGGTATCTCTCGAAGCTCGCCGTCCGGATCGCCGGGCGGACGGTCGCTCGACGCATCGAACGGCCCAGCGTCACTCGGACGGTGCTTCGCGGCGTCAGGCTTACCGTCTTCCTCTGGGCAGCCGGCATCGCCGCCGGCATCATCGGCGTCGGCAACACCCAGATCCTCCTGTCGGTGACCGTTATCTCGGCCGTGATCGCGATCGTCCTCGCCCCGATCGCGGGCAGCTTGATCAACGGCTTCTACGTGCTGGCGGACCGGCCCTACGAGATCGGCGACATGATCGAAGTGACCGACGCGGGCCACCGCGGTTTCGTCGAGGACATCACGATCCGTTACACGAAGATCTTCACCCTGCAGAACACTTTCATCGTCATCCCCAACTCCGAGATTCACGCCCGCGACGTCGTCAACTACTCCGCCGAGGACGAGCGGACCCGCGTTTCCGTCGGCTTCGATATCACCTACGAGAGCGACCTCGAGGCGGCGCGCCGGGCCGCCGAGCGGGCCGCTCGGAACGTCGACGACGTCATCTCCGGCGGCCCCGATATCCGGATCGGCAGCGCCCGCTACGCCGCAGCGCCGTCCTGTTACGTCGACGAGTACGGCAAGCATGGCGTCTCCCTCAAACTGTTGTTCTGGATGAAACACCCCTACAAGCAACTCGTCGTCCGATCGGCGGTCCAGGACGCCATCGGCGAGCGGTTCGCGGATCTCGACGTCGAGTTCGCCTACCCGCATCGCCATCACGTCTTCGACGACACCAGCGGCGTCGCACGCGTCGGCGTCATCGACAGCGAGCGACGGGCCCCGGATGCCCCAGCCGAAGCCGGCGACAGCCCCGCGGACCCGGCCGATCGGTGACGCCTCGGGGGACGGTCTCGGTCCGGATCCGGGCTCCCGGTATCGTGGGGGTGATTTATGCCCTCCCCGATCCAAGTCGACAGTCACTCGACGATGTACGACGACATTCTCGTTCCCACCGACGGGAGCGACACGATTCCCGAGACGCTCGCACACGCACTGCCGATCGCCGCCGCCAACGACGCGACGGTTCACGGTCTCTACGTCGTCGACAGTCGCGTCACCGCGGCCGCCGACGACGAGACCAGTACTGACCTCGAGCGCTCGCTCGAGGCGGAGGGTGAGGAGGCCGTCGCCGCCGTCGAGGACCGCGCGACGGACGAGGGCCTCGAAACCGTCGCCGAGATCCGACAGGGGACCCCGTCGAAGACGATCCTCGAGTACGCCGAGGAGCAGGGGATCGATCTGATCGTCATCGGAACCCGGGGCAAGAGTCCCCGCGAGAAGGTGACGTCGCTGGGCAGCGTCTCCGAGCGGGTCGTCGACAACGCTTCGATCCCGGTGTTCGTCGTTCGGAACGCCGGCGAGGAGTAGCCTGGACGTACAACGGTTCGTATCAGGCCCGCGCGCTCTCGACCGTGATGACCTCGCAGTCGAGGTGTGTCCGCAGATAGCTGTCGATATCCGGGTTGTCCGTAAAGCGCTGGAAGAGTCGCCGGAGTCGGCTGGCCTGTTTGGTCCCGACGACGACGACGTCGGCCTCCTCCGCACCGACCTCGTCGAGGATGCTTTCCTCGACGAGGAACCCCGTCCGGACGACGTACCGGGCGTTCTCGAGTCGCCCGAACGTACTCTCGACCGTGTTTTTCAGGTCGATCCGGCTCACTTTCTTCCCGTTCTGGTAGAGGTCGACGTGGAGGACCGTCAGCGCCGCGTCCCGGTCGCGCGCGACCTCGATCGCCCGCTCGAGCGTTCGCCGCGAGTGTTTCGACAGCGGATACCGAACGGGGACGACGACCAACGACATTAGACAACCGAAGGACACCCGGGCGGGTAAACCTTTCAGTACGGACAGTCTACACTGCGAACCTGTCCCATGGGATGGGGAGCCGTCCCCGTTCGATCCCCGCGAGCCGGTCGGGCGGAGAGACAGTCATTTAGGGTGAGCGCGGCTATGCCCGAACATGCAATCCTGGTCGACCGACGACGGCAACACCGTCTTCGTGTCCGAGACGGACGGCGACAAGGGGTCGAAGGGCCCGTTTCTCGCCGCATACGAGTCGTCCGACTTCGAACGCCGGTACGGCTGGTTCTGTACGAACTGCGAGAGCTTCGACAACGCGATGGACGCGATGGGCCGTATCAAGTGCAATCAGTGTGGGAACTTCCGCAAGCCGACCGAGTGGGACGCCGCCCACGAATAGGATCGTGTGATCCCTCGAGGCCGGATTCGGCCGGGGTTCTCCTCGAGATCGCGAAATCGCTGCAGGGGCCAATAGACGATTACTCGGCGAACGGCCGGCCGCCTTCGGTACGAACGAACCGAAAGAGCGGGATAGTTCCCGTTCGTTCGGAAGTAACCCCTCGTTCTTGTCACGTACTAACATTTATGGTGGATGCCGACATAGGTGGTATTGAATGGGTCCTGTTAACATGCGGCTCGTCGAGCAGGCCAGGTCGATCTTCGCAGAGCTGGGTTACACCGTCGAAGGCAACGGCCCCGAGTTCCGTGCCGAACGAGCATGGAAGGTCGTTCACGTCAACGCCGTCCTCGAGGCGGACGAACTTCCGACGTCGGCGTCGGGACAGTTCCACTGTTTCGTCGCCGAACCGGACGACGCCGACGACCTCGAGGCACGACTCGAGCGGACGAACCCGAACTACGAGTGGGCCATCATCGTCGTCGACGGAGAGGACTATCAGGTCGAACGAGCGCCACCAGGACCGCGAGTAACAGCGTAGAACAGCCGACGACCGCGGCTGCGGACTATTTTTCGAGCGCGTTACGCGTCGCAGTGACGCCTGCGCCCGGATCGACGGCCGCGCCCATCGACTCGAGGACGTCGCCAAGCGCCGTCACGACGTAGATCACGTTCTCGGGCCGTGCGGAGTGACCCATGCAGCCGATCCGGAAGATGTCGCCGGCGAGATCGCCCAGCCCGCCGGCGATCTCGAGGTCGTACTGCTCGAGCAAGGCGTCACAGACCGCGCCGTCGTCGATGCCCTCGGGGACGCGGACGGCGTTGAGACTCGGCAGCCAGTACTCGTCGGGGGCGTTCATCTCGAGACCCATCGCCTCGACGCCGGCCTTCAGCGCGCCGGCCAGTCGCTCGTGGCGGGCCCAGCGGTTCTCGATTCCCTCCTCGGCGACCAGCCGCAGGGCCTCCCGGATCGCGTAGACGTTCGTGATCGGTGCGGTGTGGTGATACGCGCGCTCCTCCCCCCAGTAGCCCTCGAGCAGGGAGAGATCGAGATACCACGAGCGAGGATCCTCGTCGCGCGAGAGGACCTTCTCCATGGCCTCGTCCGACAGGGTCAGCGGGCTCGCGCCCGGCGGACAGGAGAGACACTTCTGGGGTCCCGAGTACGCCACGTCGATGCCCCACTCGTCGACTCGCAACTCGACCCCGCCAAGGGAGGTGACGGTGTCGGTGATGACCAGGGCGTCGTGGTCGTGGGCCGCGGCGGTCAGTTCCGGGACGTCTGGCTGGAGGACGCCCGTACTCGTCTCGGCGTGGACGAACCCGAAGACGTCGGGATCGTGTTCGGCCAGCGCGTCCGCGACGTCGTCGGGCTCGAGCGGTTCGCCCCACGGTGCCGATACCTCGACGACCTCGCCGCCCGCACGTTGGGCCATCGAGGCCATTCGGCCACCGAAGTAGCCGTTGGTCGGCACGAGCATGGTGTCGCCGGGTTCGACGACGTTGCCGATCGCGGCCTCCATCGCCGCGGAGCCGGTTCCCGAGACGGGGATCGTCCACTGGTTGTCCGTTCGGAACGTATAACGCAACAGCTCCTGGACCTCGTCCATGATCTCGACGAAGGAGGGATCCAGGTGACCGACCAGCGGCGTACTCATCGCTCGGAGAACCCTCGGGTTCACGTCGCTCGGCCCGGGCCCCATCAGGGTCCGGTCAGGGGGTGTGAGTTCGCCGACGGATGGCGCGCGATCCGCCTCGTTCGACGGTGTCTGAGCCATGGGCGTGTGCTCGCCGGCCACTCGCAAAGACCTACCGGCAGCGGCGAATTACAGGTCCTCGAGCGGCCGAATCGAAGCCGGTCTCGGTATCGTGGTTTCGTTCGCGAACACGGCCGTATCCCGACATCTCCGCCACCGACAATGACCCGTGGTACCGTCCGGCGTGGCTGCGAGCCGTTTAAGCCGACTCACTGCATAGGCGACATATCATGTTCGTCGGTCACGCGCTCCTCGCGTTCGCCGTCGCGGCGCTCGTCGCCGACTGGCGAGGCTGGGCCCCCCAACGAGCGCTTCTCGTCGGGGCTATCGCCGGCGCGTTCGCCGCAATTCCCGATATCGACGTCGCGTACGCGCTCGTGGGCCTGCTCGAGTGGCAGGCCGGCGACGGCGCGCTCGGCGCGTCGACGGCGTTCTGGGACGCCAGCCGCGGCGTCCACCGCTCGGTCACCCACTCGCTGGTCGTCGGCGCGGTCGCCGCACCGGCCTTCGGCCTGCTCGCCGTCCGCGGCTACGCCCCTCGTGTGCGGCTCGTCCGGGCCGTCGGGATCGCCGTCCTCGCGGCGCTCGTCGCCATCGCGCTCGTCTGGGGCGGTCCCATCGCCGCGCTCGTCACGGGGCTGTTCGCCGCCAGCGGCGGCGTCATCGCCCGGCTGATCGCGCGTCGAACGCGGGTGTCGCCGGCGACGGTCGGTCTCGCCGCGCTCTGGGGACTCTGGTCGCATCCGTGGGGCGATCTCGTAACCGGGTCGCCCCCCGACTGGTTTTTCCCCTTCGACGCCGCCGTCCTCGAGTCGCGACTCGTCCTCCATCCCGACCCGACGTTGCACCTGCTCGGTGCGTTCGCCATCGAACTCGCGACGATCTGGCTCGCGGCCGCCGTCCTCTGTCGGCTCACCGATCGCTCGGTCGTCGCCACTGTCAACCGTCGGGCCGCCGTCGGCGTCGCCTACGGTCTCGCCGCGCTCGCGGTGACGCCGCCGACGCTCGAGGTGTCTTACCACTTCGTCTTCTCGATCCTCGGCGTCGGTCTCGTCTGTGGCGTCATCAGGGAGACGCCGACTCCCGCCGCGTTCGCGAGCGTTCGGGGTCTGCCCGAACTCGAGACGCTACTCGAGGCCGGGGTGACTGCGCTGGCGGCCGTCACCGTTGCGCTCGTCGCCTACTCGTCAGTCTATCTGTTTGCTATCGCGCCGTAGCGCTGGGCCGCAGCCTTCGTTTCAGTGTGGGACAAAATATGCTTTTGTGAGAGTAGACGGTACGGACCACTGTGTCGCAGGCTTCACTCGAGGGATTGCTCGCGGACGGGCGATCGAACGCAGCGATCGCGTGGATACTGGTCGCCGCGATCGCGAGCATCGGTATCAGTGCGCTGATTACTGGCGGCGTTCTCTGGATGACGTTCGCGGCGGTTCTCGTGGCTCTCGCGATTATCCCACCCGTCGCTTTTCGATCACCGCTGGTCATGCTCCCCTGGGAGGTCCTCCTGTTGGCGGCGTTGCCGGTCCTCGGCGTCGCGTTCGGTGCCGACCGGCTAATGGGACACGTCACGTCCTACCTCTCGGTCGCGGCCATCGCGCTCGTCCTCACCGTCGAACTGCAGGCGTTTACCACAGTACGGATGACGCCCGGCTTCGCCGTCGTCTTCGTCGTGGTCGCGACGATGGCCGCCGCTGCCCTCTGGGCTCTCCTTCGGTGGAGCGCCGCCGGTGTTCTGGGCGTTCCGTTCACGGCCGACCACGACGACGTGATGTGGGAGTTCGTCTATTCGGCCATCAGCGGCCTCGGGGCCGGTCTCGTCTTCGAACTCTACTTCAGGCGGCTCGGACGTGCCGACCGGACTCGGCTCGTCGACGACGTCCCGATCGGTGGGGGTGACGATGACTAGCCTCGCCGACATCGTTCCCTCTCGGAAGCGGCAACGCCAGCTCACCTACCTCATGGAGATCGGGCTGATCGGTATGCTGTTCATCGGCATCGAACGTGGTAACGGCGGCATCGTCATCAACACCGGCGTCGCCCTGCTCGTCACGCAGCTGCCGCCACTGCTCGAGCGCGACTACGAGATTCCGATGGATCCGCGGCTCACGCTGTGGATCACGACCGCCGTCTTCCTGCACGCCTTCGGTACGGTGGGGCTCCCCGGCGCGACCGCCACGCTCTACAGCCAGGTCTGGTGGTGGGACCACATGACCCACGCGCTGTCGGCGTCGCTGGTCGCTGGCGTGGGGTATGCCACCGTTCGCGCGTTCGACGAACACGCCCAGGGAGTCCACCTCCCACAGCGGTTCATTGCGGTGTTTATCCTCCTTTTCGTCATCGCGTTCGGCGTCCTCTGGGAGATCCTCGAGTTCGCGATCGCGTTGGCTGCCGAGGCGCTCGGCACCAGAGCCGTCCTCACCCAGTACGGGCTCGAGGACACGATGCTCGATTTCGTTTTCAACTCCATCGGTGCGCTCATCGTCGCGACGTGGGGCGGTGCGTACCTCTCGAACGTCACCAGCGCGATTCGAGAGCGGTTCGACTCGCGGGCCGGCTGAAGCCGCCGATCCGGCCGCCCGTTTTTCACTCGGTCCGAACCGACGCCGTGTTTTACGTCGGTACGCGCCGTAGATGACGAGGCCATGGTCTTCAAAAAGATCACGCTGATCGGTACCAGCCCCGAGAGTTTCGACGCCGCCGCTGACGACGCCATCGACCGCGCAGAGGCAACGCTGCAGAACGTCCAGTGGATCGAGGTCGACGAACTCGGCGTCGAAGTCGCCAGCGCCGACGACCGCGAGTACCAAGCCGAAGTCACCGTCGCCTTCGAACTCGAGGAGTAAGCCGGGACGGAACGCTCGACGCCTCGTGTCGTCACTCCGTCCTCGAGGCGTTCTCCGACGTGACCGGCAGCTGTCGGCCGTCGGTCATCGGAAAATCCGGTGGAACCTGGGACGCGGTGAACCGCAGTCGCTTACGTCCGGAACGATTCGCCACAGCCGCATTCGCTGACGACGTTCGGGTTGTCGACGTGGAAGCCCTCGGCCTGCAGCCCGTCCTCGTAATCGAGGACGCTGCCCTCGATGTACTTCAGGCTCGCGGGGTCGACGAACACGCGCAGGTCGTGGTGTTCGTAGATCGTATCGTCTTCGTCGGGTTCATCGTCGAACCGCATCCCGTAGGAAAGGCCCGCACAGCCGCCCTGCTGGACGAACAGCCGAAGTCCGGCCTCGGTCACGTCCAGCCCCTCGCCCTCGAGCAGCGAGAGGGCCTGCTCGGCGGCGGCTTCCGTGACTTCGATCTCCGGCTGCGTCTCCGCGGTCCCACCATCCATACTGTCCGTACTCATACCCATCCCTTTCGGCGCGACGATGTTAACTGTGACGCCGTGTCGAGCCGAACGAACTAGCTGATTCTGGTTATATCGGCGCGGATAGTTACGATCGTCGCCACCGAACCGGTTTACGACACCGCCGCCCGATCAGGCGTACAACGAGGTCCAAGAGCCACGCTAACAGCTCGCCCGCCGGAGCGAGCGATACCACGTGCCGAACTGTCGCCTGTCGTTGCGCGAGAGTTCGATGTCGTGTGCTGCGAGCAACTCGAGCATCCGCTCTACGTCGCAGTCGTACCACAGCGAGAGGAGCCGCACGTTTCGCTGTGCGTAGTCGTAGTTACGCTCGAGGACGCGCCCGTCCAGCGGGTCGACATGCGGTTCCATCTCGGTTCCTACTCGGACCTCCAGCCACGTAAAACCAGCTCAGCGTTCCGCACACTGTGACTCGGGGCGGTGTGGCGCTATTTGCCTGTGTCGTCCTCGAGTCGAGTCCGAACGCTCTCGGCGTGGGCCTCGAGCCCCTCGGCGTCGGCGAGCGTGGTGATCGTCTCGCCGAGGTCGGCCAGCCCCTCGCCGGAGAGGCGCTGGACCGTCGTCGTCCGGAGGAACGTCTCGACCGAGAGCCCGCCGCTGACCCGTGCCCCACCGTTCGTCGGCAGCACGTGGTTCGTCCCGCTGGCGTAATCGCCGGCCGCCACGGGCGTGTTCGGCCCGAGGAAGACGCTGCCCGCGCTATCGATACGCTCGAGGAGTGACTCGTCGTCGGCGGCGATGATCGAGAGGTGTTCGGGCGCGTACTCCTCGGTGAAGAGGATCGCCTCGCTCATCGATCGGGCGTGTAACACGCCGCTGGCGTCGTTTTCGAGTGCCGCCCGGATCACGTCTTCGCGCTCGCGCTCGCCCACGCGCTCGTCGACGGCGGCGGCGACGGCCTCGGCGGTCGCTGCGTCGTCGGTGACTGCCACGACCGAGGCGTTCGGGTCGTGTTCGGCCTGTGCGAGCAGTTCCGCGGCGACGAGGTCCGGGTCGGCCGTCTCGTCGGCGACCACGACGACTTCGCTCGGCCCCGCGAGGAAGTCGATCTCGACGTCGCCCCGAACTTCGGCCTTGGCCGCCGTCACCCACTTGTTGCCCGGCCCAACGATCTTCTGGACGCTCGTGATCGACTCGGTGCCGTAGGCCAGTCCCGCGACCGCCTGTGCGCCGCCGACGCTGTAGACCGCGTCCGCGCCCGCGGCGTGGATCGCCGCCAGCGTCACCGGATTCAGCTCGTCGGCCGGCGGCGTCACGACCGAAACGTGATCGACGCCAGCCACGACCGCCGGCACGACCCCCATGATCGCGCTCGAGGGGTAGGCCGCCGACCCGCCGGGAACGTAGACGCCGATCCGCTCGAGCGGCCGGAAACGCCGTCCCAGCTCCCGCCCGGTGTCGAACTCGCGTCGCCAGTCCTCGGGCAGCTGTGCCTCGTGGAACTCGCGGACGTTCGTGGCTGCCGTCTCGATCGCCGATCGAACCCCATCGTCGATCTCGTCGTAGGCCCGTTCGCAGTCGTCGGTGATCTCGAGGTTCCCGACTTCGACGCCGTCGAAGTCGCTGGTGAACTCGCGGACGGCGACGTCGCCCTCGGTACGGACCCGGTCGACGATGTCTCGGACAGTTTCTCTGACTCCCTCGATACCGGCGTCGCGCTCGAAGAAGGCCACGCGATCGTCCGGCCCGAGGTCGGCGATGGCCTGCACGTCGATTGTCATGGCGTTGGGTTCGTGGGGCGGGCGAAAAACGGTTTCCTTCCGGACAGCCGCTCGTCGGTCGTCGTTCCCCCGGCGAACCGCATCGACGACTCGTACGACGATTTCCGGCCGCCCATCGGTCCACGGACCCGTGGTCGTCTCACGCGTCGGGGTTTTCGATCTTCCAGATGCCGACGTAATCCAGGGTCGCCCGTACGAAGAGGTAGACGAGGAGAACGAAGCCGACGACCGCGATCGGTGCCTGCAGCAGTTCGGCCGTCTCCACGCTGAGGACGATCCGACTGATCCCCCGGACGAAGAAGCTCAGGACCACGAGGCCCAGCGCAATGACCGCGAGTTTGACGAATCCCGATCGATCCATGTGTCACCGTACGACCACGGGTGCTAAATTATGTCGGTATTCGCACGCTCGCACGGGCGCGCGACTAAGCCGCTGTACTCCCCACGACGCCCCCGGTAATATCATCTTTCTCGACCCATGGGGTCGCCGCTCGAGTCGCGATCCGTCGGCCGGCCCGGTTCTCACCGTCCCGGGATTCCGGACGTGCAGGGGCCGTATAACTATTCGCCGCCCGTGCTACCGTACGGCCAATGTGGCCGTGGGAACACGCGATAATCGGTTATCTCTCGTATTCGCTGGTCTGTCACTTCGTCTTCCGGACCTCCCCCGGTGGACCCGACGCCTTCGCCGTCGTCTTCGCGTCGGTCCTGCCGGACCTGATCGACAAACCGCTCGCGTGGGAGTTCGGCGTCTTCGAGGCCGGCTATGCGATCGGTCACTCGCTGTTCTTCGCCGTCCCCCTCTCGATCCTCGTGGGAACGATCGCCCGCCGTGTCGGCCGCCCCCGGATCGCGCTCGCGTTCCCGATCGGCTACCTCCTGCATCTCCCGGGAGACATCCTGTATTCCTACGCCAGTGAGGGGGTCGTCTATGCTGAGATCGTCCTCTGGCCGATCGCAGTCGTTCCTGGGGACTCCGCTCGGCGGGGGTTCTTCGAGGCGTTCGAGCTGCTGTTCGGGCGGTACGTACAGACGTTACTCGCCGGTGACGTGTCGACGTACGTCTGGATCCAGTTCGGTCTCGCCGGGCTCGCGTTTCTCGTATGGCTCTACGACGGACTGCCCGTTCTCCGTGATTTCTGCATCGGCTGCAGACGGATCGCTCGCACGCTGGTCGGATCGAATCGGTCGACGCGCGAGTGATGTACCCATCGACGATCGATACCGCCGTCGATGACAGCCGCCGACTCGGCCGGTAGCGGGATCGACCGTCCGTCGTTCACATCCGAATCCGACCGCCCGCGTGACTGTCCAACGTAGCCCATCGTCTTCTCGAGACGACGGCCTTATATGTTCACCCGGCTTCGACAGTAATGCGAACAACGCGGCGCTCGCCGCCGCGTCTTCCGGCCGCATTCCGGCACGGAAGGAGTATACGTATCCGTCCCTCGTCGAGCGGACGATCCGCTCGCTCTCGAGGGCATTCGGATTCCCGTGGCCGACGTCGAGCAGTCGGCGTCAGAGGACGATGGCCTTATATACTTCAGGCCCGTCCCGAATTACACGCGGAAGTCCCCGCCGGATGCGGTTTCCGGCGTGGCCGTGATCCGATGCCCTTATATGTACGAGGGCGTTGGGATACGAACGCGAAAGGCGATGTGATCGACGGGCCGTTCAAC
>NZ_JBGUBA010000012.1:0-87055 GCF_041821105.1 Natrinema sp. H-ect1 | reverse complement strand
CGACGAACAGCACGAACGCCTCAGCGATCTCAAAGACGAGCGCGGCTACACCTGGAAGGGCTTGATGCTCGAGGGCGCGAAGTGCCTAGAACGCGACGGGTCATAGTTGGTGGACAGACAGTCAAGTGTCGCATTCCTCCGTGCCGCCTCACTTTTCACGCTTAACTAAACACGGCCGATAAATTGGCCTTCAGATTTATATATCCTCATCCGATAATTGTTTGAGCATGGTTGCCCCTCGCCGAGAGAATACTACTTCTCCAGGAAATACAAACGGCAAAAATACGATTTCTATACTTCTCGTTGACGATCACGTTACCGTTGCCGAGATGGCTTCTCAGTTCCTCGAGGCGAACGATGAGCGGTTCGATGTTGCGACGGAACCCAGTGCCAGTGAGGGGCTTGAGCGACTTTCCCAAGCGGAGTTCGATTGTGTCGTCAGTGAGTACCAGATGCCAGACATGGATGGTCTAGCATTTCTGCAGGCTGTACGAGACGAGTATCCGGAGGTGCCGTTCATTCTGTTCACCGGGAATTCGGACATCGCGGGTGACGCTATCTCAGCCGGTGTCACCGATTACCTCCAAAAGAAGCCCGGTTCTGACCAGTTCTCCGTCCTAGCCAACCGCATCGAAAACGCGGTCCACCGAACCAGAGCGGGACACCGCCTCGAGGAAAGTCAGCGACGCTTCCGAACGCTGCTCGACAACGTTCCGGGGATGGCCTATCGATGTCGAAACGAACGTGGCTGGCCGATGCTCTTTGTCAGCGATGACTGTGCCGATCTCACGGGATATGAGCGGGCAGACCTCCTCGACGGCGACCGTCGTTACGGTCGAGACGTAATGCATTCAGACGACCGCGACCGAGTCTGGGACACTGTCCAGGACGCTTTGGAGGTCCAAGAGCCGTTCCGCGTCGAATATCGCATCCGCACTGCTGACGGCGTAGAGAAGCGGGTCTGGGAGCAGGGGCAGGGTGTGTTCGAAGACGGCGAGGTCGTCGCTATTGAGGGGTTTGTCACGGATATAACGGAGCGATCGGAGTCCCAGGAACGACTCGAGTATCAGTCTTCTCTGTTGGAAGCCCAGATGGAGACCACGATCGACGGACTACTCGTCGTCAACGAGGACCGGACTGTTGCCGCCTACAACGACAAGTTCGTCGATATGTGGGAGATACCCGAAGAGTTGATCGAGACGGAATCGGACGAGGCGCTGTTGGACTGGATCGTCGAACACAAGCTTGCGGAGCCGGAAGCGTTCATGGAGTTAGTCGACGATCTCTACGAACGCCCCGAGGAAACGAGTCGCGACGAGGTCCGGCTTAGGGACGGCCGAGTCTTCGACCGCTATTCAGCTCCGGTCATTGGTGACGAGGGAACCCACTACGGCCGGTTGTGGGTGTTCCGTGATATCACCGAGCGCAAAGAGCGCGAGCGGGAACTCGAACAACAGGAATTTCTCTTCAGTCGGGTCCAAGCAATCGCTGACATCGGCATCTGGGAGTACGATACACGAACGAACGATCTCACATGGTCCGACGGTGTCCGCCGCATTCACGGGGTGGCTGATGACTACGAGCCGGCCTTAGCGGACGGACTCGACTTTTATCACCCTGATGACCGCGATGAGATTGCCGCTGCAGTTACCCGCGCGATCGAGGAGGGAGAGCAGTACGACCTCGAATTGCGTATCGTCCGCCCCGACGGCACAGTCCGGGACGTCCGTACACAGGGAGAAGTTAGCACGGACGAGAACGGGGAGACGGAACTCGTTCGTGGCGTCTTTCAGGACATCACTGACCGAAAGCGACGTGAAGAGGAACTCGAAGAGGAACGGGAAAAATACGCGACGCTGGTCGAACAGAGCCACGACGGCATCGCGATATTCCAGAACCGGAAGTCCGTCTTCGTCAACTCCCGGCTGTCGGATATCACCGGCTACGAAACGGACGAACTCCGGGGGATGCCGGTCACTGAGCTAATCGCGCCGGAGGACCGCCAACTCGTCCGGGAGCGGTACGAACGACGACTCGATCCCACTGTCGACCCGCCGCCGTCGCGATATACTCTGACCTTTGAGACCAAGGATGGACGCAAGCGAGTCGCTGAAGCAAGTTTCGCCGACATCCAGTATGAGGGTGCGCCGGCAGATCTCGTGTCGATCCGAGACGTAACCGAGCGACAGCAGTACGAAGACGAGTTGGAACGCCTCAATGAGGAATTGGAGGTGCTAAACCGAGTCGTTCGCCACGACATCCGAAACGACATGGCGGTCATGCTCGGATGGGGCGAACTGCTCGAAGACCACATCGACGACGCGGGGAAAGAACACCTCGAGAACATTCTCACGAGCGGCGAACATATCGTCGAGCTCACGGAGATCGCCCGTGACTACGTCGAGACGCTGACGAGTGACGGGGAGGTAGACGTCAAGCCGACGCGATTAGAGCAAGTACTAACGAACGAAATCGCCCTTCGTCGAGATGCACACCCGGACGCGGAGATCAGCGTCGACGAACCGATTCCGAATGTCACCGTTCGGGCGAACGAGATGCTCTCCTCGGTGTTTCGGAACCTCTTGAACAACGCCGTCCAGCACAACGACAAGGACACGCCGATAGTCGAGATTACTGCCGAAGAACGAGAAGACGACGTGTACGTAGCGGTCGCCGATAACGGACCGGGTGTTCCTGAGACCCAGCGCGAGCGGATATTCGGAAAAGACGAGATGGGTCTCGAAAGTAGTGGTACGGGCATCGGGCTCTATCTGGTGCAGACGCTTGTCGATCAGTACGGCGGTACTGTCCAGGTCGAGGACAACGAACCGGAAGGAGCCGTCTTCAGCGTCACACTTCCGAAAGCGGACTGAGGTCGGTGGCACTTCCCTCTCGTCGGCACTGCTCCCATCCGAGGGTTCACTGCTCACACTGGCTCAACGAGACAGTACTCTTCTGCCGAGAGTTCGGCCAGCACGGGAGTCCACGCCGAATCCAACCGCAAGGCGGCGGGCCGCTCACGGCCCCAGCCGACAGAATTTGTCGCTCAAACATCAAGATTGATACCATTGCCGTCGCAACGATCAACAAATGCCCTCCATGACACGCCGTGCGGCCCTCGGCGCGGTCACCGGTTTCGCCGGCAGCGTTGCCGGTTGTGCTGGTCTCCTCGAGGAGGAATCGTTTCCCATCCAACGGTCGTGGCAGACGGGGGTCCGTGCGCCGTCGTCCGTCGCCATGACTGCTGGCGGGCAGCTCTTGACTGGCTCGCATAGCCCGTTCCGTGATCGGCCGATCGTCGCGGGGCTGGACGATCAGACCGGTGAGATCTCCTGGGATGTGACGATCGCGAAGGGCGAGAAGTCGCCCCTAGGTGTCGGTGATGGACGGGCCTACGCGATTTCGAAAGCCGAAACGATGGTCGCCGTCGACGCAGCCACGGGTGAGTCCGTCTGGCAACGCCCGCTCGAGCCGATCGACGCGGCCGACCCTGGGGTCGTCGAGTTCGCCCCACTCCCACTCGGTGATCGCATCGTGGTCCCGATTTCGGGCACCGAGGATGACGTGCCCGACCGACTGGTCGGTGTCGACCGGGCGGACGCTGAGACGCTGTTCACCCATCCCCTGCCCGCATCGCTGTCAGGGGCTCCTGGCGTGACATCCGGTGGCGTGGTTGCACCCCTGGTCGACGGTCGTGTGCGTCTCCTCGACCGGGCTGGCGAAGCCGAATGGACGCGGGATATTGGCACTCCGCTGTCGGCCGTCGGGGCTACTGACGGGACCGCATACCTCGGTGCCGCTACCGAGGAACTGCTTGCGCTGGAAATCGCGACCGGCACAGTCACCTGGCGTGGTTCGCTGGCCAACACCGTGTTCACGCGGCCGTTGGTGACCGACGATCGGGTGTACGTCGGCGGCGCGGACTACACGCTCCGGGCGTTCGACGCGGCCTCGAGCCAGCAAGTGTGGCGTGATGACCTCGGGAACGCCGTGACTCACGGACCGATGCAGGTCGGGGACCGGCTGGTGACGCTGGTCGGTGGGACACACCGCATCCGTGGCTCGAGCGGCACCGTCCCCTTTAGCCCGACTGTACTCTATGTCCACGAGCAAGATGGCACACGGGTCCGGGAAGTCAGACTCGACGACAAGTCGCTCGAGGCCGGCAGCGTCGAGTGGGCACAGACGGCCGGTGAGACGGTCTATTTGGGACAAACGTTCGGTCTGACACGGGTCGCACCGGAGGCGATCACCGATGCGTGATACCGACACCGCTGCCGACACGTACGATCCGCCGGGGAACGCGACCGACCGACAGGACAGTCGGCGCTGGTCGCGCCGCCGGGCGCTCGCCTCGCTCGCGTCGGCGGGCACGGTCGCGCTGGCAGGATGTAGCTGGCGGTCGGCGTTTTCTAGCGTCCAACCCCGCTGGAAGCGTGACTTCTCGGCCGCAACGGCGGCAAGCCCACCGGCCGCGACCGACGACCACGTCGTCGTCGGTGGACAGGACAAACGCCTGCATGGGTTTACCGCCGACGGGGAACGGATCCTCACCGTCGAAACCGGTGGGCCCATCGACGCGCGACCGGCTGTTCCATCGTCGGGCGGCCCGGTCCACGTCCACAGTACCGACGGCGACCTCTACACGGTCGGGCTGGCGGGGGAGCGACTGTGGCACGTGGAGGGACAGGCCCGGTACGGGTGGCTCGGTCGACACGGCTCGCTGCTGGTCGGCACCGATCCGGTCGACGGTGTGGTTACCGGCTACGATGCGAGCGACGGTACGCATCGTTTCCAGCGGCCCGGCCAAGCGTATCAGCTTCCCACACTCAGTGATTCCACCTGTCTCTTCCCCGTCACCGACTCGGATGAGAAGACGAAGTTGGTTGCGTTCGCTCCGGCGACCGGCGAGATGCTGTGGGAGTCCCCACCTCGTACTGGCTATCCCGACGTCGTGGCTGCTGGCGACCGGATCGTGACGGTCTACGATTCTACCGTACGGATGCACCGGGCCCACGATGGACACGTCCTGTGGCGGACCCCGGTTGACGGCGACGTGACTAGCCACTTTGGGCCGCCAGTCTGGCTTGGCGAACACGTCTACGTGCGTGTCCGCCGTGATGATCGCTCGGACGAACTGGTTGCCATCGAGCGTGATGGTGGGACCATCCGGTGGCGTCGGGCCGTCGGGTACGAACTCGAGGCAGTGACGACGACCTCACGGGATGTGTTCGTTGCAAGTTCGGTCGATAACCCCGACGGCGGCATTCTAATCCGGCTGGACGCCTTCTCCCTCGATGGGACCCGGCAGTGGCAGACGACAACTGACATCGCGATCGGCGGGACGGTCGAGGCATTCGGCCGTGCCGGTGAGAGCCTCTTTGCCGCCAGCGAGAACCAACTCGCCGCCTACGACTCTGCTACCGGGGAACGCTGGTGGCACTACGAGCCGGAATCCTCTCGGATCGGTGTGACGACGGCCGATGGGGCGTTGTACGTTTCGTACCGCGACGGCGGTGGCGTGGCGCGGCTTCCGACGAACTGATCTGAACCGACTGGGGACCTGCTCGTTCGATGTCGTATCGAACTCCGTTCTAGCACCGTGGTGAGCGTTGTCCCTGCAACTCCGACACCGGTGGCTTGTCACAGGGGGGACACCCGTGGCAGTACCGTCGCCCACCGATCCATTGACATCCTCCCCGCCCTGAAGGGCGGGGCTTTCTCCTCGATTCCCCGTAACCGCTCGTGACCTGCAAGGCGGGGTCAGCTCCGCCCGTGGAAGCCGCTGTCTCGAGATGAGGTGGGAATCTCACTCCGAGCTTCCTGCTTGGTCGCCAGCGGGGGATTCTTGTGGTGTCGGCGACGGCCGGTCCCGCTCGCCGCGTTCTGCCGGTCACGGTTCGCCTGTTGGCAGTTGTCCGCGGCCAAGATACTTTGAGAACGAGTATATTACTCGTTCTATATTACAGATGATGGGTTCGATAGCACACCGATTTCCACGATCTGGGTATCGAAGCCGAAGCCCCGTATCGGTAGTGTACAGTCTGGAGATAAATTGCACCCTGGCGAGAAACACGGCATCATCGAACTCGTGGCCCGCCGTACGTTCGTGAAGAAATCGTCCCGTCGGCGCGGTCGTAATCGTCGAACACAGCCGGTACTGACGGATATCGTTTGTTTCCGGATCGGTAGCAGCGTCCAGCCGATAGCGATACCCATCGAGTTGCAGCAGCGTCCCCTCGAGCGTGCGTACTCCGAATTCCCCTCCGCTGTTGATCACACGTGTGAGCCCAGCCATGGACTGCCTTGCGACTCCGTTTGACACCAAACTATACAATTCTCGAGTAATATTTGAAAGCGAGAGGTTGGCAGACTGAAACCGAATCCCGAGTTCCAGCAACTGACGCGGTGTCGGCTCTCGAGCGACACTACGCGACTCGACTCGATCGCTCAACCCATTGAGTCGGTCGGTTTTTACCTTGGCTAAAAATCGCCGATGTAGTGTGGGGTCGGCTTGTCGACTGGCGTTGTTCGTAACCGTAGAGTGACATATGTCCGCGACTCTAGTGGATTTCTCAATGACCAACTCACCGTCAACTCCATCTTTATCTTACAATCATACGATCGTAAAGGTCGGGTGGATCGACCGCTCGAGCATCGTCGCGTGGTCGTTTCGGAGCAGTCACACGACCGTCGGCGCGCGGATTTAGTTTCGGGAGAGCAGAATGGGGCGATTTCGACAACGAGATGCGCTCAGCGAGCGGTATATGGAAAATTAATCGCCGATATCCGGCTTGCCGTATTTCGTCACACCCGAAACTGACTGCAGCGCCCGGACGGCGATCACACAGCGACGGCATCACCCTCCGAGTACTGCTGGGTCGGTATCCGACAGAAACCGACGGCTCGAGTCCATAGCGGCCGCGGTCGGTTCGGAGTTCCGGTCACGATCGCCCGGTATGACTCGAAACACCATTCAACAGAGCCGAAACATTTCTATGAGCGCAGTGGAATGATGTGGGTGATGACGGGCACAGCAAACCGATCGGTCGAACGGGCGTTCAGGATCGTCGACGAACTCGCGGAAAACGGTGGCGGGCGGGTATCGGAACTCGCGGATCGTCTCGAGATGCCCGTCAGTACCGTCCATAACTATCTCCAGGCGCTCGTCGAGACGGGCTACGTCACGGTCGAGGACAAGGAGTATTCGACGACGACCCGGTTTCTCGAGGTCGGTCACCGACAGCGCCATCGCTTGGAGGTGTTTCAGGCCGTCAGCGACGAACTTCAGGACATCGCAGCCGAGACCGGCGAACACGTGACGCTGCTGGTCGAGGAAAACGACCAGTGTGTGATCGTCGCGGTCCAGGAAGGTCCCGACGCCGTGAATCTGTTCGCGTATCCCGGTGCGCGCATGCCGTTGCACGCGGCAGCCCCCGGGAAAGCGATTCTGGCACACATGCCCGAGGACCGCGTTCAGGGGATCATCGACCGGCAGGGCCTCGTAGAGATGACGAACCGGACCATCACCGACCCCGACGCCCTCTTCGAGCAGCTCGCGGAGATCCGCGAGCAGGGGTACGCCATCGACGAGGGCGAACGCATCGCCGGCATGGTCTGTATTTCCGCGCCGGTGCTGGACAAAAGCGACGAAATCCGTGGGGCGATCTGTGTTTGTGGCCCGCAGAGTCGAATCGACGAGAAACGCCGCGAGGAGATCGCCGACATCGTCAAGCGATCGGCGAACGTGACACAGGTCAACCTAGATTACGTCTAACCCGGTCCCCACTAGCGGCCGACGAACTCGGGCTCACCGTCGTCGAAGAAGGCATCGAGACCGCGCTCGTAGTCCTCCGTTCGGGTCGCGTCTGCGATGCCGTCAGTCTCCGCCGCGAGCTGTTGCTCGAGCGAGCGCTCGTAGCTGTCGGTCAGCAGTCGGGTCGTCGTCCCGAACGCCGCGGTCGGCCCTGCTGCAAGCTCGGCGGCGAGTTCGGCCAGCCGGTCGTCGAACTCGTCGCTGGGGACGACCTCGTTTGCCAGTCCCAGCTCGTGGGCCTCCGCAGGGCTGATGGGGTCGTCTTTCAGGACGAGTTCCTTGGCGGCCCGCAGCCCGACGAGCCGCGGTAGGAAAAACGTCGCGCCGCCGTCGCCGGTCAGGCCGATCCCGGGATACGCGAATTTGAGCGTCGCGTCCTCGCCGAGGACGAGCAGGTCCGGGAACAGCGTCAGGCTAAAGCCGATCCCGGCGGCGATGCCGTTGACGCCGCCGACGACTGGTGTCTTCGTCCGGTGAAACTGGACGATCGCTTCGTGGGCCCGTCCAGCCAGTTCCCGGATGTGGGCCGCGTCGGACTCGTCACCGGAGAGCGCGCCGAGGTCCGCGCCGGAGCCGAAGAAATCGCCCGCATGCGTGAGGACGATACACCGCGTGTCGGGGTCCTCACCGAGGGTCGTCGCCGCCGATACCAGTTCGTTGGCCATCTCGAGTGTGAGCGCGTTTCGCCCGGCAGTACTCTCGAGGGTCACCGTTGCGACGCCGTCGTCGTGATCGATCGAGAGGTTGTCGTATGCAACCATCGGATCGGTATTTGACGTAATCTCGCTTAACGGTTCCTGCTTTGTCGGTTCGAGAACGGGCGCGGCCCCGTCTAGATCGCGTCGGTCAGGTCGAGCGGCTCGTCAGCAAACAGTGCCGGGTTCATCTCCGTGAGATCGTCGGCCACGAGCGGCTCGAAGCCTAGCCGGTCGATCACGTCGGCTTCGAGGTCGATCCCGGGTGCGACCTCCGTGAGTTCGAGGCCCTCGGGGGTGAGTTCGAAGACCGCGCGCTCGGTCACGTAGACGATCGGCTGATCGATTTCGACGGCGTACTCGCCACTGAACGTGATCTGCTCGACCGAGTCGACGAACTTCGAACTCGAGCCGTCGCTCTCGATCGAGAGTTCACCGTCGCCGGCCTCGATCTCGAGGCCGTCGGTCGTCAGCGTGCCACAGAAGACGACCTTCTCGGCGTTTTGCGTGATGTTGATGAAGCCGCCACAGCCGGGTAGCTGCGAGCCGAACCGGCTGACGTTGATGTTGCCCATCGCGTCGACCTGTGCCATCCCCAGAAAACCCATGTCGAGGCCACCGCCGTCGTAGAAGTCGAACTGCTGGGTCGAGGAGACCAGCGCCTCGTGGTTGACGGCGGTCCCGAAGCTGATGCCGCCGGAGGCAGCGCCGCCGACCGGTCCCGACTCGACGGTCTGGGTGATCTCGTCTGCGATGTCGCCTTCGGCCGCGACCACCGGGACGAGTTCCGGGACGCCGACGCCGAGGTTGATGACCGAATCCGGCTCGAGTTCCATCGCTGCCCGGCGGGCGATGATCGTCCGCTCGTCGAGCGGAAGTGGTTCGCTGTCGTCGTCGGTCGGCTGCTTGATCTCGCCGCTGTAGGCGGGGTTGTAGTCTTCCGCGTACGTCTGCTGGTGGTGACTCGGCGGGGCTTCGACGACGGAATCGACCAGCACGCCGGGGACGGCCACGTCGCGGGCGGTGAGCGTGCCCGACTCCGTGACGCGCTCGACTTGGGCGATCACCGTGCCGCCGGAGTTGTGGGCGGCCTGGGCCATCGCCAACACGTTCGAGTCGAGGGCTTCCCGTTCCATGGTGATGTTGCCGTCCTCGTCGGCCGTCGTCCCACGGATGATCGCGACGTCGATCGGCACCGAGTGATAGAAGAGATACTCCTCGCCGTCGACGGTCATGACCTCGACGATATCCTCGTCGGTGATGTCGTTGGCCTTCGCACCGTCCTGGCGCGGATCGACGAACGTTCCCAGCCCGACGTGGCTGATCGTGCCGGGCTTGCCCGCGGCGGTATCGCGAAGCAGGTGATCCATCACGCCGAAGGGGAGGTTGTAGGCCTCGATCTCGTTGTTGACGATCTTCTCCATCAGGTCGGGCGTAAAGCCCCAGTGGCTCGCGATCGTGCGCTCGAGCATCCCCTCTTGGACCAGATGCGAGAGCCCACGGCCCTGCCGGTCGCCTTCCGCGGCGGGATGATAGAGGGTGAGATCGCGGGGCTGGCCCGTTTCGGCGTATCGCTCGCCGAGTGCCTCGAGAACGTATTCGGGAATCCCGACGGCGACGAAGCCGCCAACGCCGACCGTATCGCCGTCGTCGATACGTTCGACTGCCGCCTCTCTGGACTGTCGAATCGTCATACCTCCCTCTCGCGGGAGCCGCTACTTTTACTTACCTATCTTCGCGCCATGCCACTGTAGCAAGCGCTCGTACCGGTATCGACGGCGTTCTCACAGCGGAATCGTACGCTTTACTATCCCGCCCACGAATCAGCGTGTATGGAGCTAACAGACAACCAGCAACTGATACAGGACACCGTTCGGGAGTTCGTCGAGAAGGAAGTCGCCGACACGGTCGACGAACACGACGCGGCCCAGACGTTTCCGGAAGACGTCTGGGACGGGCTCGCGGAACTCGATCTGACCGGGCTCACGGTCCCTGAAGAGTACGGCGGGTTCGACGCCGACAAAGTGACCTACAGCATCGTCAACGAAGAGATCGCGCGGGGGCATCTGGCAGTTGCGACGGCGCTGTCGGTCCACTGTCTGGCCACCTCGTGTATCCGTCAGTTCGGCACCGACGAACACAAAGAGGAGTGGCTGCCGAAGATGGTCGACGGTCGCCCTGTCGGCGCGTTCGCGCTCTCGGAACCCGACGCCGGCTCGAACCCGGCCGAGATGAGTACCGAGGCCCGCCTCGAGGACGGCGAATACGTCATCAACGGGAAGAAACAGTGGATCACGAACGGCAAACGTGCGGGCGTCGTTATCCTGTTCGCGAAGACCGACCGCGACGATCCCGACACCGTGACTCAGTTTCTGGTGCCCAAGGACACGCCCGGCCTCGAGATCGGCAAGAAAGAGGACAAGCTCGGGCTGCGTGCCAGCGACACCACGACGCTGCTCTTCGACGATGTGCGGATCCCCGAGGAGAATCGCCTGACCGAAGTCGGTGACGGGCTCAAGGCCGCGTTCTCGATCCTGACCGGTGGCCGGATCGCGATCGCCAGTCAGGCCGTCGGCGTCGCCCAGGCGGCTCTCGATGCTGCCGTAAGCTACGCCAACGAACGCGAACAGTTCGGCGAGCCGATCAGCAACCATCAGGCGATCGCCCACAAGCTCGCGGACATGCAGACGGACGTTCAGGCCGCACGCCTGCTGACACGTGACGCCGCCCGGAAAAACGACGGTGGTCTCGATCCGCAGGCAGCGAGTATGGCGAAGTACTTCGCCAGCGAGACGGCGGTCGACGTCGCAAACGAGGCGGTACAGGTCCACGGCGGCTACGGCTACACCAAGGACTTCGACGTCGAGCGCTACTACCGCGACGCCAAGATCACCACGATCTACGAGGGGACCTCCGAAATACAAAAGGAGGTTATCGCACGGCACCTGACCGAGTAACGCGACGCGTTACTCGTATTCGTAGAAACCGCGTCCAGTCTTCTTGCCGAGATCTCCCGCTTCGACCTTGCGCTTGAGGAGATAGGCCGGCTTGTACCGATCACCTAACTCCTCGTGGAGCGTCTCGGATGCGTGGAGACAGACGTCGAGGCCGATGTGGTCGGCCAGCGTCAGCGGCCCCATCGGCACGTTGGTCCCGAGTTCCATTCCCGTGTCGATGTCGTCTTTGGAGGCGACGCCCTCGTCGTAGGCCCGGATCCCCTCGTTGATCCAGGGCATCAGGATCCGGTTGGTGACGAAGCCGGGCTTGTCGTCGGCCTCCCAGGTCGTCTTCCCGAGATCCTCGGCGAATTCGTGTGCCAGCGCGGTGACGTCGTCGTCGGTCTTCTCGCCGACGACGATCTCGACGCCCTCCATCACCGGGACGGGATTCATGAAATGCAGCCCGACGACGGCCGCCGGTCGCTCGGTCGCGCTCGCGATCGAGGTAATCGAAAGCGTACTCGTGTTCGTCGCGAGGACGGCGTCGTCGCGACAGGTTTCATCGAGATCGGCGAAGATGTCGCGTTTGATCTCGAGGTTCTCGACGGCAGCCTCGACGACGACATCGCAGTCCGCGAGGTCCTCGAGGTCGGTCGTGCCGGTGATCCGGTCGCGGGCCGCGTCGGCTTCGTCCTCGGTCAGAGCGTCTCTGCTGACGAGTCGACCGAGACTGTCGTCGATCGTCTCGAAACCACTGTCGACGAACTCCTGTTCGACGTCGCGCATGACGACGTCGTAGCCTGCCGTTGCGGCGACCTGTGCGATACCACTGCCCATCGTGCCAGCGCCGACGACGCCGACACGGTCGATCGTCTCTACGTCTGCAACCATCATTTCGTGGTGGTCGGACTGTCGTAGTAAATGTCCCGACTCTCGTCAGTGGCGGAACCGCCGGTCACAACCACCGGCCGTCGTCCGACACAGCTATACCGCACGAACTGATATGTGATGATGATAACTAATGACACAGGTGCAACTCGCCGGCACAGGCATGACGACGTTTGGCTCCCACCCCGATCGGACGGGCAGGGACATGTTCGCAGACGCCGGGCTCGCCGCTCTCGAGGACGCCGGCGTCCCGGCTGGGGACGTCGACGAACTCTTCTACGGCAACTTCGTCGGCACCCTCTCGGAAGGGCAGGGTCATCAGGGGCCGCTCATGGCGGAGGCACTCGGCACGACCGTCCCATCGCGACGGATCGAAAGCGCCTGTGCCTCGAGCGGGCTCGCGGTCCACGACGCCGTGCGTGCGATCCGAAGCGGCGAGTCCGATGTCGTCGTTGCTGGTGGTATGGAGCGGATGACGAACATGGGCACGGCCGGGGCGACGAAAGGGCTGGCCAGTGCGGCCGACGATCTCTATGAAGTCCGGTCGGGTGTCACCTTCCCCGGCGCGTACGCGCTGATGGCTCGGGCCTACTTCGACGAGTACGGCGGCACCCACGAGGATCTGGCCCATATCGCGGTCAAAAACCACGACAACGCACTTGCCAACGACCACGCTCATCTCCAGCAGGAAATCACGGTCGCGGACGCACTCGATGCACCCGAGATCGCGTCCCCGTTTACCCTGTACGACGCCTGTCCGATCAGCGACGGGGCGGCCGCGATCGTCTTGACCACCCCCGAATACGCCGCGGAACACGACCTCGAGGCCGACGTGGCGATCACGGGTGCCGGCCACGGCGGCGATACGATGGCGCTGCACGATCGCCAGTCGCTCTCGAAGACGCCTGCAACCCGCGACGCGGCAGTGGACGCCTACGACGACGCCGGCATCGAACCCAGCGATATCTCCGTCGCGGAGGTTCACGACTGCTTTACGATCGCCGAAGTCCTCGCCCTCGAGGGGCTCGGCCTCTACAGTCACGGCGAGGCGATCGGGGCAGCCCGCCGCGGCGAGACGCGCCGTGACGGCGAGTTGCCGGTGAACCTCTCCGGCGGCCTGAAAGCGAAGGGCCATCCGGTCGGCGCAACCGGGGCCGCCCAGGTGGCTGCCATCGCGACGCTGCTCGACGGCACCCATCCGCGGGCCGACGCCGTCGACGACGCCACGGTCGGCGTCGCCCAGAACGCTGGTGGGACCGTCGCCAGTGCGACCGTTCACGTTCTGGAGGTGATGGAGTGATGACGGACGTGACCAACGGCGAGTACGACGCGTTCCTCGAGGCGCTTGCAGCGGGCGAGGGCTACTACCGCAGCTGCGAGAACGGGCACGGCCTGCTGCCACCACGGCGTGCCTGCCCGCACTGTGGCGATCGCAATCTCACGGAGCGGGACCTCCCATCGGCCGGCGAGATCGTCACGCACACGACCGTGTCCGTCCCGACGCCGCAGTTCGAAGACGACGCCCCCTACGTCACCGCCGTCGTCGACTTCGGCGGCGTCCGACTTACAGGAGTCGTGCGAGGCATCGATCAAACGGCCGTCGAAATCGGTGACCGCGTCACCGCGACCGTCGAATCCAACGAGACTGACGGCGAGCGGACGATCGTTTTCCGTCCGGCAGAATAACGGGCCGAATTCGCGCTACGAACCCCACTCGAGCGGGCGTCGACCCGGCTACAGGCCGTGTTTCTGCTGCTCTTCTTTGCGGAGTTCGACGCGGCGGATCTTCCCGCTCGAGGTTTTGGGGAGTTCGTCGGTGAACTCGATCCGGCGGGGGTACTTGTAGGGTGCCGTCTCTTCTTTCATGAACGACTGTAAGTCGTCTTTCAGTTCGTCGGTGCCCTCGTGGCCCTCGGCGAGGATCACGTAGGCCTTGACGACGCTGCCGCGTTCTTCGTGTGGACTGTCGACGACGGCGGCCTCGGCGACGGCATCGTGGGTGACGAGGGCGTCCTCGACCTCGAAGGGACCGATGCGATAGCCCGACGAGATGATGATATCGTCGGCCCGGCCTTCGAAAAAGAAGTAGCCGTCCTCATCGCGGGAGGCGAGGTCGCCCGTGCGGTAGTAGTCGCCGGAGAGTTTCTGCTCGTCGAGGTTCGGTTTCTCGTAGTAGCCGTCGAAGATCGCCGGCGAGTCGACCGGCACGGCGATCTCACCGATCTCGCCGGGCTCGACCGTTTCCTCGTCGTCGACGTCGATGATCGTCGCGCCGACACCGGGCGTCGGCTTGCCCATGCTGCCGGGTTTGACGTCGATTCCGGGGTAGTTCGTCACCAAGGCAACGGTCTCAGTCTGGCCGTAGCCGTCACGCGGGGTCACGCCCCAGGCGTCCTGAATGCGCTCGATCGGCTCACGGTTGAGTGGCTCGCCCGCCGAAAGCGCGTCGTTGAGGGTGACATCGTAGTCCTCGAGGTCGGCGTTGGCGAACATCCGGTACTGGGTCGGGACGGCACAGAGCTTGGTGACCCCTTCCGCTTCCATGATCTCGAGGAACGTGTCGGGCTCGAACTCGCCGTCGTAGATGAGTTGGGTCGCGCCCGTCGTCAGGCCGACGCCGACCGGGCTCCAGAACCACTTCGCCCAGCCGGTCCCCGTGGTGGCCCACAGCAGTTCGTCCTCGAGGTCGGTGTCCTCGTCGACACCCCACCAGTAGGGGGCGTTGATCCGGTTGAAACAGTACTGCCAGCGGTGTTTATGCAACACCGGTTTGGGCTGGCCGGTCGTTCCGCTGGTGTAATTGATCGTCATCGGATCCTCGGCAGCCAACTCGGGGCCGTCGTAGTCAGTCGACTCCTCGGCCATGACGTCCGCGACCGTCGTCCATCCCTCGCCCTGCAGGTCGTCTTCGGAACCGTCGAGGACGATGACCCGCTCGAGTGGGGTCTCCTCGAGTACCGGTTCGACCATGTCGGTCAGCGATTCGTGGACGACGATACTCGTCGCGGAACAGTCGTCGGCACGGAACGCGATGTCTTTCGAGCGCAGCATCGACGAACAGGGGACCAGCAGCGAGCCGGTCGCCAGCGCACCGAGTTGGATAGCGAACGCGTCGGGATGGCGCGGGAACAGGTGCATCACCCGGTCGCCCTCGGTGACGCCGAGGGACTCGAGGCCGTTGGCAAAGCGGTTCATGTCGTCCCGGATATCGGCGTAGGTCCGTTCCTCACGGGCCCCCTCGTCGTCCAAGAACCGGACGGCGACGCGATCGCCGGCCGAGTCGGCGTGGTCCGTGACGACCGACGTGATCGCATACGAATCCGGGATATCCCACTCGAAGCTGTCTGCTTCTGTAGTGTAATTAACACCCATACGCTGCCAATCAGAACGCGCAATCTTGAATCTTTTGTTACAATTGGTAATTTGTATCATCTATATATTCAATATCCATCGCATCCCCGGTGTCGGCCGCCGACTCCGGCCGTCGATCGTCACTCCCGTCGGAGAGTCGCCTCGAGCGGCACAACATTTTAGAAGAGTTGCATCTATACGCTAGACAATGTTCGACGAGCAAGAACTGGCGGAGATTTCCCAACAACGGGAGTCGTGGGAAGCGGAGACGCTCGATCCGTCGTTAGAACGCGGCGAGCGCAAAGAGCGATTCGCGACGGTCTCGAACCACGAGGTCGATCGCCTCTACACGCCCGAAGACATCGCCGACCTCGAGTTCGACGAGGACCTCGGGTTCCCCGGTGAGCCACCGTACACGCGGGGGCCGTACCCGACGATGTACCGCGGGCGCACGTGGACGATGCGCCAGTTCGCCGGGTTCGGGACCGCAGAGGAAACCAACGAACGCTTTCATTACTTGATCGACGAGGGCCAGACCGGGCTCTCGACGGCGTTCGACATGCCGTCGCTGATGGGGATCGACTCGGATCATCCAATGAGCGAAGGCGAGGTCGGTAAGGAGGGTGTCGCCGTCGACACGCTCCGGGACATGGAAATCCTGTTCGACGGCATCGACATCGATGACGTGTCGACCTCGTTTACGATCAACCCGTCGGCAGCGGTCATCTACGCGATGTACATCGCGCTGGCCGACCAGCAGGGCGTCCCCCGTGACGAAGTCCGGGGGACCCTCCAGAACGACATGCTGAAGGAGTTCATCGCGCAGAAAGAGTGGGTCATCCCGCCGGAGCCCTCCCTCGAAATCGTCACTGACACGATCGAGTTCGCCGTCGAGGAGACGCCGAAATTCCACCCGGTCTCGATCTCGGGCTATCACATCCGGGAGGCCGGCTCGACTGCGGCCCAGGAGGCCGCCTTTACGCTCGCCGACGGCTTCGCCTACGTCGAGGACTGTCTCGAGCGCGGACTCGACGTCGACGAGTTCGGCCCGTTGCTGTCGTTTTTCTTCAACTCACACAACTCCATCTTCGAGGAGGTTGCGAAGTTCCGGGCCTCACGCCGTGTCTATGCCCGTCTGATGGAGGAGTGGTACGGCGCGGACGAGCCCGAATCCAAGCGCATGAAGTTCCACACCCAGACGGCGGGCCAATCGCTGACGGCCCAGCAGCCACTGAACAACATCGTCCGGGTGACGATTCAGGCGCTGGCAGGCGTCTTCGGCGGGACCCAGTCGTTGCACACCAACAGCTTCGACGAGGCGCTGGCGCTGCCAAGCGAGAAGGCAGTCCGCGTCGCCTTGCGGACCCAGCAGATCATCGCCGAGGAGTCCGGTGCGGCCGATATCGTCGACCCCATGGGCGGCTCCTTCGCCATCGAGAAACTCACAAACGAGATGGAAGCCGAGATCATGGACTATCTCGAGGAGATCAAAGCAATGGGCGACGGCTCGATCCGCGACGGCGTCCTCGAGGGCATCAACCAGGGCTACTATCACCGCGAGATTCAGGAAGCGAGCTACGAGTACCAGCAACGCGTCGAACGCGGCGAGGAAGTCGTCGTCGGCGTCAACGAGTACACCATCGAGGAAGACACTTCGCCGGAGCTGTTACACGTCGACGAAACGACGCGGGATCGCCAACTCGAGCGCTTAGAACAGGTCAAAGCCGACCGCGACGATGCGGCCGTCGATGCGACGCTCGAGGCGCTGTCGGACGCGATCGAACGCGACGAGAACGTCATGCCGTACATCGTCGACGCCGTCAAGGCCTACGCAACGATGGGGGAGATCATGCAGGTCTTCGAAGACCACCACGGCGCGTATCGAGAGGAGATCAGTCCAGTCTGAACCGGTCCCCCATCGGATGTCGCTCCCCGCACCTTCCGGAGTCGGTCTTTTCCCGGTCGGAAGCGCCGTTCCGGCGGGCGAAACTGGCAGACTCCGATAGAATCATACGTTTCCTCTTCGAATCGCGGCCCATGAGTATCGAGAACGATGAGCGGACGATTCGATGTATGGTTGCAAAGGTCGGTCTCGACGGCCACGACCGTGGCGCACACGTCATTTCTCGAGCGTTCCGTGACGCCGGCTTCGAGGTCATCTACTCCGGACTCCACAAAGCACCCGACGACATCGTCCAGGCTGCAGTGCAAGAGGACATCGACGTCCTCGGCATCTCGATTCTCTCCGGGGCGCACGATACGCTCGTCCCGAAAATCATGGACGGCCTCGAGGAATACGGCGCGAAAGCGGAGACGCTCGTACTCGTCGGCGGCGTGATTCCGGAAGAGGACCGCGACGAACTCGAAGCGGCAGGGGCTGCTGCGATCTTCGGTCCCGGAACGTCGATCGAAGAGACGATCGACTTTGTCCGTAAAAACGTCCCCGACCGGTAACCACGGATGGCGGTCGATCGCGATCACAGCGGGGATCTACCGATATGGTTGAAACACTCGGATAGTGGCCACAGGCTATGTTCAGATTGGCTGGTTCCAGCAATACGCGTAGCTCTGGAGCCAGGTTCGGCGGTTGCTAGTTCTGCATTTTTGAAGAGATATCCAAACTGGTAGGTCTAACTATTTACCTCTTGAAAGAGACGTTCAACAGTACTCCAATTTCCACGTGTCTCGTTTCGAAATCGGAGTCCGTGTCGGTGGAGTGCAGCGTGGATCCAGGGGCCTGAACCGCCGAGAAACACAGCGTCTTCGACATCGTCTTTCTCGCGTAGTTCAGCGAGGAATTGGCTGATGAGTCCAGATTTCGCGTTGGAAAGAATCTAACGTGGAGGTTCATCGGTCTCGGAAGCGACAGCAGCGTACAGCCAGTACCGCTGATCGTCGAGTTGGATCACGGTTTCGTCGAGAGCGACGTGATCAGGTTGGGTACCATATGTCGGCTGTCGCTCGGCTTTTTGCATAGTTCTAGACGGTCGATCGTGCCCGTTTGACACCGAAACTATATAAGATATAGACAGTATCCAAAAGTGATGATTGACACAGCTGAAGTTGGATACTCAACTCTGTCAGATTGTGTGGTGTCTGCTCGCGCCCCACAAAATCTAATTCGATCCCGATGCTATAGTAGCCGCTGAAACGATTCACACACAGGTCGCAACGCTGTCGTTCGATCAGGTGTGCAATGACTTTCAGCGGCTACTATAGCTCCACTAGGGCGTTGGAATTCAGGCATGGACACCTCGAACCCCAACTGCCTCGTTCTTCAAACGCTACTCTGAACAGCGCCCCCGACGTACGTCCGAAGACCGTCCGTCAGCGTCGGATCGTCGTCGTAGGTGTCTGTGAGTTCGACGATCCGATCGCCGTCCTCAGGAACCCACCGTGTCCCGCACTTGGGTTGGTCGGTGGCGGGTTCGTAGGTCGTCTCGCCGTCAGGCTCGTCAGCCGAGTAGGCGGAAACTCCCGTGAGGCCGCTTTGGGTGTAGGAAACGAGAATGCGTGTGTTCTCGTCGTTGAGGACCTCTCACTCGGCGACCACATGGTCTTCCGTACCGTCACCCTCGCCCGCTCGAGCGAGTTCGTCGCTGTACAGGACTGCGTAGTCCGGGTGGTCACCGGTCGGTTCCAGACAGCCATGGACGGTCAGCGAGGCGGTCGGACAGCTACTCGTCACCGCCGTTCGTCGCGGCCTTCGCCGGCGGTTGTACGTCGACCTCGCTGATCGGCTGTGGATCGGTGTTGTTGATCGACCGTTGTGCGCCCTCGTCGCGGGTTCGTCCCGTCCCGATCGAACCCGAGAACTTCGCCGATCACGAGGCCCTTCGCGTCCGAGTGCAGGTCGTCAGAATCGGCTGCCGAATCGGGGATCGGTGCCTCAGTGCTACTCTCGTCCGATTCGGCAGTCTCCTCTACGGTGTGTGAGGTGTTAGCACTGTCGGCTGCGTTGCCAATGGACGTGTCGCCGTCGGTCGCAGCCTCGAGGAGTGCTGCATACACGACACATGTCGGACACCAGACATTCTCGGTCACGGTAGTAAGAACAGAGACTGAGAACTACTTCCCGTATCGCACTCGTGGTGCGGAGTCTACAGCGGTTCAATTTTACGTACGAATCCAAGACTGGGAAGCAGTTCAGGAATCAATACCCTCGATTTGATCCGTCTCGAGTATACTCGCGAAAATCAAACACATGATCGTTGCTTCTACTCGGCCGCCAAAATAATACTCGAGATAGAGAACGAATGACCAAAGGCAGAACTGGAGGCCGACGTCAGCATGCATCTGGCGACGGATGACCTAAAAAAGGCTAATTCGCGTTACTTCGTGGCTTTGACCAGACGCTCGAGGTCGAGATGCCCATCGCCGTGGTATAACTCGCCTTCCTCGGGCATGGTTGCAGTCTCTTTGATCAGACGTTCAACCTCTTCGACACCTGCGTCGGGGCGGAGCGACCGGACAAGTGCGACTGCAGCCGTTACCTGCGGTGCCGCCATCGATGTACCTGCCTTCCACCCGTAGCCAGGGACGACATTCCCCTGTTCATCCGTCGAAATGACCGTCGAATAGACGAGGTCATTGTACGCGTCGGGGTTCTCCGAAAGCTCCTCCACATCTGCGTTCCCACCGGCAGCACTCACGTCGACGGCACTCCCGTAGTTCGTGTAGAAAGCTGGCTGGGTCGTCGGCTCCTCCAGCCGGTTCTCCGTCAGCCACTTCTCCTCGTTGTCACTATGTTTGTCTCCCCAGCCGACGCCGATCGGACCGGTCGCGCTCACCCCGAAGATGCCCTCAACCTCCGTCGGGAGGCTGAGGATGTTCTCCGTGTCCATGTTCAGGCCATCGTTGCCAGCGGAATTGACGATGAGCATTCCCTTCTCTCGGACGGCTTTCGCCGTCCGGCGGTACGCGTCTCTGATACCTATGAGCCACGGGTACTCCTCCGGATCGACGTACGGTTCCGGGTAGCCGACGCTGTAGTTCGCGGCGTCGCAGCCGACCTCTGCGGCGTAGAGAAACGCGGCCAGCGAATCGCTCGTGTAGTTTTCTTTCCGGGAGAACACTCGGAGTGAAACGATTTCCGTATCCGGTGCGGTCCCGAGGCCACCCCCCGCAGGACCGTCGTTGGAGTTCGTCGCTGCGATGATACCAGCGACGTGGGTGCCGTGGTCGCCTGCACCGTTCGGCTCGAACCCGAGTCCATCGGTCGTGAAATTGGCTGATAGCTCCTCGTTCACGACGCCTTCGAGGTCCGGATGGTTCGGGGAAACCCCCGTGTCGACAACTGCGACGCGAGTTCCCTCTCCAGTGGTCGTATCATGGACGGATTTCCGATCATCGGGCTTGTCGGTGTAGTCACCGACGTCCTGTACCCGTTTGTCCCACTGGTACTCGGTGTTCTTTGGCGGACCATCGTGATTATGGCTGTTGCTCCGCTCGTCAACGGAGGGACCCGACTGTTCCTTGACTGCTCCGCCTTTGTCACCGCTCCAATCGACCTTTATATCCGGCGTTGTCGCGGGCGGCCCGCCAACCTTGCTCTCATCGCCTTGTGCAGCAAGCATATCGATTTCGGAAAGGTCGTGGATGATCTCTACGTCTTCGGGGACTTGCGCCCGTGAGACCTCTCGTAGGTCAATCAGGAACCGGGAGTCGGCTTTCTGTGCGCTGGCCGCTCCGGCCCCGAGTATCGTAGTACTAATCACTGCGCCCGTTGTTTGAAGGATCCTCCGCCTGCTTTGGTTTGTCATGCCAGGCACAATTATAATCACAAAAGTAATAAAACTATTTAATTATAGAAGATTTGATAACTGACTGTGGACTAGTTGACTCCTTTTGATGTTGGAACCATTTGGACTAACTAGCGAAGAAGACTCACGAACAGATAGCCACGCGACAGGCTGACCGATTACTCCCACCGCTACTCTCCCAAAATAGCGACGTGCCGGAAACCACCGTCGGAGACCAGACGAACGTAAGCCAGCGAATGCTCGAGATGCACTACGACCGACGGACTGAGAGGGAAAAGATGGAGCAGCGGCGGGAACATCTGAGCGGGCTCCGAGACGAATGTCCTCGACGACGAGCCGAATCTGGTCGAACTCGTCGTCGACGGCCTTGCCGATCCGGCGCTCGAGTTCGGGTTCGTCGATTACACCAGTCACTCAACGGACAGACGCCAACGGAGGTGCTAAACTAGACAGTGCCCGATCGACGTGGCCCTCGAGCGCGTCGATGGTCTCGACAGGCACAACATCGTGATTGATGAGACAATTAGCAGCCAACTTCCGCGCTTCTTTTGTAAGTTCAGGAGCAACTTGCTCGTAGCAGACGCTGAACTCGGTCAGTACAACGGCGGCACCACCCACCGGACGCTGATCAGAAATCGAAGCTCTCCACGGACGGGACTGGAGAGGTGTTTGACGATTGAGGATCCGTCACGGACGCGGCGTCGCGTCCGGGCCGTACTCCAAGTCCCAGTCGTCGAAGAGCGCCCGGAACTCCTCGCGCTTGCGTTCGATCTCCTCGTCACTGAGCCGTTGTTTGGATTTCGTCAATTCCTCGTCGTAGGTGAGTTCGACAGTGGCGTACCCGGTCACCTCGTCGCTCTCTGCGACCCAGGACGGGAGGCACTCGCTCTCGAGGCTGAGGTCGTACTCGTATCCCTCCGCGCCCATACACGCTGCAGCGTAGTGCTTGTCGGACTGTCGTTCGAACGTCGTTTCGAACTCCGTCACGGACCGAGCGGGCCCGATGTCGATACCGACGCCAGTCGGCTCGCGTGATATCGAGAAGTCGAGCGTCACATGAGAACTCTGGTAGCGGGCGTCGAACGGGAGACACGGGTGACCGCAACTGTGCAGGAGGACGTCTGGATACCGCTCGTCACCCGGATCGTACATCACACACTCCATCCACGTCTGGATGAACTCAAAACGGTCGACGATGAACGTCTTAGACTCGATGTTGCCCATACAGGGGGATTAGATCGGTCGGTAGTATAAATGCTGTCCGAGGTGAAAACGAAAATTGAGCTGGGAACGGCCCTATCTATTCGGTCCGGTGGAGGAACCGGCGTCCTCAGCCTGCGAGGAGCGGGCCAGCCGCGGCCGCAGAGACCGACTGTGCGGGCGGCCGGAGCCGCGGGACGCCATTCGCGCTCTCCACCCAATCGCCCGGATCCGTCGACTTGGCCTCGTCGTACTCCACCGACAGTTCCTCGTCTTGGACCACGAACGTGACCGCCCCGCCGGACTCGTGCTTGCTCGTGATGTAGAAGTTGGGCGTGTCGCTGACTTCGTCGACGTTGGCCACCGCCTCTGAGGTCGGATGCTGCTTCGAATAGTTTGCCGGCACGACAACGTGTTCCGGCGGACCCATACTGCTGACCCAGCCGGGACTGTTCATATTCGGCGAGTCAGTAGTCGGTGCGGCACCGTGGTGCTGGAGCGTAAGCACATCTACGTTGCCGTCCGCCTTCACGTCGGACGGGTCACGAGGGTCACTCGCGATGCGGAAGCGTTTCTCCTGAGCCTCAACGGTCAGGGCGACCGATTCGGCGTCAACATCACTCCCGACGGGCGCGTCAGGGTGGACGACCTGGACGTCGACGCTCGAGTCGGGCTCAAGCCGGTCGCCATCACCTGATGTGACGCTTGAGTGGAACCCCAACTCGCCAGCCGAGTCGGCATCCTCCAACGCGCTCTCGAGGTCATCCGCGGTCTTCGAGTCGGCTTTCGCGTTCCAGTAGACCTCCTCTACGTCGAGGACGATGACGTCGGCGGCCCGGTCGGTCTCCGAGGACTATAGGACGTATCCTCAAGCAGACCCGATTCGACTGAGGGCCGGACTGGGGCTAACGGCGGCTGATATCACAATCGACGGGACGGTCAAGGCACTGGGCCGTACCGGTGAAATCACCGTTGCGGCTAGCGACGAACTGACCTAGAGTCCAAGTGCCTACTCGTTCGACACCCCCACTGGAACCGGCTCCGTTCCATGTGGTGGACGGTGTCTCGGTGAGTGCCACTCACAGCAGGAACACGAACACCGGGTACGAGGTGGCAATCGCCAGTGCCGGCGTCAACACCCACATCGTGACGATGCGCTTGGCCGCGCTCGGATCGAAGAGGCTCCGCGCGTCGAGATCAGCCGGTCCTTCCGCGCCGACATCCGGTACGTCTGGGACGTCCGCTGGTTTCTCTGCCGGCTTCTCCTGGCGAGCGATGTCCCCGATGGTCGGGCCAGCAGGAGCCTCCTCGGCGCGGGAGGTGACCAATGCCCCTGTTGCGACGTCTACTTCCGGCCGCTCGGGTGTTGGGATTGCCAACTCCACCAGTGTTGCCGCCCGACTCGCTCGACCCCATCCGAGCCCAATAATCGTCGATGTCGTACTCACCGCGAGACTCGCGGGAATCCCGAAATAGGAGAGGATCGTGATCACTGTCCCACCGACGACGGAAACGATCAGTGATGCGAGGATCGGTAGTTCCGTAATATCGTCCCCGACCGTCTCCAGCGTGCGACGGGCGATAGTAAAACTGCCTAACCCGAAGGCTGCCACCGCAAGCAGGACGCCCTGATTGACAGTGAGCGATCCCCCCGAACCGACGAGGGGTGCCACTGCGTTCGCCGCGTTCGATGCCCCCGCCGAGAACGCCATATAACAGGCGATGACGACCACTGAGAGTGACCCGACGATGTCCTGTGGTGACGCGTTCTTATTTAAATACGGACGTGGAACTGTCCCCGACCGGTCAAGCTGGACGAAATGGAGATCGAATTTCGTGAACGCGATGTAACGGTCGAGATACGGGTAGATGTAGCGTCCGACTACGGCCCCGATGAGGAAACACGACAGGGGTGCGACGATCCACGCCGAGACGATAACGAACATCAGCGCCCGATTGAGAGTGTCGGATGCGAGACCCAATCCGACGATCGCCCCGACAGCCGTCATCGAGGTCGAAGCTGGAACGCCATAGAGATTGGACACGAACAACGACGCGCCCGTGAAAAACAGGACGGCGACGCTTGCAGCGGGCGTGAATTGGGTTGCCGGCACGATACTGCTACTCATCGTCGCGATGACGTTCCGACCGACGGTCCACGCACCGATAAAGCCGAAGGCGACGAACAACGCGCCAGCGGTCGTCTTTCGGACCAAGCGCGAGCCCACTGCCGGACCGAACGCCACGCCCGTTGATGATCCTCCGATGTTGAACCCGACGAATATCGCGACACCGATACCGACGACAGTTAGCAGCACAACCATCGTATCTGACTCAACATTATCTGACTACCTTATATAAGCCCTGACGCCGGAACCGCGTTGCTGCTTTTTGTCTACTTCGTTAGTTCAGCGGGTCTCGAGCGGACGACCGAGCGGCGGTCAATCGCCTGGTTGCAGTGAGGTCTGGGAGTCGGTTTCCGTCTTGTACACGTTCCCCTGGATACGGACTTCATCGCGTTCGAGCAACCGATCGTGGTCAGCCGTGTTCGAAGTGGCCCGGGTCAGCCGCCAGAGCGGCCGGATGTTACAAAGCGCGAATCCGACGACGATGAGCGCGAATCCGGCGACGGTCGCCATCGTGATTCCCTCCCCGAGCAGGGCTGCGCCGAAGACCGTCGCGACGATCGGTGTTGCGTAGTTGATGAGGCTAATGTTCGTTGCGCCGGTTCTCTCTAGCAACGTGAAATACAGGAGGAAGCCGCCCGCTGTCGCGAAGACCCCGAGGTATGTGAGCGCAGCGGCTGCCGACGGCGTCCACGTTACGTTTCGGAGCGTTGCTCCAGAATAAGCGTACGCCGTCACGTGGAGGAACACTGCACCGGTACCCATCGCCCACGCATGGAGTGCCATCGTTGGGAGGTCTGCCGACCAGCGTTCGGTCAGGACGGAGCCAAGCGCGAAGACGACTGCGGACGCCAAGAGAAGCCCGATGCCGAGGAGCTGTCCATCAACGGACCCACCGGCAATTGCAATCGAGATTACGCCGGCGAGTCCAGCACAGAGCCCGACGACATCCGTGACGTAGATCCGTTCCGTCGAGAGGACTCGAATGGCGATGATCGGCGTGATAATCGGTGTGAAACTGAGGACGATCGCAGCGACACCGCTCGTGACGTAGCTCTGGCCGATGAACGAGAACGCGAAGTGCGCTCCGATGACGAGGATGCCGTTCGAGAGGATAAGAGCGAGGTCGGCTTTCGTCCGGGGACGCCACCGAAGCCGGCCGAGTAGCACCGCGCCGACAAAAATGACCGCAGCGATATCTAGTCGGGCCGCTGCGAAGAGAAGCGGTGGGAGCGTTTCGAGTCCGACCTCGATCGCTGTGAACGCCGTTCCCCAGACGAGTGCAAGCACACCGAACAACAGCACGTCTTCTGTCTTTGTCATGTTATCATTGCATAGTATGTCATTGCTTCAAAGTCGATGTAGTCTCTATAAGCGGCTCAACTAAACGATTTGCGGGGAGGGAGATAACACGACTCAATGACTGGATTTCCTTGGTAATCATTATCTAGACATACAGTTCGGCACGAATGAGTGGCGGTGGTTTCGCTCAGTAGCCGACTAACTGTCCGTGAGCCGCTGTGCGGTTACTGGTGGATTCACTGAGGGAGAAAGCCGACGAACGGGTTCCCACCATCTATCGCATGCGACAGCCGCCGGCTCCTCGGACTGACGCCGCGAACGATGCGGGCGTTTATCGAAGATTACGCAGCCGAGTTTCGAGCCGACTCGTAGCCGAACACGACACTGACAGGGAGGAATGCCGAGAGCGGGTACGTCGAAACTTGCGGACCACTACTCCCGAAACAGCGTCCGAGATCATCGAACCGCCTGCTGTCGCTCACGTTGCGGTCACCATCCCTTCATTCCAACACCCTGGTACGATACGTCCAAGGAGTCCCCTGTCTCGAGTACGACCTCAAGGAGCGTCGCCCGGCGTAGCATCCCGGAGGAGCATCGTCTTTACGCGACCAACCCTATCGAAATCGCGGAGCCGATACACGAGTTCGCGAACCCGTTCCGACTCGCCGTGACAGAAAACCGTCTCTAAACACCACTCGCCCTGATGGGTATGGCTCATCGTCTCGATGACGTCTTGAAACTGGTGCTGGACGGAATGGAGATCGTGAATCACCTCGTGATGCCGGTAATCGAAGGCCAGAACGGCGACGACCTCACCCGATACCTCCTCGAGTTGTGAATGCCCCTCGATGTATTCCTGCATCGCTTCACGAACTGCTCGCGAGCGAGAGTCCAAGCCCTCGGCCTGCCACGTCTCGTCGAACTCGTCGAGGACGTCCGCGGATACGTTCAAACTCGTTCGCATACCTCCCAGTTGGGCCCCCGCTGTCTTGAGTACTCGATTATTACGGAAACCGCGTTCTAGTCTTAACAATCGCTATACAACACGGTGATGAAGGTGTACGTGAATGCTCTACGGCGAAGCGTTTCCACTACTAGTTGGCGCGGTTTCGCTCGGGTTCGTCCACGGCATTGAACCCGGGCACGGATGGCCGGTCGCTGCGAGTTACGCGCTCGAGCGGTCCAACAAGTGGCGCTACGGGTTCGCTGCCGGCTTCCTCATCGGTGTCGGCCACCTCGTCAGCAGTCTGGCGATGGTCGGCGTGTTCTTCTACGCGAAATCCTACTTCCAACTGACCCAGGTGAACGAGCCGATCTCGATCCTCGGCGGCGTCTCCATCGGCGGTCCGGTGAGTATCGTTGCAGGGGTATTACTCATCGGCCTCGGCGTTCGGGAGTACAGACACGGCCACTCTCACAGTCACGACTACGACGAGCATGCGGGGGACCAGTCCGCTCACCATGATCACGACCACAACGAGCAGACGGGAGACCAGTCCACCCACCACGATCACGACGCCGATGAGCAGACGAGGGACCGCTCTTCAGATGGGCTCCTTGAACGGGTGAAAACTCGGCTTGGAGACAGCGGGGGCCATTCTCACGGGCACGGGACTGAAACGGCCGCTGACGCCGACCGCGGACTGTTCGGAATCGCCTGGTTCGCGTTCGTCCTCGGATTCGCCCACGAGGAGGAGTTCGAAATCATCGGGCTCTGTGCCGGCTCGACGTACTGTCTGGAGCTGATGACCGCGTACGCCCTGACGGTCATCGTCGGTATCCTGGGTCTGACGATGCTTCTCATCGCCGGCTATCAGGAGTACGAAGAAACGGTCGAGACGTACACGCCGTACCTGCCGCTGTTCTCGGCGACCGTCCTCATCGTCATGGGACTCGGCTTCATCGCTGGCCTCTTCTGAACTGACCCATCCCGTCCTCCGCGTCTCGCTCCTCTATGAGGTCTTTCGAGCCGTCAGAGAGCGGCGGCGTCCAGAATAGGTACCTCGTCGTGTGTCTCGAGGTACCAGAGCGGGGCATCGACGGGTTCGGAAATCGTGTCACGGCGGTCAACAGTGGCGAGAACCTCAATACGGAACTAGTAGCTAACGACGTTTCGAGTAGTGTGACAGTTAGCAGGCACGGGAACCGACGCCACTGTCTTAACCAACAGAACTATGAAATTGGCGTTCCGTGTTGGTTAACACGAGAGTCGCCGATGTCCTCCGAACCACCGGCTCCACCGGCGAACCTCCCACCAGAGGTCGTCGACGCGCTCAACGAGTCCGCTCCGGAGCGGCTGCGGGACGTTGCTGCGTACGCCGAGGCGCTAGCCGAACACAAGGACCGCGAGGCTCGTCTCGAGGAAGAGGCAGGCGACGACGGGGTGGAGGACCAGCCCGACGATCTCCCGGACGACGTCCCCGCGAAGGCGACGGTCACGATCAAGGAAATCAACGACAACCGGTACTATTACTGGCAGTGGCGGGACGGCGATACGGTGACGTCGAAGTACAAAGGCCCAGTGAATCCGGAGGAAGAGACCTAGGTCGCGACGGAGACCGTCCGTCTACAGACGAGGCGAGTGCCTGGAAGCTCGTCCTCGAGGTACGTCACGGTCCGTCCCGGGAATGGAGGCGATGGAAACTGGTCGCCGGTCGCTCGGACTGCTCGGATAGCTCGAGCCACCCTCGAAAAGTACGTCGAATTTTGCCATTCCCGCCAGTCCGGTGAACTCCAAGCGACCGGCCGTGTCGCCGTCGACGATGAGTTTGGCGTCCTCGTCGCGCGCCGCGACGGAACGTAGCGGCGCGATACGACGTCCGGATACAGCTGCTCTATCTCGGGAGTCTACTGCGTCACGCCACGAAGGTAGTACTTGGAGCGGTGGCTTCGTCACGAGGGGCTCGGATACTGGTGGACCCAATCCGGGACACGGACCGCCAGAGCGTGTGATCTCGGACCGAACGTGGGTATGCCTCTGACAGAGTGCGGTGTCTTCGCCTCCTCTCGTCCCGCACTCAAAGTAGATGTCGGGATTCCCTCATATGTGATTTTCGCATTCTATACAATATAGTGCAATTTTAGAACAGGCAGACGATTCGGCAGCTATCGTGCTATGAGAACGGGCACCGGTGATCGGCGAGCGACCCTCTCCGCGATGCTTCCGAGCAGGATGCGCGACAGCCCCTCCTGACTGTGGCTTCCGATGACTATCAGGTCGACCGATTCTCCTTCGGCCTGTGCGACGATACGGTGATCGGGCTCACCCGTGACGACGTTCGTTTCGAGACCGCGACCGCGCTCGGTTGCGATTTCAGTCGCGGACTCGAGGACGTCATCCGCGTATTCCTGCGCTCGCTCAGTAACGGGTAGTTGCAGTTCGGGACCGACGATTTGTGCCCAGCGTCCGTTCGGGACTTCGATGACATACAGCGCTATGACCGTTGCCTCCGGAAACTCGTCGAAGGCCAACTCGAGTGCGTCTGTTGCCCGTGGTGATCCGTCGTATGGGACGAGGATTCGATCGGCCATACCGAACGGAGTCGTCCTTTCGGTATATACCCATCACCCGGGTTCGAAGGGCGGAAGAGCGGCGGTAAGGGAGCGAGGGGCCCCTCGGCTTCCCAAACGCTCACTTCCCCCTCGTCGGACGCTGTGAGTCACCTCTCCGAAACCGAAGTCGGCTCGTACGAGACGGTAGCGATCCGTACGAGTCTATCGATGCGCATCGGGTTGCCGATAGGTTCGGTAACTCGAGTGACGAGTCCGGTAGTTGGGAAGCCACCGCCAACGGCAGTGACCTCCTCGGACGATCGTCTCGAGGGTTGTATATCCGAGCGAACCGTCGTCGTCCCGCATCGGGTACACGGCGTCACGTCGAGACGGTCGGCGCGATCGACGACCGATGTGAAATACCTCGAAGCTACCCCGTGGGACTATTGACCAGTACGGTGTACGGATCCTATGCGATCGGCACGAAAGATACTAGTCGGTATCGGCGGCCTGCTCGTCTTGTGGATCGGGTGGGGCGTGTACGTCGATCGAACGACCGAACGCGTCCCGTCGGAAACGCTGGGCCGCTTCGACGGCGTTGAGATCCGTCGCTATCCCAGGACGATTGTCGCCGAAACGACGGCAGGGGATGCGCGGACGGCGTTTGGACGTCTCTTTCGCTACATCTCGGGCGCGAACGCGCGCCGCGAGGAGTTGTCGATGACCGCGCCGGTGGCGGTCCGCGGTACTGCGATTCCGATGACCGCGCCCGTGCGAACGGGGTCCGACAGTGGTGACGTGACGATGGCGTTCTACCTCCCGCAGACGTACACGTCCGAAACCGCGCCGACGCCGACCGATGCCGACGTTCGACTCGTCGTCGAACCGCCGCGGACGGTCGCAGTCCGCCGGTTCTCGTGGTACGCGACGGACGAGCGCGTCCGTCGGGAACGGGAGCGGCTCCGTGAGGAACTCACACGACGAGGTCTCGAGACGGACGGCGAGCCGGCGTTGCTCCAGTACAACGATCCGTGGACGCCGCCGTTTATGCGAACGAACGAGATCGAAGTCCCCGTTGCGGACGTTCCGGACGACCGCTACAGCGACCATAACTAAACGGTAACACGGGAGTAGTCCGGAACTCAGGCGGTATCCTCGTCGGACAGTAGTGGACGAGTCGAATTCACGACGACCAGCAGACTGCTCCCGCCCATCGCAAGCGCTGCAAAGAGCGGGTTCAACAGACCGAGTACGGCAAGCGGGATCGCGATGGCGTTGTAGCAAAACGCCCACGCGATATTGCCTTTCACACGGCGATTCGTCGCTCGAGCGAGGTCGAAAACCGTCCCGACGGACGCGAGGTCGTCATCGACGAGGGCGACGTCCGCGGCGTCAGCGGCCATCGCAGTCCCACCGCCTAGAGCAATGCCGAGATCGGCCGCGGCCAGCGCCGGTGCGTCGTTGGTTCCATCGCCGACCATCACCGTCCGTCCCGTCTCGTTGAATCGCGTGACGGTCTCGGCCTTTCCTTCCGGCGGAACGCCCGCAAACACGTCGTCGACGGCAGCGTGATCCCGAAACTGCTGTGCCGCCCGGGCATCGTCGCCGGTGAGGACGACCACATCTTTCCCATCGTCGGAAATAGATGCCACCGTCTCGTCCCAGTTCTCCCGCAGTTTGTCACCGACGACGATTACGCCTTCAGCAGTCCCGTTGCGACCGACAGCGACCGGAACTCGTCCGGTTTCACGGTTGTTCGCAATTCGATCGGTGATGTTCGCGGGAACGTCCCAGCCCTGCTCGCGAAACAGATCCGGATGGCCGACGACGATCTCGTCCCCGTCGACGATACCCGCGACGCCGTTCCGATAGCTCTCGAAGGAATCGACGCGATCGGCCGGTGAATCGGCGTCCGACCCGGACTCGACCGATCCACCGTCGGGCACCGGTCGCTCGGTGGCGATGGCCTCACCGACCGGATGTGACGAGCGCTGCTCGAGAAGTGCCGCTTTCTCGAGCAACGCCGTCTCGAGGTCGGTCTCGGTGACGGTCATTTCACCCGTCGTCAGTGTGCCGGTCTTGTCGAAGATGACGGTCTCCGCGTCGCGGATTCGCTCGAAGATGCTATCGTCGAAGACGACGATCGAGCGTTCCAACGCGTCGCGGACCCCTGCGGCGACTGCGAGCGGCGTCGCCAGCCCGAGCGCACAGGGACAGGAAACGATCAACACCGTGAGCCCGACGAGAAGGGCGGAAACGCCGTTCCCGAGAAGGAGGTTCACGCCCGTAACGACGACTGCGAGAGCGAGAACGACCGGCACGAAGATCGTCGCCAGTTTGTCCGCGAGTTTCTGAATCCCATGAGAGCCGCTTTGCAGGTCCCAGACGAGTTCGGTGATCCGATCGAGGCTACTCGTCGCCTCCGCTCCGACGCGGACGGTCACCGCGCCGTCCGTCACCATCGAGCCGCCGACGACGGTATCGCCCGCGGTCTTCCGAGCGGGAAGGGACTCACCGGTGACGACCGCCTCGTCGACGGCTGCGTCACCGTCGACGACCGTCCCGTCGACGGGGACTCGTTCCCCGGACCGGACCAACACGCGATCATCGACCTCGAGGTCCTCGACTGCGACCGCTTCTGCCTCACCGTCCTCGCGAACGCGACGGGCTTCGTTGACCTGGATGGAGGTCAGGTCGGAGAGGCGCTCGGTCGCCTCCTGCTTGATCGACGATTCGTAATAGTTGCCGACCGTGACGATAACGATTATCGCGACGGTCACGTCGTAGTAGATGTGTTCGCCACCGAACACGATCGAGAGCGTACTGTAGAGGTACGCGCTCACGGCCGCGATCGCGACGAGGAGATCCATGTTCGGCGACCGCGTTTTCACGCTGACGTACGCCCCCTGGAGGATCGGCTTGCCAGTCACGCCCAGGATGATCGTCGTGAGCGCCGCGATGACGACGTAGAATGGCGTGGCGACGGAACTCGCGAGCGCGCTTTCGAAAAACTCCGTGACCCGATCGCCGTAAAACAGGCCGCCGAAGTACGTCGGGTAGATGATGACGAGGTACTGCAACATGACGGACATTCCCATGAGGACGCCGACTGCGATTCGCCCCATTTCCCAGTTATTCGCTCTCCGACGGCTGAACGTATCGTCACGGGCGTAGGCGCTATAGCCGAGTCCGCTGATCTCCTCTTGGAGGTCGGCCGCCGAGACGCGGTCCGGATCGTGATCGATTCGAACCGTGTCGGTCACGTAACTCGAGCTGGCGTCACTGACGCCGTCGATCGTCGTCGCAGCCGATTCGATAAACGCCTCGCAGGTCGCACAGTGCATCCCGTCGACTTCTAGAAACGTCGCGTCGTGATCCGACGGGACCTCGCGATCGGACTGTGAATCGTCTCGAGCGCGGCGGACATCGTCGGCGTCGATGTCGTCGACGTCCCCGAGGGTGACGTAGACATCTCGACAGCCAGTACAGCAGAACCGATTGCCGTCCGCTACGATGTCACTCCCACTGACGGGGAGGTCACAGAGTGTACAGCTGGGTTCTGACGGAGAGGTGTCGGACATTCGTTAGTCACTAGTAGCCGTTGCCGCGATTTGTTGTGTGTCGATTCCTCCGTAGAACGATCGTTTCGAGTGTCGCATCCGCGGTCTTCTCACCTCGTGCGCCAGCAGGACATCCTCGAGCGCGACGACCGCGACTCCACGTAATCGGTGTACTCGCCGGCACCGACTGCCATCACTGGCATCGATCACGGCACGCGAGATGTACGTTCCGATACAGTACACTCCCGCGAGAAACAACGCCACGGCACTGCCAAAGCGTGGAACCTGGTACATGTCGATCAGTTCGGACTGTGATATCGGCCGAGCTAGTCGCTTGGAAGGGTAATGTATTTCGTCTCCTCTCCCGGGAGTTATCGAACCCATACCCTGTTGCACAACTCCTTGTTTGGGCCGCGTAGTGCGGTCGGCCACCCGCTCAGAAATTCCGTCCCCAACGGACGGAACACTCTTCCGCTTCCGTTGGCTGCCGAAAGTCGCTACTCGAGAGGCGAAATGCTCAATCGCGGCGATAGTGGCCGTGTTTCGTTAAGCGTGAAAAGTGAGGCGGCACGATTTTCTGGTGCCTATGCCAAAAATCGACCGGCTCAGCGGGTGTAGCGACTGGATCGATTTGAGCTTTGTGGAGCGAGAACGGACACCGCGTCAACTACTGGAACTCGGTATTCGACTCCACCTTGCTTGATTGTCGCTTTCGAATACAATTCAAGAAATCGAAAGATCCGGGTCGAACGATCGCGAAAGGCCGTTCATGATTGGGTGCAGAAAGCCGATCTACAGCCAGAGCTGACGCGACTCCGAATCACGTTGCGCTCGACGAGACCGTGATTCAAATCGATGATCATCGGTATTGGCTGTACGCTGCAGTCGATCCTGAAACGAACAGAATTCTCCATATGCGGCCGTTCTCGACGACTACGACCGCGTTGACTGAACGATTTCTGCAAGAATTCACGGAGAAACACGGCGTCTTCGACATCGTGTTTCTCGTCGATGGCGCCCAGCATCTCCAGACAGCACTCCGTCGACACGGACTCCGATTTCGATACGAAAAGCACGGAAATCGGAATGCTGTCGAACGTCTATTTAGGGAGATAAAACGCCGTACCTCTTCGTTCTCAAACTGTTTCAGCCATGCTACCCCATCAACCGCAGAATCGTGGCTTCAAGCCTTCGCCGTCTGGAAGAATGCTACAAACTAAACACGAGCCGTAATTCTAGGAATGCTTTTATATAGCGGTTCGCGTTACGCCAGATCGGAGAGGCTCTCGCCGACGCGGAAGCCGATCGGTTCGCCAACCTCCTCGGAACCGAGTGCGATACCGAGTAACTGCTCGTCGGGATCGCTAATCGTCACCGTTTCGCTCGCCCGCGATCGTCCGTCTATTTCGGTGTCAATCAGTTCGACGGTCACTTCGTACGAGCCGGCATCACCCCACACGTCGTCGTACACTGCGACGGACTGTTCGTCGTCTCCGGAGGCCGACCCTTCGTTGTCGTTCCCTGACTCCGACGGAGCGAGGTCGAACGTCTCGTCGAGAACCGTTTCACCGGCGGGGTCGCCGACGGCGATGGAACCGGCGACTCGTCGGTCGGTTTCGTTGAACACGTTGACCTGTTCGAGCAACCGGTCTCCGATGAAGTCCATTGCGGTCGTACAGCCGGCTACCGCCGTCAGTAGCGCCGTTGCGCTCGCAGCGAGAGCCGCCCGTCTGGTGTGGGTGCCGTCCCGAGGCGTCCGTTCCCGACTGCGATCTCGGCGGCGAATGCCGTCACTCGAGGCGTCGTTCCGTTCCATGGTTCGAACTCAGTGCCCCTCGATCGCGTCGATGACCATCGCGGCGGCCACGACTGGGACCCGCGGCACGGAACTGGCGTCGTCGATCTCGATGTCGTACCGATCTTTCATCGAGAGCTGCCCCGAGATCGAACCCACGTGGCCGCCGTCGGCGTCGGTGATTTCGTAGTGGTGTGGGATCAGGTTCCCCAAGAGCCCTGTCCGGAACAGACCGACGAACTTCCGAGACGTGATCGCCGCCAGCTCGGCGTCGGTTTCGGGGTCACGGATCGTCCAGGTCGCTCCCGTGATCTGCTCGAGGAGCGAGTACTCGTGGTCGAGAACGACGACGTCCTCGCCGCTCCGAGCGTCCGTGAGAACGTACTGACCCTCGTAGTCCCGGATCTGCTGTGCCGTCACGGTGAACACGTCTTCGCCGTCCGCGTCGACGAACGGGAACTCCTCTTTGAGTTCGAACGTCTTTTGCTTCCCCTCGAGGACCGTATTTCCGCGGTCATCGAGGGCCGTGTACTGGTTCCGTATCAGGTTCTGTTCGACGGTGTACTGGTCGGCCGAGAGGTCGAGCCCCTCGATATCGTAGTTCGACGCCTCCATGGACAGTCCCTGTGGCCACGGAAGCAAGAACCCAGTTGCGGTGTCTCTGGCTCCGAAACAGTTCCGTTTCTGTCCCAGCGACGCTGTCTGCCGTCACCGTCGTTCCTCGTGCGCGGTCGCAAGCGTTCGGCTCTGCTGAAACCCATTTATTAGGCACTGTTCTCGATGAAATAGCCGTTACGTAGGGCTGCGAACTGATTGTGAAGCTAGTGCCGGAAATCTCAGTTAAAGCAGATTTGTAAGGTCTTCCCCTCGATTTGGATTTTATAGGAACCAATAGTGAATGAAACCGAGATGAGACTCCCCTCATTCAGGAGTGTATCAAGCGCTTCCGGATCGACAGTATCGTGCAGGGTCCAGCCCTTTTCTACCGAGAGAGCGATTGGATCAACGTTTTCTATGGCTGCGATAGCCTCCACAATGGCTTGACTCGGTGCGGTATTCGACCAGTCATACTGATTCTGGATCGACTCTGAATAATTCACTATGTAGGCTACTAGCTCTGTATGGGATTATAGCTGTTGTAAGAAACCGAGTGAATTCGCTTTCATCCTGTATGATGTGATAGGTATATTCCCTGTACTTACCGCTGATTCACGCGCTCCTGTCCGACTCTGGTCCAATTCTCGGAGATCGTCCTTTCGGTACCTCCGTCTTCGAACTGAGCGCAGAACTTTTTGTGGAATCAACGGAATACGAGACCGAGATGGATACCAGCCGTTCCAACCATGGTCTCTCGACGTATTTTCTGTTTCTTCTTGGTGCAGTTTTCATTGGGCCGCTCGAAGCTGTACTGGGGTTGGCGCTTTACTGGCTCCTCGGAAGCCAGGAAGAGTCACCACAGACTGAATCGCATTTTCAGCATTGACATCCTCCTCTGCGTGAACGCGGAGGAATCCCGAGCGGTGGGAGTTTCAGGTCTGCAGTCCAGTCACCGGACTACCAGTCCTTTCGGGCGCGGGTAGTCCCACAACGTCGGACTGGTGGACTGCTGGCGGTGCCAAACCGCCGTTACCCCTATCCTCAACCGTGTACGGCGTCCCAGTGTTGTTTTTGCCACGGGGACGCCGGCAGGCGTCAGCAGAGTCAGGGGTATCGTGATACTCGCTTTGAGCAGTCGGCACGGACACACTCTTCTGGAATGTGCGTTCACCGACTGCGCTTTCCGGACACTGCCTCGTTACGTGGGCGGACAGGCCGCCTCCGAAGGACGGTTCGGAATCCGCTCCGTTCCGACCGATTCCTGCTCTTCAGTAGGGCGGTCTGTCACTTAAACGTCACTGTGGGAAACTCACGGCGGGCGTTTGAACGGTGGGACGTTTCCCAGAGTGACGGCGCGTATCCACGGCCTGAAGGGCGTGGTATTGCGCCTGTTCAGCCTATAAATTTCATTCTTAGCCTGTAATAAGGAGGTGAGGGATTTTCACCTCCTCATGGGTTCTAACAAATCTGATGCTTCGAAACCCACCGGTGTTTCCCGGGCTGAGACACTGGCTCGGGGCCTATTTGATTCCCGTCCCATTGTTCGAACATGGAGGTGAGCAAAACGAGGATAGCGAGCATCGTTGCGGTCACGACCGCACTCGGATACGCGCTCTATCGGCGCCGCTCGATCGATTCCTCTGATAGCCATGGCGACGAATAGGTCCCCCGCTGACGACGACAGCCGACAGGTACAGCCACTCGCAGACAAGTCCACACCCGTGGCAATCCTGTTAGCGTTCGTCCTCTCTCCGGCCGCGTACTACTACGTCGGCCGGACGAAGCTAGCAGTGATCAACTTCCTCACGCTGAATTACCTGTTGCTGGGTATCGTCATCGTTCCGCTGCACGTGTACAAGATTATCAGTGACGCCGAAGCCGAACGAGGTGACCAGACGACAGTCCAGTGAGGAAGGCGATCCCGCTCGCCAGACCCCTGTCGCTCCGCAATACCGGAGCGATAGCTACCGCCAGTTGACACGCCATCCGTCCGCCGACACTCGTCTTTTCAGTCCGATCACGACGTATATTCGGTGTCGTATAGACGAACAGTCACAACGCTCCCCGTCGGCTCGTTTTCACGGAAAGAGAGGTCCCCGCCCAGTTGCGTGACGGCCCAGTTGACGAACCAGAGTCCGATACCGCTCCCGTGTTCGAGTTGCGTCTCCGTTCCGTTATCCAGTATTTTTCGCTCTCGAGTCGGAATCCCCGGTCCGTCGTCCGCGACGACGAGTTCGGCGGTACCGTCGGGACTCGCTCGAGCCGTGATCTCGATCCGGGGCGAGCGGTCCGCGTGCGTGATCGCGTTATCGACGAGTTCCGACAGCACGCGCCGGACGACGGATCGATGCGACGAGACGAGTATCTCGCCGGGACAGGACAACGAAATTTCACACGGGCGGTTGGCAGTTCGGTACTCCTCGACGACTTCCCGTGCGACGGCAGCGAGATCGACCGGCTCGGGCGACCCGGCGCTGGCGGTCATCACGTCCTCGGCCGCCCGGGCCTTGCTGCTGAGTTCGACGAGGTCGGTCGCACTGTCACGAATTCCGTCCCGTACGTCTTCGTCATCGATACGGTCGGCGTACGCGAGAACGACGTCCAGTTCGTTCCGAACGTTGTGCCGGAGGACGCGATTGAGTACAGCCAGTCGCTGTTCGCGCGTCTGGCGGTCGGTCACGTCACGTAACAGCACGGTTCTCGCAACCGGACCGGTCCCGCCATCGGTATCGGCTTCGGCGTCGTCGACCGCCGAGACGCTGAACTGGAACCGTCGGCGTCCCTTCGTCGTCTGGAGCGGGATCGTTCCCGTCGCACCCGCAGAGAGGTCGGCCCCCTCGAGCCCAGTGGTGATCGAACGGAGCGGGTCACCGATCATCGATTGCGGGGACTGACCGAACAACTCCGCAGTCGTCGCGTTCGCATCGAGGACGTGGTCCTCCCAGTCGAGTACGATGACCGCCTCCTGGAGCGCCTCGACGACGCGCGTTCGGGCGACGTACTCCGCCTTGGGAAAGCCGGTCATCACCGGATACTGCCGCACTGCGACTGTGAGCAGCCCGCCGGAGACGAGGAGGCCAACCGTGACACCGTCCGCAACGGGGCCGCTACTCCCGCTCCCGCCGGCGAGATACGGCGCCGCGATCGCGGCGATCACGATCGCGACCTGCCACCTCGAGATGCGGGCGTGGTTCCACCCGTGGCCGACCAGGAGATAGGTGCCGTACGTGAACAGTCCCAGCAACAGCATGATCTCCGTCCCGATAAACGATGCGAGCAGTTGCTCGCCGACGGTGGTCGGGGGCCGAACGGCGACGACGAGAGCGCTCAGCGCAACCGGGACCGCCATGCCGAGAAACATGGCGATGCGCCGCCGCGTGAGGCCGGTTCCCCGACCGGTGTAGCTGAGCGCGTACACGACCCAGACGCCCGGAACGACGATCCCGACGCCGAACTGGCCGATGTCGATGATCGTCGCCAGCGCCGGAACCGCCGACGTCCCCGGCAGTTCCGCCAGTACCGAAAGGCCCCCGAGAACCGTCAGGAGAGTCAGTATGAGGATAAACGGGGGTGCGCTGGGCCGGTCCCGTGACTGGACGGCGAGCCAGAGCGTCCAGCCAAGCAGCGCGACCGCTGTGACGTCGAGAGCGACGGCCGCGGACGTCTCGACGAGTGACATCGGTTCCTCTCTCGCAGTGTTGACAGTGGGATGTAATGAACGCGGTGGTCTCGGCCGACCGAGAGAGCAGCCGTCCGATGGCTCTCACCGCCGGCAGCGGAGAGAAACGGGCCGATCGTTCATAAATCACCGCGCTCGAACTGACGGGAGCCGACCAGCAGCGGTACCGCGATCCAGGCGACGAGTACCGCCAGTGCGGCCCACCAGTCGACGAACGCCGGCGTCCCGTTCCCGACGTACCGGTTCGCCCGCTCGACCTCGAATCCCACCGAGAGGAGTCGAACGTACGCTTCGCCGGGTTCGACTAACTGGAGGAACAGCACCCAGTCGGGCAGGTCTAGACTCGTGTCGAACCGGTGAAGCACCGTCACGGCGATCGACGTAAGGGTTCGCCAGAGGACCACCAAGAGGAGGTAGCCACCGACTGCACCGTAGGTGATCCGGCGATCCGTCGTAGTCGACGCCGAAAGTGCGACGGCGATCGCGACGAACGACGCGCCGTAGAGGGCAGTGGCGAACAGGAACCACGGATACGCGATCGCACCGGCTTTCCCGTACCGCAGCGCCGCGTACAGTCCGGCGATCGACAGTCCGAAGAGTGTCGGTCCCAGCAACGTGACCGTCCGACCGACCGCCGTTCCCACGAGCAACTCCCGACGGGACTGCGGCAGGGACAGCGAAAGCAAGAGGCTCCCGTCAGTCCGGTCGTCGGAAATCGACCGATAGCCGAGTAAGAGCCCGAGTATCGGCAGGACCCCGTCGACGAGTCCGATCGAACCCGTGACGAACCCCGCGAACGTCCCATCGTCTACGGTAGCGTACGCGACGGCGTAGCCGCCGAACAGGATCGATAGCAGTCCGAGCAGTAGCCAGAGCGTTCGGGCGCGGCAGGCGTCGTGGATATCCTTGCGTGCGACGGTCCGCCAACTCATGACAGATCACTGCCGGCAAAGCGGCTGTAGGTCACCGTCAAGGGCCCGAACAGCCACAGGCCGAAGACGGCCAGTGCGACCCACTCGCCGAGATACCACGGACCGTCGACGCTCGCACTCGGATCGAAAAAGCCCGCAGTGACCCGCTGGAAGACGGCCCCGGGCTCGAGGCCGAAGACGAACCGGACGGGGTCGGGAAGGCTCCCATCGACGAGTCCGGCCCTGTCGAGTCCGTACTGGAGCCCGTCGGCGATGGCGTCCCAGACCAGGACGAACAGGAAGAAGAGCCCGAACGCGACCACGAACGCGCGCTGTTTGGTCGCGGTCGAGAGCGACGCGGCGATTCCGAGATTGGTCCAGATCGCCCCGAAAGCGACGGTCGTCCCGACGAAGCCGCAGAACTGCACGACCTCGAGTCGGCCGAAAGGATACACGACGAGTCCGGCACCGAGGACCATCGCGACGAGGACGACGCCGCTTACCAGCCCGACGCGGCTCAAGACTTTCCCGAGAACGAAGTCGCCACGTCCGTGCGGCAGCGACAGCGAGAGCAACAGCGAGCCGGACTCGCGTTCGCTCACGACCGCGTCGTGGCCCAGCAAGACGCCGGTCAGGGGAACGACGGTCGCGAGCCAGCCGTCGACGAACCCCGAAAAGCGGGCGGTCGTAATCGGGTCGGACCCAAACACGGGATAGAGGTACGCGGCCGCGAGAATCGTGACGGCCGGGAGTACAAGCACCAGTCGCGTCGACCGCGGTGCCGAAGCGAGCGCGGCGTCCGTTCGGGCGATGACCCGCCAGTTCATTCCCGACTGCCCCCCGTGTACGCGAGGAACATCTCCTCCAGGGAGGCCTCCTCGGTCCGGAAGTTCATCACGTCCGCACCGCGGCGCTGGAGTTCGACCACGACGTCCATCTTCGCGTCGTTCGTACACGTGACCTCGAGCGTCGTCCCGTCGCTGACGGTCACCGTCTCGACGCCGTCGACGCCGCGGACCGCCTCGGTCGTCGCGTCGTCCAGTTCGCCGACGTCGATCAGGAGCTTGGTCCCGCCGCCGATCGACTGTCGAAGTCCGTCGATCGTATCGACGGCAACCAGTTCGCCGTCCTGCAAGATGCCGACGCGGTCGCAGATCGCCTCGACCTGCTCGAGGATGTGACTCGAGAAAAAGACCGCAGCGCCGCGATCGCGTTCCTCGCGGAGGATCGATCGGATCTCGGCGGCTCCGCTCGGGTCCAGCCCCGTCGTCGGCTCGTCGAGGAGCAGGAGATCGGGCTCGCCGACGAGCGCCATTCCCAGAACGAGGCGCTGTTTCATGCCCTTGGAGTAGTCGCTTGCCGGCCGGTCGGCCGCCGCCGAAATCCCGACGCGCTCGAGGACCTCGGCGGGGTCGTCGTCAGCGTCTTTCGACCGGACGACGTACGCGACGTGTTGGCGGCCGGTGAGTCGGTCGAACACCGAGTAGCCGTCGGGGAGGACGCCGACGCGCTCGCGCGCCGAGACGCCGTCGGCCTGACAGTCGCGACCGAACAGTTCGGCCGAGCCGTCGGTCGGCCGAGCGAAATCCAGCAAGACGTTGATGAACGTCGATTTGCCGGCACCGTTCGGGCCGAGGAACCCGAATATTTCCCCTTCCTCGACCGAAAGGGAGACGCGATCCAGTGCCGTGACCGTTCCGTATCGTTTCGATACCCCGTTCGCGGTGATCGCTGCCATAGTCGCGGCTTCGGATACGGGGAAGAAAACGACCGCCGCCGTGTGTCACGCCGAGAAACACCGTTTGCTGGGACCCCAACCGTTGCGCGTCATGTCGGACAGTCGAAAGACGTTTCAGATCGGTTTTCGTTATTACTAGGGTGTGCGTCTATGGGTCAGGGTTACAACGATGAGTGTATGATCTCCACAGCAGTACGCCGAGTAGCGGTTCGATCGGCCGTTGCGACGCGTCGAACGAATCACCACGAGCGCGCCGCCCCAGCGGCCGGGCGTCGGTGATCTCCATGACGGACCGCCGTGATGACGGTCGGGCGGACGAGTCCGACGCCATCACGATCGACGCCGTTCCGGTGCCGGTCATGGGGTACGACGCCTCGGCCGGAACGCCGGAGATCGCAGCGACGAACGATGCGTTCGATGTGACCTTCGACGCGGCGTCGACCGGAACGAGCGTCCGCGACTGGCTGCGTCGGAACCGCGCAGTCGACGAATCGACGATCGCGACCGCCTGCGATCAGCTCGCCGCCGGGAACGCGATCGATATCGAGATCGGCGTCCGAACGGACGACGCTGAACGTCGCCCGGTCCGGCTTCGCAGCGTCGACCGCTCGAGCGACGACAATACCAGCGACGGAGCGGACGGCGGGGACGCGGTTGACGGGTACGTCCTGATAACCGAACTGAAACCGACGGGCGCCGATCCCGTCGAGTTCGACCGCGTCGCGAGCGTCATCACGCACGACCTGCGGAACCCGCTCGACGTCGCGAAGGCACACCTCCGGGCGGCTAGGGAGACGGGCGAAACGGACCACTTCGATCAGGTCGAAGACGCCCACGACCGGATGGAGCGGATCATTCGAGATGCGCTCACGCTGGCCCGTGGGGACCGCGCGATCGATGCGTCCGAGAACGTCGCGATCGATGCCGTTGCATCGGACGCCTGGACGACCGTCGAGACGGAGGCCGCGTCGCTCGAGGTTGCCGAGGACCTCCCGCGGCTCGATGCCGATCCCGACCGGCTCCAGCGGCTGTTCGAGAACCTGTTCCGGAACGCAGTCGAGCATGGCTCGACAAGCCCTGGCTCGGCCGCTGGTCAGGATACTGAACACAGTTCGACAGACGGTCCGGACGCGACCAAATCGGCCTGTGACGATCCGGTCCGCGTCCGGGTCGAAAGCGCCGACCGTGGGTTTATTGTCGCCGATGACGGGCCCGGAATTCCGGCCGACAAGCGCGAGCGAGTGTTCGAACCCGGCTACTCGTCGACCGACGCGGGGGGCGGAACCGGTCTCGGGTTGACGATCGTCGAGCGGATCGCCCACGCGCACGACTGGACGGTCTCGGTTGCCGAAGGAGCATGCGGTGGTGCGACGTTCGAGTTTCGCCCGATCACAGACGATGACTGACCGGTCTGATGACGAGACGGCGGCAGGCGGTATCGATTCGGACGCGATGGACGACCGACTACGACGGGCTCCCATCGGGATCATCGAGACGACGACCGACGGACGCGTCGTCGACGTCAACGACGTCGCTGCGACGCTACTGGAGACCGACCCGTCCGCGATACGCGGGACGGCGATCGGGGAGTGCTTCCCGAAGTCGGCCGACGGGACGCTGCGGGAGGCCTTCGGCGGCCCGTCGCCGACGCCCGCCTCCTTCGAGGAGTACTACCCGCTGATCGACCGGTGGCTTGCGGTCGACGTTCACGTCGACGAGGGAACGCTCGTCTACGTCCGAGACCGCACACCGCGCAAGGAAACCGAGCAGACCGTCGATCGGATCGACCAGCGACTCGATCGGATCCAGCGGATCAACTCGTTGGTCGCGACCGTGTTACAGCAGGTAATCGGCACGTCGGACCGCTCGGACATCGCTCGGACGGTCTGCGAGCAGTTGGGCGGCACCGACCTCTACAGGTTCGCCTGGGTCGGCGACCGGTCGTTCTCCGAGGAACGTCTCCGAGTACTCGCCGCGGCTGGCGATGCAGCCAACCTGCGCGAGCGGATCGGCGAGAGCCTCGAGGACGAGCGCACTGTCCCCGGCCAAGCCGCGGTCACGTCCGGCGAGACGCAACGTCACGAGGCGATCGCCGAGGACGATACCGTTCCCCGCGGGATCCGTCGAGCCGCGTTCGGTCACGGCCTCCAGTCGTGTCTGGCGGTCCCGCTCGCGTACCAAGGGACCGTCTACGGCGTCGTAACGGTATACACCGACCGGGAAGACGGATTCAGCGATCAGGAGCGAGTCGCCCTCGAGACGCTGGGCGGCGTCGCAGGGTTCGCGATCAATGCCGGCCAACAGGAGGACCTACTGGTTGCCGACACGGGTACCGAGGTAACCGTCGAAGTCCGCGGCGAGACGGTCCCGTTCGTCGGTGCCGCACGCGAGGCCGACCGCGCCCTGTCCTTGGCGGGGGCGATCCCGCGCGGCGACGGCGCGGTCGTCTGTTATCTCACTGCCGACGGCCCGCTCGAGGGCGTCGACGAATCACTGACCGACTGCGAGGCCGTCGCCAACGTGCGGCGGATACGGGACGAGACGGAACCGCTCCTCCAGGCGACCGTCAGCGGCGACACACCGGTGACCGCGCTCGCGGCGTGGGGTGCGACGATCGAGGGCGGCGAGTACGGCATCGAGTCGGCCCGACTCGTCGCCGAAGTCCCGTCCGACGGCGATGTCCGACGGCTGCTCGAGGCCGTCGACGCCGTCGTTTCGGAGACGCAACTGGTCGCCAAACGGGAGACGACTCGAGCGCCCGAGCCGACCGAGGGGTTTCGAGACACCCTCGACGAGCAGTTGACCGACAGACAGCGAACGGTGCTTCGGACTGCCCACCTGTCGGACTACTTCACGTCGCCGCGCGGGAGCAGTTCGGCGGAGGTGGCGGAGACGCTCGACATCGCCGGATCGACGATGCTGTATCACCTCCGGCGGGCGGAGCAGAAACTCGTCGAGGCCTTTTTCGACGCCGACTCGGCGACGGAGGCAGGCGGTTCGGATGCGGCTATAGACGACGCGGAACCGAGTGCGACCGACGGGACGTGACTCGAGTCAGTACCGGCCGCGGTCGATACCCGAGAACTCGGTCAGCAACTCCTCGGCGTCGGGGAGGAGACCGAGAACGCGCTCCTCGATAGCGGCCCGGCGCGCCTCGAGGTCGGCGAGCCGATCGTCGCGTTCGATCTCGTCGGCGGGGAGTTCGGCGTCGATGACCGCTCGCGTCGACTCCAGACGGAAGTACTCGCCGAGGAGTTCGTACGCCAGGACCTGACACTGCTGGTCGATAGCCGCCCGGAGGTCGTCGCGCTCGACGGGCTTCGAGAGGTAGTCGTCGAACGGCATGTCGACGATGTCCAGTCCGGGATCGATCGCCGTCACCATGACGACCCGCGTTTCGAGATCCCGTTCCCGGAGGCGATCGAGGACCTCGTCCCCCGAGAGACCGGGCATGTGTCGATCGAGCAGGACGACGTCGGGTACCGGCTGCTCGTCGACGACCGCGAGGGCTTCCTCGCCATCATACGCGACGGTCACGTCGGCGACGTCCTCGAGACGGAGGGCGTACGCGTCGGCCACCTTCTTCTCGTCGTCGACCATGAGGACCCGGGGCGCTGTCACGCGCATCTCGTTTCCCATCTTACAGGTCGGTAAGCCGTCACCGTATTAATATCCCGGTACGATCGGACCGCGGTCAGACGACGTCGCTGCGGATAGCTAGAGTCGCGTGACGAGACCGTTGCGACTGGTAGCACCACCGTACAGGGACCGTCCCGCCGAATCAACGACTATCGATGTCGAAGGCAGATCCCGCCCGTAAGGAGAGACGGCCGACCCCGTCCGAGAACGACGAGACGGTGATAGACACGGAGACAGCGCTCGACCTCCTGAGCGACGATCACGCCCGGCGTCTCCTGGACGAACTCGACGGAAATCAGCTCTCGGCGACGGAGTTGGCAGAGCGCACGGACAGTTCCCGTGCGACCGTATACCGCCGACTGGACAGCCTCGAGGACGCGGGACTCGTCCGGAGTGCGATGAGCGTCCGGGCGGACGGTCACCACCGGCAGCGATATCACATCGCCGTCGATCGAGTGCGACTCGAGTTCGGCAGCGATGGGCTCGCGATCGAAGCGAGCGATCGCGTTGAACGCGACCGCAACATCGACCCTGCATAGCTAGAGGGTGGTCTCGATCGGGAGTGCCGAATAGTAGCGAGACACTACACGACCGTCCAACTGGTACGAACGACGTACCCGATGTCCGATTCCGAATCCAAATCACGATCCGATCCCGCGCTCGGGGCCGTCTCGAGCGATACAGAGCGTTCGATCGATATCGACGCCCTCCTCGCAGTGCTGGCCGAGGACTACACGACCGAGATCCTCGCGGCAGTAGGCACGGGATCCGTCCCTGCTCGCGAGATCGCCGATGAGACAGGTGCCTCCCGCCCGACTGTGTATCGGCGTCTCAACCGACTCGAGGCGATCGGGGTCCTCGAGACGACGATGGTTCCGTCCCCCGGCGGACAACGCCGGCAGGCGTTCGAACTCGTTCTCGAAGAAGTCGAGGTCCCACTCGTGGCCGATGTGGACGCAGTTGCAGACGGGAGCTGACAGGAGAAGTCGGAACGATCACGTTTCGCCGACTGTCGAGTTACCTCACGGCGACCGCCGTGGTGTTTCGCCGGACGATGTCACAGCCGATGCTCGGTGGACTTGTATAATATGACGGACTACAACGAATTATTAAGATTTTTTATAGATATATGGGGAACCTCAGTTCCAGCGTCTTACTGCCCGTTTTCGAACGGATACGAACCCCATATCGTGGAAAATCCACACTCACGGGATCAGAAGCGCTGCTTTGACGGCGAACGTTGGCCGTCGTTCCGGTTGCGTTCGTCTCACAGGAACGAGAAACCACGAAACGCGGTCCGAGATCGGGCAGGTATCCGAAACGGACTGCATCGGGTTCGGCCGTATATGTCGAGGTGCGAACTAGTATTCGAAACCGACATACCTATCTGAATCACGCCGGACTGATGCGATTCCAACGATGGGGTCTCGGTCAGTACGAGGTCGACACCGAACCGCCAGCCGCGTCCAGTCGCGACCAGTACCGCCACTTCGCTCGGATTTTGTACCGCTGTACGACCGCGAGCCTGAACCGCGGATGATCGGCGAGATCCCACGGGTCACGCTCGAGGCGATCCATGACCGTCCGCATGAGGGCGGCCAGTTCGCCCTCGTCGTCCGGCAGCGGCGAGACGTCGACGAGACATACGCCAGCGGTCGTTCGCTCGCGAACGTCCTCGCGGACGGCCATCGAGAGTACTGTGCGCGAGACCGGGTCGGCAGTAACGGGGACGACGGTGAGTTCGGTCTCGGACGGTTCGGTAATAGTCACTCGAACCCCGTCGGCATCGCTGCCGTACAGGAATCGATCGGTACCCGAGGGCGACCGCTCATCGATCTCGAACGGCAGGCCATGGTCCTCGAGCGCTTCGGTAAGCCTCTCGAGGAGCGTCGCTTGCGAACAGCCACAGAACGTTCGCCAGCGGTTCCCGACGAGAACCGTGTCGACGAATCGTCGCACGAGTGAGCGCTGTGCGTTCATTGATCGTCGTTACCAGCCTGCGTCCTCGTGTCCCAGTTCGTCGCGGAGTCGTTCGACCTTCTCGACCGAGGGTGCATCCGTGACCAGCGACACGGCGACGGTGACACACAGCGAGAGCGGTAAGGCGAGCAGAATCGCCGAGAACATGGGCAGCAAGAGCCAGGCCCCGACGTAGCTCAGGAGTCCGGTCACCATCCCGGCGAGCGCGCCGGACGTCGTCGTCCGCTTCCACCAGATACCGAGGACGAGCGGGAAGAAGAACGCGGCCGCCATCATCCCGGTCGCGTCGGTGTAGAGGACAACGAGGACGCTCGGCGGATCGAGCGCGGCGATGGCGATGGAGACGAGGCCGACGCCGACGGTCGCGACGGTCCCGAGACGAACGACCCGGTCGTCCGAGGCGTCGGGGTTGAGGACCGTCCCGTAGATGTCGTTCGCGATCGACGCCGACATCGCGAGCAACAGCGCGTCGGTCGTCGACATCACCGCGGCGAGGATCGCGGCCGCGACCAGCCCCGCGATGACGGCCGGCAACAGCGATTCCATCACGACGACGAGCGCGAGATCGGGATCGGCGAGGTTCGGGTCGATACTGAGCGCGACCGAGGGAATGATGTAGAAGGCGATGACGCTGAAGACGGCGTACAGGATCGCGACCCAACTGTAGGCGATCTTGGCCGATTTCGGGCTGTCGGCCGAGAGGACGCGCATCACGATGTGGGGGAGGATCGCGACCGTCGACGCCCAGATGACGAAGAACCCGAGATACGAGGCCGGATGGACCGGTGCCATCTCGAGCAAGCTTGGCGTCGCAGCGCCGGGGGCGGTAATCGAGAACCCGTAGTAGGCGAACCCAATACCCGCCATGACGAGCATCAGCCCCCAGATCAGCACGCCCTGAAGGACGTCGGTGACCGTAATCGCCCACATGCCGCCGAGCGATACGTACGCGATAAAGATCAGGCCGATGACGATAACCGACGGGAGATAGCCGATCCCGAGGAGATACTCCGTGACGACGCCGGCGGCCTTGAGCTGTGCGACCATGTACAGGACGAACGCGAGGATGACGACGATCGGAACGAGGAGATTGATCCGTCGATCCCGATAGAGGAAGTCGAAGACGTCGGTGATCGTGTACGCGTCCACGCGTCGCATCGGTTTGGCGACGAGAATCGCCGCGACGATGAACCCGACCACGGAGCCGGTGATCGCCGTCCAGCCGAACGGCAACCCGAAGGTGTACGCGAACCCGATCGAGCCCAGAAACGTCCCGCCGCTCGCGAAGGCGGCGAAGATCGCGAGCGTGTTCATCACGGTGCCGATCTCCCCGCTCGCCGACCAGTACTCCTCGCCCGAGCGGTGATCTTTGAAGTAGTAGCCGATCCCGAGGATAACCAGGAAATATCCCAGAACGATCGCGAGTTCGCTGGCTTGGCTCATGCCGTCTCACCGCCCCGACGTTCGACGTAGTACGTCGCCGCAACGAACAGGGTTCCGAGGACGACCATTACGATCGGCTGAGACAGGAGGAGCCACGGCTGCCCGGCGATCATCAGTTCGACGCCCGTGAGCAGCGGTGCATACGCGACTGCAATGAGGATCGCCGCGACGCCAAGCATCCCGGCGGACAGTCGGTCGAGTCGGAAGAACCCCGATGTCGAGACCGTGCCATCGTCTACTCGGTCGCTATCGTACTGTTGTGACATCTCATACCACGGTATAATACACCACTATATAATAATTATGGCAGTTCGTAGCGTACTGACAGCGAACCACCGCGACTCAGTGTAATTCACCAGAACGTTTATCAAAGGTGGTTGTCGATTTGTGAGTATGGGAATCGCAAGCACACTAGACGATAGACCCATCGACGAGATCACGGTCGACAGCATGCTCCGGGCGCGAGCGGATCGGATCCCGGACGAAACGGCGTTGATCTACGGCCCGGACGACACCCACGTCACGTACGACGAGCTCAACGCGACCGCGAACCGGATCGCGAACGGCCTCCGCGAGCTGGGCGTCGAACGGGGATCGAACGTCTCGGTAATGGCCGCCCATCCGCTCGAGACCCTGCATGGGATGTTCGGGATCAACAAGGCCGGCGGCGTCTACTCGCCGATCAACTTCGAGTACGAAGGCGAGACGCTGTCCTACCAACTCGACGATACCGACCCCGACGTCTTCGTTCTCGAGGACCGGTATCTCGACCGCTTCGAGGCCGTCCGCGACGGCCTCGAGACCGACCCCGAACTCGTCGTGATCGAGACGGACGGACCGAGTCCGGAGACGAGCCTCGAAGCGACGTCGTTCGACGAGTTGCGGGAACAGCCGGCGACCGATCCAGACGTCGACGTCGCCTGGCACGACACCGCGAGTATCGTCTACACCTCCGGGACGACGGGGATGCCGAAGGGCGTCGTTATTCCCCACCGGTGGATCTTCGCGAACTACATCGCGCCCAAACGCGCCGTGTTGAACGAGGACGATGTCGTCCACACCTCGCTCCCGCTGTATCACATCGGTGGCGTCTACGCCGACGTCGTCGCCGGGCTGGTCGCGGGCGGAACGGTAGCGCTCTGGGACCGGTTCTCCCCACAGGAGTTCTGGGACCGCATCGACACCTACGAGGCGACGTCGGTGACGCTCATCTCGGTGATGATGCCGTGGCTGATGAACGCACCGCGGACCGACTCCGACCACGAGAACACGCTCAACAAGGTCCACATGCAGCCACTGCCCGAGGAGTACGAGGACCTGGCCGAACGCTTCGGATTCGAGATCGCGACCGTCGCCTTTGCCCAGACCGAGACCGGGTCGCCGATCGTCGGCGTCATTCGCACGGACGACGCGGGCGGAACGCCGCCGTCGTACCGCCGCGGCCTCGAACCCGCCGCCGTCGAGGAGCGAGCCCGCGAGATGAACCTTCCCGTCGTCGAGCGCGTCGACGAGGAGCGATACATGGGTCGCGTTCGCGAAGACATCGCCGAGGTCGCCGTCCTCGACGAACACGATCGTGCGGTCGAGACCGGCGAGGTCGGTGAACTCTGTATCAGACCGAAACAGCCAGGGCTGTTACTCGAGCGCTATCACGCGAAACCCGAGCGGACGGCCGAGGCGATGTCGAACCTGTGGTTTCACACGGGCGACGCGGCCTATCGCGACGAAGACGGCAACTTCTACTTCGTCGATCGGCTCGGCGACGTGATCCGTCGGCGCGGCGAGAACATCTCCTCGATGCAGATTCAAGACGCCGTCTCGACTCACGACGCCGTCGAAGCGGCCGCCGTGTTCCCGATCCCGGCACCCGAAGGCGGCGAGGATCGGATCGGGCTCGCGGTCGAACCCCGCGGCGACGAGTCGGTGACCGAAGCGACGATCAGTTCGCATCTCGAGGGACGGATCCCGTCGTTCATGCACCCCGACGAGACGTTTATCGTCGACGAAATCCCGACGACGGAGACGAACAAGATGCGAAAGGTCGAACTCAGGGAGCGACTCCTCGAATGACCGACGACGATCCGTTCGAGGCCGTCGCCGACGCGAAAGACGCGCTCTCGGACGACGCCCGGGACGACGCCGTCGAGTACCAACACGGCCTCGGCAAGCTCACGGCTCGAGAGCGAATCGACTACCTGCTGGACGAGGCGTCGTTCGACGAGATCGGACGGCTCGCCGCGCCGATGCCGACGACGCCGGAGACGACCGACTGGGAGCGCGAGGACGCACCGGCCGACGGCGTCGTCACGGGATTCGGTCGGATCGACGATCGACCCGTCGCCATCTTCGCGACGGACTTTACCGTCAAGGGCGGCTCGATCGGCCACGCCGGCGGTCGGAAGATCGCGCGCGTGACCGAACGCGCACTCGAGCGTGGTACCCCGCTTATCATGCTGCACGACGGCGGCGGCCACCGGATTCAGGAGGGCCTCGACGCGGCACCGTTCGCTCGCGGCGACAACGGCTTCTCGAACCTTCAGACGGCGCTCTCGGGGTGGGTCCCCGTCGTCTCCGCGATGATGGGGCCGGCCTTCGCTGCGCCGACGAACTTCGCCGCGCTCTCTGATTTCGTCCCCATCGTCGAGGGGACCGGAACGATGGGCGTCGCCGGCCCCTCGCTCGTCGAGTCCGCCCTCGGCGTCGAGGGGACCAAGGAGGAACTCGGCAGCGCGCGGTTCCAGACGACCGAGACCGGGATGGCCGACCTCGCCTGCGAGGACGACGAATCGTGTCTCGATGCCATCCGGACGTACCTCTCGTACCTGCCGCGAAACGCGGAGTGTGAGCCACCGACCGTCGAGCCGACACCGCCGACGGAGAGCGCTCGAGAGGGGTTGCGCGAGATCATTCCCTCGAGTCCGCGAAAGGGCTACGATATCGACGCGATCATTCAGGGCATCGTGGATCGGGACTCGACGTTCGAACTCAAACCGACGTACGGCCGCAACATCGTCACGGCGTTCGCCCGCCTGGAAGGCGAGCCGATCGGCGTCATCGCGAACAATCCGCGGTTCAAAGCGGGGACGATCGATACCGCCGCCTCGGAGAAGGCCGCCCACTTCGCGGCCGTCTGCGACGCGTTCGGACTGCCGATCGTCACCCTGACCGACGTGCCCGGTATCCTGCCCGGCCCGGACTCCGAACGGGAGGGGATCGCACGCCACTCCGCGAAACTCCCGTTCGAACTGGCTCGAGCGACGGTCCCGATCGCCAACGTCGTGTTGCGACGCGGCTACGGGTTCGGCTACGTCGCCATGGGCGGCGGCCGCTCGCTCGACTCCGAGTTGACGGTGCTGTGGCCCACGGCCGAACTCGCGGCGATGGGGATCGAAGGCGCAGTCGACATCGCCTACAGACACGAGATCGAGTCGGCCGACGACCCCGAGAGCCGCCGGCGGGAACTGATCGACAAGTTCGAAGACCGGACCGACGCCGTCCGCGCGGCCGCACGCGTCGGCGTCGACGGCGTCGTCCAACCCGAAGAGACGCGTGACCGAATCCGACGGGCGTTCGACCGGGCCGACGACGGCCGCGACCGGGACTGGCCGCCGAAAAAGCGATCGATCAACCCGATATAGGCGGCCCGCACCCGTCGTACCGCCGACCGGACGATCGGACTGAAGTTTTATATAAATGTTTATGATAGAATAGATGTATGCGAGAGATCGGAGACGGTAACGTACTGCTGCGTATCGACGACCACCGCGCGGACGTCGTACTCAACCGACCGGAGCGACGCAACGCGATGAACCAAGCGCTGCTTCGCGATCTCCGAACGGCACTCGAGGAGGTCGAAGCGCGTGACGACGTTCGGGCCATGGTGCTTCTCGGCGAGGGCGACGTCTTCTGTGCCGGGATGGACCTCGAGATGATGAAACGACGCGGCGCGGACGACGCGCCCGACTTCGAGATGGGACTCGACGACATCACCCACTTCATCGACGACATGAGCGTCCCGTCGGTCGCGAGCATCAAGGGGGCCGCCATTGCGGGGGCGTTCGAACTCGTGTTGCCGGTCGATTTCAGGATCATCAGCGAGGACGCCAAATACGGCGTCATCGAGGTCGAACTCGGGCTGTTTCCCTCCGGTGGGGCGACACAGCGACTCCCGCGGCTGGTCGGTCTCTCGAAGGCGAAGGAACTCGTCCTCACCGGCGAGTACATCGATCCACGGGAGGCCAAAGCGTGCGGGCTCGTCCACGAGGTCGTTTCCGACCGGTCGGCGACCGACGACCGGGCTCGCGAGTGGGCCGACTCGTTGACCGAAAACGCGCCACTCGGCATGAAACACGCCCGACAGCTGTTGAACGCCGCGCTGGAGACCCCGCTCGAGCAGGGCCTCGAACGCGAAGGCGAACTCGGCGAAACGTTGACCGAGACCGACGACTACACCGAAGGGTTCGCGGCCCGACTCGAGGGTCGCGAGCCGGAGTTCACCGGACAGTAGCGGTCACTCGCCCGTTCTCCGGCTGGGACATCCACTTCAGTTGGGGTCGATCGGCGACGCGAGTCCGCGTCGTTTCTCTCGAGCGACCCCCGTCCGATATTATCGGATGGCTTTAGTAACTGGCCCGAACGGTCTATGGTATGGCACAACAGGGTCCGAAAACGAATCAGCTCCAATCCGTTCGAACGACGTTCAAAATCATCGACTCACTCAAACGAAACACGGCCGAGAGCGTCTCGACGCTCGCTGAACAGCTCGAGCTACCCAAGAGTACGGTCCATTCGCATTTGACGACGCTCAACCAACTGGGTTATCTGATCAACGAGGACGGGACCTACCGTCTCAGTTATCGCCTCGTCCACCTCGGTCGGACGATCGAACAGTCACACGAACTGCGCCGGATCGTCTCGCCGACGGTCGAAACGTTGGCTGCTGAGACGGGTGAACAGGCCTATTTCGCCGTCGAGGAAAACGGTCTCGCCACGAATATCGTCGTCGCTGAGGGCGAGCGGTCGATCCGCAGGCAGTTCCTGCCAGGCGGCCAGGCACGGATGACGAACACGGCGACCGGCAAGGCGATTCTCGCACACTTGCCACCCGAACGGGTCGACGAGATCGTCCAACGATGGGGGATGCCCCAAGCGGCTCCGGGAACGATTACCGACGAGACGGAACTCGCCACCGAACTCGAGACGATCCGGACGGACGGCATCGCGTACGCTCGCGAGGAGAGCGTCAAGGGACTGCTCGAAATCGCGATACCGATACTGGACGACGACGGGCATCCCCACGGTGCCCTCGAGATCGCGGGTCCGACCAAGCGACTCGACGATGACGACTACCGGCACGAACTCGTCGACGAGATCGAAACCGCCGGCAACGAGATCGAAGTCAATCTCTCGATCAGGTGAGCCCCCCAGTCACCGATTGGCAGCGGCGTCGACCGTCGGTATCATCTCGTTCGAGTCGATCGGATGGTCGCCCCGATATTACAACGATATACTTGTAAACCTAATCGAGAGCGACCGAACCGGAAGGCGTTCGATCGACGCACGTGACCCACGAACCGGTCGTCGTCCCGTTCCGCGAGTTCGAACGGGATATCGCAGTCGGGAGTCACGCTTCGGCGATCCCCCGTGGCCTCGTGTCGACATGGTAATCGGTTCCCTCACCCCCGAATAGCTATCTATATGCATATATGTCTACGGTTACCTCAGGAGATTGTCTATCACGCCCTCGAGCGCTACACAGTGCCCATCGAAACCGACCGCATATCGATGGAGTAAGGCAATCGGCCAATCGGTGACATCGACCGGGAAAACGTTCCGCGACGTGGCGTGCCTCGACCGGTTGGTGAGGGATACCGTGAGTACCGTATTCTCCCTCAGGTAGCTTTAAGGACAGGCATCAGGTCGTTTCGAGACGGCCTGGGCAACAACCGAGCAAGAACTCGGCAATCGGGTCCACGGGTTCATCGCGTCCGTCGCAGTCGGACTGGTGCCGGGAAGCGACCGTCGTCGTTCCCGTTGCGGTCGATCGTGTTCCATCGTTCGTGCCTGGCAGCTCGAGAATGTATACTCTATCAGAATAGTATGTGAATGCGATAGGTTGTACATCTATCTTTAAGCAGCGAGAGAATCCCGGCGTTTACGGAAATACAAGGAGAAAGCCCCGCCCTTTAGGGCGGGGATGAATCCGACACTTTTCTTCACAAACCACTATTCGATGGCACGGCAGAATATTCCACGGTCGAATCCATGTTTTCAAGTAGGTTTGTCAACATAGATTACGTATGGCGAAACAGGTCGTCGCCCGCACCTACACTGCCTCCATCAAGAACCAGCAACAGGTGCAGGATGACCTCGACGCCCTCGGGTTCGCCGCCTCGAAACTCTGGAATGTCGGACGGTGGACAATTAGTCGTGTCTGGGATGAAATCGACTACATCCCCGAACACGACGAACTCACTGCCTACCTCAAGAGCCATGAACGCTACGATGACCTGCATTCTCAGTCAAGTCAGCGCGTTCTTCAAGAACTCGCTGAGGCGTTCAACGGCTGGTACGGCAAACGACGCAACGGAGACCAACGGGCGAACCCGCCCGGCTACCGCAAACACGTCGACGACCACCCGCGTAGCACGGTCACGTTCAAGAACAAAGGCTTCAAACTCGACACCGAGTACAACCGAGTCCGACTCTCGAAAGGCTCGAACCTCAAAGAATACTGGTCGGACTTCGTTCTCTGCGAGTACCAGACTCGTCCCGACGTTGACCTCTCTACCGTGGAGAGCGTACAACAGGTTCGGGCAGTCTGGACAGGTGAAGAGTGGGAATTGCACATTGTGTGCAAAGTCGAAGTCGAAGTTTCAGAAGTTCCCGGTGAGAAGACGGTGGGTGTTGACCTTGGTATCAACAACTTCGCCGCGCTTGCCTACGAAGACGGTCACAGCGAACTGTACCCGTTGAACTGCTTGAAGCAGGACGACTACTACTTCAGCAAGCGACTCGCTCGCTGTGATGACTCTGACTCAGAGCAGGCCAATCGGTTGAACCAGAAGAAGTCCGCTCGGCGCACCCACTACTTCCACACCCTCTCCAAGCACATCGTCCAACGATGTGTGGACGAAGGAGTTGGAACAATTGTAGTGGGCGACCTCTCCGGCATCCGTGATGACGAGGAGAACGGCAAGGCGAAGAACTGGGGGAAACACGGCAACCTTGACCTGCACTCGTGGGCGTTCGATCGCTTCACCGACCTCCTCACGTACAAGGCCGAGATGGAAGGTATCTCGGTTGAGGAAGTGTCCGAGCGGGATACCTCGAAAACGTGTTCGTGTTGTGGTCGCAAACGTGATGCAAACCGTGTTGAACGCGGACTGTACGTCTGTGATGACTGCGAGACGGTGGCGAACGCTGATGTGAACGGTGCTGAGAACATCCGGCAGAAAGTATCTCCGAATTCGCCGAGTCTTTCGGCGAATAGGAGTAACGGTTGGTTGGCACAGCCATCGACGTTCCTGTTTGACAAGGAAACTGGTGCGTTCGCACCTCAAAAACAGGTCACGTCGTAAACCACAATATCCCAACGTGGGAATCCTCGCCCTTCAGGGCGGGGAGGATGTCAATCAGTACGCATCCAGTCGCTCGCCTGTGGCTCCGACGGATCGGTGGGGATCTGAACGAGGACCGGTTCGTCCGCCACGGCTGCGGACCCGACCGTCGACCGTATCTCGTCGGGGTCTTCGACACACTCACTGCGCATTCCCATACTCTCCGCGAGCGACGTGAACGAAATCGGCGCGTCGCTCCAGTTGTACTCACGGTCGGAGAGATCGTAGTCTCGCCCCGCCTGATCGCTGATGATCGCGTAGTCCTCGTTGGTGAACACGACGACCGTAATCGGAACGTTCTCCGCGACGGCCGTGTGGAGTTCGTGGATGCACATCATGAGGCCGCCGTCGCCGGTGAGAACGACGACGTCGTCGTCGGGATTGGCGAGCTGTGCGCCGATTCCTGCCGGGAGACCGGTTCCCATCGTCGCCCACGATCCCGGGTTGACGTACGACCGTGGACCGGCCGCCGCAAAGACGTTGAGCGCCCAGACACGAAACCCACCGGCGTCGACGGAGACGACCGTGTCCTGTGGAATGGCGTCTCGGACGCTCTCGAGTGCGCTCACCGACGTCAACGGGGGCGACGAGCCACGGAGTTCGTCGAGGCGGTCGCTCGTCGCTTCCCGGACCGCCATCGCCCGCTCCGTCCCGTCGCTGGCACGGATCGGTCGGTCCGCGAGCGCGGCCTCGAGTTCCGAGAGCGCCACCCCGGCATCGGCGATGATGCCGACCGTGGGATCGTAGCCGTTCCCGAGATCGTCGGCATCGAGGGTCACGTGGACGAGGTCATCGGGCAGTTCGACGCTCCAGGTCCGGGTCGCGACCGCGTCGAAGTCCGTCCCGACCGCCAGTGCGGCATCGGCGGTGGCGAGACAATCGAGGAGTTCGGGGGATGCACTGCCCGAAAGCGTTCCGGCGACGTACCCGTCGGGATCGTCGGGGAGAACGCCCTTGCCCTTGTACGTCGTCACGACGGGTGCCTCGAGCCGGTCGGCCAGCCGTCGAAGCGAGTCGCTCGCGTTCGCGGCACGGACGCCACCGCCGGCAAGGATCACTGGCGTCGTCGCCTCGGCAAGCAGCGTCGCAGCCGCCTCGATATCCGATTCGGCGGCGCTCTTGACGTACTCTCGGTTGTACTCTCCGGGTGTCGCCAGGGGAACGTCCATCGTCAAGAAGTTTTTCGGGATTCCGATCCGGACCGGCCCCTTGGGCGGCGTCTCGGCGATCGCGATGGCTTCCTCGACGATCGCGGCCGTGCTTTCCGGTCGTTCGACGAGCAGGTTCTCCTTGACGACGGTATCGTAGGTTTCCGGTGGCGTCTCGTGGATTCCACCGCCCCCGCGAACCTCGGGTTCGGTCTCGACGGCGATGTGAACGAGCGGGGTACAATCGTTGAGTGCGTTTTTCAGCCCGTTCATCGCGTTCATGTCGCCCGGCCCGGGGACGACAGCCGTCGCTGCCGGCGTGCCGCTCGTTTCCGCGTACCCCCACGCTTGATGGGATACGGCGGTTTCGTGGCGTGCGACGACGAACCGGATATCGTCACGTGTCCCGATCGCTTCGTTCAACGGGAGCGTCTGTTTGCCCGGAATGCCGAACATCGTGTCGATCCCATTGCTCGTCAATCGTTCTATCACGGCACGATTAACATCCATACCTCGTCATCGGAAACCAGATACTTATGATCTCCCATTCCGGTTATCGCTTCGCCAGCTGAAACGGTTGTGGCCCGCCCGTGGCTCTGTGTCGCTTCCCGGATAAGAGGGTCGGGGGGCCGACTCGCGCTTCAAATTGTGAAACGATACCGAGAGACGCAGTTACCGGGAACGGTCGTCGCGGACGTTAATCGGTTCCCTCCGGCGCTGTACCGTGTTCGGAGTCGGCGTCCTGTCCGGTCGGGTCGACATCGCGTCGCATTGTCCCGACGTCGATTCCCCGTCGATTCGCGTCGAATTCCGACAGCCCGTACACGAGTCCGACAAGCAAGACGACGCCGATCGGCAGGAATACCAGTGGCGGGACGGCAAAGAAGCCGTACAGGAGATAGCAGACGACGACAACGGTCGCAACGGTCGTCGCGTAGTACGCTTGCGTCCGGACGTGGTCGACGAGGTCGGCACCGGTAAAGGTCGACGAGAGAACGGTCGTATCCGAAATCGGTGACGTGTGGTCCCCGAAGATCGCGCCGGAGAACACCGCCCCCACGGTGACGGGTGCGAGTCCGAACCCGCCGGTGAGATCGAACGCGACGGAGATCGCAACGGGTGTCAGCAGGCTCATCGTCGCCCACGACGATCCCATCGTGAGCGAAATGAACGTCGCGGTGATGAAGACGGCAACGGGGAACAGTGCCACCGGAATCGTCCCTTCGACCAGCGTCGCGACGTATGCCCCCGTCCCCAGTGCATCGGCGACGGTACTGATCGACCACGCCAGGATCAGAATCGTCACCGCAGTCAGCATGAGTTCGAACCCTTCGAGGATGGCATCGACGCCTTCGTCGGCTGTAAACAGGTCGTATACGATACCGATACCGAACGCTGTCGAGACCATTGCGAACGATCCCCAGACCAGTGCGGTCGTCCAGGACCCGTTGCCGGCGATGGTCGTCGCCGTTTCGACGAACGTCGCGAACTCACCTGCGAGCAGTGACTCGACCACCGGCTGACCATCGTAACCGGTCCGAAGCGCGCTGCCGATCGTAACGGCGATCAGGACCACGATCGGGAGCAGAAACGTCCGAAGCATTGGTCGGTCAGTGATCGGATCACTGAGATGGCCCTCGACTTCCTGTAACGGGTCCGCATCGTCGTCGTTGACCTTGCCCGTTTCCCAGGCGCGGCGCTCCGCCGTGAGCATCTCACCGTAATCCCGCTGTGTAACGACGATGACGCCGACCATGACGATCGCAAGAATCGCATAGGCGTTGTACGGGATCGACTCGAGGTAGACGGTGAAGACGTCCGGTGTCTGGACGCCCGCTCCGGTTTCGATATTGCTGAATGCCTCGTCGATCATCGACAGCTGAAACGCAACCCATCCCGAAATACCGATCGTCGCGACGGGAGCGGCCGTCGAGTCGACGATATAGGACAGTTTCTCTCGTGAAATCTTGACTCGGTCCGACGTTTCACGCATCGTGTTCCCGATGATCGCGGTGTTTGCATAGTCGTCGAAGAACAGCGCCATACCCAACAGCCAGGCGACGATCCCGACTTTCCGTCTCGTTTCGAGGCGTTTGCTCGCGATCTCCTGAATAGCGATAGCACCGCCTAACCGCCAGATCAGTGCAACGCCCGACCCGAGGAGGAGCGTGAAAATCAGGATTTCCGCGTGAAACCCGTCATCGGCGATGATGGCTGCGACGACCCAATCGAACGTCTGTCCGATGCCGAACCCGCCGGTATAGATGACGGCACCGAACCAGATGCTAACGAACAGTGAGAGGATGATACGTCTCGTGGTAATCGCTAACGTGATCGCTAAAATCGGTGGTACGAGGGAGAGTATCCCGAATTCACCCATAGACCCCAATGAATCATGGCCTTTGATAAGTCTTTCCATGGCTGATATACTATGCCACGATATCGAGCCCGGAGTCCATTGTGTACGTCCGCAGGGCCGATATCCCGCAAACTCTCGTCACGATACCGTCCATTTCAGAATATCAAATCAGACGCATCACGTTGTATTACAAACGTATGTCTGTAACGTTACCGAGAGTGTGTGATGGTGTAACGTCCAAGGAGCGGCCGCTTACCGTACTCTATCGTTCGTGTTCGCTCCCTTTTCAGTCGCCGCATTCGCTCGAACACGTATTTGATATATACGAACCGCGTACTCCCGGTGAGCCGTATCACGGACCGCTCACGCAAAGATGAACAATTATATGCGCCACAGGAGAACGGTCGAACGTGAGTCGATCAACAGCAAGTGGAACTAATCTCCACTATATCAACGGCGAATGGACGAGCGGAACTGGCTCCGAAACCTTCGAGAGCGAAAGCCCTGCCACCGGCGAGACGCTGGCGACGTTCCAGCGTGGCACCGAGGCGGACGTCGACGCGGCCCTCGAGGCGGCGGACGAGGCCTTCGAAGAGTGGCGGGAACTGTCGGCGATCGATCGCGCGGAGTACCTGTGGGAGATCTACCACGAACTGCGCGAGCGCCACCAGGAGCTCGGCGAGATCGTCTCGAAAGAGTGTGGCAAAGAGATCTCGGAAGGGAAAGCAGACGTCACCGAGGCCTGGCACATGGTCGAATGGGCGGCGGGCAACGCGCGCCACCCACACGGCGACGTCGTTCCGTCGGAGATTCCGAGCAAGGACGCGTACATGCGCCGGAAACCGCGGGGCGTCATCGGCTGTATCACCCCGTGGAACTTCCCGGTCGCGATCCCGTTCTGGCATATGGCCATCGCGCTGGTCGAGGGCAACACCGTCGTCTGGAAGCCCGCCGAGCAGACCCCGTGGTGTGCCCAGATCATCGCCGAGATGTTCGAGGACGCCGGGATTCCCGATGGCGTCTTCAACATGGTCCAAGGGTTCGGTGATGCCGGCGCAGCGATTACCGACGACGAGCGCGTCGATACCGTCCTCTTTACCGGCTCGGCCGAAGTCGGCCACGAGATCGCCGGCAAGGTCGGCGGCGAACCCGGCAAGCTCGCGGCCTGTGAGATGGGTGGCAAAAACGGCATCGTCGTGACCGAGGAGGCCGACCTCGACATCGCCGTCCACGCGGCCGTCATGAGTTCGTTCAAGACGACCGGCCAGCGCTGTGTCTCGAGCGAGCGGCTGATCATCCACGAGGACGTCTACGACGAGTTCAAAGAGCGGTTCGTCGAGATCGCCAAGGACGTCGCCGTCGGCGATCCCCTCGAGGAAGAGACGTTCATGGGGCCGGCGATCGAGGCCGACCACGTCGAGAAGATCCACCGGCACAACGAACTCGCGCGCGAAGAGGGCGCGAACGTCCTGGTCGATCGATTCGAACTCGAGGACGACGAAATTCCGGACGGCCACGCGGAGGGCCACTGGGTCGGCCCGTTCGTCTACGAAATCGACTACGAGTCGGACCTGCGCTGTCTCAACGAGGAGTGTTTCGGCCCCCACGTCGCCCTCCTCGAGTATTCGGGTGACATTGAGGACGCGGTCGAGATCCACAACGATACGCCCTACGGGCTGGCTGGGGCGATCATCTCGGAGGACTACCGACAGGTCAACTACTTCCGCGATCACGCCGATATCGGGCTCGCGTACGCGAACCTGCCCTGTATCGGCGCGGAGGTCCAGTTGCCCTTCGGCGGCGTCAAGAAATCCGGCAACGGCTATCCGAGCGCCCGCGAGGCCATCGAGGCCGTCACCGAGCGCACCGCCTGGACGCTGAACAACTCCAAAGAGATCGAGATGGCCCAGGGACTGTCGGCCGACATCACGACCGACGAATAACTGGGCTCACGAGTCGGATCGACTGCGAACCGGCGACGATTTTCCCCTTTCGCGGTTCCCACCCGAGATCGGCCTCGGTTCCGCGTTCGAATAAACGCGTTTGATATATGCAAGTGTTTAAGAAACAGCGCTATAGATGAAGGGCTATGTTCGGAACCGCAAAGGAAACGAACGGTCAGCGGGAGATCAAATCAGTCCACAAGATCGATGAAATACTGGCCGCTATTAAACGGCTCACCGAGGGAACGCTCACGGAGATCACCGAGGAAGTCGACCTGACGAAGGGCACGGTCCATACGTATCTCCGGACGCTTCACAACTGTGGCTACCTCACGGAGGAAGACGGCGTCTACCGACTCAGCTTACAGTTTGTCACGGTCGCGGAACACGTACGAAACGAAACCAGCCTGTACATGGCGGGCCACGACGAGATCGACGAACTCGCCGAACGGACCGGGGAATACGTACACCTCGTCGCTGAGGAACGCGGTCGCGAGGTCACCCTCTACGAGAGTCGCGGCGAATACGCGATCGCGACCGACTACCACCTCCGTCTGCGCGAGACACCGCAGTATCTCCACCACAACGCCGCCGGGAAAGCGATGCTTGCACACTTCGATGCGGACCGTCGAGACAGGATACTCGACGCCCAAGAACTCGAGGCACAGACGGCAAACACGATCACGGACGAGACCGAACTTCGGGAAACGCTCGAGACGGTACGAGAGAACGGCTATGCGCTCAACGACGAGGAGGAAATCCGTGGCATGCGTGCCGTCGGTGTACCGATCCGCGTTCCCGACGGTTCCATCTTCGGTGCAGTGAGCATGAGCGCACCGGCCAGTCGGCTGAAAGGCGAGCGGTTTCGGTCGGAGGTCCCCGAACTCGTCATGGAGACCGCCAATCTCATCGAAGTCAACCTCGAGACCGCACAGCGTGACGGCTGATTCGACGTGATGTCGAGCCGGGAGTTGCAAAGAATATATATACTGGCGTAGAGTTACCGTGACGATACACGGAACATGCCTGTAACTACCCAGCGACGGTGTCCAGCGTGCGGTGCTGTTATTGACACCCACGAACCGGAACCGAGATGCGGGAACTGCTACTGGAGTAACGGTACGAAACAACCGAGTGACTGACGCGTGTCTTCGGCAGCCGCACCGCTCGTAGCCGCCGCGAGAGTCGCGACCGACCGGCCGATGCCGACACGTTCGCTACCCCGGGTGGCGTGACAGTGAACGACGGCGAGTTGCTCCGACAGCTCACCCGTCGGAGCCGATCGCTCGAGTGTGGGGACCTCCCGTTCGACGCCTGGCAGACGATCCGGACGGCAGTCGAAAAGCGAAACGTCCTCCGGGGAACTGCCGTGCGTGCTACCCAGTGGCTACGACGTAGCGACGCGCGGGACACGAGGGCTAACATCCTGCCGACGAAACGGAACCATCGACGAGTCTTTCCACCAGCATGACAACACCAACCGACGCCAGAATCGACCACCCGAACCGATCGACGACTCGAACCGTTCGCCTGCTCGGCGCGCCGCTCGATCTCGGAGCGGATCGGCGCGGCGTCGACATCGGACCGCGAGCCATCCGGTACGCGGATATTGCCGGCGAACTCGAAACAGCCGGCGTTGATTGTACCGATTGCGGAGATCTTCGCGTCCCCCGAATCGAGCAGTGTGATGTCCCGGCTACGGAAGACGATGCGAAGTATCTCGACGAGATCGCCGACGTCACCGCCGAACTCGCGGACGAGGTCGCCGACACGATTGCGGACGGTGACGTTCCGATCGCTCTGGGCGGCGATCATGCGACTGCGATGGGAACCATCCGCGGCGCAGCACGAGCGGCGGACATCGGGGTTCTCTGGTTCGACGCCCACGGGGACTACAACACACCCGACACCTCTCCCAGTGGCAACGTCCACGGGATGCCCCTGGCAGCCGTCACTGGCACCGGTGAGTTCGACGGACTCGACTGGACGACGACGCCGACCGTCGACCCGTCGAATACGGTCATCGTCGGCGCACGACGTCTTGACAACGCCGAGCGAACCGCCCTCAAGGAAAGTGACGTAACCGTGTTCACGATGCACGATATCGACGAACGCGGTATCACCGCCGTCGTCGAGGACGCGCTCGATATCGCAACCGACGGCGTGGACGGGGTTCACGTCAGCCTCGATCTCGACTGGCTCGACCCGACGGTCGCACCGGGCGTCGGGACCCCCGTTCGCGGCGGCGTCGAATACAGGGAAGCCCACGCTGCACTCGAGTGCGTTGCCGAGCGCGACCGCGACGCGGAGCTACTTCGCTCGGTCGATATCGTCGAGGTGAATCCGATTCTCGATCGGAACAACCGCACCGCGGAAGTCGCAGCCGAACTCGCCGCCAGTCTCCTCGGCAAACGGATAGCGTAACGCTTCGGTAGCCCTTCGATCGGAGTCCCTGTTGGAGGAGAACCGACCGGCACAGCGTAGCGGCCCCGTCGAAACGACCCGCCTATCAGTCACGCATCGGCGCCCGCCGAGCCACCGTTTTGTTGATACCCTGAGTTTTAAGACACGCGTGACCATGTGAGAGAGTATGCAGCGCGAAACAGCAGAGCCAGCTGTACAGCAACTGCCAGGCCCGACCGCGACGGAATGGGTCGACCTGCATCATCAGTCTGCAGCGACGAGTACGTACGTCTACGACTTCGTCTGGGACATCACCGAAGACGCCGAGGGCCCCTTCTGTACGGACGCGGACGGCAACGTACTGTTGGATTTCACGAGCCACGTCGCCGCTGCGCCGCTGGGCTACAACAACCCGAAGATCATGGACGACCTCCGCGAATTCGACCTCGTGGATCCACTGAAGATCGCCGGGCAGGATTTCTACGTTAGTACCGGTGGCACACCCGACGACGCCGAACTACCGTCACAGAGCCACCTGATGGACAAGCTGACCGAGATCACCGCCAAATACGACATGGACACGGTCTTCCTGTCGAACTCCGGAGCCGAGGCGGTCGAGAACGCGATGAAGATCTGTTACGATAACTGTGAGCAGCCCAAATACGGCCTCACGTTCGAAGGCGCGTTCCATGGGCGCACGCTCGGTGCGCTCTCGCTGAACCGGTCGAAATCCGTCCATCGACGTGGGTTCCCCGAACTCAGCGGCATCCACGACGTCCCCCACAGCATGGCCGGCGTCGAACGCCTCCGCGAGAAACTCGATCCGAAACACGGCCACATCCCACCCGAACAGGTCGCCTTCCTCATCCTCGAGCCGGTCCAGGGTGAAGGCGGCTATCGGGTCCCCGACGCCGAGTTCATGAGCGCCGTCAACGACCTCTGTACCGAACACGATATCCCGCTCATCGCCGACGAGATCCAGTCGGGCGTCGGCCGAACCGGGAAAATGTGGGCCTCCGACCACTACGATTTCGAGCCGGACGTCATCACGAGCGCCAAGGCACTACGCGTCGGTGCGACGATCTCGCGATCGGAGCTGTTCCCCGACGAGAAAGCGCGCATCTCCTCGACGTGGGGGGCTGGCGATATCCTCTCCTCGATTCAGGGATCGCTCACCCTCGCTGCGATCGACGAACACGACTTGCTCGATCACGCCGACCGACAGGGCAAAGGGCTCCTCGACCGTCTCGCACCCCTTCAAGACGAGTACCAGGCCCTGGAGGACGTACGCGGGCTCGGGCTCATGGCCGCTATCGAATTCGAGACCCCCGATCAGCGTGAAGCGGTCATGGAAGCCGCGCTCGAGCGCGGCCTGTTAACGCTTGGCTGTGGACGGAAGACGCTCCGATTGCTGCCGCCGCTTGACGTTCGCGACCGCGAACTCGACATCGCCGTCGACCTCCTCGACGAGGCGATCGCGAGCGTCAGCCGAGCCGCGACCGTCTGACTACGACCTGCAGGTCCGACGATGGACCACGCCGAGTGACCGCAGCGGCCGCCGGGTTCCCCATCGAGTCGTCCTCCGTACCACGATATTTCGGCACCGCTCTCCGACGCACGGTTCGAGTGATGTAGTGTAACCACCGCGGAAGCGGCGAGACCGTCGCCTCGAGGTTGGAACGCGATGGTCGAAAAGAGACGAACGCGGCTTCGGCAGCGACGGCGATCGGTCGAGACGGATTCGACGGTAAACGGTACGGGGTTCGAATATCGAGCCGCGCCGAACGATCGGTGAGCCTTACTCGTCCCCGGCTGGAACGGGTTCGGCGTGTTCGACTGCGGTACCCTCCGCGTCTGCTGATTCCTTATGCGTGATGTTCCATCCGGTGACACCCATCAGGATGAGTATCAGGGGCGAGAGGAAGCCAAGGAAATAGTACGGCGCATAGTCGAACGTACTGACGCCGAGCGTTCCCGCCATGAAGACAGCGCCACTGTTCCACGGAACGAGCGCGCTCGTCACCGTCCCGGACGACTCGATGGCCCGCGAGAGGTTTTCGCTCTTGAGTCCTTTTTCCTCGTAGAGGTTCCGGAGCGTGATCCCCGGAACGACGATGCTGACGTATTGCTCCGCAGCGAGAACGTTCATCGACACGGCCGAGAACGCAGTCACGCCGGTCAGGCTCGCGACGCTACGACTCAGCCGGCCGAGATGGTGAGCGAGGACAGCGATAATACCGGTACATTCGAGCATTCCGCCGAGTGCAAGCGCCGAAATGGCGATCGTAACGGCCCACGAGCCGCCGACCATTCCGCCACTCGCCAGAAGGTCGTTGACGACCTCGAGTCCGGTTTCGGGGTTCGTACCGCTCTGGGCCGCGGACCAGATCTGCTCAAAGCCCGTCCCTTGCAGTGCGAGCGCGGTCGCCGCGCCGGCAAAGATACCCGTCCCGAGGGCCGGAATCGCGGAAATACCGTATATCGCGAGCGCGAACGTTACCACGATCGGGAAGAACGCGAGCGGGGAGATCGTGTACGTACCGGCAAGTGCCGTCTGTATCTCGGCAACCCGGTCGGCCGGAATAGCTCCGGAGGCCTGGAGACCGAGGACCGCGAATAAGATGACACTGATCACGAACGCGAGCGTGGTTCCGTTCCGCATCGCGTTGATGTGGTCGTAGAGATCGGTGTTGGTGACGGCTGCCGCGAGGTTCGTCGTGTCCGACAGCGGTGATTGCTTGTCACCCGTGTACGCCCCGGTGAGGATCGCGCCGGCCGTCATCGGTGCGGGGAGGCCGAGCCCGGAGCCGATTCCGATAAAGGCGACGCCGAGCGTCCCTGCCGCCGTCCACGAGGACCCGATGGCGAACGTGATAACGGCAGTGATCACTGCGGTCATCGGAAGGAACACTGCGGGAGTCAACAGACTAAGCCCGTAGTACATCATCGCGGGTATCGTTCCCGCCTGGATCCACGTGGAGATGAGTGCATACACGATAAAGAGAATGAACACCACCTGAATCCCCATCAGGAGACTCTGGGTGATCCCTTCGTACAACGTATCCCACGAGACACCGAGCCAGTAGTAACTGAACAACCCGGTAAACGTGATGCCCCAGAAGAGGGGGAACTGCGGGTCCAGCCCATAGATACCGATCCCGAGGGCGAGGAACGACAGCATTCCCGCAACCGGTACCAACGCCTCACCTAACGAGGGGCGGGCGTCCGGATCGAGTTCGTCGAAGAGTGTAATATCGTATTCCATTGTTGTCAGTCGTGACAGGCCACGCGATATTCGGATGCGGCCGCGGTCCGGACAACCGTGCCTCGAGACTCAGTCGACAGTATGTTCGCTCCGTAAGGATAGGGTTGACAATGCATGTCGGTTCAACGATTCCGATGATCATTTATGTATCTTATGCTCTTGGAGACCGTCGTGCGTCGATATCTGTGAGAATATTAACTACAAAAGGACAGTAGAGAGTTTGGATATATCGAAGTACAAGAGTGAAAGATCCACGTAGCGGCCACAGAACGCGATCATTGGGACTGATGCATCCCGCTCGGTCCGACGGAAGTCGCACGTGGCCCGGGCCACTACCCGCTCGAGCAACCAACAGCGTTTCGTCATCGCTCCGGTTCGGGTGTCGATTACAGCGGTTCTCGAGGTGATTCAGCGACGATTGCCTTACTCCATTGCAGCGCTATAGTAGCCGTTGAAACGATTCACACACTGATCGCAACGCCGTCGTTCGATCAGGTGTACAATGACTTTCAACGGCTACTATAGGTCCATCGAGATCAGGCGCCGTCTGTTTGCCGCTATTGCTATCGTCGCGCTTGAAACGAGACACACTGATCCAACGCTGCCCTGCGCTCGGGTGTACAGTGACTTTCAAGCGCGACGATAGCCCACCTCGAGCCGGACAACCCGGCGCGGTTATACGCCGCTCTGCCACCGAGAAACCGGCCAGTATATTCGAGCCACCTGTTTGAGGAACACGAACCCGGGCCAGGGACGGTCGTTCGAATTCGCGTTCTCCCCCGCTTTCTAGGGGGAGAGGATTCAGTAGTACTCTCGTTGCAACTCGTTCGTGTACTGTGATCGGACACTGAACTGGAGATGTCGCAGTGCAGCAGGGGAGTTCGAAACGATTGCGATCAGCAACGACGGCCACGTGATACGAGTTCGGAGAGACTACAAATTCGATCGAAAAGCAGCCCAAGGGCAACGTCCGAACCGCTGACGAGCGGACGCTAAGCGCTCGAGTCAATAGCCGGCACGATACCATGCCGACCGACCGAACATCGGACGAGCAGAACCCGGCGGTCGTCTGCTCATCCGATTGACGGCAATCCGATCACGGATGTGTTTGAAACTTTCAAAGTAACGGACCCGATAATCGTCGACGTTCCGTTTACGGGGCGAGACGATGGAGCCGAACAGGCGATCACCAATACAGTCGTATGTTTGTAATGGAAAGCTACATTCCGGATCACGGTAATCAGCGGCTACCAACGATTCGTGCTGGAAAAGTTTGGATATATCGAACAAACAGTGCCGGTCCTATCGCACCGAGACACGGTCATCGTACGAAATATTTATATTGTGGTAGTGGATGTGGCCAATGTATGCAGAGACAAAAAGCTGAGCCATCAGTCCAAAACTTACCAGGACCAAAGGCCGAAGAGTGGGTCGATTTTCACCACGAGGCGGCAGCAACGAGTACATACGTCTATGACTTCGTCTGGGACATCACCGAAGACGCTGAAGGGCCGTTCTGTACAGATCCCGACGGGAACGTGCTGCTCGACTTTACGAGCCACGTCGCCGCTGCGCCGCTGGGCTATAACAACCCGAAGCTGATGGACAAACTGCAGGAGTTCGACCTCGTCGACCCGCTGAAGATTGCGGGGCAGGACTTCTATGTCAGTACCGGTGGAACGCCGGAAGACACGGAACTTCCGGGCCCCGCCCATCTCATGAATACGCTGACGGATATTACCGATCAGTACGGGATGGATACGGTCTTCCTGTCGAACTCCGGAGCCGAGGCGGTCGAGAACGCGATGAAGGTCTGTTACGATAACTGCGAGCAGCCCAAATATGGTCTCACGTTCGAGGGCGCGTTCCACGGGCGCACGCTCGGTGCGCTCTCGCTGAACCGATCGAAATCCGTCCACCGCCGTGGGTTCCCCGAACTCAGCGGCATCCACGACGTCCCCCACAGCATGGCCGGCGTCGAACGCCTCCGCGAGAAACTCGACCCCAAACACGGACACATCCCGCCGGAACAGGTTGCCTTCCTCATCCTCGAGCCGGTTCAGGGCGAAGGCGGCTACCAAGTCCCGGAACCGGAGTTCATGCGTGCGGTCAATGACCTCTGTACCGAACACGATATCCCGCTCATCGCCGACGAGATCCAGTCGGGCGTCGGTCGCACCGGGAAAATGTGGGCCTCGGATCACTTCGACTTCGAACCGGACGTCATCACGAGCGCCAAAGCGCTGCGCGTCGGCGCGACGATCTCGTCCGAAGAGATCTTCCCGGACGAAAAGAGCCGTCTCTCCTCGACGTGGGGTGCCGGCGATATCCTTTCCTCGATTCAGGGGACGCTCACGGTCGCAGCCATCCAGGAACACGACCTGCTTACCCACGCGAAACAGGCCGGCGAGCGGTTCGTGGGCCAGCTCGAGGAGCTTCAGGCCGATCACCCCGAGACGGTCGTCGACGTTCGCGGGCTCGGTCTCATGACTGCGATCGAATTCGATACGAAGGAACGTCGGGAAGCAGTCGTCGACGCTGCCCTCAAGCGGGGGCTACTGACGCTCGGATGCGGGCAGAAAACGCTCCGATTGCTCCCGCCGCTTGACGTTCGCGACCGCGAACTCGATATCGCCGTCGACCTCCTCGACGATGCGATCGACCACGTCGGATCGTAATCGAGTATCCCCTCGATGATCACGCGGCCCTGTCGGCACGATCCGACCACGTACCCGCGTACACAGTGCTAGTCGCCGAACGATCACGACTCTCGACACCACCAACCGACTTCACCAATGACACAGAAACAGACCACTCACTCGGAATCGGACAGCGAATCGACGACCGAATCACCCCTCGAAACGGCTCGCCGGCAGCTCCGCACCGCTGCGAGCCGGACCGATGTCGACGACGGCGTCATCGAACGCCTCAAACACCCGACCAGAGTCGTCGAGGTCTCCATTCCGCTCGAGCGGGACGACGGCTCCGTCGACGTCTTTACCGGCTATCGCGCACAGCACGATGACGTTCGCGGCCCCTACAAGGGCGGACTCCGCTATCACCCCGAGGTGAACGCCGACGAGTGCGTCGGCCTCGCGATGTGGATGACGTGGAAATGTGCCGTGATGGACATCCCGTTCGGCGGCGGGAAAGGCGGCATCGTCGTCGATCCGAAAGACCTCAGCGACGACGAGAAAGAACGGCTGACCCGCCGGTTCGCTGAAGAGATCCGAGACGAGGTCGGTCCCAGCAGGGACATCCCGGCACCCGATATGGGCACCGACGCCCAGACGATGGCCTGGTTCATGGACGCATACAGCATGCAGGAAGGGGAAACGATCCCCGGCGTCGTCACCGGCAAACCACCCGTCATCGGCGGGAGTTACGGTCGAGAGGAAGCCCCCGGACGGAGCGTCGCCATCGTCGCACGGGAAGCGGTCGAGTACTACGACGAGCGTCTCGAGGACGTGTCGATCGCAGTGCAAGGGTACGGAAGCGTCGGTGCGAACGCCGCCCGCCTGCTCGACGAGTGGGGTGCGGACATCGTTGCCGTCAGCGACGTCAACGGTGGACTGTACGACCCGGACGGCCTGGATACACAGGACGTTCCGTCCCACAAGGAGGAGCCGGAAGGCGTACTGCGTTACGACAGTTCGAAGACGGTTTCCAACGAGGAACTCCTCGAGTTGGACGTAGACGTTCTCATCCCGGCCGCCATCGGGAACGTCATCACGGCCGACAATGCGGATCGAATTCAGGCCGACATCATCGTCGAAGGCGCAAACGGTCCGACGACCTCGACCGCGGACACGATCCTTCACGAGCGTGGCAAACACGTCATTCCCGACATCCTCGCGAATGCCGGCGGTGTCACCGTCTCCTACTTCGAGTGGCTCCAGGACATCAACCGCCGAACGTGGTCCAAGGAGCGAGTCAACGACGAACTCGAATCGGCGATGCTCGACGCATGGGCCGACGTGAAAGCGGAAGTCGACGCCCGAGGACTGAGTTGGCGGGACGCGGCGTACGTCGTGGCGCTCAACCGCATCGGCGAGGCAAAGGAAGCCCGGGGACTCTGGCCATAGGTCGGTCGAGAGATTCCGGCAGACATCGTTTCGTGACGTGATCGCCGACGGCGATTCGTGAGCGGTCCCGTCTTCGGCTCGGATACCGGACTTAGCGTGGCTGTTTGACGCCAGCCGTCTCGAGGTTCACTTCGATGATATTGGCCGCTTCCATAACTAACTCGGGAATCTCGGATTCGAAGTACTCCCCAGAGAGACGACTGGTCGGTGCTGTCACACTTATTGCCCCACAGACGGCGGCATCGGGTCCCGTGATTGCAGTGCCGACGGAGCGCATCCCTCGTACTTCCTCTTCATCGTTGACCGCGTACCCCTGCGTTTGGATCCGGTCGAGTTCCTCGAACAACGTTTCGAGATCGGTAATCGTCTTTTCGGTTCGTTGGACGAACCCCTGTCGGTTGATCAGCTTTCGGACCCGGTCTCGATCGAAACACGCGAGCATCGCCTTTCCAGCCGCCGTGTGGTACAGGTACTGCGGTGACTCCCGCATTCGGAGGTGGTAATCCATCGCGATCGCCCTGTCACCGCTACTTTCGTAGAGCGTCACTTCCTGCCCCTGACACTCGACCGTCAGATGTACCCACTCGCCCGTCTTCTCGGCGAGTTTTTCTACTTCGTCTTGCCCTGCGCGGTAGATATCCGTCTGGTTTCGAACGCTTTCCCCCATCGTTACCAGCCGTACCCCGAGCCGATACTCGTTCCCCGATTTCGTGATGAACCCCTCGCTCTCGAGGGTCTCGAGATACGTATGGACCGTCCCCTTCGAAATATCGACCTCGCCGCAGAGATCGGTAAACGTCGGTGTCTCGAGATGCTGAATCGCTTCCAAGATAGCACTCGCTGTCTGAATCGATTTGATACGGCGGGGTGAATCGCTCGAGTCGTCGGCGTCCATATCGGTTATCATCTTCATCGCACCATATAGGTTTGTATATACCAAACTCACGGGGACAGTCCCATGCTACGACGCTGCTCGGGACAACGGTCACAATCGTGTCACAGTCGAACCGATGACACAGTCTCGAGGAGCCACTAAACATCACTGCACAGTCGATCGTACTTCCGCGATACGATCATTGGAACATGATATGTCATTTAAATTCGTTTTTTAGAGAACTCTCAGTGTGTTTGGCATTGCTTGTTGTTACCACGATGAGATCGATGTCTGATAGACTACGGGTGTGTTATTACAATGAGATATAAGTGGCTGATTCCGCTACTCTGTAGTATGATTGCTGAGAAATTCGACGTGTTCTTGTTCGACCTCGATGGGGTGGTCTACGTTGGGGACGAGCCACTGCCTGCTGCAGTTGACTCGGTAACCCGACTCTACGAGATGGACAAGGAGCTGCGATTTCTGACGAACGATCCACGCCCGACGCGGCGGGCGGTCGCAAGCGATCTTCGAGAGATGGGGATCAACGCACAGGAAGACGAAATCGTCACGTCAGGCTGGGCGACTGCACAGTATCTCTCCCAGCAGGATGTGACCACGACCGCCGTCGTCGGCAGTGAAGGCTTGAAAACCGAACTCCAGGCAGCGGGGATCGAGATCACGGACACTGATCCAGAAGCGATGGTTGTCGGCGCAAATGAAGAGACGACGTACCGAGATATTCGGCGGGCAACGAGGCATATCGATCGGGGAGCAGCGTTCGTGGGGACCAACCCCGATGGGTCGTTCCCGACGCCGGATGGCCCTGCACCCGGAGCTGGGGCCATCGTCCGTGCAGTCGAAGCGGCCGCCGGAACGGAGCCGACAGTCGTCGGGAAACCCGAACCACTCATGTTCGAGATGGCCATCGATGGACTGTCCGCTAATATGAGCGCTGTCGTGATCGGGGATAACCCGGCCACGGACGTACTCGGTGCACACCACGCGGGACACACTGGGATTCTGGTAGCCGACGAAGAACCGACTGCTGCATCCGCTCGTGACCGACAGGAGCCAGAGCTGACGATTTCGACGCTTGCTGACCTGTTTACCGAGGAAATCGAGCCGTGGGAATCGCCGCCATATTCGTGGCCGGATCAGATTCGGCCGGGCGTCGCGGCGGTCGTGACTACCGATTCGGATGAGGTACTGTTGTTAAAACGCGCTGATACGGAACAGTGGGCGCTTCCAACGGGCTCGGTCGAACGGTGTGAGCCAGTCCAAGAGGCAATTTCACGGGAAGTCATGGAGGAAACGGGAATCCGTATCCAGGTCGAGGAGTTAACCGGTGTGTATTCCCAGCCTGAGCAACAGGTGTTTTCGTATCCATCCGGAAAGACAGTCCACTTCATTACGAACTGCTTCCGGTGTACCATCGAGGCGGGGACAGCCGAAGCCGATGAAGAGGAAGCACTTGAGGTCGGATTCTTCGGCGTAAACGACTTGCCGTCCGACATCCTTCCGATGCAGCCACAGTGGATTGCTGATGCCATTGATATGAGCGGCCCTTGTGCAATTCGATAATCTACAGGCCGGACTAACCAGTTGGACGGACTCTTGAGCGTGACGTGGACGGTCTCTTGCAGTGTGACCCCGAGGCCGTTCACTTGGACAGGTCGAGTTCCCTGACGAGTACACTCACTCGCCGATCGTGGCGGCCGACAACACGCTCTTGAAGAAGGAGACGGAAACCGAGTAGTCGCTTACCCCGGCTGGATACCTGCTTCTCGAGTGGACTGAGGACATCCGGGTGCTGGCGGATCCGGGTCTACTCGACCGGGAAACAGGAGGCATGTTCCGCCGGACGCTTCGCGCTGTTACCGATCGGCCGACCGACGGCGATACTCACTACCCGTTCGACAGACTCGAGGAAATTAGCCAGCGTGGCGAGTGGATCGACGCTATCTCGAGACAGAGGAGGTCGTGGAACCGTCCGAAGTGAGCGACGGGACGTCAGCGGGGTCACGTAACGGCAGCGAGATCTCAGTTCGGCCTAGTAGTCCGCCTACTGTCATAATAATAAATCCGATAGTTATGCGTTGTCGGTGATTCCAAGGCCGGTATTTCTGGAACAATGCCGTGCTTGTCATAGAAAACCCTCGCTTACGGAGAATCTGGACGTGAGGCCGATCGTCTCACTGCAGACGGTTCTTGAACCGCGTCGTCGTCAATGGTGATCTCCGTCGGCGTTTTCGTAGCTTTCATCTCTAACGCTCTTTACAGTGGCTGACGTACCTCCACTCAACGATGTCTATCGACCGAGACACCTTCGAGAACACGAGCGAGGACGAACTCGAGGAACTATCCGTCCCCGATCAGGTCCTCGGGTTTCTCGCCGCCAACGACGATCGTGCATTCAAAGCCCGCGAAATCGCCTCCCAGATCGGGGTCGACGAGGGCGCAGTCAGCACCGCTCTCTCGCGGTTGAAGGACCGCGATCTCGTCGAACACAAGGCGACGTACTGGGCGGTGACTGATGACACCGAGCGCCTCGAAGGATACAGCGGATACAAGCGGGCGACCGAACTGTTCAACGACCAACTCGGTCCCGAGGACAAGAAAGCGTGGCGCGGGCAAGCACCTCAGAAACCACACCCCAGCGTCAAGGGCGAACAGTGACCGACGGAGAGACACCAATTTTTGAGCGTGGCGACGTCGTCTACGGTGATGATCCGTTCAAAGGGGAGGAAGACGCTCGGCCCTGGCTTATTCTCTCGAACCACGAAGGCCGTCCGTTCCACGGCGATCAGTATATCGCGCTGACGTCGAAATCGTGGATGGACGGACTCATCGACATTCCTGAGGCGGGGTGGCTTCGTGGTGGTACGCCAGACGAGAGTCGGATCGTCCCCTAGAGTGTGCAATCGATCGGTCACGAAAACATCGATTTCTGGCAAGGTCGTCTGGCGGACGATATCGTCGACACCGCAACTACCGCTCTCGTCGACGAACTACGGTAGCTACTTTCGAACACTCGTACCTCTATAGGTAGGTAATCGAGAGCGGGCAGGTCGATCAAGCGATTCATGGCTGCGACGATCTCGAAAGGTTTTGGGATGCGGTTCTTCTACTTCGCGTTCGCATAGCCGATAACACGCTCATGTTGTTGAAGCAGGAGACCGGATTGGATAGTAACGGAACTCTCCCCGCGATTGCGCGTCGTTTGAGTGGCGACACTAAGATTCTCGGAAAGATCCCGAATCAGTTGCCTACGGAACAGGAATGGCCGTGTGAAGTACCACGGGCACGGTGGCCCGTGGCTTCGCCGTGGTCTCTGGCGTGGAGCCAGCGAAACGACCGGTGGCGAATTTAATTCCGCCTGCGCTCGTCTCTGGAGAGACTTGCGTGGAACCGGTAACACTCGAACACACCGGAAGTGCCACCGCAACAGAGGTCGTCTGTTGCTGCCGTGGCGGTGTGTCCGTGGGCGTCCGCCCCCTCACGTGGGCGCGACACAGGCCCGGCGTCGTTCGAAAATCGGAGATTTTCGTGATCACGAAAGACTTCGTCTTTCGCACGACACCGCGTCTTACCCCGAAGTGGGTGCGCGGGTTTTGCGAGGCCGATAACGTGGGTTCCAAACTGCTGTAGGGCGTCCCAGTACTTAAAAACAGGGACGCAGCCGAGCGTACGCGCTTCACCCCCGCCCACGGTGGGGCGGGGAACTCGCGCTGCTTTCCATTTAGAAAGCGATCTGAAGCAGATTCTGGTTATCGGTTCGGTCGATACCACGCACTACAGGCCCGCTATACTCGTTTTATCCTCATCTTCCGAAGTACACCAGTAGTTGAGACCGGTCGTCTCAATGCATATGGCAGTCCGCCGTAGTTCATAAATAGTATGAAGACGTAGTCTGGGGTAGAACGATGGCACGAATCACCGGTTCCTATCCAGACGATCTTGATCTCCTCATCGAGGGTGCTGTCGAGGCTGGTGTGTTCGGGGGAAAGAGCGATGCGTTGCGAGAGTTCGTGCGTGAGTATTTCGAAGACCACGAAAACGAACGCATCGCTGCTGCAGTCGCCCTCTACGAACGCGAGCGGATCACGCTGGGTGATGCTGCGAGACTTGCTGATGTCGACCGCTGGACGATGCGGGATATTCTCCGTGAACACGGCGTTGACCTTCGTCTCGGGCTCGCGGACGAGAAGGATGCAGCCTACGAAGCGGAGGCGGCGACGGAACTCGAGTTCGATGATGAGCCTGCTGATAACGAGACATCGGACTCGTAATGACGACTGCCGATATTCCAGCGGACCCAAGCGTTCTCAATACGACCGTTCTCTCGAACTTCGCCTATATCAACCAACTGTGGGTGGTGGCTGGACTCTCGGGAATCTGTACGGTGCCGGTCGTTCGCGAAGAACTCCACAATGGTGTCGATGACCATTCCTACCTTCAGTCAGCGCTGGACGTACTCAATGCGGAGATTCCAGTCGCGACAGTTTCGGATACTGTTGCAAACCGTGAAGCAGTCGTCAGCGACCATCTCGATCCCGGAGAAGCACAGGCATTTGCGCTTGCCGACGCACACGACGGTCGGTTACTGACGGACGACAGCGACGCCAGAGCATTCGCAAAAGAACAGGGCGTGACCGTTGTCGGTTCGGTCGGCGTCCTCCTGGCCGCCATTGATGCTGGGCGGATTAGCGAGGAAACTGCAGATGAATGGCTCTCAACGTGGATTGATGAAATCGGATACTACGTTCCATATCGGAACATTACGGACTACCGGTAACGTTTCGGTTTCAGTGACTCCGTCATCCGAGTACAATTGGAATTCTACGTGTGATCGAACCATCTCCGGCAGTTGTTTCGACTTCCTCAGAAGGGATTCCCCGCTCAATGTGTATGCGAGTATATCACAGTGTTCACTACAGACTCGGAGTTAATTACTTGCTTTCCGTGACTGCCAGTTGACTTCGCCATCGGAACCGGGTATATGTAACCGGACGTATTGTGGCGGAGTATCACTCTCAGAGCCGTCTCCGCTCGGGATAAATGAGAACGAAATCCAATCCTCGGCAAACGATTCGACACGCACCTTCAGCGTGACAGTCGTTCCAGCCGGAGCTGATACGAACTCACGCCGAATCTCGGTATCACCCGATGGAACCACGCTCTCGAAGGTTGCTGATGGTGAGTGGTCGGTTGTTTTGACTGTTACCGAGAGGTCTGATGTAAACAGCCTCGGGCGCGGTTGCCCGAGGCTTTTGTAATTCCCTCAGGCGTGCGCTAGCACTCCCTGTTCCGCGAGGGAACGGGATGAGGGTGGGCGGCTTACGCGCCCCGACCCGGACAGACGCACCAACCGAACTTGCGGCTGGGTTTTGTGAGTCCGGTAATCCGTATCCGTATCGCCGAGTTTCGCCTTCTCGCGCCACGCGATGTTCACCGATGCGTTCCGATCGGCGTGGTCTTGCGCCACGTCACACTCGTCGTTCGGACACTGGAACCGCCGCCCCTGCCGATCTCCACGCTCACCACAGCACGAACACGTCCGCGAGTTGTAGTAGGCATCCACCGTGTCCGTGGGTATCTCTTGCCACGTCGCCTTGTACGACACGAACCTCTCGAACTTGTGGAACGGCAGTTTGTGCAACCGTCGGTTCATGTATGACCCGTACTGCATTTCGTTGCGGATACCACTCATATCCTCGAACACGATGACCGGGTTCGAGAACTGCTCTGCAAACTTCACGACAGCACGGGAGAGACGATGCAATACCCACTCGGTGAACCGTTCTTCCCTGTCACCGAATTGCCGATGAATACTCGTTTTACCGTGTTCCTGACAGCGAGTAGTGATGGTGTGGTAGCGTTGGCGTTCTTGCTTGACTCGTCCGTAGTCGAGGACGAGCGTACCCTTCGTCTGCATCGTCTCACGGTCGAGGGCGGTGAGAGCGACGTTGCGCTCGTTGATGTCCACGCCGACTACCGTATCGCTAGTCTCGGGTTGAGAAATGTTGAACTCGCGTGTGACCGTGACGTGTAGGTAATACACGCCATCGCGGTACAGGAGTTCGGCCTGTCCCACATCCACCTCATGCGATGTGAGAGCGTCCCGAAGTTCGTCCATCGCGTCCGACTCACCGCGCAGATTCCCCGTCACCTTCTTGTAGGGCTTCGGGCTGATACGAAACTGGACGCGGTTCGTGTTGTCATCAACGGTGAGCCGGTAGCCTTCCGTGTGCGCCATCACAAGCGGGTACGCACCAGATTTGTCGGTACTCGGTGGCGTCGGCTTCCCTCCGTCGGGATCGTCCTGTTCGTGCCACCAGTCGAGAAGTGACTGATAGGAGTCCCACGTCTGGAGGGCTTTGCCGACGACTGCGCACTTGTTGTTCCGCAAGAAGTCGTCGCGGTCAACCTCTTTCTGTATCTCGGTGCGAGTGTACCCTTGTTGTTTGAGGCGGATGGTTTGGTTGAAGATCTCGCGTGCGGCGAGGCGGGCGTCGTGGAGCCACGATCGGTCACCAGACGCTACGTGAAGGCGCGTCTGAATCGTCTTCGTGGCTTCCTCACCCATACTTCGATTTGGCATTCACTCTCTCAAAAATGTGGGTAGTTCTCCTGACGGCAGTCGAGCGCACGCGCTTCACCCCCGCCCACGGTGGGGCGGGGGAACTCGCGCTGTTTTTCGTTTAGAAACCGTCTTCTGGAAGGCATGATACCCGATCGACTCCCCAATATGCTAAAGATATGGAAATTGGAAGCTTTCTCATCTTCCAAAGTACACTAGTAGTTGAGACCGGTCGTCTCAATGCATAGGTCGCAGGCACGGTTTGCTCACTGACAACGAGTACTATTTGGACCGCTTGAACTCAAAGCGTGCCCCGCCATCGGTTCCGTTTGTCACCGAAACCGTCCAACCGTGCGCCTTCGCGATGTCGGCCACGATCGAGAGCCCGAAGCCAGTTCCCCCCTCGCTGGACGTGACGCCGTGTTTGAACACGTCGTCTTGCTTCTCCTGGGGAATCCCGCTGCCGGTATCCTCAACGTAGAATCCATCGTCTCCGTCTAGTCCACCCACAGTCACCGTGACATCGGCACCACCGTGTTCGATTGCGTTCCGGAATAGATTCTCTAAGAGTTGGGTCAGCCGCCCTGCATCCCCGGTGACTGTCAGGACTTCATCTGCAACTGTAAGCGTTGCCTCCTCCGTGTCGACGTATCCCCACGCCTCCGTCGTAATACTCTCGAGGTCGATCTCTTCTGCATTCTCGATCGTCGTCTCCCCACGTGCCAGCGTCAGAAGGTCCTCAATGAGCCGTTCAATTCGGTCGTGTGCAGATTCTACTTTTTCAAAGTGTTCCGCGTTCCCGGTCTCCTCCGCGATCTCGAGAAATCCCATTGCGACGGAGAGCGGGTTCCGCAAGTCGTGGGCAACGACGCTCGCGAACTGGTCAAGTCGCTCGTTCTGTCGATGTAACTCCGCTTCTCGACTCGCTCGTGCGAGTGCTGCCTCGACAGTCGCACCGAGAATTCGAAACAGATCGACGTCTGTCTCAGAAAAGGCCTGCGTGGAAATCGATCCTGTCGAGATGAGCCCATACTCTCCTAGTGGGACGAGAATCTCACTTTGGATCTCTGTGTTCGGGTTGTGGGGTTGACCCTCGGTCTGGACATCATCATATACCTGGGTTTCTCCGGCCTCAAACGCGTCCCAAGCGAGACCGTCCCCGGGGGTAAATCTGGGAGAAGCGCCAAATAGGTCTCGTGCTGTGGGAGTCTCTGTGATTGGGACGAGTGCGTCCTCTCGCTCGTCGTATTCCCAGATCCCAGTAATATCAAGGTCAATTATTTCGGCTGCCGCATCAACGGCGATAGCTCCGATCTCTTCGCTTGATTCAGCACCGCTAAGCTGCTGTGCGGTCTCCTGAAGCGATCGAAGGCGGGTTTCCAACCGTTTCTGTTCAGTAATATCCTCCAAGACGGCAAGGATGCTCGTGGTTTCCCCGTCGGAATCTGTAATCGGCGCGACCGACAAGAGCAGGTCCAACTCGTCTCCGTCTTTTGTCTCCCGGCGTATCTCCTTCGCTCGAATTCGCTCGCCGCTCAGGGCGCGCTGCTTGTGTGACGCAAACTCGGCCTCCTGGTCGTCCGGGACTATCGGATTGAACTCGCCAAGTACTTCTTCCCGCGACCAGCCGAACATATTTTCAGCCTCATCGTTCCAACGAATGACGGTGCCGTCAGTGTCGATCTCCATGACCGTGAGTGGCGTGGCCTCGATGAGTGATTCCAGTCGCTGGTTCGTTGCTTCGAGTTCGCGCTCGCGCTCGACCTGCTCGGTGACGTTTCGAGCGATGCCCACAACTCGAACGGTCTCGCCATCGACGATGACCGGTGCGAGACTCGTCTCCCAGAACCGAGCATCGTCACTGATATCGAGTTCTTCACGATACGAGATCGGGGCACCCTGATCGACGCAACGAGTGTAATTGACTTCGAGATCAGTACCCTGCTCGTCGCCGAACACTTCTCGCGGCGTCTTGCCGCGAACTTCCTCAGTTGTGAGCCCGGTCTGTGTCTCGTATCCGGGGCTGAGTCGAGCAAACTCGAATGAAGGGTCCTCACCAGTAGTATCAACGTCAAGCAAGAATATCGCGTCCCCTGATGTTTCGAGCAACGCCTCGTATTCCTCCGCGAGCTCTTGATGCTCACGCCCTTCCGCTTTTCGCTCCGTTATATCCTGAAAAACGCCCCGAAGTGCTGAGTCGCCGCGCTGTGTGTCGTCGACGTATTCACCCCACGCCCGAACGTCACGCACCGCTCCGTCGGGTCGAACGATTCGGAGATCGAGGTCGTACGGCTCCCCGTTTTCGATTGCCCGGTCGACTGCTGCGGTAATCATCTCTCTGTCGTCGGGGTGGTAGAACTCGATCGCGTCGTCGAAGGAGGGCTCGTAGTCCTCGTCGACACCGTGAATCTGACGGACCCCGTCAGACCAAATGAGCTCGCCGCTCGATGGGAAGAATTCCCAGATACCGACATCCGCGATGTCCTGAACGCGGTCGAACAGGAACTCTTGACGCTCAAGTTTGGCACGGTCACGACTGCGCGAAATCTCGGCACTCACGAGTTGGGCTAACAACTCGACGAACGTTCGTTCAAGTGCTCCGAACGGAGCGACTCGCGTCGTTGGACTCGAGAAATTGACGGTTCCGTAACGCGTGTCGTCGACGACGAGTGGCACGCCGATGTACGACTCTAACTCGAAGTCACGGTAGGCAGGATGCGTCTCTTTCCCGTCGCTAACGGCGTCGACGAACGAACAGACCGAATCCGTGCCGACGACTTCTGCACAGTACGTCGATTCGAGATCGAACTGATCGCCAGTTTCGATATCGGCCTCTGGTGCATGAACTGCTTGGACTATGTAGTCGCTGTCCTGAATCCGCGAGACGATTCCGATTTCGAGCCCGAGCGTCTGGCAGCCGACTTCCAGTAGATTCTGGAGGCGTGATTCGGCCGAGACATCGCTTTCTGCCATGACGGTTTGGAGGGCCTGGAGTGCGTCCCGCTCTCGTTCCAGTTGCCGCTTCACCTCGCTTTGTTCGGTAACGTCTCGAGCGACAACGAGTATCTGTTTACTTTTTCGACTCTGGAACGGCGTTATCCGGACGTCGAACGTTCGCTGACTGCCCCCGGCCACGACGTCGAATTGGAGGTCTGTATCGTACAGCCCGGTGGATCCATCATCGCTCTCGACCTCGTCGAGCGTCGATTCGATTGCCTGGGAGAATCGCGTTACAGCAGAATTGCTAATGCGGTCACCGATGACCGTTTCGAGCTGTTGTCCTGTGAGTTGGGCCGACTGATTCCCTGCGAGCAACCGCTTCGCGGCCGTATTCGAGAACTCGATGTTCCCCGTCTCGTCGAGGACGAACACGACGTCGTGGATGTTCTCCAGAATCGAATCACTGCGCTCTAGCTTCAGTTCTCGTTCTCGTTCGGTCGTAATCTCGCGTGAAAAGACGGTCAACCCGTCGTCATCTGGGAACGCTCGCACTTCGACCCAGTAGTCGAACGGCTCTCCCAGACGCTGTTCGAACGATACCGGTTCACCAGTGTCCATCGCCGTTCGATACTTGTCTTCGAGTTCCGTCCCGACGATCGACGGGAACTCTTCCCAGATGGTTTCGCCGACGACCGCGTCCGAGTCACGGCCGATTCGCTCGGCCATTTTTTCGTTCATATACTCGATGCGCCAGTCGCCATCGACGGCGTAAATCGCGTCAGTTGCGCGCTCGAGCGTTCGCCGGAAGCGCCGTTTGGTCTGCTCGGCCTCCGTTTGTTTACGAGCAGCCTTCGTGAGCGTTCGAATGCGGGCCGCGAGTAGTGTGAAGTTATCACGCTCCGATCGGACTGGGATGTAGTCCGAGACGCCGGCACGAGTCGCTTCGCTCGCGATCTCCTCACTCCCTTGTCCAGTAAAGAGGAGTATCGGGATATCGTCGTTCTGCTGGCGAATCGACTCCGTAAGCCCGATGCCGTCGGAATCTTCGAGCGAGTACGCCGTTACGATACAGTCGATTCGTTCCGTAGCAAGATTGTGCAGTGTTTCGTCGATACCGTCGGCAGGTATACAGTCGATCTCGGTACTCGTCTGTTGGAGTTTGGTTTGAACCAACTCCGCAAACGCGGGATCGGAGTTCACGTAGAGGACGCGGATTGGGTCGTCCAGTTCGTCAGTAGTACCGAGCACAGTTACAGAGACTTGACCGTCTGACTGGTTAAATATTTCTTGCGAGACCCCCTCGTGGGCTATCGAGGTCTCTGAGGACGGAAAAGCCCAATAATCAAGGGAATTTCCGTATGCCGGTCAATATAAGGAAAAGGGGCGATACGCTGCTAGTATGCCTGCGGAAATTCTGGCTGCCGACGACGACGAAGACATCAGAGCGATGATCGATGTTAGTCTTAGTGAGGAGTTCGACGTGGAGACGGTGAATGATGGTCGGGAAGCATGGGAGTACTTAGAAAAGGACTCGGATTCGCTACCGAAAGCTGTTATCCTTGATGTCATGATGCCAGAGATGGATGGATTTTCGGTTCTGGACCATATCCGAGAGAACGACGAGATGCAGGATATGCCGGTTATTATGCTAACATCACGGAGTCGGGAGGAGGACATCGTTCGAGCACTTGAGGCAGGCGCGGATGATTTCCTGGCTAAGCCATTTAATAAATCAGAGCTTTACGGACGTGTACAGCAAACTCTCCAGTAAGCGACCGTACAGAATTGAAACTATAAAGGTGTATTAGCTGGTAGACCGTTACAATGTGGGTGGCCACACTAGTCGCCGTTATCGGTCTCTTGAGCGTCGGAGCCATCACTCAGTTCACCGGGTATCGTATGGGAGGGTCAATCACCATTCCCGTTCTTGCCGTGTACTGTTTGAAGAATTTCGTCATGCTCCCCGTTTTTGTGTTGAGCGCGGCAGCCGCGTACGTCGGTCTGTGGATCCTCCGTCGCCGAACGTTGATTTTTGGGCGTGACGAGCTTATCGCAGCGATGGTCATCGGAACAGCTGTTCCAGTGGTCACGCTCTTTTTCATCTTGCAGTTAGGCCTTGAGGTGGGAGTAGTTGCGTTTCTGGGTAGTATTCTCCCCGGACTAGCAGCGTATAATTACCATCGAATCAAACCGGAATATCGCCGAAACGACCTCTTGGCGAGTGTCGGGTTATTCGTTACCCTCACTGCGCTCGGCTGGGTACTGGTCTCCAATGGGTTTGCGCGTCAATTTGGTACGCTGACACCGCCAGTCCTTTTCTCTTCGACGGCGGATGTCGCTATCTACAAAGGTGTTGCAGTGCCCATCGACCCCGAATCTGTTATACTCCCTCGAGAAATCGTGGCCGGACTGTTCGCTGGTGGCCTCGTTCTCTCTGAACGGCTCCGGGATCGGTTCGGTGTTCGTGTCGGAATCATCGGTGCGGTCCTCCTCGCGATTTATGCACTAGCGAGCTACTGGCTCGTAATCCTGTACGTCCTTTTGCTTGCGCTATCGTTCGGATTCATCCAGTTTTCGAACTTCCTCACACTCCGGTACGGACGAGTCCTTCTCGGAGTGACTGTCGCAGTCGCGATCTTCGCTGCGGTATCGCTGACGTTTGTCTTGCCGATTGAGCGTGGACTGTCGGCGTTCTTCACTGCGATCTTGGCGGGTGTCGGGGCGTACAACGCGCATGCGTCGGCTCCCTTCGAGCGCCGTCTCGTCGTCCCGCTTCAGATCGTGGTCTTCGTCCCCGCTTTGATCGTTGCTCGACTGTTCAGTGTACCCCAATCTCGTGGGTTTCCACAAGAGTTGACGTTGCCTGTCCTGGGGATTGCAGCGGTTCTCTGGGTGGTTGCCCTGGGTATCGCGTACTGGTATACGGTATCACCTCCGAGCGAAGCGGAGGTTCTCTCTGCATCGGTTCTCTCTGAAGGGGGTGAAAGATGAGTCAGACCGCCTTCGAGATATACGGCCGTGGGTTCGGCTGGTCGTGGCGTCTTAGGGGTCCAGCGGAAGTACTAGCAACCGGCAGTCGCCACTACGATACGTCCCGAGCAGCACGCGAAGCAATTGACATTGTTCGCGCCGCTGTTGCAGAACTATCGGGAAATGAAAAGTCCTTCCGAGACACCGATGTCGACGCGCCCGACATCATCGTCGAACAAGAGGCCACACCGTCAGGAGAACTCCCGGAGGAACGAAACAACTGGGTCTGGCGGCTCCAAACTGCAAACGGGGTACTGGGGCATAGTGCCGATCGCTTCCCGACAGAAGTGTCGGCACAGTCCGCAGCGGACCAGTTCTTAGACTATGCGGCGGGGGCACTTCCGATGTTTCTCGTCGGGGCCGAATACGAGTGGAAGACCGGTCCGAACCCAATCGAAGTCGGGTCGTCGAGTTTGACAGGACTGGTGAGTGAAGTGACGAGAGGTATCCGACATCGTAAGATTCTCGATCGAATCGATACTCAGATTGTCGTCTCGGGGACTCGTGGTAAATCGTCTACTACCCAGCGCCTCGACGATGTCTTCAACCGTCGGGGGTATGATACACTCACGAAGATCACCGGCAACCATCCACTACTGATCCATAACGGCGAGGTCCATCCTATCGAACGACGGGGGCCTCGAACGACGCTCTACGAGAATATTAGTCTCATCGCTGAGTTCGTCCCCGAACTCGATGCGTACGAACCGGACGACATAGCAATCTTCGAGAATCAGGGAATCACAGAATATACGACCCGACTGTTCAATCAGCGTCTGACCGACCCTGACATCATCGTGTTAACAAACGTCCGCCAGGACCACACAGATACCCTTGGGAAGACTCGGACAGACCTTGCACGTTCGTTTGCGCGGTCGGTTCCGGCGGGAACACACGTCGTGAGCGGTGAGCAACACCCGGTGTTGCACGAATATATGCGAAAAGAAATCGAACGTCGCGGAGGGACTATCGAGCAGGTTGAAATTCCCGACGAACACGACGGACTGATCGGTTCTGAAACGATTCACGCAGTCAATGCGGTGTTAGATGCTGTTGGCGAACCGCCACTTCCAGCCGAAGAAATCGAATCATTCCTCAGTGCGATCCAACCAACGTGGATAGAACTCGAAGACGGACGTATCTTCAACGCTGCCGAAGTGAACGACGTCGAAAGTACTGAGATGGTTCGACGGGTACTCGTCGATGACGAATGTATCACCCCGTTCGTGTACCTCCGAAGAGACCGGCGAGGGCGTACAGCGTCATTTGCTCAATATATCGAGTTGCTATTCGAGCGAGAGTTAATCGATGAAGCCCACGTCGGTGGGGCTAATACACGTGCGTTCGCCGAAAACGTCGATGTTCCGACCGAGTGCCACAGTCAGAATGCGGACCCGGAGCAGGTTCTAACTGAACTGTTCACCGATGGCCGACCGGTCATCCTTATGGGGAACACGGTGGACGAGTTCATGCGTGAGATGCAGGCGTCGATTGAACAACGAGTGAAAGAGAAAAAACAGGCTGCCTCGGCAAGCGAAGCTGTTGACCGTTCTGAACGGGGAAGCGACTAAACCAAAAAGTCACGATAAAACATCAGCTTCTGTAAGAAGCTGGCCTTTTCGTTAGACGTAGACGTGTTCTTGAGGGGGCCATAACGATTGTCCGGTAGTGCCCATTACTACTGAATCTCGGAAAACAGTCTTTCGACAAATTGTACGACAGTCGTACGTTGAGTGGCCAGCGTACGATTCGACACCGTTGTACGACCGCACCTCACTTGCCGGATTAGAGTCGGATGTCCGGATCGTCTCAGGAGTTTGGTTCACGCATCGTGACATCCTCGCCCGTCCTAAAGGACGGGGCTTCCTACAAGAGAAGCCTCGTCGTCGGAGG
>NZ_JBGUBA010000011.1:0-98161 GCF_041821105.1 Natrinema sp. H-ect1 | reverse complement strand
TGACGAACAGCACGAACGCCTCAGCGATCTCAAAGACGAGCGCGGCTACACCTGGAAGGGCTTGATGCTCGAGGGCGCGAAGTGCCTGGAACGCGACGGGTCATAGTTGGTGGACAGACAGTCAAGTGTCGCATTCCTCCGCGCCGTAAACGGCGCGGTTTCCTGCTTGAAGAAAGATGAGCGCTCACCGGTGGTTACAGCGGACAACACGCTAACACTATTGAAGAAGCCGACAGGAATCGGGTAGTGAGGTACTCTGTTCGGGTCAGCATGCCAATTGAGTGGCTACACTATTCGAGGTCTCCAAAATTTGCCCTTACGATTGGAAGTGTGACGAGAATGGCCACTTGGAGAGTGATTTGGAGCAGTTTCTGTTGACCGAATCGGCTAAATCCGCGCATCACAGGCCCACTAAACCCGGTGTAGTCTCAACTTCCAAAGCACCCAGGAGTTGAGACTGACCTTCTCAATGCACAGAGGCAATATCGGTTTGAGTCAATTACATCACATCACGTCTTCCTCACATCATCACTGTCTCACTCAAGGAGAGGAACAGCATCGGTCCACAGTCGTTGGAAGTACTGCTCAAACTCGGAGACCACTTGCGAATCTTTGATCCCGATCACACCAACCCTGTCTTCACCAGATACTGGATGTAGCACATCGATCGTCGTCTCCACATTATCCACGATATCAAACGAAAGCGCAATCTCAGGGGTCGTTCTGACAGTTATGTCTGCGGGCTGGTTTTCAATTAGATGTGGGAATCGATCAGGGAGGACGGTAACTGCCTTTTCACTGAAGAGGAGGTCAACAGCCAAATCGGTATTAGCACCCTCGAAAAAGCCTTCCACTTCAGATTGGAGTGTCTCCCACGTCGCATCCTCGTAGGGAGGCCCGACAGTTGCTTTGACAACGTTCTCCGCGGTTCGCATATGCTGCTGGAGCGCTGTACTCATTTCGTCACTCCCGAGCGATCCAAGCCAGAAACTACTCTCTGTTGGTGGTGTCGGCAAAAGGTTCGAACGAACTGTTTCTGCTTTCTCGCGGTAACGATCCCACTCTTGTTTCAGTTCATACGCTCGTTCAGCCAGAAGCCTGTCGACGACGGTTTCTGGCTGTACGGCCACGTACTGATTTGGGTCGCTTGACTGTCTCCAGATCAACTTGCGAGCTTCAAGGCCGTTTAGTACGTCGTAGATCCGGCCTTTTGGGACTCCACTAGTATCAGAGAGTTCAGCTGCCGTCACTGCTCCTGTTACGAGAAGGGTTCGATAGGCCTTCTCCTCGTAACTTGAGAGTCCAAGCTCGCCCAATTCCGTCATGCTTTGTCATTGTGCCTCCAAACAAATTGTAAGTGCTGTTTTGTTTCAATAGTCGTATCTCGGGGGCTTCGAGACCTAACAATATGCATCCATACGTACTGCTCGCTGGTGCAATACTCTCCGAATTATTCGGGACAACTGCCCTCAAACTCTCGGAGGGATTTTCACAACCGGTTCCCAGTATTGGGGTTGTCCTCGGATATGGGGCGGCGTTCTATCTACTATCCCTGACGTTAGAGGAATTACCGATGGGTGTCGTCTATGGGACATGGGCAGCATTGGGTATTGTCGGTGTAGCAGGTATCGGGGCCGTTGTTTTTGATGAACCAGTTGATCTGGCAGGCCTTCTCGGAATTGGCCTCATTATCGGTGGCGTCTACTGCGTCAACGCGGTGTCACAGATGTCTGCCCACTAAGATGGTGGGCACCGGGCCTGTGTGGAAACAACCGAAAAGTGGCACTGTGTTCCAACATCTTGTTCGTCCGCTCCTGAGTAGTTGTTCTCCAACGATGTCAAACAGGTATGATGTAATCATCGCTGGGGCAGGTCCAGCGGGGGCGCAGTGTGCACGAGATCTAGCTGACCGTGGGTACGATGTTGTCGTCCTAGAAACCGAAGCAGAAGATGAATTCCCAGCTCAAAGTAACAAATCTACCGGCGGAACGTTTGCGTCAATGATGACCTCCTTCGGCATCCCGGATGACGTCGTTATGCACGCGACTGAATCAGTAGTTCTTGAATCTCCAAATGAACACCTTATCCAGGACCAGCCGGGCTTTGTCTTGGACTTCGAGGCGTTCAAGAAGTTCCTTGTCGAGGATGGTCGTCACAAGGGTGCTGAGTATCGGTTTGATGCTCGTGTTCGTGACCCGATCGTCGAAGATGGTGATCTCGTTGGTGTCCGTTATAACCGTGATCAGGAGGTCTTTGGCGAAATCGTTATTGATGCTACGGGTCCGGCTGCGCCACTGGCTAAAGATCTGGGGATAGCCAATCTTGAGCGGGAGAACCACGCGATTGGTATTGAATACTTATTCGAAGGCGTCGATCTCAATCATCCCGAGTTTGCTGATCTCACTGACGCGATGATGTTGCGGTTGGACCACGAGTACGCCCCTGGAGGTTATTCGTGGATCTTCCATACGGGTGACGACACAGCAAAAGTCGGCATCTGTTATATCCAGAACGAACGCTATCAAGAAAACGCCATTCACGATCGCACCGTCGACGGGTATCTCGAACATTGGCTTGATACTGACCCACGGTTCGAGAACGCCAGACAAATCGCAGAGAGTCCAGTTCGGGGATCAGCACATGTACAGCCCCCCGGATCGATGAGTACTGATTCGTTTATGGCGATCGGTGATACTGTCCCGTCGGTTGATCCTGTCTGGGGAGAGGGAATCTACAAGTGTATGAAATCAGCTCGCGCAGCTGCGATGACAGCCGATCGTTGTCTGACGAGGACGAAAGACACCTCTGCTAAGGAGATGAGAGTCTACGACGACCTCTGGAAGGAGCAAGTTGCTCCCAGACAAGACCGACGATTGATGATGACGAGGTTGCTATACCTTGCACCAAACGAACGGTACGACCGACTCATGCAAGATCTGAACAAGCTTTCTCGAGATACCCTTTCAGATATTAACGATGGGAGCAAGCGGGAAATTGTAAAACTGTTGTATCCCAGTGATCTATCCTACCTCTGGAAATACTGGCGAGAAACACAATTTGGGAGTGTCTCGTACTCCAACTAACCACAACACTTCCGCTGATGAATCCAACTTCTATCCAATCTTGATCAACTGGTCTTGGACGTTTTGCTATCAGTACCCACATGGCTATGACCCCCGAGTCGCGTCGAACAGTCTTCCGCCAAATCGCTCATTGTTCCTATGTCGATTGGCCAACGTATGGGTCTAGCCCGCTGTTCGATCGCTCGTCGCTTCCCGCACTGGAGTCGGATGTCCGCGTCGTCGCAAAAACGTGGTTCCAACAAGACGAACACGAGGGCGTTGAACCATTCGTCCACACATTACCGCTTGCATACGTCCAGTTCGATCCCTACGACCGGTATGCAGGATCGACGAGCTACGAGATGGAGACACTATTTCGCTTGTTCCTGCTGAAAGAATGCCATGGCTGGGACCACGAGACGGCCCTCGAAGCACACCAGAAGTTGAGACTGGTCTTCTCAATGCATACGGTTCCGGATTCAGATGGCCGCAGCGGCTCTGTTAAAATCCGAAGGGTCCTCTTCGGTCAGTGCAGCATCTGTATTGACCACAACCCAATCAGAATATATCACTTGCTGAGGATTCCAATAGAGTCAGCTCAGCCGATGAGTCCTCGCTCGAGGTCTGCATGGAGGACAACATTTTCTGGACCGACATCCTGACGATCAACCCCGGATTCGAGTTCAAAGTCGCCATCGTCAGCGACGTCCCCTTCTTGAGTTAGGGCTCGTCCGCCCCGGAGCTGTCGGAGTTCTGATCCCGATACGTGGGGCGGACGCGTCGCGGTGACCGGCTGCGACGCGCCCGCTCCGCCCGCCGTCGACGTCGGATCAGGCGGCCGGGAGCGCCCACTGCCACGCCGATCTGAGGACGAGGACGCCGAACGGGCCGCCCCACCCGGCGGCGACCGCCCCGACGGAGGGAGCGGAGTAGGCGAGGGCCGCCACGGCGGCGACGCCACAGGCTCCGACCACGGCTGCCACCCCGGCCACGCGTCGGTCGAGTGGGCCGAACGCCGTCGTCTCGACGGGGAGTTCCAACGCCTCGACAGCCCGGTCATACTCCCGGAGGTGCGCGACGCTGAGGTCATACTCCCCCACGGTGGGGGTGAGCGAGAACGTCCGAGTATCACAGGAGCGGTCGACGAACTCTCCCTCGCACAACTCGACGTTCCGGATGTCGTCGACGGGGATCGCCCACTGGACAGTATCGGTAAGGTCGTCGTACGCGACCACCGTGTCGTCGCGACGCTGGTACGCCAGCGTACCGTGAGTGAGGGCGTACTCGACGGCCTTCAGCCCGCCGATGATGGCTGGCAGGAGGCCGAAACAGACCACCATGGCAGCGACCGGCCCTGTCGATCCGCTGGTGAGCCCAATCCACGCGAAGAGGTACACCGGGCCGCTGCCGATTGCGGACTTCGCGCCCCGCCAGAACGCGGCGCCGCGGACGGCGTGCCGGTCCGGACGGACCTCAGCCGTCGGCGACGCATCCGGAGCCGCTACAGGCGGGAGCGTCCCCACCCCCTTGTCGGTGGTGGACGATTGCCCGGCGCGGTAGTCCCCCCACTCCGCGAATAGCTTCACCGTGACGAACGCGACCAGCGCGCCGGTCGGACCACCGGCGGCCGCGAACCAGAGCAACACTATAGCTACCACAGCCTCGTTCTTCGCGCTTCTGATCACGTCTCGAGGGGTGCTCGTCTCGTGGCGCCGCTTGCGGAAGTACTCGCGGTTGATGACGCCGACTTGAGAGACAATCAGGGAGGCGGCGCTCGCCGCCACCATCGGATCGGCGAGCGTCGCCGGCACGTCGATGAAACGGCTCAGTACGGCGAGGTATATCCCGAGGAGCCCCACGCCAGCCCCGAACGCTCGCGAGACGAACGGGAAGTTCCGGGGGTAGATCGGTGGGAGCGAGTTGACGACCGTGACGCTCCCGCGCCGGCGGTTGAGGTCGCTCGGTCCGACGGAGACCCCGCCTAACTCGTCGGACTTGAGCGGGTTATCCTCCTGTGGGCGCTCCAGCTCGTCGTAGTTCGGCGGGCGGCGCGCGAATAATGCCTTCAACCCGGCGAACGGGACAGCGACGACCAGTTCCATCGCGTAGACGACCGCGAACGTCTGTGCGCTCCACCCGAGGTGGAACACGCCGACCAGCGGGATGACGTTCGCCGCGACTGTCACCAGAAACACGGTAGATGAATCGTTCGATGGTGGCTTCATAGATCCATCATCTGTAGTTTGAGCACGTCCAGTTCAATCTCGGCCATGTTCAACCAGCTTCCCTTCTTGAGATAACATGAATATCCTACCTATATCGCTCGATAAAAGCGATCGCTCCAGGATACGTCCAAGTCGATCCAGATATCGCTTTTACCGTTGCGACGATGGTGTAAACGAACGTAAGGAATATCGAAATCACTAGGACGATTATCAGGAGGAATCCGACGAGCCCAAACACGAGATCGAGCGGGGCTGGGAGCAAAGAAACCTCAGTTGTTTCTCCTAGGACGTGATCTCATCGGCGCCGAGAAAGAACATCACAAGGGCGACAATCATGAGTACGGCCACGGTAACGTGCCAATTGATGGTGTGACGGGCGTTCGTCCGTGTGAACTCATTATCTGAAACAGCGTACAGGATTAGGGGACCGAGAAATCCAGTAAACAGTCCAAGCAGGTGGACGAGGATGCCACCGATAGAGCGTTTATCGGACAGTTCAGGGTCAGATAGAGTTGCTGTGAATGTCATGGATGTGGCAATCTATGATCTACAGTTTGTTCAGTGCCTCTTTCATGTAGAATTTACATCATTATGGATATAAGTACCTTTGGTCTGGAAGACATGCGCCTTATTCCCTGCAAGATGATATGGATACCATCTACAATTGATAGGTGTCTCAAGGTCAGTTCGTAGGTGAAGTGAGCAGATAGGCCACTGCTTTTGACGTGAAACAAAAAGGTCATGATACTACACCACCTTCCCTATCCAGAACGCAGTTTCTTCCCGAACCTGAGCGGTTAGACGGGTTTTTGAACGTGCTACAGCCAGCATTTCGTAGTGGCCTCAACGTGTGAATCTCGACGGGCAGTCTTTCGACGGATTGCACAACGATCGTTCGAGGAGTGGCCAGCATATGATGCAGCGCCACTGTACAATCGATCCTCTCTTGGTGGATTGAAAGAGGACGTTCGCGTAGTTTCAAGAGCGTGGTTCGTCCAGAAGGAGTACAGCTCGGTCGATCAGTTTGTTTGCCTGCTTCCGCTGGCTTACTTTCGTTTTGACCCCCATGACTGCTATACAGGGTCGACACAGTACGAGATGGACACGCTCTTTCGGATTCTTGTCCTGAAAGAATCTACGGATGGGACCACGAAACGGCCCTTGTTGAGTACCTCAATCGCCGCCCGGACATCCGGGAGCAGTTGGGTCTGGAAACGATTCCGAACCAGTCGACGCTCTGGCGTAGCTGGCACAACCGGCTTACCGAGGATCTTCGTGAGATAATCCAGGCAGCTGCACGCTCGATTCTCGTCAATGCCCAAGAGGCAGGTGTCTCAATTCCACGAGAACCGGACCGAAAGCTCTCTCGCCATGACCGCGACACTGAAGAACCAGATCTGGACAACCAGAGCATACTGGAACAGACGCAGAAGGTCACAAGCCATCTTAACCACGTTGTTTACCCCGCCTTCTCACTTGATCGGAGAGAAGGCTGTGAAATCCATGAGAAGGCCTACTGGGACTTACAAACCTATCTTGGGCTTCGAGAGAATCTGGCAGCCAACGAGGGGGCTCGCAGTTTCACCGACGAATCGGATCGGGAGCGAACGCCGTTAGGTCACGCCCATCGTGAGCAGATTCAAACTCTCTCGATACCAGAGATACGAGCAATGTACCGGCAAGCAGTGGGTAGACTCCTAGATGAGGCTGCGAACACGGAGGAGTTCTTCCGAGTTGGTATCGTGGCGATCGACATCACCGAAGATGCTCCGTTTACAGGGGACAGAGCGGGACACGAAGACGAGATTATTGGAACGAAAGAGAACACCGACGAGTACGCATATCAGTGGGCGACAGTACAGTTGGTCGGAAACGCTGTTCCACTTGTATTGGATGCTCGTCCAGTACGACGTGGCGAGACGCGTAAAGAGATCGTCGAGGATCTGCTCGACTCAGCCCAAGAGATGGTTTATGTCGATAACGTGCTGATGGACCGTGAATTCGACAGTCAGCACGTCCTCGAGATGATCAGTCAGCGTGGACTTTCATACGTCGTGCCAAAGCGGATGCAGACCAGTGAGAAGGCCCAGGCCAAGCGCCTCCTCGAACGCGATCAGGACCGCTACGAAACCGACCGCAAACACCATTTGGGAAATGACGAGTGGCACGAGACGACATTGATCTACCGGCGGAAAGAAAACTCTGAGCATGATGACTATCGCCAGTATTCGGTGTTCATGTCGAATCGAGGTGGGCTCATCGCTATGTATGCCTATCGGTGGGAGATTGAGAGCGGCTACAAATCGATCAAGCGGTTCATGGCCGAAACGACGTCGAAAGATTTCGGGCTACGATTCTTCTATTTCGCGTTTGCCTGTCTCCTGTATTCGATCTGGCGGGCTGTCGATCTACTTGTACAGGTCGAACTGACTGGTGAGTATGAACGCTCGCCAATCGTCACAGCCGATAACACTCTAACGCTGCTACGGAAGGAGACTGGAATCGGATAGAGTCCCCCTCAGTTCGGCTGACCGCCGTGTTTTCGAGTGGCAACACTAGCTCTGACCTCGGAAAAACCGTCAAAATAGTCACTGTGACAACAAAATTTGGCGCTTCGGAGGTAATCTGAAACGATTCCATACCACTGATTCGGCTAAGTTCCTGCATTACAGGCCCGCTAACCACACTGTAGTCTCATCTTTCAAAGCACACTGGTAGTTGAGACTGGCCGTCTCAATGTATACGATTCTCGGACTGCTTCGACGAGGCTACGGGCGGAGTATCTCCTTCAGCAATTTCGTCGCTTTCACACCTAACACTCATTACGATTGACACCGTATTTCTGTTCAACGATGTCCATCGACCGAGATACCTTCGAGAAGACGAGCGAGGACGAACTCGAGGAACTTTCCGTCCCGGATCAGGTCCTCGGATTTCTCGCCGCCAACGATGATCGCGCGTTCAAGGCCCGCGAAATCGCCTCTCAGATCGGTCTCGATGAGGGCGCGGTCAGCACCGCGCTCTCGAGACTGAAGGACCGCGATCTCGTCGAACACAAAGCGACGTACTGGGCGATAACCGACGACACAGAGCGACTCGACGGATACAGCGGGTACGAACGAGCGACCGCCCTGTTCAACCAGCGACTCGGTACAGAGGACAAGGAGTCCTGGCGCGAACACGCACCCGAGGAACCACATCCGAGCGTCGAGGACGAACAGTGACCGACGAAGAGAGACCGATTTTCGAGCGTGGCGACGTCGTCTACGGGGATGATCCGTTCAAAGGCGAGCAAGATGCTCGGCCCTGGCTCATTCTCTCGAATCATGAAGGCCGTCCGTTCCACGGCGAGCAGTATATTGCGCTCACGTTGACGTCGAAATCCTGGATGGACGGCCTGATCGACATTCCCGAAGAGAAATGGCTGCGTGGTGGGACGCCCGACGAGAGTCGAATCGTCCCATGGGGCGTCCAATCGATCGACCACGAGGATATCGACTTCTGGCAAGGACAGGTGGAGAGCGGGCTTGTCGACGAAGCGGTCGCTGCCCTCGCCGAAGAGTTGCAGTAGTTGATCTGTACGAGACCAACCGGAATCTACAGGCATAGCAGGACGAGTGCCTCGGGGCTTGACCCCGAGGATGAAGGCTTGCTAACGCTGTTGTCTGTTACTGTAGTATCTCGCGTTATGATGGCTGAGTGAGAGCGTATAGAGTTCCGTTGGTTGTTTGTGCAAACACTTGCTCGTCACCGGCACCTAGGAGAAATGTCTCACTGGAAATCGTCGTCTGAGCTTGCTCAAATGAAGAGAGTCTATCGACCCACGTGACCTGTCCGGCATCTGTTCCGACAATGAACCTGTCCAAGGTCGAAGTTGTTTGTGTTACGGGCGTCTCAAAGCGTCTCTCATAGCGTTCCGTACCGTTCTGAAGTGAGAGCTCATATAATGTCCCAAAAGTTCCAGAAGGTGCTTGTGCTGTCGACTCTGCAACTAAAAGGGATGATTCAGTTTTGTGGACCCCTTGGACTCGGGCATCCATTCCAAATGACGATCGCCACTGGAGCTGGCCAGTTGTCCGATCAAGTGCGGCGACGTTACCGTCTGCTCCAACATATACATGGGAATCGGCAGGAAGAGGGCCGACAGTTGTTGACGGCCAGTCCTCCGGCTGCCACGCCCACAGAAGTGTTCCGTTACTGGGTGAGAGTGCGACGACGCCTCCTTGGTTACCAAAGTAGACCGCCGTATCATCAGCTGCAAGTTGGTCGTCTGGTGCGGCAATCACGGTGAAGTCGATTCCATCGATCGACGACTGCTCCCAGCGAAGTGTTCCATCACTCGTCTCAAGGGCTGCAAGGGAGCCGTTCGCCGCGTAGAGGATCTCATCCGAAACAGTGAGCGCTGAAGCGAGGTTATTCACGGCCTGTGTCCACAATTGCTCACCACTCGATGCATCGAACGCGTAGATCTGTGCTTGTGCACCACGGGGGCCGCCTCTCTCGCCAGCGTAGATGCGGCCATCTGAAGCAGTGAGGCCAGTTATTCGTTCTAGATCAATATCCCACTGTCGTGTCCCGTCTGTTGCATCAAAAACCGCGAGCTGGCTATTCCCAGATTGACTGCTATGATACCCACCAACTGTAAGCCATCCGTTCGTTACACAGGGTGGGGACAGTGATGTTGGTTCAGGAACTGATGCGGTCCATTGCGTCCCATCTGGCGATTGTGAAAGAATTGTCCCCGAGCAGCCAGCGAGAACACCTGCCAAGAGCGTACCACTAGTGGCGAGGAACGAACGGCGGGAGGGCATACAGAAATCCACCCACCCGAATCATATAGACATTCTGGAAGCTATATCTAGAACCCACTCTGTTACATCCTCACTCTACATCTAACGATTAGCTGCACCAGTCTTGTTGGCGACTGAGGAATCCAATAGAGCTACTGAAACCACTATACAGGTCAGTTAGACGGACTCTTGGGCATGTCCGGGCTATCTATCCGTAGTGGTCGCGACTCGCGAGTCTCGATGCAGTGTCTTTCGACGAATCGCACACCACCAGCACGTCGAGTGGCCCACATATGACTCGACGCCGCTGTACGATCGAACCTCGCTCGCCGGGTTAGAATCGGACGTTCGAGTCGTCTCGGGTGCCTGGTTTACGCACCCTGATCATAACTCACTCGAACAGTTGGTCTGCTCGATTCCTCTGGCCTACTTCCGCTTCGAGGCCCACGACTGCTACGGAAGTTCGACACGCTACGAGATGGATACCCTCTTTCGCGTGTTCGTGCTGAAAGACCTCCACGGATGGAAGCACGAAACATCTCTCGTCGAGTACCTCGATAGCCACCCCGGACTCTGCGGACGCCTAGAGTTGGGGACGGTGCCCGATCAATCGACACTGTGGCGCAGCTGGAATGAGCGTTTCACGCGAGATCTCCGCGAGACGGTCCAGAAAGCGGCTCGAACGATCCTCATCAAAGCGCAAAACGCGGATGTCGTCGTACCACGCGAACCAGAACGAAATACCCGTCAAGGCCACGACGCCGCTGAATCGAACCCTGACAACCAGGCCATCCTCAACAAGACAGGAACGATTACCAAGCACGTCAGTCGCGTCGCGTTCTCTGCGTTCTCGCTCAACCGCGGCGAGGGCTGTGAGATTCCCGAAAACGCCTACTGGGGCTTACAGACCTACTTAGGACTCCGTGAGAACTTGGCCGCCAACGAGGGCGCTCGAAGCTTCATCCACGAGTCGACGCGTGAGCGAACACCACTTGGGCATGGTCATCGCGACCAGATTCGCGATCTCCCTATCGAGCAGATTCGCGAGATGTACCGACAGGCAATCCGGCAACTCATTAACGAACTCGCGGAGACAGAGGAGTTCTTCCGCGCAGGTATCGTTGCCATCGACATCACCGAGGACGATCCCTTCACGGGCGATAGGACGGACCACGAGGACGAGATTATCGGGACGAAGGAGAAGAACGACGAGTACGCCTACCAGTGGGCAACAGTCCAGCTGGTCGGCAACGCTGTCCCACTCGTGCTCGATACGCGACCAGTTCGACGAGGTGAGTCACGTAAGGAGATTGTTGAAGATCTGCTTGATTCTGCAGAGGAACTCGTTCACGTCGATAACGTCCTGATGGACAGGGAGTTCGACAGTCAGCACGTTCTGGAGATGATCAGCCAGCGCGAGATCTCCTACGTCGTCCCAAAGCGGATGCAGACCAGCGAGAAAGCCCAAGCCAAGCGCCTTCTCAAGCGAGGGAAAGATCGCTACGAGACTGATCGAAAACTGCACTTGGGCGACAACGAGTGGCACTCGACGACGCTAATTTACCGTCGGAAAGAGAACTCCGAACACGACGACCATCGGCAATATTCGGTGTTCATGACGAACCGAGGAAGTGGCCTTCTCACTGAGTATGGCTATCGGTGGGAGATCGAGAGCGGCTACAAGTCGATTAAACGGTTCATGGCGGCGACGACCTCGAAGAATTTTGGACTGCGATTCTTCTACTTCGCGTTCGCCTGTTTGCTGTACTCGATCTGGCGAGCGGTCGATCTACTCGTGCAGGTCGAGTTGAACGGTGAGTATGAACACTCGCCGATCGTGACGGCTGATAACACGCTGACGCTGGTGAAGAAGGAAACCGGAATCGGATAGTAATGGGGCTCTCCCCGTGGTAGCGCAGCATCTGAGTGGCAACGCTGTCGGACGTCTCCGAAATTCGCGTATATGGTTGTAAGTTCAACAAGACAGGCCGTTTGGTGAGCAATCTGAGTCAGTCTCCACTAATTGAACCGGGCGAAACCACGCATCACAGGCCCGCTAAACCCGCCATAGTCTCAACTTCCAAAGCACACCATTTCATATATCAATATATGATTTATCGATTGGAAATATACTACACTGATGGATTCTACCCCTCGAATTCTGGCGAATCACCGCCACAACAGAACACTCTTGATTAGTCGAATAATCAAGTGTAGTTTTATGAGTATCCACTCCCTCTGGGAATCACGAACGATGGATCTCGGCAGGAACCGGCGTCTCGAGGGTGATCGAGCGTGACTACCTCCAAATCGACACCGGTCGGAGAGCCGCTCGAGGCGTTCCTTCGATCAAAATCGAAAGGCGGCGAGGAAAGCGGGAACTACCGACGGAACCTCGAGCGTTGTGTCGAGGACTTCCTCGAGTGGCTCGCGGCCGATCCCGACTCGAACGGAACCTTCGACGACCTGGACGAACGGACGTTCCGACGGTACGCACGAGAACTGACGAGCCGAGACCTCGCATCGGGGACCGTTCAGACGTACTATGCGCAGGTCAGCGCGTACGTCGGCTGGTGCGTCCGCGAGGGGCTCCTCGAGGCGAACTACGCCCAGCGCAACGTCGCCACGGAACCGCTCCCGGAGACCGACGGTCGACGGTCGGGCGATCAACAGGCCTGGACCGACGACCACAGATTACGGATTACGCGCTACGTCGACGAACGCGCACACAACGCGGCCGACGAGAAGGGCCTCGACGCCGTCCGGGAGTTCCGCGATCGGGCGCTCGTCTACGTTCTCTGTTACTCCGGGGTCCGCGGCGGCGAGATCTTCGCGGATCCGAAAGACGACCGTCGGAACGGCCTCAGGTGGGACGACGTCTCGCTCGAGGATCGGACGATGACCGTTCTCGCCAAAAAGCAAGACTGGTCGGATCGATCACTGACGGAGCAGACGATAAATCCTATGTCGCGATACAAAAGATTGCTCGATCCCGCCGGGGGAGACTGGCCGGTCTTCCCCACGTTTCATCTTCCGACGCTCTATGAGACGCTTCGGACGGGATTACGGGACGAACACGGCTGGTCGGCAGCCGAGATAGAGGAGTTCGTCGACGGGTTGACCGGTCAGATCGCCGTTTTCGATGCGCTCCGGGAGTACGAACTGACACCGCCCTCGATCAACACGGACGGCGCTCGACGGATCATGCGGCGACTGTGTGAAGAGGCCGGGATTCGACTCGAGGATAAACACGGGTATCTCGCACCGCACGGTGGCCGACGGGGAGCCGGCGAAGTCATGGTTCGCCAGCGGGGCTTTACCGCCGCTGCTCGACTTCTGGATAACAGCGAGGAGGTGGTTCGGCAGTCGTACTCGCATATCGAGGCAAAGGAGATGGCCGAGGACGCCGGCCGTGCGTTTTCGGAACACGACTCGTGACGGCCGCCGCGTCCGTCAGCTCTCCTCGTGGTCTCGCAGCGAGGCCCGCCGGACTTTGCCGGTGGCGGTCTTGGGAAGTTCGTCGACGGTCTCGATTTCGCGCGGGTACTCGTACTTCGCAAGCCGGTCGCGGACGTGCTGGCGGATCGACTCTCGCAGGTCGTCGCTCGGTTCGGCGTCGGCGGTCAACACCACGAACGCCTTCGGCACCTCCCCGCGCTCGTCGTCGGGGACGCCGATCACCGCGGCGTCTGCGACGGCCTCGTGGCCGGCGACACTGTCCTCGACTTCTTCCGGCCCGATGCGGTAGCCCGCGGAGATGATCACGTCGTCTTTCCGCCCCACGAACGCCACGTAGCCGTCCTCGTCCATCCGCCCGAGGTCCTCGGTGAGCAGCCAGCCGTTTCGCACCTTGCCCGACGTCTTCCCCGGTTTGTTCCAGTACTCCACGAAGCAGACGGGGTTGTCCTCGTAGCGAACGGCGATCTCGCCGGTCTCGCCCGTCTCGACGGTCGGTTCGGCCGTCTCTGGATCGACGATTGTCACCTCGTGACCGGGACCGGCGCGGCCGATATAGCCCTCGCGGAACTCCGTTAAGGCGGTGCAGTCGCCGACGAGCATGTTCGCTTCGGTCTGTCCGTAGCCTTCGTGGACGGCGGTGTCGCCGAAGGTGTCCTGTGCCCAGTCGACGATGGACTGGCCCAGCGACTCGCCGCCGCTGGCAATGGTTCTGAGCGTCCCCACGTCGAACCGATCGGTGTCATCGACTTGCATCATCATGCGCAGGGCCGTCGGCGGCGCGAAGAAGTTCGAGACGCCGTACCGTTCGATGAGTCGGAACGCCGACGCGGGGTCGAACTGACCGCCGTTGTAGGCGACGACCGGCTTCCCGTAGTAGAGCGCGGGCATCACCACGTCGAACAGAGAGGCGATCCAGGCCCACTCGGCGGGCGTCCAGAACACGTCGCCGTCCTGAAGATCCATGTTCCCGAAGGTGGTGACGAAAAGCGGCAGATGACCGAGTACCAGCCGGTGTGCGTGGCGTACGCCCTTCGGATCGCCGGTCGTCCCGGAGGTATAGATGAGGATGGCGTCGTCCTCGGCGGCCGTCTCGACGGTGTCGAACTCCCGTGAGTGGTCGTCGATGGCGTTCCAGAAGGCCGCTTCACCGGCCGCCTCATCCGGCGTTACATCGCCGACGGTCAGCGTAGTCTCGAGATCCGACAGTGACGCGCGGGCCTCCCGGAAGTTCTCGATATTAGATTCGTCGACGACGGCCGCGACGGCGTCACAGTCCTCGAGGCGGTACTCGACGGCGTCGGGGCCAAAGAGCGTCGAGAGAGGGACCGACATCGCACCGAGTTTCCAGGCGGCGAGATGGGCAAACACCGTCTCCGGCCGCTGTGGCGCGTTCACACCCACGCGGTCGCCGGCCTCGACGCCCTGGGCCCGCAGATAGTTCGCGAGCCGATTCGTCACGTTTCGCATCTGCCAGAAGGTGTACGTCTCTTCGGTGCCTGCTGCATCCTCGGCAAACAGTGCGACGCGGCTCTTGTCGTCGGCCCACCGGTCACACAGGTACGTCGCCATGTTGAACCGGTCGGGTACCTCCCACTCGAACGCCTCCCGCAACTGCTCGTAACTGTCCCAGTCATCCTCGTAGAAATGGTACGCGTCCAAGCGTTGTCCTCGTGTCATGGGTGTCTGTGATGTAGTAGCATTGGTTTCTCCGGTGATTCACTCGCTCGGCGAGGTAACAAATGACACATCGGCAGACGGTAACAAAAAGGTAAGGTGAAAAATCGGAGAAAGGTTTAACAGAGAAACTATAGTTAGGAGACACCATGGTAGATGCTACCATCAGTCTCGTCGATAGGGGATCGATTCGAACCGACCGGAACTTCCTCATCGAAAACGAGACGATGGGATCGGCCGCCGATCCGAACCCGGACGTGGAAATGATCGAGGGGCCAGTGTATAACCTCGTTATCGACCACCCCGAGGCGACCATCCTCTGGGACACCGGGTCCCACCCCGAGTGTGGGGACGGCTACTGGCCAGCGGAACTATACGCCGCCTTCGAACACCACGACGCCGACGAGCATCCGCTCCCCGACGCGCTCGAGGACGTCGGGTACAGCGTCGACGACATCGACGCCGTGGTCCAGACACACCTCCACCTCGATCACGCGGGGAGCCTCCATCGCTTTGCCGGCACCGACGTCCCGGTGTTCGTCCACGAGCAAGAGATAAAATACGCCTACTACTCCGCCAAGACCGAACAGGGCTCGAGCGCGTACGTGCCCAGCGACTTCGATCACGACCTCAACTGGCGGATCGTCCACGGCGATACCGAGACCCACTTCGAGGACGTCGAGTTCCTCCACCTACCGGGCCATACCCCGGGCGTGATGGGCACGCGTATCGACATCGACGGATACGGGACCGTCGTGTTCACCGGCGATCAGGCGTACACGCGGGCCAACTACGACGAGGAACACCCGATGGGCGGGGAACTGCTCTGGAGCAAGCGGCACTGGGAGGAAAGTCTCCAGCGCGTGCAAGAACTCGAGCGCCGGACCGACGCCGACGTGTACTGCGGCCACGACCCCGACGACGTCGAGGAGCTTCGCGACGGCCTGCCCTGACGGAGCTGGATTCAGTTCCCTGCCGCTGGGAGACTGGGCGGTGCGGTCGGCCTCAAGGTAAGTCTTTTTCGAGCGTCTCCGCGGGAAGACGCAGGTCCCGATACTGGTCCGCGTGCTACTCCGTGCTTGGGAAACGCAGGGACGAAAGCCGAAGGCGAAAAAGGCGACGACGAAGGGGGCCTAATGAAAGCCTTCGACGAACTCGACCTGCCAAGTTACAGCGATCGTACTGGGGTTGCTGTCGTTGGCGCTGGCGGGTGTGGGAACAGCGGTGAGCTTCGAGCTGGCTTGTTAGTCGTCGTCGATTCCGAACAGTCGGAATGAACTATAGAATAGGTCCGATAGGTAGAATGTTTCAAATAGTTTTAATAGGTGCAATAGGAATAGCAAACGACCTAATGGGCGTCGCCGTCCGCTAACGCTCTCCACATTCATCAAACTCCGCTGCGTAGCTCTCGCTAAGCAGGTCTGCGAGCGTCGTTCCAAACCAACTCTACGACCTGCTCACTTCTCAAACCGCGCTAACTAAACGGTGCCTAGATAATCGCCCGAAAGCATTTATCAACTCTATTGAGATTTGAGTGCATGAAACGTCGTTCCGTACTTCTGGCGACCAGCACAATGGGTATTGCTGGCTGTATGGAGTCACCCACCAACGACAGTACTACCGAGTCACCAAACAACGACAGCACTACCGAGAATACTGGATTCGATAACCCTACGTGGAGATATGAGATTCCGGGAGATGATTTGACCGTGTCAGAGGGGACACTCTACGGTTTCGAATCATATCCACATAATGACAGGAAGAAAGAGAAACTTAGAGAAGAAACGGATATCTCTGGGCGTGTATTTTCTCTTAATCTAGAGAATGGAGAGCGGAAGTGGGCTCATGGGTCTACTGCTTATCAGCATGAAGGGAACAGTAATTTGACTATAGAGGACGCCATTTATTACCAAACAAATAATGATGTAACCAGTTGGGTGTCCGCAATTGAGTTTGATGGAACAGAGCGTTGGGCAGGATCTGAGGGCCACAGCACACTTGAAGGGTCACTCACACATGTCGCTGAGGGCGCTGCCTACGTGCAAAATGTCACAGATATCAAAGTTATTGATGCCAGTGAAGGTGATCTCTTATGTTCAGGTGTAGGATATATCTATTTCGACACTGCCGCTAAGGACACTTTTGAAATGGTCTATGTCAGGAGGCAGGAGGGTAGCGACGAGGTCGTCGTTGCACTGGATGCAGATGATGGGAGTGTGCAATGGCGTTATGGGCAAGTCGATGACTACAGAGTGCATGATGTTTTTGATGGTGTCGTATATGCGACGGATGATGGGACTGTTATTGCAATTACTGATGGCGAAGAACGGTGGCGAGTAGACCTGTCGAAGCCGTCGGGTTCTTTGGATATTCTCGAGTTCTCATCTAATTCTGTATTCATGAAAGATGATACCTATCTGTACGCAGTAGATATTTCTAAAAGGGACATACAATGGAAGCAAGAGATGAGAAGTCCTCGACGTAGAGGTGATTTGCGAATTTATGGTGATAGAATATACGTTGGTAGATACGGTGAACAAGAAGTGTCTGCATTTGGATTAGAGGAAGGGACTGAACTTTGGGACACGGACATCGGTAGTGATGTAGAATCGTGGAAAGTTGTCGGTGAAGGCACAGTAGGTTCGGAAGAGTCACTTTTTGTTCGAACTGAAAAAGAACTACATCAGGTAGGTTCGGATGGTGAAGTGGCTCAAACATGGACACCGAACGAAGTGATACATGGTTTTGCAGTGGATGAGTTCATCATCATATCTACGGATTCAGGGATCTACGCGTTAGAACCCTAATAAGGCCGCTTACTTGCTTCGCTCGTTCGCGGGTGCTACGATTACAATCCGACCGCAGCGGTAAGTCCTTCACCTGTACTTACCGCTGGTTCGCAATCTCCTATCCGACTCTACCGTAATTCTCGGACATCTCATTTATCCAAACACTTTTCTCCCGGCATGTTCATTCTCCAATAGGTATGGACACAATTGGTTACCTGCATATCGGGAGTCTAGTACTGCTGCTCAGTGGCGGCGTACTGTTACTCGGATCAAGTCAGACAGTTACTGGTCTAATTAGCTTCACACTCGCTATCATGGTTGCGTATTCCTTCACTGAGCGGCGCAAACGCAACCAAATGAGTTTACCCACGTAATCCGGAACGTGTTGTTCTGCACTGAGCGGTCTGTGCTTCACCTGTACTGCCTATGAAGCTTATGACCGATTCTGGATAGAGAAACTATTCCAATCTCTACTGTCAGATCAGTCCGTTCTCCCGTGCTTTCTGCCGTAAGGACTCGAGATCGAGTTCGTCGCTCATATGGAGGTTTTCGAGCGTCGACAGCGCTGCATCCAGCGGCTCGTACTCGTAGTAGATCCCGCCGGCGCGGCCCTCGTTTTACTTGAACCGACCGTACGGACACCCCGTGTGCGAGATGAATTGAATAGTGGGTTAAGTAGGGTCACCCCGTGTGCGAAGTGAATTAGCTGGGAATGTCAAATGAATACCCTCCGTGTACGAGATCGTTCCTTGGTCCAGCAACACGGGCACCCCGTATGAGAGATGGGTCGAGCGGGGACACCCCGTGTGCGAAATGAAATCCAGCTTGGAGTGGAAAGGTGGCTCAGCTCAGGACGATCTGAAGAAGGCACACACCGTGTGCGATATGAAACGTGCGTTGAGAGGGGGTTTATTGGTGCTATCATCAAGAGAGCGATGTGAGCTACCGTAGTTCTGTAGAATTCGATAATGGATACCCCCACACCCCGTGTGCGAGATGAATTTGACGAATAAGTCGGTCCGATAAAATCGGAGAAAGTACAAGAATAGGCGGAAGAACCAATCTAAAAGGAGAATACAGAAGAACAGGACGAGAGAAACTCCCGTCCAACACCTGAGCAGATAGCTCACATCACAACGTATACTATTTTGTTTCGGCTGACTGTAGTCCTAGTGCGGTTCCTGTTGACAGAGTATCTATGTAAAAGTTTCCCTAATAGAGATCCGTTGTTGTTTTAGTCTTCCCAGAGGATCTTTTCCGTAAAATCGTCTGTTTAGCGGTTTCTCGGTCTGACTCGTTGCTTTCCGTCTCCCGCCTCTTTCTCAATTTCATCTCGCACACGGGGTGTGGGTGTTCCTGTTAACCAACACTTCTGGGACTTTGTTGGTTAATTTTCTTCAAAACATCCACATCAAATCTCGATGTTCTGACTTTCCGTAGGATCACTCTCTGTCCGCCGCTCTACAGACGACTTCTCGTTTCACAACTGTCCTATCCGTTACTCTCGGTCCAGAACGATTGAATCAGTGGTGTCTGTCTCCCTCCGAACGGCGGAACGTCTGAATGGGTGGTGTGTTTGGTCCCACGGCGGTTACGATTGAATCGGTGGGGGGGTCTGGAGCCGACCGACCTCGTTAGCCGGTCCTACGCCCGGTTTGTTGGCAGTATTCGCGATTGATGCTACCGAACGTATGGTCTTAACCAACAAAGAGGGAGAGAAGACTACTGTTGGTTAAGGCGCTGGAACCAAACTGCCTTCGGCGCTACGTGAGAGAGCTATCAGACACGCCTCTATCGAAGTGTCTCTGGGAGTCGCTCACGGATATCTTGAGTCCGAACGACTGATCGATGAGGAACGAATCGAGAAAACTCGAGCGAAGCGGGATACCCCTCTATCGATCTGTTTCCGATCAACCCGTTTCGTTCGAGAGGGTGCTGTCCGAGAGGGAACGGCCGGATGGGGAGACAGAGACACCCCTTTATCGATGTGTTCGAAGTGTTCGTGGAACGGTGAAAATGAACGAGCGGACGAGAAGAAAAGACACACTTCCTCGAGGATGTGGGCTAAGAAGCGGTCTAAGAGATGACTGAAGACGGTTCTGTGTTTGAAGAACGTTTTGCGGTATCGGAAGTGGAGTCGAACGGCAGCAGAACACATCGATGAGATCCCAACACATCGATAAAGGGGTGTAGGGGTCCCTAGTCTAGTCCTAGACTAGTATTGTAGTAGTAGTAAAGAAGAAGAGACAACTGCTAAAGCGTCCTTCCACCTTTTCCAGTGATTTCATGCGCTTTCAATGCTCTCTAGGCTCTCCAGTACTAATCGCAGTCGCTGACCACCCCCACCCCTTCGACACTTCGAACACATCGATAGAGGGGTGTCTGTCTCGATGTATTCCGCCGGAACACTTCGTCGCTCGCATTCTTCTTCTATCGATCCTTGTTCGACACGACGTGAAATATTCCGACCTCGTCGACTCAGCCGATGAAATACACATCGATAGCGGTGGGAACACTTTTGTCCCTCCTCTGTATGGTCCATCGTATGGACGACTTTGATGCTCCTCGGGACGAGACGGGGACATCAACGGACGAATCGCCGGACGAGTCTCCTTCTCCCCGTTCGGAGATCACTTCTGGAGCGGACGAACCGCCGGTGAACGGCGACGCACAGACGATCGAGGAGATGTTACTCGAGTTCGATCACCAGGACGGACTCATCCGCGACCGATCGCTCCTCGATCCGAACCACATCGTGTCGGAAGAGCGTATCGTCGGCCGCGACCGGCAACTCAAGGAGGTCACGAAGATGCTTCGCGTCGCGCTCGGCGACAACCGGCCGCCGAACCTCTTTCTTTACGGGCCCTCCGGCACCGGCAAGTCACTCATCACGAAAGCCGTCTGCAAAAACATCAGCACCATCTGTGAGACGCGGGACATTCGGTTCGGAACGATCGAAGTCAACTGCCAGGATCTCGATACGCTCGGCGTTGCGGTCTACGAACTGGCGAGTCGCGCCGCTGAGGAAGCCGGCGTCGAGGTCGACGTCCCGAAACACGGCGTCGCGACGAAGGAAAAGTGGGACGAACTGTATCGGATCGTCAACGAGAACTTCGACTCGGCGGTGTTCGTCCTCGACGAACTCGACATGCTCGTCGGCCGACGCGACAAGCAAGAGCCGGCGTTCTCCCGGCTTCTCTATCAGCTCTCTCGAGCCGGCGCGAACAACGATCTCACCGCTCACGTCTCCGTCGTCGCGATCTCGAACGACACGAAGATGATGGAGTCAGTGGGGAGCCGAGCCCTGAGTTCCTTTACGCCCGAAGACGTCCACTTCGACGACTACGATGCGAACCAACTCCAGTCGATCCTCCGCCGGCGGCGGGATGCCTTCTACGACGATGTTCTCGACGAAGACGTCATCCCGTTGGCGGCGGCGTTCGCCGCCCAGACCCACGGCGACGCTCGCAAGGCCATCGATCTGATGCGCGTCGCCGGCGAACTCGCGGAACGGGAGGGCGACGAGCGCGTTCGCGAGGGCCACGTTCGTGAGGCCCAGGACAAGGTCGAGAAGAACCGCGTCCTCGAGGTCGTCCGTGGGATCAGTACCCAGAAGAAGCTCTGTCTTTACGCGACGGCCGCCGTCGCCGCCGAAACTGACGACGAGTCCGCCCGGAGTACGACCGGCTACCGCGTATACCAGTTCCTCACCGACGCGATCGACGCCGAGCAGTACCACCAGGAAACCTACGTCAACAAGATGAAAGAGATGACGACGTACTCGCTCGTCGACTTCGAACGCCGAAGTCACGGTCCGAGTTCTGGCATGTTCCTCGAGTTCCAGTTCGGCGAGCGCCCCGAAACGATCCTTGAAACGCTTCGGGAGGACTCACGTATTGACACGGTTTCGGCGGACGAAGTCTCGAGCGTCGTCAAAGCACAGGTCCGAAACGAGAACTGACCTGCTGGTTCGCCAGCCGGTCCGTCGACACACACCCCTATCGATGTGTAATTCGCGTTCTCACTGCCTGAGGATCGACTGACTGACTCTCACATATACTATGATTATTGACTACCCTGTTTACTTTTCATCTCGTATGAATGCTAGTCTCTCCCTCAGAAACTGCGACTTTCGTTTCCACCTGACCACACACCTCTATCGAAGTGTTCGGCACCGGGTTCCGTCTGCACTCCTTGCAGGACACCCCGTTATCGATGTGTTCAACGCGGTTCGATACGGAGTCGCAGTCGGTATTGGTGTGTTTCTCCTTTGTTGAACCCCTCAGACGGTGATCGGTTTCAGAAAAGCAGCTGAATAGATCGCGCAGGTCTATTTTATCAGCGGTAGGTGTCAGTAAATATTGCTTATTCTTGCTCGTCAAGGCGGTAGGTAAAGTCGTACTTCGTACTCCCACCAGACCCCTGTACAATTGTGATTTCTCCGGTCCGATCCGTTCCGCCCCACTCGGCGTTGCTGTCCTCAGGAACCGCAAAGGGTGCATACGTTGTCTCGAACGGTGCTGTCTCCCCCGGTGAAACGACTAAATCCGAACGGTTCGGGGACTGTGGGCGACTCGGCCCGGTTCCCAGTACTCCCGGCCCAAACCCAAGCGCCGAGAGGTCGAACGATTCGTGCTGTGGATCAACTGTCGGATTGGGAACGTCCCCGGAAATAGCGACGAACCGAACGAGTAGCGGCGTTTCGCCCTGATTCGTGATATCGAACTGGGCTTGCCCTTCTGGTCCGACGTCGACAGCGGACGTGTAACCGTGTGCGGGTCCCTTCCAGATCCACTCGGTGACCGTCCCCCTAGCCGTTTTCACCTCGAGATGGAGTGATTTCGTGGCGTACGTCTCTAGGCGGTCGGGGAACACCACCTGAAACCGGCAGTTCGACGGTGGCTGTTCTACAGTCGCATACTGTGTATCGCTCGAGGAATCGTAGATGCTGGCCTGCTCAATGTCGAACTCCTCGCTGAGTTGGACGACCAACTCGGTTTCCTCGTAGTGGTAACTCGTGATAACTGATTCGGCATCAGGGGGATCATTTCCAAACGACAATGATTCAGTACAGCCCGCTACAGTCCCGAATACGGCGGCACTGAGCGTAGCGAGGACCCGACGACGATTCATACTATATGTTGTAGAACTGCCATTCAAATACTTTCTCCAAATCGAACTGCGGACATATTTGTTACGTCTCTCAGCGAGAGATTCAACAAGACCTGCGCTTCGAATTTCGGTACTGTTGGGCCGTGCCATATTGGTGCCGTCTCGGTGTCCTACTGCTCGAGTACTCCGAAGGGGGAGAAACGAGTCGGAGCCATCCGTTCACCTATTACAACTGTTCTGACTTTTATACCTGTTCAATCTATTTCACTTATTGCACCTATTGCACCTATCCTTTTGTGGTGGGCGGAAATCTCCCGGAATATAGGATCGAGCTACCGGAAACGGCCCTCGGTCTGGTTGCCGTTCGATCTCCTTGGACTGGTTACACGCTTTGACGAACTGTTCCTCGCTACGGAAGTCAGGTCGATGTCGCCAGACGATTCGATCGGTGTCAGCCCACCATTGCGGGGCGCGAGTGACGAAACGCATAAGTCATTATCGCGATAATCATTATCCAGAGTATGACCTTCTACGACCGGGTCGATGAACTCGACGCCCTCGAAACGGCACTCGAGTCGCCGGGCCACGAGTTCTACGTCGTCTACGGGCGCCGCCGCGTCGGGAAGACCGAACTCCTCAAGGAGTTCTGTTCCGACCGGCCGCACATCTATTTCCTCGCGTCGCAGGAGGCCGAACACCGCCAGCGGGAGAAATTCGTCGAGCAAATCGCCGGCCACTACGACGATCGCGTTCCGCGCATCGGGGGGTGGGACGAGGCCTTCGACTACCTCGCCGAGAAACTCGCGACGGAACGACTCGTCGTCGTCATCGACGAGTTCCCCTATCTCGTCGCGGAGAACGACTCGCTCCCGTCGTACATTCAGTCGTTCGTCGACGAACACCTGCAGACGACGCAGTCGATGCTCGTTCTGTGCGGCTCGAGCGTCAGCACCATGGAGTCGGAGGTTCTCGGTCACGAGAGTCCGCTCTACGGTCGCCGTACGGGACAGATCGACCTCCAGCCGTTTTCCTTCCAGCAGGCTCGAAATGTCATCGCATACGACATCGACGACGCGATTCGCTCGTATGCGATCACGGGCGGGACGCCGATGTACCTCACCTTGTTCGATTATACACGGTCGCTCGCCGAAAACGTCCGGTCGCATATTTTGACGCCGACGGCTGTCCTGTACAACGAACCCGAATTCCTGCTCCGGACGGAGTTGCGAAATCCCGCCCGGTACATGAGCATTCTCGAGGCCGTCGCAACGGGCCATACGACGCCAAACGAGATTGCCGGCGCGACGGGTATCGGGTCGGGACCGCTGTCGAAGTACCTGCAGACGTTACGTCGACTGCGGCTCATCGATCGTGACGTCCCAGTGACCGCCTCTGCCAAGCAATCGAAGCGTTCGCGGTATCGGGTCGCGGACGAGTTCCTGCGGTTCTGGTTCCGATTCGTCGAGCCGAACCGATCCAGTATCGAAGAGGCTCCCGGTGTCGTCTACGACGGGACTATCGAGCCGAATCTTCCCGATCACGTCGCGTCGACGTTCGAGGACGTCTGTCTGGAAGCCGTGTGGGAGGCGATCCGACGCGACGAACTCGGGCCCTACTCGGAGGTTGGTCGGTGGTGGTACGGGGAAGACGAAATCGACATCGTCGGTCTCGCGCCGGAGGACGACCGCGTACTGCTCGCGGAATGCAAATGGACGTCGGATCCGGTCGGCCCGGCGCTCGTCGACTCGTTGCGCGACAAAGCGACCCGCGTTCGATGGGGACCGGACACGCGTACCGAGGAGTTCGCGCTCTTCTCGAGGAGCGGGTTCGTCGACGGACTCTCCGACGAACTCGACGATAACTGGTCGCTTTTCGATCTCTCCGAGATGGACGCTCTTCTCACACCGGACCAGTAGGTCCGGAGCGGGTCACGGACTGTCGTTGTCGATCGTTCCAAGAACCGTCGTCTGGAGGTTCCATTAGTCGGCCGCCCCCGTAGAAAGCCATGCCGTTCAGCGGCTGGGGACTGTCACTGCTCTCCTGCTTGTCGCCGTTCCTCGAGGACGAGTTCGGCGATCCGTTCGGGTTCCTCGTTTGCGAGTCGGAGGACGGCGTCGTGAATCTCTCGGGTTTCCTCGTCGATAACGTCCGCCTCAGCGAGTGTCGGGACGATCGTCGTTCGGATCGCGTTCTCGAACTCGTTGACCGTCTCGGTGCGAGCGTAGAACGGCTTCTGTTTGACCTCGCTGTATTCGAACGCCGGTCCCGTTTCCGCGGGTGACGCCGGTTCGTCGGTCGTGTCCGTCGTACTCTCTGCAGCGGACTCGATGTCGGGTGATGGTTCCGAAGACGGCTCGTTGTTCGGACTCGAGTCGGACGCCGTCGGCTTCGAAGCGGCCTCATCGGTTTCTCCTGGTGGCGATTCTGCGTTGGACTCCGTTTCGGTCTCGGTGGTCGAGTCGGCCGTCTCGGTCTCTTCGTCGTCTGCCTTGAGATCGTCGAACGGATTGCTCATCGTTGCACCCCTCCAGTAGCGACGATCTCAGCCAGTTCTTCGTAATACGGAATCTGGTCGTTCTCCGGATCGTAATCCTGAAGCGGTTGGTTATGCTGGAGCGACCGCGACAGGGCCGACCGATGGCGAATCCCCGGCTTCGGCGGGCTCGTCTCGCCGGCGTCGATCGCGTCGAACTCCTCGGCGGTGATCCGGGCGAAGTCGGGCACCGCCTCTTGGAGCGGCTGTCCGGGGTTGACCTCGTAGGTCGCCGTGTTGAGGTTCTCGAGGAGTTCTCGATCCTCGGTCTGTTGGTCGATCCGGTCCGAGAGCTTGTTCGGGATGACCGCCAGCACGTCGACGTCGATGTACTCCCGTGCCGGTTCGATGAGTCGTTCCATCGTTCGCTTGTAGCCGCCGATCGCGCTCGAGCCCGGCTCGATCGGGATCATGACGTTCCCCGTCGCGACGAGGGCGTTGTTGTTGAGCATTCCCGGATACGCCGGACAGTCGAAGACCACGTAGTCGTATTCGTCACCGAGCAGCGGATCGACGATTTTCGACTTGATCCGTGCCGAGCCCTGCATCGCGCCGGCGAGATCCTTCTCGACGTCCTCGAGGGTGTTCGAGGACGGTAGCAGATCGAATCCGTGGTCGGTCGAGCGGATCAGGTCGTGTGGCGTCGCCGACCCCTCGAGGATGACGTCCCCGAGATTGGTCTCGCTCTGGTATGCCTCTTCGAAGCCGAGCCCGTTCGTCGCGTGACCGTTCGGATCGAGGTCGGCGAACAGGGTCGTCCCGCGCTCGGAGAGTTGGCGCGCGAGGTTCATCGAGGTTGTAGATTTCCCGACACCGCCTTTCAGAATGACCACGCTGACGGCGCGTGGTTCGGCTGTTGACTCATTCATTGTTATATTTGCTCGTTCTGTTGCTTCGCAATAGGAACCTATTGTCTTGGAAGGTCCCGTCTCAACCTATTGAGACCGTATTACATTCCTGAAGGATAATTCTACCTATTGCAACTCAAATGGGTTGGGTAGACACAGCAGGTGAAATAGGTGGAGTAGGTTCAATAGGTTAGGTAGGTGAGATAGGTTGGGAAGGTGGTGCTAGAAAGGTACCTATTGTAGATTGTGTGCCTGGTAAGGGAACCTACCCTACTTCTCGTCCCTAGGGAGGCTAACTGTAGCTGGCTGTTGGACCGATTTTGCAACAGCTCTCACAACGAGCAGCGGAATTCTCCTATTATATCCATTCTTTCTATTGTAACTATTCTACCTATTGTTCTATTAGCTGGCACGCACTTCTCTCGAATCTCGGCAAAATTGCGCCACTCGGAACCAACTCGACCCACCGCTTTTTCGACGGTGGGGAGCGACATGGAGTCGTAGCGAGTCGCGTCGGAGTACCTCTCCGCGTGGTGGCGAGCCTACTGCCTCAGATTGCCGAGTCCGGGGCTCGAACGAGGAGGTGTTAGTGCCGTGACCGTGGGTCGAACGACTGCTCGACAAACGGAACACTGACAGCGTGACCAGCAACGTGAGCGTTCAGCTTCGCCGCTGCTGGCGACTCTCTAATCGTCGCATCATCATACCCTGCCTCGCTAAATGAACCTGCTGTACTTATTGCTGTCCTCGAAAAGTGAGTTCGCGGACACGGCATACTGCAAGAACTCACGCTAGATCGTAGCTGCATACAATCCACTGATACACAACGAGACCCCCTTCTGAGATCGTTGTTTGCATTCGATGTCACTGGATTCGCCTATGCCAGATCAATGAGGCCACTATTTGCATTTAGGACCGTTAGATTCAACTATGACGGATCAATAGAGCAGTTACGTGCATGGAGGGGACGGAAGTTCAAGAGTCGGCACCTGGCGAGCTCATCTCCTACGGGAGAGAGTCGTACTACAAGCCGGATCCACTACCGCCCTCGCGCGACCTCGCATTAAATAGGGACTTCTACGACCTACTCGCCGATGCCACGTTTTGGCTCGGCAAACTCAGCGGTGTCAGTCTCGAACTTGACTTTCCGCCCGTCCTCTACACGTCGCTTCTACGGAAAGAAGCGATGGAATCTGCCGAGATCGAGGGGGCTGATGTCGACTATAATGCTCTTTACAGCCTCGAGACGCGGAGTCTCGACGAAGCCGAGGACGGATATTCTATCGAACCAACGAGTGACACAGATACCAAGGACACGCAGGAAGTCCTCAATTACGAGCAAGCTGTCGAAGACGGTATTGAGATACTCGACAACGGGGGAGAGATTTCTGTTTCGTTTCTTCACGATCTTCACGAAACGCTACTCACGGACGTTCCGGACGACCGCGTCGATACCGACACGATCGGTGCCTACAAGACGGTTCCAAACCACCTCGGAGACTTTCTGCCACCGGTTCCAGGCGAAGTTGACGGGCTGATGGACGCTCTGGTGACCTACTACCGGACTGGCGGGAGCTATCACCCGCTCGTAGATATCGCGCTCTTCCACTACCAGTTCGAAACGATCCACCCGTATGGTGACGGGAATGGACGACTCGGACGTCTGCTTATCACACTTCAGCTGTACGATGGCGGCCTTCTCGAGCGCCCGAACCTCTATCTCAGCGAATACTTCAATCGGAACAAAGCCACGTATGTCGACCGCATGGACGCTGTCCGATCCCGCGGCGACTGGGAAGAATGGATCTCATTTTTCGTGAAAGGCGTTGCCCAGCAGGCAGAGGAGTCCGTTACCCGAACGTTGGCACTAGACGAGCTACGACGCAGCTACGAGGAGGAGTACGGTGGCGTCCAATACGCGAGGAATCGCTTAGCGTGCAGTCTTTTCGAGCAGCCGTACGTAACGACCAAAACGGTCGCGGAGCGGCTCGACATCGAGCGATCGACCGCCTACCGTGCGATTGACACCTTGGAAGACGAAGGAATCTTAGAGGAAGTGACGGGCAAAGATCGCAACAAGGAGTATCGGGCGAAGGAAATATTCGAGATACTCGAGCGGCCGCCCCAAACGTATTGAGCTTTCATCTAGAACTGCGACTCGAGAACCCATTCGAATCTCTCATCGTCGCACTTGTGATGATCGAGTTTCGCCGCGAAATCGTTCGCGCGAACGAGACGACCGGCCGGGTCGTTGCCGCGGCTTCGGGTGGCATCACTGACACTCCCCAATCGGCTCTCGGACGGGACGGAAACGTCCTCCTCGCGCGCGGAGAGTACGGCCTGTCGACGGTTGCGAACGGCACTTCCTCCCCGATCTGGGAGTACTACGGACTCGACGAAATGAACGACGTCGCGACGACTGGAGACACGTTCTACGTCGTCGGCAGCGAGGGGTACGACGCGCCGAACGAACTGATCGCCGCCACGTTACCGAAAGCGTCGATCAGTACGACGCTCGACGGCCCGCAGCAGGTCCGTGCAGGTGCCGACGTGACCTACACGGCACGGACCGTCGGCGACGTGGCCGCCAGCAGGTGGACGCTCCCGAACCATACCGTCCGGAACGCGACGAACGTGACCGTTTCCCTCAGTCCGGGCGTTCACAACGTCTCGTACCGCGCAGAGACTCCATCCGGGTGGGTGGCGACCGACGAGCGTCGCGTCGCCGCGACGCTCTCTCCGTGGTTCGACTGGACCGGGACGGTTCCGGTCGATCGGACCGACAACGGTACCGCCGTCTTCGACGCGACTCACCTTGAGCCCGCAGTCTCCTCGATCGCGTGGCGCTTCGAGGACGGGACGACCGTAACGGGTGCGAACGTGACCCGTGACTACCGGTTCAGCGGCTATCAGACGGTCAGGGCCACCGTCACCGACGAGACGGGGTGGACGGCGACGCGGAACCTCTCCGTGTTGGCCTCGCGGACCGCCGAGAACTGGACGGCCGAGCTGCCGATCGATGACGGCGACCAGCAATTCGAACCGAGACCACCGGCGGGTGGCTTGCCCCTCGAACAGAGGCTGCCGACGGGCGAGTTCGATGTCGTCGATGGGCACGTCTACGCCGTCAATGAGGGCGAACTGACGACGTTCGATGCCGACGACGGCGGACGATTGTGGTCGTTCAGACCCGACCGCAACCGGGACGAGGACGAGGAATACGCGCAGATATCGTCCGCGACGACGACCGCAGACGGGGCGATCGTGACCCACTTCAACCTGAGTTCGTCCAACGGAGACCGAGCGTCATATCGCGTCCTCAAGCGTCTGAACGCGTCCGGCGAGACCGTCTGGTCGACGCGTCTCGGCCGGGCCGAGCCGGGCGACTCCCTCCTGGGCGATCCCGTCGTCGATGACGACCGGGTATACGTCGTAAGCGTCGCGGAGACCGCTGACGGACCCGAACCGATGCTGACCGCACGCGAGTTGGCGAGTGGCGACCCGGTCTGGAACACCACGATCGAAACGCCGCCGGAGCGAATCGCGCTCGACACCGAGAGCGGGACGATCGTCACTACCGGTTCCCAACGAGTCACCGCATACGACGCGAGTACCGGGACCGCGTCGTGGAACGCAACGCTCGAGAGCCTGCTCGAGACGCCAGACAGCTTCGAACAGAACGCCCGCGGACTCGTCGCCGAGAACGGGACCGTGTACGTCGCCGGGCAGAGCCCCTACTACCTCGAAGACGGGCAACTCCTCGGCAGTGGCCCGCTTACCGTCCGGGCGCTCGACGCGACGACTGGAACGCAACGATGGCACGAATCGGCGTTCTGGACCGGGAATCGCGTGAGCGACGCTTCGATAGCGACCGTCGACGAGACCGTCGTCGTCGGTGGGGGGCCGCATCTCGCCGGCCTGAACGCGAACGGGACCACCGTGTTCAACGAAACGCTACACGGCAACTACGAGACGCGACTCACCCCGGAGGGGCTCTCCGAAAGGCGGCGGCCCGCGAACGTGGTCGACCTCGCTACGAGTACCGGCCGACTACACGTCGTCACGCGTTCCGCCTTCCGAGATCAGGGCCGTCTCAGATCGACGGACGACGTCGCGTACCTGACCGATCCCGACCCGGCCTTCTCCGGCGGAACCGTCCGGACCTACACGCCGGAGGGTGGCCATCTCTGGACGAGTGCAGCGTCGCCTCGGACGGGTCGGCTCGCAGTCGACGACGACGGACTCTATCTGCGCGAACTGGGGCAAGTTCGGGCCCTCGAGCGGCCGGACGAGGCCCCGTTCGACGCCCGTATCGACGCTCCAAGTACCGTTACCGTCGGAGATGAAACCTCGCTCGTTGCGAACGCGTCCGCCGGGCTCGTGCCCGTCGCGAACGCTACCTACACGTGGGAGGTCGAGGGCGAGACCGAGACTGGCCGGACGGTGACGACGTCGTTCGATACTCCCGGTTCGAAGACGGTGGCGCTTACCGTTCGCTCCCCTTCGGGTCCGGAACGGACTGTTTCGACTAGTATCACCGTCGAGGCCAGCGAGAGCGGGGGCGGCGGCTTCGGTGGTGGACTTCCCGGCGGCGGTAGCGACGATGACGGAAGCGGCGAACTCGACGGGACCGAAAACGGTACCGGCGGCAACAATACTACTGCTGACCCCCTCGACGACATCTCCACGGACGATGTGGTCGTCACCGACATAACCGATGCGGACTCGGAGCGAGCTGGAACGACCGTCGCGATCGACGAAACCGATACCGTCGAAACGGTTACGTTCGACGCGGAGTCGCCGACGGGCCAACTCGAGGTGGCCGAGTACGACGAGCCGCCGACCGAACTCGCCGATGCAGTGAGGGGTGGACTTTCCGAGAACACCACCTCGACCGCGCCGTCGGTCGTGACTGCCGTCGATATCTCCCCCACGAACGATACCGTCTCGCGGTCGTCGGCGACGGTCGAACTCACCGTGGCTCGCGACGAGGTGAACGATCCGAGCGCTGCCGTCGTCGTACACGAGACTGACACCGGCTGGGAGCGCCTCGAGACGACCCTCGAATCGGCGGACGGAGAGTCGGTGACGTTCCACGCACGGACCGACTCGTTCTCGATGTTCGCAGTCGTCGAGCCGGAACCGAGACAGGACGGGTCGTCGACGGGAGCCGGCGCGTCGACCGACGCCGACCCCGTGACCGATGAGGACCAGCAGATCTCGGAAGACGGCAACGACGGTAGCGGATTCGGGGTCGTCGGGATCGGCGCTGCGATCGTTGCTGTCATCGCCGGAATCGTCGCGGTACTTGTCCGACGTGGACGCTGATTTCCTCTTCCACCCTGCGCTCCCGCTGATGGGGTCGCTCCTTGATGGCATGCTTGAACTCGTCCGGCGACCGGAATCCCGTCGAAGCGACCGCGAGGTTGTTCACGCCGCCTCGAGTCAGACATGAAGGGTATCGACGCGAGCGTCCCGCGCCACTCGCCACCCGGCGACGATCGCGCCGAGCGTCCCGATACCGACTGCGATAACGAGTCCCCCGACGTAGACTTCCGGCGGCGTCCGCAACAGGTCATCGAAGCCGACGACCCGTGCGGCGACGCGATCGAGCCCGAACGCGAACACCGGGGTCGCGAGGAGGCCGAGAAGTCCGCCGATCAGTCCAAGCGTCAATCCCTGTCCACCGACGAGACCGGCGAGGAACCCGCGTGACAGGCCGATCGCTCGCAACGCGGCGAGTTCTTCCCGCTGCTGGACGGCCACGAGGACGAGCGTGTTCACCGTCATGGCGATACCGGCTATCAGTGCTAACACGACGAGCGTCGCACCGCTGGCGAGGATTAGGAGATACTCACTCAGCAGCGACTCGAACTGTTCCTCGCTCGTCCGAACGTCGTACTCGGGATACGACTGCTGGATCGATTCGCTAACGGCCGCCCGGTTGGCATCCTCCGCCGTCGTGACCGTCACGTACGTCGCCCGATCGGTGCCGGTGGTTCCCGTGACCGTCTGTAGTTCGCTGAGGGGCATCGTCACCGTCGAGGATCCAAGGAACTGCGAATACGCCGAGGATATCCCAACGACCTCGAACTCGCGCTCGGTGGCACTCGAGCGACTCGAGCCGACGTAGAGCGTATCGCCGACGTCGACGTCGAATCGGTCAGCCGTTTGTGGATCGATGAGTATCTCTTGGCTCATCGGCCCGTCGTACGTGCCGTTCGCATAGTGGCTGTCCCCCTCCGAGAACCCGGTGCCGCGCTCGAGCGAGAGATCGCCGTGGGTGTTCGGAACGCCGAGCCCGGTTACCAGTTCGAGATCGTCCGGTTCCGTCCCGACGTAGACGCCGTGGAACGCAAGTGGCGACGCCGTCCTGACGTCGTCGCGTCGCTCGAGGTCCGCGGCGAGTCGGTGGGAATCGGTAATCGGGTTTTCGATGCCGCCAGTCGCAGTCAACTCGACGCCGTCGGCCGTGATCCAGATGTCCTGACCGGCCCGATCGAACCGCTCCTCGCCGGTCTGGAGGACGCCGAGGCCAACGCTTGCCAGAAGCGTGACGGCCAGTACGGCCAGTGCGATCGAGAGAACGACGAACACTGTTCGGCCGCGTTCGTGACGCACTTGCCGAAGTGTAAGACGAGCGATCGCGCGCATTTTCGTGAGTAGTCGGCGCATGCTTATCGCCCCAATTCAGTGACGACGTTCGTTCGTGCGACGAGGTAGAGCGGATACGGAAGTGCGAGGACGCCGGCGATCAGCGCGACGGCGACGGCATAGAGTCCGAACGCGGGACGGAGCGTCGCGATCGGCCCCGGCGCAACGGTCGCCGTCGCGACGTAGTTCGTGACCGAGACGCCGATGGTTCCAAGGACGATGCCAACCAGAGCGCCGGCCAGCGTCAGACTTAACGTCGTGACCGCGACAATCGCGAGCCTAGACCGGGTCGAGAAGCCGATCGCTGCGAACACGGCAATCGTCTGCCGGTCCTTGTCGATTGTCAGCGCCGCCGAGGTCGCGACGAATAGCGAACAGATCACGACTGCGACGATCAACGCGACCAAACTCGTCGCGAGCGCGAAATCGTTGCTCCGGATCGACGCCAACTGGCCGTCGTCACCCGCCTGGACCGTCGCGTTCGGATACGCGTCCGCCGCCGCCGACTCGACCGCAGTCGTCGACGCGTCCGGTCCGGTTTTCACGAGTACCTGATCGGCCAGATCATCGTCGTCGGCCCCCGATATCGACTGGAGTTCGCTCAAATGAAGCATGACGATCGGAAGCTCACCGCTTACACCGTTGGCTTCCGTGTCTTCGATAGCGGTCGCGGTGTACTCGGGTGAGCCACTGGTGGCCTCTCGATTGAGTGTCGCGGCCGCCATCGAACTTCCGACCTCGAGGGAATCGCCCTCAGAGGCGTTGATAGCGGCGGCCGCTTCGTCCGTCAGAACGACTTCACCGGTCCGAGCGCCGTCGTACGTTCCGTTCGCGAAATGGGGATCCCCCGGCTCGAGTGGGGCAGTCGAGACTCCCTCGATCGCGATCGGCTCGGCCGGCGGGACGACGCCCATCGCGAGGACGGTCTCCGTTTCGTCGCTCCCGTCGACCTGAATACGGACCGCTTCGACCAGAACCGGTGTCGCGTATGCAACGTCCTCGCGTTCATCGAGCGTCGCGGACGTCTCGTGAACGTTACCGAGTCGCGCGGTCTCGACGTCGATGACTGACGAGAGCGTCCCCCCGCCGGCCGGAACGATACGAACGTCGGCTTCGCTGTCGGCAGGCGAATCGGTCGCAATGCCGGCGGCGATTCCGGTCACGATCACCAGGAGGGCGATCGTAACGGCGATAAGAGCGACCGTCACGATCGTCTGTCTCGGTACGCGGCGAAGTCGTGCCACCAGCCGGTAGACAGCGATCCGGAAGAGTCCGACCCACCGACGAACCCGGCGGCCGCGAGGTCCACCTCGATTCCGTTCGGGGAGATCGCCGCTCATTGCTCACTACCGAACTGCTCCGTCTGCCGCACCTCTCCATCGAGGAGTCGCAGAACGCGGTCGGTCACTGCCATCGCACGCTCGTCGTGCGTCGCGACTAGTACCGTCCGTTCGTCCGCGACGTCGACGAGGAGTTCGAGGACTCGCGCTCCGGTTCCCGTGTCCAGTTCGCCCGTGGGTTCGTCAGCCAGAACGACCTCGGGGTCGGCGACCAATGCCCGTGCTATCGCGACGCGCTGTTGCTCACCACCGCTCAGCTCGCTCGGCAGGTGGTCCATTCGATCGTCGAGACCAACTTGCTCGAGTAACTCGGCCGCTCGCCGCTGCCGCTCGCGCCGTGCCACGCCACGTTCGATCAGTGGGAGGGCGACGTTGTCTCGAGCGGAGAGTGCTGGCAGCAGGTGAAACTGCTGAAAGACGAACCCGACGTGATCGCGACGCAGTCGCGTTCGCTGCGCTCCAGAGAGTTCCGTGAGGTCCGTCCCGAGTACGTCGACGGTGCCGTCACTCGGCTCGAGGAGACCGCCGATAACGTGGAGTGCCGTCGATTTGCCGCTCCCGCTTGGACCCACGAGGCCGACGACGTCGCCGGTGGCCACCTTGAACGAGACATCGCGGAGAGCCGTGACGGTTCGTGACGCCGTCGACCCGACGCCGCTCGAACCGGTCCCGTACTCGTGCGTCACACCATCACATCGGACGGCGACCGATGACGGCTCCGCCGTTCGATCAGCGCTGTCGCTGACCGGTCGCATTCGGGGCCTCTCGTTCTCGGTCGGGGATGAGTCGCGGGCCATTCGCTTGATTGTTCGAAGAACGCCGAGCGCCGACTCATTGTTTCGAGCCGCTTACCGAGCTTTGTATAATATTACAAGGCAGTAGTAACGGCTTCACAGGGCCCGCACACGCGGCGGCCGATCGTATCGCCCGTCGTCAGAAACTGTTACAGTCGAACACTCGCGGTCGTTCTCGGACAGACTCGAGGAGCTGGTTTTGGCTCATCGTTTCGACCCGCTCAACCCGCGGTTTCCGGTGACACGCTCGAGAGCGCGGCGACCGTAGCCGAGACCGGGCGCGCCGTCACGATACCAGGCGAGGAACGCGATGCCAACGAGCCCCAACTGGACCCACTCGTACCACCCCATCGAGTACCGCAGGAAGCCGGCGAGAATACTTTCGGGACTCTGGTACTGTGGTGGCTCGAGGACGGGCCAGAACAGAAACGTCGTCGCCGACAGGTCTCGAGCGAGGATCGCCGTCGGCGGGATGTCGGCAACCAGATGCGAGGCGTGCCCGATCGCGAACGCCACTCCGGTCTCGGGGCGACCGAGACGGCGGGACAGACGGTAAGCCGCCGGGAGAAGCAACGCCGCGACGAAGATCGAATGCGCAAGCGTCCGCCCGCCCGGGAGGAATCCGAACGTCCACGCGGCCGGTTTGTCGATCAGGTCCGGAAACTGTGAGCCGATCGCGAGGGCGATCACCGGAAGCGCTCGCGGCGGCCGGCGGTCGCGTCGCCAGTGATAGCCCGTGTAGAGCAGGTACGCGACGGCGAGGTGTCCCCAGGGCCACATCGGGTCGGGTTTGCAGCGGGGCCGGCAAAGACATGTCGTTGTCGCCGGGCGGTTCGCTTTTCCAGTCGCCGTTGTCGAGGTGGTATCAAGCACGCCGAAGTTGCGGACCGGGAGTCAACATACTCGAGAGCGAGTTCCGAGAGATTGTACTCGGTCGGAGTCAACGCAGCGAAGCCGATATCGCTGGTAACGATCGTTGGTTCCCGCTCGCGATGTTCGAATGCGACGACGATGATCGAGATGTCTTTCGACTGAACGGCGGTAATTATGGTGAGGAGTTGTGATAGTGCATTAGTTTTATCAGATTATGTTCTTTGATTCCACTATGACACGTCGACGCGCTCTACTTGCAACGCTTGGGGCAGCAGGAGTGACTTCATTCGCTGGCTGTAGTTCCAGCCAAGACAATAGCCCCGGGAACGATAGCGACGGAAGTCCCAGTCAAGACAATAGCCCCGGGAGCGATAACGACGGAAGTTCCTCCGCGGCATCACTCGTGGAAGAGTATTACACAGCGGCTGCTAATGGAAATCTCGAACAAGCAGCTAGTTGTCTCTCAATGACGCAACTCGAGGGATCTGGAGACGGGATGTCGGTCGAGCAACTGACGGATACGATGCAGAACAATCGGGGGATGAGCCAAGAGGGGGTCGATGTTTCCCTCGGCGAATTTAACGAACTGTCCGTATCCGAGTTCGCCGCGTTCACGTTTTACGGCGAGAACGGCGAGCAGCGACAATTAGGGGAGGAACAAGTAGCTGAATCCGTGCCTGAAGCGGCGGCGTTTGGCGGCGACGAAGAACAGATCACTCTGGTCCACCACACCGGCGGCTTTATACCGGAGATCTGGGTTCCATACCAACCGACCGAGGAACCCACTGATGGTTGGGGTGAGGTAATCGTCTACGTTGGGTCGTTTGAGGGCGAACCGTTCATTATCGGCGATTTCAAATCATACACTGACTTAAAAGTGGCTGCGGAGTGATGTCTGTGACATCCTCCCCACGCTAAAGGGCGGGGCTTCCCGAACCGCACAAGTGGCGGTTCCCGTCAATTCGGAAGGTTGGGAATCTAAGGTTTGCGACCGACGGCGCTGGCTCTGCCACGAAGCCGTTACTCTTACCGTGTTGACGGCTTGGAGGTATCTTGTTTTGTGTCGGTCGGCGCGGTCGGCTCACTTGTTTGATTTCGGCTCTCGCCGTGGCAAACACCGAGTCAACTGCCAGTTTCCCGCGCACAGTCCACAATACACCGCGTGGGACTGTGAAACTGCCGATTCACACGAAAGACAGACGATGACGGCGCTGTATCCCCGCCCTGAAGGACGGGGTTTTAGCGCCTGCAATTCAGATAATGTTATCCGAAAACAGTGAACAGGCTCGTGATTACCGGGTTGGGAGTATGCGTCTTTCTAATATGATCAACTCTCACCGCGAGTCCCATTGAAACCAGTCCAATCGAAGAGGTATCTCGAGGTCGCGAGGGAGAGCATCGAGTTCGTCGAGAGTGCGCTACGTTTAGGTAGCCTGCGGTGGCTCGTTGACGTAGATGCCAACGCAGCGTCGGATGCAGTTCGTTCGCGGGAACGTCGCGTGGATGGTCGGGACGGTCCTCGTCCTCGCCCTCCTGAACGCGCTCTCGTACGAACTGGTGTTCGTCTGCTCGCTGATCGGGTTCCTCGTCGTCACGGAGCTGACGGCCCCGTTCAACGTCACGCCGACGTGGCGACGCCGGCTCCGGTGGCTCATCGCGGTCGGACTCGTCGGCTTCGCGATCATCGTCGTACGGCGGATCCTCGAGATTCTTCCGCCGGAGGTCATTCCCGTATGACCCAGCAACGCATCCGCTCTCGAGAGTGGTCGATCACTTACCGTCCGGGGGTATCACGATGAGCTGGCACGGTGGCGTCCTCGGCGACGGGGACGGCGTCGAGTGGCCGCGCGTTCTCCTGCTCGCACTCGCTGTCACCGTCGTCGTCGCGCTCGGCACCGCCGCCGCGACATCGTCGACTGCGTTCGGCCCCTATAATCCGTCCTGGGACGGCTCGTCCGATTTCCGCCAGGACGTCGAGACCGACTCGACCGTCGAGCGTCATCTCGTCCGCGACACCGCACAGTACGACCGCGTGCCGGCCAACGACACGGTCGCGTTCGTGATCGCGCCGGACGAACGCTACGACGGGGCCGACGCCGAGCGCGTCCGCGAGTTCGTCGCCGACGGTGGGACGCTCGTCGTCCTCGAGAACTTCGGCGACTCGGGGAACGCGCTGTTGTCCACGGTCGGTGCCGAGGCGCGGGCCGACGGCCAGCTCTTGCGGGACGAACGTAACCACTTCCGCGGGCCGACGATGCCGGTCGCGACGAACGTCACGGATCACCGGTCCACGACCGGCGTCGATCAGTTGACGCTTAACTACGCGACGGCAGTCGAGCCCGGAAACGCGACTGTACTCGTCGGAACCAGTGAGTTCGCCTATCTCGGACCCGAAGATGACGATCTGGACGAGCAGGACGATCTCCGCTCGTATCCGGTCGCAACGGTCGAGAACGTGAGCGAGGGCCAGGTCGTTGTCGTCGGTGATCCGAGCATCAGTATCAACGCGATGTACGACGAACCCGACAACACCGCGTTCGTGCGCGGCTTATACGCCGACGCCGATCACGTGATCATCGACCGGTCCCACGACGCTGCGGTCCCGCCGCTGACTGCCACATTGCTGACGATCCGAAACTCGCCGCTGTTACAGTTGCTCGTCGGGGCTCTCAGTATCGGGCTCGTGGGGCTCCTCTCCCGGTCCCGGACTCGCTCCCCGCTCGAGACCGTCCGATCCCGGTTGCCGATGCAATCGCAGCCTTCGGATGACCGTGACAGCACGTCCGGGGCTCCCGGTCTGTCCGACACCGAGCGGGCCGAATACCTCCGTCGGCGCTATCCCGAGTGGGACGCGGAACGGGTTCAGCGCGTGATAACAGCCCTTAACCATCCGCGTTCGGAAGATAACACAGACGAATGAGCGGCACCACCGATCCGGCCGACGGGACGAGCGGCGATCCCGAGGCCGTCTACGAGAAGCTGCAGGCCGAAATCGGCCGCGTCCTCATCGGGAACAACGACGGCGTCGAGTACCTGACGATCGCCCTCCTGACCCGCGGCCACATCCTGCTCGAGGGCGTGCCCGGAATCGCCAAGACGACGCTTGCGAACCTCTTCGCGCGGACGTCCGGGCTCGATTTCAACCGGATCCAGATGACGCCGGATACCCTCCCTGCCGACATCACGGGGACGCACATCTATCGACAGGGTGCGGAGTCGTTCGAACTCCAGCGCGGCCCCGTCTTCGCCAATCTCGTCGTCGCTGACGAGATCAATCGCGCGACGCCGAAGACTCAGAGCGCGCTGCTCGAGGCGATGCAAGAGCGACGCGTGACGATCGAGGGCGAGACGCTCGCGTTGCCGGACCCGTTCATGGTCGTCGCGACCCAGAACCCGATCGAATCGGAAGGCGTCTTTCAGCTTCCGGAAGCGCAACGCGATCGCTTCCAGTTCAAACTGACGCTTGACCTTCCGAGTCGGTCGGACGAGCGCGAACTCCTCGATCGGTTCGACGAGAACCCGGATCTCGGCCCCGAGGAAGTCGACCAAGTCGTCGATCCCAAGCAGCTCGTCGCTGCCCGCGAAACCGTTCAGACGGTCCACGTCGCGCCGGCCGTCAAGGAGTACGCACTCGATCTGGTCGCCGCGACTCGAGACCACGCCGATGTCGCTCACGGTGCCTCGCCGCGTGCGACACTCGCGTTTCTCAACGGTGCCAAAGCACGGGCCGCGATTCGCGGGCGTGACTACGCGATCCCCGACGACGTGAAATCGATGGCCGAGCCGGTGTTACGCCACCGACTCGTGTTGAATACTGATGCGGACTTGAGCGACGTCGATCCCGTCGCGGTCGTCGCGGACATCGTCGACGCGATCGAGCCCCCGAGCGCCGATACGGGTCGGACGTTCGATTCGGCTGCAGCGAGCGACGGTGGCAACGTCGAGTGAAGCCTGCTACTCTCCGCTGTCCTCACGCACACCAGTCTCGCGGTCAGTCGTCTCCGCCAGTTGCCGTTCGTCGGCACCGAAATCCCACCGGCAGGTGACCAGCCAGTCCGACCGATCGTCGCCAGCCGCGACTTCGAGTCGGATCGGGCGCTCGAGACCGGTCCCGAAACCGACTGCGAGAAACGAGGCGATGGGGTGGTCGAACCGATCGACTGCACCAAACGCGCTGTCGACGATTGCGACGGTGACGCGTCCGCTTGCGGCGTCGACGTCCGATTTGGCACTGTCCGCGAGTTCGAACTGCTCGACGAGCCCGTCCGTCAACTGCGTCGCGAGCGGTTCGGGCGTAGTCGCGAGTTCGCCGGAGAGTGCCCGCTCGAACGACTCGAACAGCGCTGCCCCGGTCGGCTCGAGGACGAGGCCGCGATGATCGGGCTCGGTTACGATCGGCCCGCTGCGTTCGGCGATATCGGGCAACTCGCCGGGCGTTCCTTGGGGGACGTACAGACGCATCCCTTCGGCGCTGCCGGTCGGGAGGTAGATGCGGTCGTCAGCCAGGCCGAGTTCCGCGGCGATCGCTGCCTCGTTCGTTGCCATCGCAGCGTAGATCCGTTCACCGACGCCCGCGGCGACGAACGTCTCGGGGGTCACGTAGTAGGTGAGGACGCCACCGAACAGACCCACCGCAGCGAGCGCAAAGAGGACATCACGGGCGTCGGGGAAGAGGAGACCGGCGAGGCCTGCGAGAACCCCGACGAGCGCTAATCCCGCCGCAGTACGACGGTATTGTGAGTGGCGAGCGCGAGCGTACTCGGATCGCAGTCGCTCGTTTTCGGCTTCGAGGAGTTCCGCTCGCGCTGCGAGTTCGAGTCGGTCCCCATCGTCTTCATCGGCTCGATCAGCGTCCATCTCGGTCCTGTCGGCATCACTCATAGCTCAGTCATCCTCGGTCTGTCGCTGGGTGTCCGTCCCGACGGGTTCGGGAATCGATTCGTCGGCCGTCGACCGGTTTCGTCCGTCGTCGGCGGGAACGAGCCCGAGGCGAACGACCTCGAGTCGGTGCAGGGCGTACGCGGCGATCGCGAGGCAACCGAGTATCGTCAGCGCCGCGAGAGCGGTCGACTGCGAGTCGACGACGAGCCACGCGATGCCTGCGATCACGAGCGTACTCGCGAGTGCGACGCCAACGAGGGTGATCGGGTTCGTCGTCCGTCGAAGTGGGGCGAGCAAAACGGCGACGAACGCGGCTTCGACGACGACGATCGAGATCGGATCGATCCCGATCGGGGCGATCGCGGCGAGTGCGACGTGGCCGAGCGCGAACGCGTACGGTGCCCCGAACAGGTAGCCGACGAGCGCGGTCGCTGTCCCCGCGAGGATACCGATCGGGCCCGAGACGATGCCGAATCCGACGATGATAGCTCCGAGCGCGGCGCCGCTCACCCAGTCGCGGCCGCCTGCTGCCGGTCGCGTGTCGATCCGAACGCTCATGCGCGCCCCCCAGTTGATCGCCCTGCGTCGAGAATCGCTGCCAGTCGATCTGCTGGTCCCACCTCGAGAGCCGTCACGTTATCGAACGTCGCGAGTTCGCGTCGAAACTCCTCGAACGAGACGTATCTGTCGTAGGCGCGTTCGATGTCCGCCAGTCCGCCGGGTTCGTACAGGACCGTCGGCGCGAGCAAGACCATAACGTTGCCTCGCCGCCGTGCGAACGATACCGTCTCGCGGAGTTCCGCCGGCCGCGAATCGTCCGTGCAGATGACGGTCCAGAGCCGCCCCTGTGCGTTCGTCACGCCCGTTCGGACGGCGTCGTACAACGGATCCTTGCTCGCTTGCTCGCGGTACACCTGCCGATCGGCATAGAACGGGCGAAGCGTCCGCGAAAACGCGTCGTCCCCCTTCTCGAGATCGCCGAACGACTGCTGGGCGTCCGCGGGGGAAGCCGCGTTCGGCTTCTGCCCACGAATCCGTGACGGCGACCTGTCCGCAGGGCGGGGCGGTGACGAGAGCCCGTCTCGACCGGAGACGGCTGTCGCGGGCGGCTCACTCGTCGCTGTCGGCTCGAGGTCGAGCAGTTGGCGACGAATCGTCCCGTGGGTAACCGCTGGCGATGCCAGTCCGGTTCGGCCCGTGATCCCCCCGTCACCGACCGTCACCAGTCCGAGCGGGTCGTTGAGACGGCGTGCGGTCCCCGCGATCGACAGCGCGACCTCACGGAGCGAATCGAGTTTCGCCTCGGTCCGTGCGCCGGTACCGAGCGCTGCGCGGTGGTCGACGACGAGGAGGGTCCGCCGGTCGGTTTCAGCCTCGTACTCGCGGACGTACGGCGTGCCGTACCGGGCGGTCGCTTTCCAGGCGATTTGCTTTCCGGTATCGCCCGGAACGTACTCGCGCAGTTCGGCCAGTTCGATCCCCGATCCCGACCGCTCGGTCCCGTGAGTGCCGTACGAGGCAGCGATACGATCGCCACCCTCGCCGACGTGAAGCGTTCTGGGGGTAGGCGGTTCGACCGTCACCGTCGGTGTCGGCCCCGTCGTGATCGTCTCACGGAACAGCCCGTCCGTCGCCGTAACGGTGGCGGCATCGAACGCGTGGCGACCGGCGACGGGCCAGGTGACCGTCCGCGTCCGGTCCGTTCGTTCGGTACCGGGCTCGAGGGTCACCGAGATCGGCTCGGTCGTCCTCGCCCCGACCGGGAGTCCGGCGGTGATCTCGAGGGTCAACGCCGTCTCGGTCTCGCGCGTCGCGGTGAGCGTAACCGGGATCTCACTTTCGGTGTGGACGGTCGTCTGTGCGGGCGATTGCACGATCGACAGAGTGTCGGTCGTTTGTTCGAGATCGCGAAGGAAGCGATACTGCTGGGTTAGCAGCCACGCACCGACGAGGACTGCGCCGCCGAGGACGACCGGGCGTGCGAACACCACCGCGAGGACGGCGAGCACGACGGCCAGTGCGGCGACCGTCCAGCCCCGGCGCGTGGGATGCATATCTCGACAGATTTCGCTGAGCGAGTTGAAAGTACTGATTCCGCCAGCCGAGACGCTCCAAACAGCTCGCCCTCTCGAGAGAGAATACCTTATTGGGATGCGTTGCGAACTGATCGGCCGTGAACACTGTCGGCAGTCGCGCCCTCGTGCTGGCTCTTTCCGTCACCGTTCTGGTGATTATCGGCGGAGTCGTTCCAATGGGCGCGGCCACTGCCGTTTCGGACGGTGATATGCAGCAGCGCGTCGCGGTCCAGCAAAACGATTCGGCCGAGGAACGAAACGAGACGCCATCGCATCAAAACCCCGATGAGTATTCCGAGGACGGCGACCTCGAGGGCGTCGAACGCTGGCTGTCGAATCGCCTGTCGTCTCAACTCGGTGAGAGCGCGATCCAGTTGAGCGAGGGCGAGTACGAACTCGCGAGCGAATACGTCGGTGACGAGTACCGCGACCGGCTCGAGCAGTACGTCGACGTCGCCGGCCAGACCGACGGGGAGAGCAACGAAGAGACGTTCGAGGAGACCGGTGAGCAACAGGCGCGGTTGGCCGAAGCCGTCCAGGAGTATCGCGCCACCAAAGCGGAGTACGACGCGGCTCGACAGGACGGTAACGAGGAGCGCGCCCGCGAACTCGCCCGCGAACTCGAGTCGCTGGCCGACGAGATCGAGTCGCTCGGGGGCTCCGTTCGCGAGGGGTATGCCGACATCGAGACGGAGACGGGGACTGACCTCTCCGAGCCGGACGCCGCGATCGAAAACGTCACTGACGAAATCGAGTCCGAACAGGCCGTCGTTCGCGAACTGGAGTTCGAGGAGACGGTCCTGTCTCTTACGACCGAGCGCGAGACGATCTCGTTCCGCGACCCGCTGGTCGCAACTGGGGAGCTGCGGACGCTCGACGGGAGTCCGATCGCGAACGAAGAGGTTAGACTCGATATCGGCAACCACACCGAACGGGTCACGACCGACGCGGACGGCGGGTTCACCCTCGAGTACCGCCCGACCGACGAGTCGCTCTCGACCGACGAACTCGACATCGAGTACGTTCCCGACACCCAGTCGATCTATCTGGGCAACGAAACGACAGTCGACGTCTCGATCGAGCAGGTCGAACCGACGCTCGTACTGGAGGAGACGCCGAGCGAGGTGGCGTACGGCGAACGACACACCGTTACGGGTGAGTTGATAGTCGACGGTCAGCCGGTCGATAGCGTCCCGGTTTGGGTTTCCCTCGGCGGCCAACGGCTCGAGACGGCATCAGTCAGAAACGGGGTGTTCGGTTCGTCGAGCCCGATTCCGGCGGCTGTCGAAGACGGGGACCGAGAACTAAGCGTTCGGCTTCCTTTCGAGGAGCAAGCACTCGCCGGAACGGTTACGACGACGACCGTGACAGTTCGCGAGACGCGGAGTACGATCGCGATAGACGAAACGTCGGCCAGCGGGCAGGAGGTCACGGTCAATGGGTCGTTCGCCACCGTCGACGGGGACGGTGTTCGAGGGGAGTCCATACGGATCCGGATCGACGGGTCGACCGTCGATACCGTCACGACCGCGGCCGGCGGCTCGTTCGGGACGACGGTGTCCGCTCCGAGTTCGAGCGGCGGCGACGTGACAGTCGCCGCGGTTTACACAGGTGATGGGTCGAACCTCGAGGCGACCAGGGCCGAAACCACTGTGGCAATCGATGGCTCGACATCACGGATTCCGACGCCAGCCCTGCTTGCGCTCGGCTTCGCCGCGGTCATTGCGGCCGGGGTCGGCCTCTGGTGGATCCGTCGCTCGGACGAGGGCGCGTCGCCTGATAGTTCGGCGGGCGATCAGGGGACCGTCGCCGGAGAACGGGCACCCGCCGATCGATCGACCGGGTCCGCAACGAATCCGGTAGAACCCCTGCTCGAGCGGGCGGCCGAGCAACTCGCGGCCGGTCGACCGGACGACGCTGCACGAACGAGTTACGCCGCCGCTCGCCGTGCGCTGGCGTCTCGGATCGACGGGCAGGAGTCGCTGACTCACTGGGAGTTCTATCACACATACCGCGGTGCCGATGCGGCGGAGACGGACTTGCTTCGCGCCGTCACTCAGGGATACGAACGTGCTGTCTTCGACTCCGACACCGTTCCGGAGACGGAGTCGGCGGCTATCCTCGAGAAGGCGCGCCGATTGTGCGGTCTCGGCGAGTCGTCGGACGAGAACATCTCTGCCGATGACTAGACGGTCAGCTACTAGGAAAAGACTTACATGCTTGATTAAGTTTATTGTCGCAGTGCAAAAAGGTATATGACAACGGATGGGGGAGAACAACCCCGTGAAACCGGAGGGGGCGTATGAGTGATACACGAACACCGAACACCCCAAAAGGGAACGAACGAAACCGGCATCACCCGCGAGCGGTCGTCCACAAGCGAATTCTCTCGGTCGCGGAATCGCGCCCGGGGGCATCGATGGAAGAAATCGCCGATGATGTTACCGGTGCAACGACATCGCTGGTCGAACAGGTGCTTTCCGAGTACGGCGATCCCGCAGGGGATGACCCAGCCTCGGGAACCGATACGGCAGCGGCGGCAGACACTGATTCCGGCTCGACGACAGACGCGAACGAGACGTCCGATGACGAAGCTATGAGCGGCGATTCGACCGAGTTCGATGGCCTGACCGAGGTCACCGAAAAACAGCGGGAGACCCTGCGGGAAATCCGCGAGCGACCGGACGCGACACAGGCCGAACTCGCCGAGCGCCTCGGCGTCACCAGCGCGACCATCAGCCAGCGGGTCAACGGCATCGACGGATTCGACTGGAGCGACAGGCAGGCATTCGTCGAGCGGTTTTTCGAGAAGGCCGAGACCGACGCGGACGACTCCACACCCGGCGACCCGTCAGTCGACCACGATCCCGAAAGCGTCGCTGACGGACATCGATCGGAACCGGACCCGGCCGACCCGGCACTCGGTGACGGCGGTAACACCGATGGGGACGCGGCGTTCGAGACTGCGGAACCGTCCGCGGGGAACGCCCTGCCGTCCGAGAAACGAGACGACGACGCTTCGGACGGCACCGACCGCGAGGACCGGGACGCGACTCCCCCGACTCGAGCGAGCGCGAGCGGCCGATCGGACACGGATCTCGCGGAGTGTCTCGGCACGCTCACGGCCCGCATCGAGTCGCTCGAGCAACGGATGGGCACGTCCCGGTCGGTCGATCCGGACCTCGCACGGAAGGTCCTCCGTGCGTGTTTCGAGTCCGAGCAGATTTCGGCCGATGAGGAAGTACAGGTGGTAGAGCGAATCCTCGAAGCGGACACGCGGGCGAACGTGTCGCTCGACTCGAGCGACCGCTAGCCGCGGATCGAGACGGCCATCGGCGGGGTGTTTTCGGACCGTTTTTACCGCCGTCCCCGATACTAGCGGGTGAATGGTCGCTTCCCGGTCGATGTGGCTTCTCATCCCGCGGCCGATCAGGCAGTTGCCGGCCGATCTCGCTGCGGTTGCCGCGTTCGTCGTCGCGACGAACGTGGCCGTGTTCGCCCCGATCATTCGGGAGACGCCGCTGCGCGTGGCGCTCGGACTCGTCTTCGTTCTCTTCGCTCCGGGATACGCGTTCATCGCAGCGCTGTTTCCCGAGGCCGGCGAGGAAACGGCTCCTGATACGGACGGAGACGAGACGGCGGACTCGGACGGCTGGTCCGACTCACTCGCCTCTCGGGACGGGATCGACGGCATCGAGCGCGTCGCGCTCTCGTTCGGCCTCAGTATCGCGATCGTCCCCCTCATCGGGCTCGTACTGAATTTTACCCCCTGGGGGATTCGCCTCGTTCCGATCGCGGTGGCGGTCAGCGGCTTTACGCTCGCGTCGACGGCCATAGCTGCCACCCGCCGCTGGGAGCTGCCGGCCGAGGACCGCTTTCGGGTCCCCTACCGCGAGTGGTACGCCGCCGGCCGCGCGGAGTTGCTCGAGCCCGACACGCGCGCCGACGCCGCACTGAACGTCCTGCTCGTGCTGTCGGTCTGTCTGGCCGTCGGGAGCGTGGGGTATGCGGTGCTGGTCCCACCGTCCGGCGAGCAATTCTCGGCGATCTATCTGCTGACCGAAGACGACGACGGCGACCTGGTCGCCGACGACTACCCCACGGAGTTCACGCAGGGGGAGAGTCAGGAACTGATCGTCGGGATCGACAACCACGAACACGAGACGACGGACTATACGGTGGTGGTCCTCGAGCAAGACGTCGAGGTGATCGGCAACGAGACGGGCGACGGGAACGCGACGGTCAACGACACCGTCGTCCGCGAGCAGCGCGAACTCGACCGGTTCAGTACGACGATCGCACACAACGAGAGCTGGCACCACGAGTACGACCTCGAGCCGACGATGGTCGGCGAGGAGCAGCGTATCGTCTGGCTGCTCTTCCCCGGCGGTGACGTGCCGGCCGAGCCGTCGATGAACGACACCGAGTACTCCGTCCACCTCTGGGTCGATGTCGCTGCGTCCTCGAACTCGAGCGCTCCGAGTGGTGGCTAACTCGCACCGGACTGCAGTTTGGCGTTTCTCGTTCGTTCCGTGACTCTCTCTCGGCGAATCCGATTCAAAATGGATACGACCGATGTCATCTCCGCCCTAGCAATGGCGGTCCGTTCACCTATCGGCGCTCCTGCAACGATTCACACACCGATCGCAACGCTGTCCCGCGATCGGGTGCGCAGTGACTTTCAGGAGCTACTATAATACCGAACGTTTATTCAGGGGTTTCCAGTATAGCGTATCACCAACAGATATGGGGGCCGACAGAAATACCTGATATGAACGTGACTACCCGACCGGTTTCCGACTGTGAGAGACGACTACTATGAGTACATCAAAAGAGAGCGAACAGCAGCACTCGTCGGCACAGGAGTCGACACAGCAGCGACTGGACGACGACTCTGAGCCGGACCCGGGCCGCTACGAGCGTGGAGGCGATCGCGAGGCCGACGACTTGCTGCTCGGCCCCGACAGCGAGCAGACGCCGGCCCTGAGCATCGTTATGCCGACGCTCAACGAAGAGGCGGGCATCGCCGAGTGTATCGGTCGCGCGAAAACGGCGATCAACGACCTCGGCATGACCGCCGAGATCCTTCTCAGCGACAGTTCGACCGATCGGACGCCCGAGATCGGGCGGGACCTAGGCGCGATCGTCTACGAACCCGACCAACCCGGCTACGGCTACGCCTACCGGTACGCGTTCGATCGCGCTCGCGGCGAGTACATCGTCATGGGCGATGCCGACACGACGTACGACTTCGAACAGATCCCGCGCCTGCTGGCTCACCTTCAGGAGTACGACGCCGACATGGTGATGGGGAGCCGGCTCGAGGGCGAAATCAAGCCTGGCGCGATGCCGTCGCTCCACCAATACGTCGGGAACCCGCTGCTGACCAAGTTTCTGAACGCCTTCTACGGCGCGGGTGTGAGCGACGCCCACAGCGGCTTCCGGATCTTCACGCGGGAGGCCTACGAGACGATGGACCTCGAGACGACCGGGATGGAGTTCGCGTCGGAGATGATCATGGAAGCCGGCGCGAAGGACCTCGACATCGTGGAGACGCCGATCGTCTACCACGAACGCGAGGGGGAAGAGACCCTCGACAGTTTCAGCGACGGCTGGCGGCACGTCCGGTTCATGCTCGTAAACGCCCCCGGCTACCTGTTCTCGGTCCCGGGACTCCTGCTCGGTCTCGCCGGGCTGGCCGTGATGGGAATCGCCTACACCAGTGTATCGATTGGCGGCGTGACTCTCGGGACTCATTCGATGATCGCCGGCAGCCTGCTGACGATCGTCGGCTATCAGGTCGGTAGCCTCGGCGTCTTCGCGACCGTCGCGAGCGATCCCATCCAGAAACCGACCGATCCGATCACCGAGCGCGTAACGACGTCGCTGTCTCTCGAACACGGCGCGACGGCCGGACTCGTGCTGTTCGGCGTCGGTGGGCTCTACGCGGCCGCGCTGGTCTACCAGTGGGTCACGAACGGGTTCGCGTCGCTCGAGTTCACGATGGGGTCGCTCGTCGCGTTCACGGCGATCGTCATCGGCCTCCAGACCGTGTTCTCGTCCTTTTTCCTGAGCGCGATCAATCGGTAACGATCGTTCGCTCCCGTTCTCTTCGAACAAACCACTAGTAGCTGGCGGCACGATCTAGTCCCGCTAGAAAAATCCGGCCGGCTGCGACTAGTAGGGCTCGCAGACCCGCTCGATGCCCTCCTCGAGATCGATGTCCGGCTCCCAGCCGGTCTCTGTACATCTTGCTCGAGTCGGCACAGGTCTCGTGGACGTAGACGTCTTCGGGAACGGGAGTTGCGCGTATTCGGGCTCGATGTCGGTGCCAACTTCCGTGCGGTTATCGAATCGGCAGCGTCTGTCTTTCGTCCAGAAAAGAAAACGGCCGGTATTACCAGAATTGCGCGCCGGGTGTCTCACACGAATCGCAGATGACGGCCGTGTTCCCCTTGTAATCCCCTCGAACGAGTTCCCCGTCGTCGCAGAACGTACAGTTCGTTCCCTCGAGTGCGTCGACCGGCGAGTTCTCGGCGGCTTCATGTTCCTGCTGTTGCATATCACGTAAGCTGTTCTCTCACACCATAATAAACCCTCTGCCACCGAGGACGAAACCGGCAGCCGTGAGGCGGTTCACCTGCACCGTTACTAGTGACGCTCGGACGCGGGGGACGGCTGCTATCGGGCGGCAGGCTCTGAGTCTTACTCGTCGGTACTCGAGCGGTCCGAGACGCTCCATCAGTCCGGGAGGCTGGCTCGCGTTCTGTTGGGACAGTCGGTCCGTCCGGCCGTTCGGAAACGGCGACGGCAGGTATCGGGCTGTGTGAGCCAGCCGACCGCGACCCACGCACCCGTTCGAGGCCACCGGACCGATGGCCGTGTGGGAGCGTCCGACGAACCCACGGAAAGGCTCGGGGCTCGACCCCGAGTCGGCTCGCTCGAAGCGCTTCGGCGGTCGCGAGTTCAGTCCCGCAGACCGAACTCCGCGCACAGTTCCCGTGTCGCCTCCCGGACGGCCTGATCGCTCTCGTGGGCCGGTTCCCACCCGAGGGCATCGAGTTTCTCGATCGAAAGGCGCATCTTCGGCACGTCACCGGTCCAGCCGCGGTCGCCGCCGGTGTACTCGTACTCGGGCTCGAGATCCAGTTCCTCGCTGACGATGTCGGCGATGCGAGTCACGGACGTCGTCGTCCGCGTCCCGAGGTTGTAGGTCGCCAGCGGGCCGTCCGCGTGTTCACAGACGTGTACCATTGCGTCGATGCAATCGTCGACGTGCATGTAGGACTTCTCTTGGCGGCCATCACCGAGGATGGTGAGCGTCTCGGGGTCGGCCTGTAGCTTCTCGATGAAATCGGGGACAACGGCGCCGCGCAGCCGCGCGCCGACGATGTTCGCAAACCGGAACGTGCGGACGGTCAGGTCGTGAGAGTACGCGTAGGTCGAACAGAGTCCCTCGTCCGCGAGTTTGCTTGCCCCGTAGACACTGATCGGCTCGAGCGGCGCGTAATCCTCGGGCGTCGGCCGCGGTGCCTCGCCATAGACCGTCGACGTCGACGTATAGGCGAGGTCCGTGACGCCAACCTCGTCCATCGTCTCGAGAACGGTGTAGGTCATCTGCGTGTTCGCCTCGAACTGTTCACGCGGACTGTCGGTGTTGACGGTCTTCGAGGCCGCGAGATGAAAGACGCGGTCGAAATCGCTCGTGAGAACGCCCTCGAGGGCGTCGTCGTCGGTGAGGTCCCGTTCGACGAGCGTCGCACCCTCGGGAACCCACTCCGCGCGGCCGTTCGACAGGTCGTCGACGATCGTCACGTCGTTGTCGGCCTCGAGGAGCCGATCAGTCAGGTGCGATCCGATGAAGCCCGCGCCACCGGTGACGAGAATCCGTTCGTTTTCCATACGAAGGCGGGAGCAGCGGGGAGGGTAAACGGTTCGACTTCGCGACAGGTATGGTGCTGCTTCCCACTAGTGTACTAGGCGGTGATCTATCCGCAGTAATCAGAGCTGTGTCGCGGCCGCGGGGCCACGGTCGCGATTGAACGCTCTGGACTGTACGTTACCCGCTCGACGGTGGTTCAGTGAGCGTCAGCTCCGGGCCGAGTATCGCCGATTCTATTCCGGTCCCGCGGAGTTCGGCACCCGTCCCGATTATCGCTCGCTCAACCGTGCCGCCGGTAATCGTGGCGTCGGGGAAGACGACGCAGTCCCGGAGGGTCGCGTCGGTAACGTGGGCCCCCTCCATGACGTGTACGTTCGCCCCGACCGTCGTCCCCTCGAGCGACGCGTCGGGGTGGATCGCGCTGTCGCCGTCGAACTGCCAGGCGACGGCATCGAGGTAGCTCTCGGGCGTCCCGATGTCGAACCAGGCGCCGTCGAACGTGAACGCGTCGACGCGCTCCCGGTCGACGAGCCACTGGACGAACCAGCCCGGCTCGTCGGGGTTGTTCTCTCCGGCCAGGTACGTCTCGAGCAACTCGAGGTCGTCCGCGCGGAATCCGTAGCAGGCGACCGAGACGAGCGTACTCGGCGGGTCGTCGGGCTTTTCCTCGAAGGCGACGATCTCGCGGCCGTCGTCGGCAAGTTCGAGGACGCCGTAGGATGTCGCGCGGTCGTAGTCGCCCACGTCGTAGGCGGCAAGCGTCGGGGTTTCTCGTCGGCGGAAGCAGTCGACGAACTCGCTCACGTCGAAACTGAGGAGGTTGTCGCCCGCGATCACGATCGTGTCGTCCGTGAGGTTCTCCCGGTCGACGAGCTGGGCGAGCGCGCCGATCACGCCGAACTTCTCGTCCTCGTCGGTCGTGTCTTCGATCGATAGCTGGGGCTTGTGGTAGTCGTTGGTCTCGAGGTGGGCCTCGAACTCGTCCGCAAAGCGTTCGTTCGTCGAGACGTAGACGTCCTCGATTCGGTCGTCGGTCTCGAGGTCCTCGAGGACGCCGTCGATAACGGTCGTGTCGGCGACCGGGAGGAACATCTTGGGTCGGTGGCGGGTGATCGGCCAGAGTCGTGTAGCGTAGCCGCCTGCGAGTACGATTGCGTCCATAGGTGGGGAATTCTCCGTCGTGTAAAAGATATTTTCCTATTTAATAGATTGGTCTCGGGATGTCTCTCTATTGTCGCTGTTGGACAGAACATATAGTATTCCATTCCCATGAAAGCAACTCTCGGAAGAGGAGAGAACGTAACTCTGACTATCTATTGAGGACAACGCAAGAGGTGTTTGAGATCAGCGGTTAGCTTATTTCGACTTCTAATCTGATCAAATAGTGTACTGGGGGGGCAATAGACCGATCCTCACACCTTAAGGAGAAACCACTGACTACTACAGGAACAATGATAGATATTCCGGTTACGTAGACGTATCCGCAGAACTGAAAGAAGGACTCACACGCTGCTGACCGCAGGGAACCCATTTTAATATATAATCATTCAAAATAGCCTAAGTTACGAAGTCGCTCCTTCACCTCGTTAGGATTTTGTTTTTCGTCTAGTTCTACTTCTGGATTGGATGTTGAAAGGTCCTCTGCTGTCGTTTCTACCCAGGGTACTTTTTTTAGAGACGGATGCGGGATTCCTACTCCGTGATCATATAGACCCAACTCACCGAATAACTCCCCATGATCCGATGTTATCACCACATCATTAGCTGAGAAATTACGTAGTAAACGTGAGACCTCGTCCAGAACATAACGCAAGTTATCCATATATTCGTCCCATACTTTGCTCTTTCTTTCCCCATTCCGTAATTCCTGGAAGGGATAGCGCTGCCAATCTTCTAATTCTTGGTCATTATCGCGATTACCTAAGTAAGGTGCATGAGGCTGCATATAATGAACAATAGTCTTTGTGGGTGATTCTAAGCGACCAACTTGAATAGCATAATCAGTAACATCTTCAGCATATGGGGTATGTCCATGATTATGGCGATCAGAGAGATCCCAAATAGGATGGTAACTATCCAAATCTCCCTTATTGACTACATTACGTCGGAGTAGAGGCTCTACCCATTCTTGATGGCTTATCCATGTTCCCTCAGTTGCACCCCACTCTCTCCAATTTGGATCCCGAGAAAGTACATCGGAGGAGAATCCATTGGCCGATATATATGTTGTTTCCCCAACCATGTCTTTATTTTCATCTCTAAATGTATTCGCCATCCATTCCTTCGACGTTGAACCTACTGACCATTCAGACTGGATATTTGATATGAAATCGTATTCTTCTTCAACTTCTTGGATGGCGTCTACTCGACAAGCATCTAGGATAATAATTAAATCCCACTCATGGTCATAGATATTGGAACCGATCTCCATATATTTTGATGTGGTTAAATATGCGAAAGCACCGACAGCGTAGGCCTCCTCCAACAATTTCCAGATTCTGTTGTTCATCTTTTGTACTACACTTCCCCTCAGGGAACATAAATTACATCATGGGACTCTATGATCGAGTTCTCTTCTACTATTGCCTTGATCATATAATCCTGTTCTTTACCCATGTAAGATCTACGTCTAAACGAGATTCCATCTGCTCGATGAGGAAAATATCGTTTTGATCTATTGACCGGGTCAGTATCAGGGATAGTAGATGTATGATAGATATCAGTATTCCAATCACAATCAATTCAAGCAAGTTAAAAATCATACCAGTAAGAGAGAGTGAGATTAGAATAGCTAATATTGTTGTTGGGATAAGCGGAAGTATATTGTTTCTTGTGAAAGGATGAGCCGATGATATTCTAAGAATAAAATATACTTCTATTATATTATAAATTGCAAAACTAACTACTGTAGCTGCTGCCGCTCCGATGATTCCAAATTCCGGAATTAAGAGAAAATTCAATATAAGATTTGCTATCACTCCTATAGCTGCGCATGCCAACTCTAATTTCGTTCTATTAATAGCTTTAATGAAGTCTGTGTCCAATCCGACTATTGCTCTAATGAAGAGACCACCAATCAAAATGGAAAGGACAGAAGAAGCAGGGATATAAGCACTCCCCAAAAATACTTTTATGACACTCGTTGGAAAAAGACAGAAAACCAATACTATAGGTAGGGTGAGCGAAATTATCCACTTTGTTGAAACTCTATATAACTGATTTAGAGCTGAGTAATCATCTGATTCAAAAAACTGTGTTGCTAATGGCAGGAATAGGAATCCAAACGAACCAGATACAAATGTGGTTATTTGTCGGAATGGCTGAATTGAACGATAATAGCCAACCTCTGTAGCATCAACATATATACCCAGTATTAAAAGATCTAACCTTGTGAGAAAGAGGGACAGTGTTGCGCTCAAAGCAAGAGGCCAAGAAAATCTCCATAGTTTTCTGATCATTTCTCTGTCTACTGGACCAATATGATATATATTGTGCTTTCTAAGACATACAATAGACGTCAAGATCATACCTGTCGGTACAGTAAGCCAATAAACAATTGGGCCGAATCTAGGTGGAGACGTAAGCAAGAGCAAAATAAGCAAGGTTATCCCTGCTATCTTTGGGACGACCCATTTAGATATTGTTGCTGCAATTGACTTCTGCTTTCCTCTTAGACCGGAGAACAATACTTCGGCAAACGGGTATAGAAATATATAGGGTGACAGTAGGAGGAGAAAGGGACGCATGCCATTAACACTAAACACATACTCAATACGGGATGATACTAATAAGAACACCAAAAATGAAATAGCAGTTGCGGTTAGTATTATTATATATCCTGCAGACAATATGGCGGAAGAACTGCTTTCAGTGTTTGCGGATAACAATCTAGTTACTCCAGCCGGAACGCCTAGTAAAGCGATAACACCAAATGTTGAAACAATTGCATAAGATAGACCTATCTGTCCAAGTAATTCTGGACCGACAAATTGTATAATGAGCAACTCTCCAAGCAACCCTAACGATTGTCCAAAAATAGTCCCTATGGATACAACGATAGCACTCTTAGCTAGATCAGCAATTCCCTTCATATCTATGATCAGCTTAGAGTAGCTTTATCAGGCATTGGCCAGAATGCTATAACAGTATGACAGACCATCCAAGTATTGCAGTTGTAGTCCTAGATACTCTTCGAGAAGATATATTTCGTTCGCTTTTCGATTGGCTTCCTGGCATGAGATTTACTAACGCATATTCAACATCTCATTGGACGGTACCGGCGCATGGATCCTTATTTACTGGATTGTACCCTAGTGAGATAGGCGTCCACAGTAGATCTCAAACGCTGGATTGTGAGAACCCCACCATCTCAGAAGTGTTAAATGAAGAGGGATTTGACACAACTAAATATAGTGCGAATTTAAACATTCATGCGTGGGAGGGCTGGAATCGTGGCTTTGATACAAATATCGGGCCTGATGATCTAACTTCTCCTTTTAATGTTGATACAGTGGATTTCACCGAATTCAAATCTAATTCAGGTCATACCGGTCTCCAATTGTATTTAGCATCAGTTCTTAGATGTTTCAAAGATGATTCTTCAACTATTTTCTCACTCTTAGAAGGAGTTCGCCAGGTTCTAGAATCCTATGATCGGGGTGGGAGTAAAGCAGTCACTCGCAAAGTACAACAGGAAAGCTTTGAACAAAATCATTTTTTATTTGTAAATTTGATGGAATCTCATAGCCCATATTTTCCTCCGGAAGATTATCGTCGATTAGATAAGTCAGTAAGTCCTAAAAGTTGGGAATCCTTCTTAGATGGTATAAGTAATTTAGAAGATATTGAGATAGCATATGAAGACTCGGCTAAATACCTATCCGACAATTATAAGGAATTATTTAAAGAGTTGTCTAATGAATTTGATTATGTTATCACGTTATCAGACCATGGTGAAATGCTTGGTGAGTATGGAATGGTCGATCATGTATCTGGCTTATACCCAGAACTAACGAAAATACCAATTGTGATTTCTGGAGAAGATATACGAAATACTACTGTTCAAGAAGCTGTTAGTATTTTAGACGTTCATGCAACCATTGCCGATATTGCTGGAGTTGATGTAGGCTCACGTGGCCAGTCTTTGTTAATGGAAATTGAACCTCAAGACAGACTAGTTGAATATCACGGCCTCCCTTCTTGGCTCCGAGAAACTTATATTCAAAAAGGTGTCTCTAATGAGATATATGAAAGCTTGAATGAGAATCGCTATGGTTTCGTTGGATCCGATGGTGAATACTCTTTCGAAACTTCCACTGGCGAATTAAAGGTAACAGCAGATTCGCAGATAAGTGCATGTAATCGGAGGAGTAGAATGAACGATCTTATAGCAAATCTGAATAAGAGAGAAGTAAAAGAAAGCAATTCAGAGCCAGACGATGCCGTACTCTCTCGACTGGAAGATTTGGGATACGCTTGACTCAGTGAACTCCGTATACAATATTATACATAACCCCCTTCCTGTTGGATTATTTGAGTGATTCAGTATAGTATAGAGGTTCTGCCATTTCATGTACGTCTGGAGGATTAGGTGGTTCTGTGCCGATAACAGATAAAACTGCCTCTGCTAACTGCTGAGGGTTCTCTGGATCTACTATTGATGATTCATCAAGAATCATTGCAGCACCAGCACTTGAGGTTGTTATCGCGGGAGTTCCACAAGCGAGTGCTTCTAAAACAACGATTCCCCAAGGTTCATGCCGTGAGGGGAGTACTAACACATCGGTCTGTTGAAGTAATTTTGTCTTGGTTGATTCACTAACTCTCCCAAAGATTTCTACTCTATTATCTGATGTAGTAACGGTTTCAATAGGATCTCGAAGAGGACCTTCTCCTGCAATCCAGACTTTTGCTGAGTCTGGAAAGTCATCAATAGAATTGACTAAAACATCTACACCTTTTCGCCTCTCAACAGTGCCGAGAAAAAGGATTGTTGGTTCGCCCTGTGGAGGTTCAAAATTTGAACTAGGAGTCGAGAGTATTGACGGGTCAATCGCCTGTGGGCGCGTTATGATCTTTGAATTAGATGCATCTTTATTCAAGGCTGCATCTCGAGCTAATTCGGAATAAGCAATGATCCGGTCTGAGGTTTGGTATAGGATTCGTTGGCCCATACCTGTGCTCTTCCAGAACGCTAATGCAAGAAAATGCTTTAAAAGAGATTGTTGCTGGTAACGATTATATCGGTAGTTTGTATCGATCTCCTCTGTCCATATTGTAAATATTGAATTCTTTATTATTATAAACGGTAGTATAAGAAGCATTGTCGGAACTAGGTTGGTATCGCTCGTCCCGACTACTTCCTCAAACTCTCCTCGGAGGAGATGGCACGGGAGTGTTGGCACAAGCAGAAAAGGGCCAACTCTAATCGATGGGAGTATTTTTTCATCAAATGAACCCTCTCCACTAGCAGAGTCCGGTGACCATCGATCTCCAGATCCATCAGATAGATAATAATAAACAGTGACATCTCGTCTTTTTCCTATTTCATTGAAAACAGCTCGCCGATATGGCGTGGGGGCACGTTCAACGATAGCAACTGGGCCCGATGTCATATACGACTCTTACTCTCCAGATGAATAAATCAATTGGAGAAGCACCTCTAGTCTGTTCTTTGTATTTCTTCATTTTCTAACAACCATGTTGTATGTTGGCATACCCCCGGAAATAACTTCTCGATAGCTAGTTAATCTCTATGAGTATAGAAAACAAGATCGTTAGTCGTCGTGTTGATAACGAAGGGTAGATGGGAGAGGTCAGATCTACAAACTCCAAGAAAAAGAACCAAGTGGAGGACATGAATGGTGGGATTGAAAGGAGATTAGAAAATATATACTGCCAACAATGGATATTGGCTATACTGATACAGAAAATATAGATGAGGAATTAACCAGAATCTTTTTCTACACATTACTAACAATATATGCCTAGGCTCTATTTGATCACTAAAGTGATAGCCAGATATACTGAAAGGAAATAACTGCTCTGACATAGATTATAATAAATGGATATAGTAATAATAACAGACCTTTATCCACCAGAGGTCATCGGCGGAGCGGAAAAACATGCCTCAGACGATGCGAAGAAACTTGACGGGCTAGGGCATAACGTCCAAGTAATCACTACGGGAGCAGAGGCACCCTACAAAAAATTCTCAGAAACACACCGTTCGGGAATACAAATTTTCCGGTTTCGCCCTATCAATATTCATCCACCAATTGAATATCAGGATGTTTCTCTATGGGAGAAAGTAATTAACCATGTGATCAATCTCTGGAATCCTCATGCAAAACGTATGGTACAAAACCAATTACGTGATCTCGATCCAGATGTAATTCATATCCATAATTACAGAGGATTTTCGGGAGCGGTGTTTGCAGCGGCCGCTACGATTGATGTTCCAGTAATCCTTACCCTCCACGATTACGCGTCGTTACACGTTAGGTCGAGTCTGTTTAAAGAAGGGGAAATTATTGAGCCTGGACGAATAATGAAAATATACCAATGCTATAATGACAAAAATATAAGTGATAGTGTTGATAAGATTGTTGCCCCCTCTCAGTTTATCATCGATAAGCACCATGAAGAAGGCATATTCATCGATGTGCCAGCCGAGCGAATACCACTAGGGATAGATAAAGGTGACCTGGATAAATTCGATGGTAAAATGACTGATTCATCTATAAGCCGTCTTCTCTACGCAGGTCAGCTCACCCACAGCAAAGGAATTGACATTCTCATCGACGCGGTGAAACAAATCGAGGATTCCGATCTCGAACTCCACGTTTTAGGGAAAGGACCGAAGCGAGAATCGCTCGAAGAACGAGCGAGGAGCGACGATCGAATCGAATTCCATGGGTTCGTCTCCGAGGAAGAATTAGCTCGCCAGTACGCTATTGCTGATTACACTGTCGTTCCCTCCCGATGGTACGACAATTCGCCAATGGTCATATACGAAAGTTATGCACGCCAGACACCGGTTATCGGAGCTAATATTGGTGGTATTCCTGAACTAATTGATGAAGGTGAAACGGGATATTGCTTTGAACCTGAACAACCAAATGCACTCGCTGAGGTAATCGAGACACATCGAGAGGATTCCAGTCGGCTTTCAAAAAATCTAGAGGACGTTGATGTGAGTCTCGATACCCACGTCAATCGACTCTTGGACGTGTATGAGTCGCTATTAGACTACTAGATACTGTTCAACCCTATGGTGAATCTCTACGCACTGTAGTGCGTGCAACTGAACCTTCGCAAACGCTCTTGTAGACTGTCTCCATAGCTTCTGCACTTGCTTGCCATGAATAGTTTTCTGCACAGAGATTTCTCGCTGCTTTTGCATCGAAATCCTCGTTCGATAATGCAGTTCGAATTGACGAAGCGAGTTTATCAGGGTCCTCCTTAGGAGTGATCGTTCCGATAGGTTCGTTATCGACCTTTTCAGCGATACCGACGACGTTCGTAGTTACAACGGGCGTACCGCAAGCCAATGCCTCCAGTAATACTAAGCCAAATCCCTCTTGGTCGCTACTTGTCGAGGGCAGCACGAACAGATCGACTGCCGAATAGTAACTGACAATATCTTCTTCGGGGACCCGTCCCAGGAAATTGACGAATGAGTTAATACCGAGTTCGGTGGCTCGCTGTTCATACTTGGACTTAGCCTCGCCGCCTCCGCCGATTAGGAGTTGTGGGGTAGTTATATCTTCATTGGCTAGCAATGCCATCGCCTCCAAGAGGTCAGTCAACCCTTTGTATTCGTGGTGACCGTCAAGGACACTTAAGAAGAAAAGTGTTGGACGTGATTGGTCGAATCCAAGACGGTCCAACTCATCGGTATCGACCATCTTTGGTTTGAAATAGTCGATGTCAACTCCGTTTGAAATGACCTCAGTCTTTCCCATTTTAGAATTGAGATGAGATGAATCCTCCAAATAATCTGGCTGGGTGACGATGATCTGATCTGAATACCGAAGCGTCCCTTGGAGCATGGTCTTATTGTAAATCTTAGCAATGTGATTAGCGATTCCCTCACCTACGATATCATTATGATAGGTAAGCACAACTGGTGTTCCAGTTGCTAGGCCAGCAAGTACACTGAGATCGGCGAACCACGGCGTTGGTAAATGTGTATGAATTATATCTGCAGTTTGTGCTTCCTTCAGTAGTACTACTGGAAGAGTGGGGGTGATGTTCGTGTTCGCAATCTGACCGACGCTGGTCAATCGTCGCACGTCGATACCATCGATGGTTTCACGACGAACTGTCTCGTCATTGACCTTCGCACAAACTACTGTTACATTATGGCCGAGTCCTACCAATTTCTTCGAAAGATCGTGAACGTACGTTTCGACACCGCCGATATAGGGGAAGAATCGGACCGGCGTGTGGAGAATATTCATTGAAATTTAGTAAGATATATCCAAGTATCAAAGATTCGGTCTCGAACTGAGCGAGCTTGATGCCTCACCAATCAATCTGTTGCTACTATTGGGATGTGGGAAATAATTCACTAATTAGGGACACCGAAACAGTATTTTGATTCCCTTCTCTTTCGGTTGATAATGCGTGTCGCTTTCGTGAGTAACGTCGTATTCCCTTTTGTTAAGGGAGGTGCTGAAAAACGGATTTACGAAATAGGCATTCGCCTCGTCAATAGAGGGCATGACGTGACTGTCTACGGTAGACACTTCTGGGACGGTCCAAAAGAAATCGGGTACGATGGAATGACGCTCCGAGCCACTGCACCTGAGTACGACCTCTACGAGGGTGAGCGGCGTTCAATTACTGAGGCAATTGACTTTTCGGCCCGCCTCGTCCCGACGCTGCGGAAGCACGTTGATGAACACGACCTCGTAGTCGCTTCCGTCTTCCCATACTTCCCAGTGCTGGCTGCGAAGCTCGATACACTCGGTATGGATGTCCCGTTAGCGGTCACCTGGCACGAGGTCTGGGGATCCTATTGGGAGGAGTATCTCGGTCGTCTCGCACCGTTCGGAAAGAGCGTCGAATACGTGACCGCGAACACGCCTCACTACCCGATCGCCGTCTCGAGCGTCACAGCCGATCGTCTCACAGAAATCGGTCCGTCGCGAGACGAGATCGAGGTCGTCCCCAACGGGATCGACCTTGACCAGATCGAATCGACACGGTCCGCCGACGATGAGTTCGATATCCTGTACGCGGGTCGACTCATCGAGAACAAGCACGTCGATCTCCTCCTTGAGGCCTTCGACCGAATCGCTGAAACTAATCTTGACGCCACACTTGGAATCATCGGTGATGGCCCGGAGTTCGATTCCCTTGAGTACCAGGTCCAGACTCTGACCCACGCCGATCAAGTAACGATGCTGGGCTTCCTCGAAGAGTACGACGATGTCCTCGCGCATATGCGCGCGGCGGACGTCTTCGCGTCGCCGTCCACTCGAGAAGGATTCGGGATCACGTTCGCAGAGGCAATGGCCGCCGACTGTACCGTTATCGCCGCTGACCATCCCGAGTCTGCAGCCTCCGAAGTGATAGACGACGCAGGGTTCCTTGTCTCCCCTACCGTCGATGATCTCGCTGACGTCCTCCAGCGGGCACTTGATGGCAAGCGACCCGAGACGGATCCAGTGGCGCGAGCCCAGCGATACGACTGGGACACCGTCGCCGAACGGGCAGAACAGTGTTACCGGCGAGCGATCGACGGCACCTGGTAATGGACCATCCCAGAAACCAATCTATACAGCCCGATCAGTCCACTACTGGGCGGGACTGAAAGGAGCAACCCGCTTGAGGTGCGAGACGACGCAAGCACTGCAGCGTAGCAAGGAGCGCAGCGAGTCGTAGCCCTTCGACCGCGTCGGAACTTTCTGAGAGACTCACTACAAAGTTGCAGGAAAGAATAGACATCAATAATCCTGCTCAAGGTCACTCATCTCCAGTTCCCCTTCGAGATCCGTAAGTCCTCAATCAGTGATTTGGTAGTAGCCGCGTTTCTCATCGGTCTTTTTGAGTAGTCCGGCGTCAGAAAGCACATTCATTCGTTGCGAATCGTGTTCTAACTCCGATCGAGGACATCGAGTTCTTCGATGAGATTGTACCAGACGACAGTCGCCGGTAATGCGAACCGATGACCCGTCTTGATATTGAGTCTTGGATACCCTCTAAATTCCACCCCATTATTATTAATATAGAAGTGGAGAAGATAGGTGTTGACCAATCACAAAAAACGGGACAGCTAACCTCAAGTTGACTCGGCGATCACGATGTCGGCTCGCACGAGGACAATATGGAACTCAAGATCAAACGAGGGCCTAGCCAAACTTAAGTACATCTCCGAATACAAACACGCTTCTTTTCTATCTGATCCAGCATGTTAAACGATGTACCAAGCGTCAAGAAGTGGCATTTTGACTTGTTGAAGGTCACTTGAGTCCATATTACGCTATCTGGTAGAGTGGTAAATAGATGATATTAATTGGTGTTAATGGTTGTAGATCTGGTGTTTGTTCGGAGATTTAGGTATGCAAGTAGTAGAATTAAAACGATCAGTCTCGTAACCGCCGGTCCAACAAACTCTCTGTAACCTAATATCTAGTCGATTACTGTTGCGACCGCGCCAAGTAATAATATAACTCCCATAGAGCGTGTCATAGAAAACCTCCCGTGGGAGGTCGCAGGGTTTGGAAACTGTGTCCAGCAGTACCAACGCCCTGCAAGACGTAGCTTCGGTAGACGACTTCTTGAATGCGGCGGCTACGGAGACAGTACCGCTGTTCGACCATCTTGAGTTCGAGTTTCTCCTGGAGTACGACGTGTTCGCCCCCGCTTCGAGGGGGCGAACACGAGTTCACGAGCCACCAGACCTCTTTCGCGGCTTTCTGCACTGCTACTACGAGAATGTCTACGGTACTCGTCCGATTACACGCGAACTCCAGCACGGTCTCGTCTGGTACTACTGCGGTCTCGACAAACCGCCATCTAGAGACACGATTGACCGCTTTCTCACCGACCTCGAACACGTCATTGACGATGTCTTCGACAGGCTCGTCGAGCAGGCCGCCGCCCGCGGCCTGCTCGACTCGACGTACTCCATCGATTCGACGCACATCGAAGCAATCCAGTCCAATGACGCTGCTTCGTGGAACTACGATCCGACAGCTGAGGAGTACTACTACGGCTTCGGCTGTACGATCGTCTCGACCGGCGCAAAGATCCCGATCGCGGCAGAGTTCACGCAGGCCAAACAAGCGCCCCAAGAGACGGCGATGCGCGTCACGCGTGACGCACTCGCCGTCGAAACACCGATCTGGATGCTTGGAGACAGCGCCTACGATCTCCTCGATTGGCACGACCTACTGCTGGCCGCAGGGGTCGTGCCAATCGCCCCGTACAACCCGCGAAACACTGACGATCCGAAAGACATCGACTACAGGGTCGAAGACCGCATCACCGAACACAGCGACGACGTTCAGCTCAAGCAGTCCGTCCTGGATGAGACGTACAACAGTCGAACAGGTGTCGAACGAACCAACGACGCGGTCAAGGATTGCGGCCTCGGGTACGTCCGCGCCCGAGGCCGCGTCCACGCACGAACACAAGTGTTCCTTGCACTGTGTCTGCGGATCGTCGTTGCAATTACCAACTACGAACGGGGAGACGACCCTGGCCGAGAGAAACTCACGCTATGAGACTGATTCTATGACACGCTCCCCATAACTTAGGAACCGCCCCTGGCCCAGAGTCATTGTTAATTATCTGGTTATAGTGAGGCATAAATAGGTTGCGAGCAAACATGTGATAGTATGGACTTACGGCCGAAGTGTATCTTCGTTCTGCTGTTCCTTGGATTTGCCTTTTCAGTATACGTCTCTCGTGTCTCATACTTTGCTGCTGTAGCGTTCTATACCCTGTTACTCGCAGGACTAGCCTATACTTCCCCAAATGATGAATTTGGTATCGGGATATTTCTCACTGGACTTACTGGACTTCGGACATTCATTTACCTGATTATCCCCTCGATGGTTGGTCCTGACCCAGATAAGGTAGCGTCCGGTGTCGCACACGTTTCTCATTTCCATTCTAATTCCGCGATATCTGGACTCTCCTTCTATCGATGGGCCAGCGGCCTCCACTGGGCTGGAGCAATTAATCACTATGTGGTCGGTCCTCTTGGCCCCCATCCTTGGCGACTCGCGCTAGTGTTCATCCCGATCTCTTTGACTATCGTTTCCGGTCTTGCCGCCTTCGCCCTTAGTCGAAGGCTTGGATACCGAGGGCTGGCTGCGGGTATCCTCACACCGACCGGCGGGATGGTCGCAGCATGGAGTCTACAACCGGTTCCCCAGACACTTGCTGTGATCACTCTGGCTAGTATCGTTCTCCTCGTTGTGATTTTTCTCCAGGCTACGACCAGTCCCCATCTCGTTGGGCCCCCACAGAAGCGATGGATCCAAGTAACAATCCTGTTGCTCTCGGCCTCTCTCTTGTTGACTCATAAACTCCCACTATTCGTGATTACACTTTATTTCGCAGCAGCTGCAATCCTCACCCGATCGCCCCAGCGCATGAGTCACATGCAGATAGCCCTCGTTCTCGGGATAATGACGGCGGTTCAATGGTTTTGGGCAACTGACTTTGCATGGGCAGCCGTTCGTAAGTTAATCGCGTTCTTCCTCAGCGCAGGGATTACTACAGCATCGCAATTCGATACACCCGCATCTACAGTTGTTCTTGGCGGTATTACTGGCGTACTGATACGGAATCTGCATTGGCTTGCCCTTAGCGGCTTCGCTGGTTTTGGATGGTTGCTGCTTATCAACGACCGTCGGAAAGGTAACACTTCCGACTCTGCAATGTATGTTGCCGGTATTGGGACTGCTGGGGCCGCTCTGGCTGCGATGAGTGTGGTTGCTCCAGGGTTCTCGTACTCGCGAACAATCATGGTGGTCACGCTCCCACTCGCACTTTTAGCTGGAATAACAGTAGAACGGACTGGGAACATCTCGGCGGGGGCGGCGATCGGATTAATCGCGTTTCTCCTAGTAGCTCAAGTGGGTGCTCCGTTTGCGACTCCAGACCACCCATTGAAAGTTCGATACCACCTGACCGACGAAGAGATGACTGCAAAACAGACCATCGACGGTGTCACAGAAACCATCTATACTGATGACTACTACGCAAGAGAGTTGAGTGAAATCACCCATGAGACGACATACAATACGGGGACAGTCGGTGCATATCAGGAGGGGTGGAACCCTTTGGGAGAGGCCCTCTACACGTACAATTTGACCTCAGTTAATCACCCGATTGTAATTAGGGACACGCGGTATCTTCGGCTGCACGGGACCCAGCGCCTCGATTATGATCCTGATGACCAACTTCAGGCAGAGCGAAGTCTCGTCTACAAGTCTAGAAATGTTAAAATGTACTCCAGGTCAAATAAGAATTCTTAGCCATCCTATGATAATGGCCGCACCGTTGGTCAGGGTGTGGGATCGACTGGTCGCCGACCTCGAGAATCGCCGCATCATCATCAACTAACCGTCCAGTTCGACGACCGCCGGATGAGTCGTAATTTCGATTTCAGTCCCAGTAGCGTACGCACTCGCCGACTTCTCGAGTTCGAACTCGAACGTAAGCCCGTTATCGCCGGCGAGTAGGCTGTTACCCACGCTTGCATCCGCTCGCGTCGGCTAATCGAGTCCGGTTCGTAGACACGAAATGATCCGGTTCGATCGGACGTGACTGCCATCTCGTCTGGATCGGACTCGTCAAGGATGTCGAACGATCCGAGTCGAGTTCTGTCGTTATCAAGATGGAGCATCTCGTTTTACGAGAAGACGTCCTCAACCAGATCAAACATTGAGAGTTGGACGGCGCTGTCGTTGCGCGTCACATCGAACTCGGCAATCAAGTACTCCTAGTCCTCGGCAACGACCGTGCCGACGAGCGCTGCACCAGCAAGTTTAGTACGAGTGAAAATACTCCATACACAAACTTATCAGCGTTGAACGCTTTCTGCGACCGTATAGACGACTGTGAAAACGCCGAGGGTCGCAAATACGTTCCACTCCTAACCCAGTCCGTAGTCAAACAGCAGGACTAGCGAAGCAGCGACAGCGAACGTAATTATACTCCGTGCCATCAGTACACCGATGACACCTTTTAGAGGGAAGTCCAGATTAGTACAACATATATATTACCGCGGCAAGTGTATTTATATATGATGTTACGAAGAATGGCCCGTGTCTACTATCAAGAGGGAGGTCGAATCCTATTTTGGAAAATATGGGCAGAGATTGTTTCTAGAATGCCGAAGAAGAGTGGAGATAAAATTCGGTTGGCGGGTGTTGAAACGCAGAGGCCAAATTCACGAGTGTTGGATGGGGTAATTGGGAGGCCAGGTTATGAGTCGATTGAGATCAGTGCAATCCGTGAACATGTGAAGCCAGGGGATACTGTTTTAGATATTGGTGCTGGCTTTGGAGCAACGACAGTTCAAGCAGCACAACGGTGTGGTCCAGAGGGGAAAGTAGTTACCTATGAGGCCTCATCGCACGCATCAGAGGCCATCCAATATGCGACTGAGCAGAATGAGTGTCCAGCCCCTGTTGTGGTCTATAATGCAGTTGTTGGATCGGGACTTGATATCCGTCTCGACGGGGGTGATGGAGCAGATAAAATCTCTCCCTCTAATCTCCCACCATGTGATGTAGTTATTTGCGATGTAGAGGGTGCAGAGGCGGAGATACTAGAGGATATGGGCTGTACCCCTTCAACTGTAATTGTCGAAGCACACGAGCATATGGACTCCGGTTTCACAGAGATTACTGACATACTCACAACCCGAAACTACCGTATTGAAGAAGTCAAGGGCGATATCGACACAATCTCGAATATCATCGCCAAAAAGTAATGTGGACGACGCACTGTCAAGCACGTGGAACGCCTTCTTTGATGTTCTCCGACGCCAGATCTGCTAAGAGATTCTGGTTGTAAGCACTTGGTTTCGTGCCTACCATCGCGTCACGGAGTATATGGAGGACCTCTCGGAGAAAGTCATCGCCATCCCATGATCCACTAAACTCGACGCTCTCGCCAACAAGAGTCTCCTCATGGTCGTACATGTCCACAGTGTTGCCGTCAGAGTCGAAATAACAGGTCATATTCTCACCCCCAAGAGAATGGTCGCACGGTCAAACGCAGATAAGTTAGTTCCGGGGTTGGTTTCCCCCTCGAACAGTAGTTCGATTCTAATTAACATTTTTCATCAATCCACCACTCTTCCCAGTCATCGTGGTGTTTTCTCACGGCTTGTAGTTGGCGCATCTGCGCATCGACAGCTGGGTAAAAGATGGCAGACATAAGGGCGAAGAATAACCCTTGCCACCCATCAAGGATTGACCGCTCATAGAAATATCGGTATCCAAATGCCCCGAACCCCTTCAGATAATAGTATAGAATCGACGGAGTTTGGCCATTCTGTGTGTCGTCGAGCGCATCCGCAGCTGTATATCGCAACCACTTGTCCACGTATTCGTCTATTTCGTCGTAGGCATAGTGATGGATCGGATTCTGCAACTTTCCGGCGTTGAACCCATCACGGACGTGCCATTCCTCGCCAGCAACAGCATCATCCCAGTCTAATGCCTGCCTACGGGCAAGGATTGGTCGCTCCTTGTGTTCCGCGTGCATCCAGCGCCCCCACATCCGGTTTCGTTTCGTCGTCTTATAGGCGTCTCTCGAAGGTGCAGTGAGTTTTTCGCATATCTCCTCTGCTAGCGGTTCGCGGACTTCCTCATCAGCGTCAACGTAAAGCAACCACTCGTTTGAGGCACGCTCCTTGGCCGTTTCAAACATATCCGCGAACCCCTGAAACTCATAGTCGTAGATGATTGCTTGGTCGTAGCGCTGTACGATTTCTCGCGTCCCGTCATCCGAGTCGCTATCAAGAATGACTATCTCGTCGGCAAAGCCCGAAACGCTATCAAGTGCTCGGGCTACTGTATCCGCATCATTGTACGTGGGTGTACAGACCGACAGCGATTCCATATGATCCCATATATGGCTGATGGATAAATAGTCCTGAGATTGTTATTAGAGAGTGGATCCAGTGACGTGGTCACTATGGCACGGCGAGGATGTTCGCCTTCGCAGTCTAATCGTATTATAAGTGCCCCAGAGAGTTCCAGAAGTCCCACGGAGCGAATTGCCGATATAGCGGGCAGAGCATTTCCTCCGTAGACGACGCGTCCTTAATCTCGGATCTATTCCCCGGCTTGCTTGTTTCCAGTTGTAGCTACGCGAAGCAGGCACATCGAATTCAACGGAACCAGTAGCCATATCTTGCACGTCGTCCGAAACCTCCAATATATCCTATTGGGTGGTTATGGTGCATAGCTCTCTGTCGGGTGACTGTATGCTCGGATCGGTAACTCAATGAGACAGAGGCGATGGGTCCACGATGTCGGCAGTACGATCCTCCCAGGACGACCAGCAACGAGAACCTCAGTCACGCCGAGCGTTGACGCCCGCACGAGATTGATCGCGAGGCCGATCGGGTGGCCGGCGTACCGACTCTATAGTAGCCACTGAAACGATTTACACACTGATCGCGACGCAGTCGTGCGATCAGGTGTGCAATGACTTTCAGTGGCTACTATAGGTGTCGGCTGTCCAAGGACGATCACGGAGCCGCTTGTCAGCGTCAGTCGGTAGTCGCCGCGGTTGTAGTCCGCTGAACAGGCAGAGCAGTGCTACCGGCGGGCGATTGACGGCAACTGGTAGGAGCTGCGTTTTCCGTCATAGATCAACTATCGGTTTTGTTCAGTTCAGTAGAGTCGTCGTTTTCGTTCATCGAATATTCCTCGTACTCCCCGCCGAGTGGTGTGTATCGTCCTTTCGCGTACTCGCGACCATACGGATGATCTAAGAGCCCCAATAGAGGAGCGCCCGGTGGAGTCGTAGTCCTAGGCGCTTCTGGAAACTCATACAACTATCTCGATGACTATCCTAATACGGATGATGCCAACTACGCGTTCGATAACTATACTCGACGAACGAAAATCGAAGTCGATCACAGGTAACTGCGCTATCGTTGACCGGATAGACTAGTTCTGCGCAAATACCCGTACTCTGTACTCGTTACCGATAGCTTGCTAACCGGACTACCGCCGGGTGGGACTGAAAGGGGCACGCGATCGAGGTGCGAGACGATGTAAGCACCGCAGCGAGTCGCAGCCCTCGAGCGCGTCGGGGCTTTCTGGATCTAGTTGTTCCCCTCGAGTTCGCTCACGTCGAGTTCCCCCTCGAGATACGCGGTTCCCGTATCCGTCAATTGATAGAGACCAGTATCGACTGATTCGATAAGTCCTGCATTGGTTAGTTCGCTACATCGCCGACTTACGTACTGGCGATCGTATTCGATGTTCACCGCGAGTACTTTCGGAGAGACCAGAATCGGATGAGCCTCGAAAAAGAGCATAATCTCGTAATCGACAGGTGCCATCCAGGATACCCGCTCTACCATCTGTTCGTGAGTGCCTACCATCGATACGGAAAAAGTAGTGCTATCCGAGAGGGCTTCGTATACGAATGTCTACCTACTTAGACAACGTTCGTTGTCAAGATTTATGTCAGTGGATGTTCTTTTCTCCAGCACGGAAGCTAAATGTGACTCTTGCGGTTTCAGAGTTGCAAAATTGCGGACCGGTGTTTGCGGCACCGAGTCCGTGAGAAGCTCCCGTAACTACCCTACGGAAGCCATGACAAACGACGATTCGCGGGGCCTTGAAAGCCCCGACCGACACGCATCGACGGACACCGACCTAGACACAGTCCGCAACCGCCTCGAGGCGATCACCACCCTCACCGAAACGCTCCTCGAGGACGTCCGCCGGACCGGAGCGACGCTCGACGAGGAGACGCGCCGCGACGCGACCCGTCGGCTGCGGGAGATCGACGCGGAGGCGCGACGCGTCGGCCTTGAGCTGTGTGACCGGCCGCTTTCGGTGACCGAGGACCCCGCGACGCTCGCGGGCTGTGACTCGCTGACGACGACCTATTCCGGCCCGGAACCGGGGGCGATCGACGCCGTCGGATCGAAGCGCACGGACGACCCCACGCAACCGACCGACGACTGCAACGGCGGTGATCGCGATGGCGAGTGACCCGGCCCACGACGACCTCGCGGCGCTGCGCGAGCACGTTGCGACCCTCTCCGAGCAGGTCGCGGCCCTTACTGACCGGATCGACGATCTCGAGTCCGAGTGCGCCCGCAAGGACGAGCGCATCGCGGATCTCGAGTCCCAATTAGACGAGTGCGAGTCCCGGACGACGGAGACCGAACGCGCCGCCGAGGCGGCGCTCCGGAAGGCCGACGCCAACAAGGACCGCGTCCGCGAACTTCAGGCGCGGGAACTCGAGAAGGGGGCCCACCTCCGGACCGAGACCGTCGATCCCCACGAGGTCGCCGTCGCCGGCGACCGCCTCGAGAAACTGACGAAAGATGACGGCGAGACCTACTACCGCGTCCCCGACTCGAGCGATCCGCTCGATCGGAGCGACGACGTGGCGCTCGCTCACGGCGATCTCCTGCCGATCCAGCAACTGGCCCGCATGGACGCGGACATGCGCCGGTCGACGGCCAACTCCCTCCCCACCCGACTCGCGGCGAAACTCTGGCAAGCCAGGACCGATCCCGCCGTCGGCGACGACCCCTGGACCGAGGGCTGCAAGTCCGTCGACGAGTACGTCACCGCCTCCGATCTTAAACACTGGATCCGCCGTCAGGAGGACGGCATCAGCGAGACTTACGCGAAGAAACTCGTCTCCCGCACGATCGATGCCGCGCTCGACCTCTCCAAGCATCGACTGGCGGTCCGCAAACGCACCCAGCGCAAGAACGGCCTCGAGTACACCGAGCGCCGACTCATCCTCCCAGCCGACGCGGCAATCCCAGGCGAGACGACGACCTCGACGGTCACCCGGCCGACGGACTCGAGCGGAACGCCACCGGATTCGAACGAAACCACGCTGGACTCGAGTCCCCCGCGGGACTCGAGCGAGAGCCCGCGAGTGACCGCCGACGGGAGCGGTCCCGGAGACAGCTGACGTCTTCGGCAGACCGTGGACGGGTCAGTCGGCCGTCCCTCGAGAGAGTCCGCATCTCGCACGCGATACTGCACTCCCCCGCGACGAGCCGGTGATCGGTGGGTTCGGTAGCTGTGGGTCTCCTCGCTCGAGCAGTCGTCGGCAGTCACCACTGCGACGGGCTCGACGTGGTGGCCGGAGACGACAGTCGTCCACGGAGCGGGAGCTGACGAGTCGGTCCCAGCAGGGCCAGTCGATGCGATCGGCCGCTGTCACGCAACTGCGGTTAGCATCGGCCCCCCACTCTCGGTCGTCCGGTCCGACGGGTCGGCGTCTCGAGACTAGTACCCGCGTCTCGGACCCATCCGGAGCCGCCTACTCGACGGACTCGCCGCATTGCATGCAGATATCGTCCTGCCACGGGACCGTAATGCGGACTTTGCGTGCTGTCTCACAGTTCGGACAGTGAACTGTCCTCGTGGTCGGATCGTCACTCATACTTTTCCCCTCCCCATAGTCGGCCGATTATGTCACTCTATGCTCATCATCAACAAAAATTTACTTAAACGTTTGTGTTGGAACATACTGTTGGTGTAGGGAACGCGTCCACGTCCCGACTGTGGGGTGGACGATACCGCGGCCGAGAACGACGCGCTGACCATCGACAACCGAGCCGGAGGCACGGTCTCCGACCCGCTGTCAGAGGCGGGGGCTGTACTGCCACCGCTCGAAACGCAGGTCAGCGCCCACCGCGTCGACGAACCTGCGGCCCTCGTATTTCTGAGGGAGCAACCCCACAGTGGAAGAACCCGACGGCGTTAGCCGTGGGAGGACGTCAGTCTCCCGTAGAGCCCACCGAGTAGGACGACGCTCACGAGGACTGGGACGGCGTTTACCGGCACCGAGTCGGTTCCGCCGTCGGTCGCCGCATCGTTGCCGTCATCCGTCGGTTCGATCACGGACTCGTTGCGCTCGGACTCCGACGTGTTCGATCCATCATTGTCGGGCGAGTTCGTTTCGTTCCCGTCGAGGGGATCAGTTTCATTCCCGTCCTCAAGGGGATCAGTTTCGTTCCCCTCGAGAGGGTCGGTTTCGTTTCCGTCGAGAGAGTCGCTTTCGTTCCCGTCGACGTTACTATCACCAGTATCGGTCTCGTCGCTGTCACTGCCATCGTCGGTCCCGCTATTGCCGTCGTCGCTATCGCTACCGTCGTCGTGTGTCACTCGGAGTGTGGCGCCGTCGCTGACGCCGAGCGCCTCCGGTTCGCCTTCGTATTGCTCGGTGCCCTGAGCGACGGCGTACACGGCATACGGCTCTCCAACCGCGAAATCGGTGGTGGAGAGGGTGGCACGGTAGGTTTCCCCGTCGACGTGCGTCGCGGGCTCGCGGATGACCGTGTCGTCGTTCCAGGCGACGACTTCGACGCCCGCGGGCGAACCCTCGGCAGTGGTTGCCGTACTCGTGACGTCGACGGTCACGTTCTCGGTGCCCGTCTCGACCGACGTGGGGTGTGTCGTCGAGACGTCGTAACCGCTGATGACGACCGGGAGGTAATCCACGTAGTCGCCGTCGATATACAGCGTCAGTGCGTACGTTCCCGGATCGACGGGTGCCGTGTCCATCGTCAGCTGCTGTGGACCGACTCCGCTCTCCGAGAGTTCCACCTGCTGCTCGCCGTTGTAGAGGTAGACGTTGTAGTTTGTATTCGACCCCGTCGAGACATCGACCGAGATCGAACCGCCCTTATCCACGCTCGCGAGTTCGGAGACGGTATACTCCGACCCCTCGATCGTCACGGTCCGTGTCGGCGTATCGATCGTGTCCGAGACTGTGAGTTCGGAGTCCTCGGAATCGGTCTCGGCGGCCGCCGATACCGTGCCGATGGAGCCGACGAGAACGACGAGGATGAGCGCGAGTACCGCTACTTGAGACAATCGGGAGTGCGTATGAGACAGTGCCATAGGTTCGGTTGAGGCCGTGTGGCGATCGAACGCCCGCTGGCCGTCGTGGCGGATTCGCGATACAGCGATGTGAACGTATCGGTTTCTGGAACACTAGTCACTCGCTGAACGCGGGCCCCCGTTCCCAGTTTCGTGATTCGTCCGTCGGAAAGCGCTCGTCGTCGACTCGAAAACGGAGACGGGCCCGTGTAGTGGCCCGGTATCGGTACCGATTAGAAAACGATACACGGCCCTCGTTTTCGTTTTGGATTCCGTTCGTCGCGTCGGACTGAACCGTTCGTATCTCGGGAATACGTCTGTGACGATGGAAAGAAATAACTAAATAGATAACAGTCATAAGACCATGTCTAAATCGACTGTCGTTATCGGGATGATACTGATCCTGATAGCGGCGCCGATCACCGGTGCGGTGGGTGCGACATCGTCACCAGTAGCGACGACACAGACCACTGGTGATCAGATATACGACACGAATATCGAGAACGTCTCTCTCTGGGAGCGATCGGTCATTCCGTATCGGGCCGACCTCGAGGCGGCCGAGACGACGGTCCCGCTCCACGACGTTCGAATCAAGAGTCCTGACGGCGAAATTCCAGCCAACCGGTATCAGGTGGGTGTCTTCACGAACGGGACGGACGTTCCACTCGAACTCGACAGTAGTGACTCTGCTAATACGACGCGGTTCGCTGGCGACGAAGTCCGAGTGATCGTTGCCGAACCGGACGTCGACTCGAGCGTCGAGATGACCGACCTCTTCGCATTCCTCGACGCGAACGACATGTCCGAGATCAACGACAATATGACGTTCACAAGCGTCGAGAAAACGAAAGTCACCAGCGAGGGTGCCCTCGATGCGGACGTCACCTACCCCACCGAAAGTGCTGGGCAGTACATCACGATGGTGACCACGATCGAGAGCGGTGACGGCCTCGATGTCGATAACGGGAACCTCGTCGATGCCGGTGAATCGACGATCATCGGGCTCGACGCGTTCCAGGTTCAAGAAGGAACATCGTCGGTGACTCCCTCGGATGCTGATCTCGGAGAGAACGTGACGTTCGAGACGACCACGGGCATCGAGCCCGGTAGCGGCGAGGTCGGGCAGGGGGTCTTCCTCTACGATGCAGCGGCGTTCAACGATACCGCGACGATATTGAATATCACAGCCGACCCGAGTACGAACCTCTCTACTGAGAACATTACGCTCGAGCCGGGTGTGAGTGGATTCAACGGCGATTTCCGGGTCGACAACGAGACGTTCGATAACACCACGCTTGCGGCGCTCAACTCGTCGCTCGTGAACGAGAGTACGACTGGCGGGATCACTCTGAACGCGTCTGCCACCGCAGTGGCGACGAATAGCTCGAACGCGACGATCGATGTCGGCACCCTCGAAGCGTGGAGCGAAGGGACGTATCGATACGTCCACGTTGCAGCGGATTCGTCCGGCGACCAACTCCACACGGCAACGGGAACGCTCACGTTGAATACTGCCGGTAGTGGCGGTGGCGGCGGTGGCGGCGGTGGTGGCTTCCCGCCGGGCGGTGGCGGTGACGGTGGTGACGAACCTGACAATCCCAAGCCAACGGCAGTGATGGTTATCCATCCTGAGTCAGCGACGGTCGGCGAAGAAATCACCTTCTCGGCCGCGAAGTCGACTGACTCGGAACGGGAGATCATCGCCTACGAGTGGGAGATCGACGGCGACAGCTACACCGGCAAGACCGTCACGACCTCGTTCGCCGAGCCGGGCACCTACGATGTCGAACTCACCGTCAGGAACGACTTCAGTGAAACCGATACTGTGACGGATACGGTGACCGTCACCGAGAAGGACCCCGGCAAAGGTGACGGCGACGGTGGCGATGGAGATGGCGGCGACGGTGGCGACGGTGGCGACGGAGATGACGACGATGGCGATGACGGTGGGAGCGGACCGATTCCCGGCTTCGGAGTGAACGTCACACTCGTTGCCCTCCTTGCGTTCGCGATGCTGGCGCTTCGCCGCCAGCAGTGACGAATCGGCTGTGTTTCTGAACTCGTAGTTTTCGAGTATTCGAGACCGTTTTCGCAACGCTCGATTGAGATCTATCTCCACCTACCGGCAACGGAATGTCGACCGGCAGAGCGGAACTTCACCGCGCTTCACAGGAATTGTTGGACATCCTAGTATCGCTCATCACATGCTCCGAGCAGGGATCCTCGTAACTATAGGATATACTGAACTACCAGTCCATTAGAATTATGTGATGGGAGCGTAGTTGACGACATGTACCGGGAGTAGGTGATGGGGGCAATCAGAACCTGCTGTCGGCTACTACAATACATAATCATGACAGAGATAGGGGAGCGAACCTATGTCGCACTCCTGTCAGTTGCTGTGGTCGTCGCTGTTTTTGGGGGCACCATAGCAGTTGCGGGGAGTGCGGCCGCGACAGCGAATGCCGTCGACGTTTCAGAGGAATACGTGGAGTCGAATGGAACGGTAACAGTATCGACTGCAATCGATGAAACAACTGCCGGAAACGCGACGTTCCGGATTACTGACGCTGATACCAATACTGCAATCGTCACGATTGAGGACGACGGGAGTCGGGATCTCGAGAATAATACTTCGGGCAACATTACTACCGAGATCGACCTGACTGCTCTAGACGGACTGACCTTTGAGGCCGGTGATACGGTCACTGTTGCTGTGGATGAAGGACAGGAGTTCGTCGAATCGGAGGGGGCCGATTCTGTCGAAATTGACGGCGCCCCGGCGATCAGTAACCCAACGCCGTCGGATGGGACAGTCACGAACGATGCAAATCAGTCCTACACGGTGGCTCTCACCGACGAGGCGTCCGGTGTGGACGCCGACTCGATCGCGGTCAGCGTCGAGAACAACGGTTCGACTGTGGTGGACGATGCCGGGATCGGTGATGACAACGTCACCTACGATAGCGGGAGTGGGACCCTCACCCTCGAGCCCGCTGGATACGCCTACGAAGACGGCACCGTTACCGTCACGGTCGATGTGGCGGATAACGCCGGTCACGCGGCCACACAGTACGAGTCGTCGTTCGTCGTTGATACGGTCTCGCCAACACCGACGATTGACCTCCGCAACGAAGCGGGTGTGACCGTGTCCTCGGGGAGTACCCTCGACATCACCTACGACTATCTCGAGACCAACACACAGAACGTGACCGTCACGCTCGAGGGGGAAACGTACAACGCGACCGGGCAGACCTACACCTACGAGATCGACGATGGGGGATACATCAGCGACGCCTCGAAATCCGTTATCCTCGATCTCGACGAGCAGAGAACGACGCCGGGGGACCTCGCCGACGGCGCGTACTCGGTGACGATCGAAGCGACGGACACGGCGGGGAACACCAACAGCACGTCGACTGACGGCGCCCCTGTCGTCGTCGACGACAACGACCCGGAACTGACTGCCGTGGAACTGAACACGACCGAGGACATCGCGCCGGGTGATACGGTCGACGTCACGTACGACTACGCCGATGCCACCAACGCGACGGACCTCCGTCTCGAGTTGTTCGACCCTGATTCGGACGAAACGTACGTGGTCAGCGAGGCAGTCGAGCAGCGGAGCGGGACCGATCTCGTTCAGACGTTCGACCTGAGCAACGCAGCGATCGACGACAACACCGACTACAAGGTCGCGCTCGTTGCGGCGGACAGCGTTGACTGGACGAGCGATTCCGCCGATTACGTGACGACCGTCGACGTAAACGCTGCGGCGCCGTCGATCAGAAGAGTCGAATCTAACGCTGGCCAAGACGCGGTTATGGTCACCTTTTCCGAAGGCATCGGTGACCAACTCAATCTCACTGACTTCGCGTATCAGGACGTCAGTGGTGACGGTGCAGCTGCGATCGACAGCGTGACACACAGAGAAGGCAAGGCGACTGCGAGACTCACACTGGACAACGCGGTCGCTGCTAGCGACCTCGGTACCGACGTGATTACTGCGCGTTCCGGGGAGGTTCCGGACACCGCTACCGGCGAGGAACGCTACGTCGACAGTAGCGAGACGGTCGCGCTTCGGGATACCACCGATCCGACTGTCACTACTGCCGATATCGCTACACAGACAATCAACCAGGACAACGATGAAAACTACAGTGTCGGGGTCGATCTTACCGATGAGATCGTCGATGTCGAGGTGACTGTTACTGGCACCAATGGAGCTGAAGCGTCCGGAAGCGTAAATAACGTCGACGGACACACGACGATTTCACCTCTCAACGTGTCTGCCCTCGAGGACAGTGATAGCACCACCGTTACTGTCAGAGTGACGGACAAGGGTGGAAACACTAATACCGCAACGGTGTGGGGAATCGAGAAAGACACCGTCTCCCCGTCGATCAACTCCGTGCAGACAAACGCCGGGACGGACACCATTGAGGTGACGTTCGGCGAAGAGATGTCGAACGTAGGCCCTAACGCCTTCGACCTCAACGGTGTCGATGCAACGATCGATGCCGTCCAGGACGGAAGTGGGGCCAATACGTATGATGTTACTCTCGACTCGCCACTTTCGTTCGATGAGATCAACACCAGCAACGCGACGATCGCAGCTACCGGTGCGACCGACGCAGCTGGCAACCACGCTGAGGGAGTGCCCGCTCAGTTGAACGACGTCGAGAAACCACACTTCACGGGTCTCGATGCGGCGGCAAACAAGACAACTGTCACCGTTCGGTTTTCCGAAGGCGTTGTGAACGCCTCCGGAGAGTCGCTGAACGCTACCGACTTCGTCTATACCGACAACAGTGGGGACGGCGCTAGCGCGATCGAAAGCGTCGACCACACTGCAACGTCGACGACGGCGGTCGTGACGCTTGACGCTGCGGTCACTGGAACCGATCTCGGGACTGACGAACTCGGCATCGCTTCGGACGCCGTCTACGACGCGAACGGGAGCGCGGCTCCGACCGTGAACCGCACGCTCGAGGACTCGATGGACCCGGACGTCGAGCTGAGTGCTGCTGTCGAAGGAGAGACGATCACCTACCGTCTCACGTCCAGCGAGGCACTCGACACGATCGAAGTCGACGTCGAGACGCAAAACGACCTCGCCGTGGAACAAGGACTCCCCCCGACGAGGGGTCCGGTCGACGAGGTACTGACTGCCGAGGACTTCAACCGGCAATCCACCGATCCGGACTACGTCTATACGGCCACCTACACGGCACCGCGAGACGGTCGGTACGACGCCACCCTCGTCATCGCAACGGATATCGCTGGAAACGGTGTTAGGTGGGAGCGCACCTCGACAGATGTCGATACGGGAGATCCGGAAGTCATTGATGCGATAATCAATCCACAGAGCAACGATGAAATCGGGATCGTCTTCGATGAACCGGTTGATATTAGTCGGATCGAGGAAGACTCGATCTCCGTCGAAGGGGGACGTGTCGAATATGTCGATAACTGGGGAACCGGTGATGATGGGCTGCTTATAGTCGACCTCGACGACCCGCTCCAGACGGGTGACAAACCGAACGTTACCATTCGGGGTGACTCCTTCCGCGAAATCACCAACGACTCGAGCCGGGGACAGACGGTGCCCGTAACGGTCCATACGACCAAGCTCCAGCTGAACGAAGGCACGAACTTCGTGTCCGTGCCGGCAATCTCCGGCGGGCAGGACCTCGATGAACTCGACACCAGTAACGTCGACGTCATCTGGTCCTACACTGGTGACAGCTGGGAGAAATACGATCCCGACGACCCCGAAAGCGACTTCGACTCGCTCGAAGGCGGTCAGGGGTACATCGTCGAGATGGAGACCGCCGATACGCTCGATATCAACGTCTACAACCGGCCTGCAAGCAGCACTGGTGACATCGATGGTGCGGTGATGAATCAGCAGCAACTCGAGGAGGGCTGGAACCTGATCGGCCACTATCAGACCGAAGAGCAGCCTGCGTTCCATGCGCTGCGTTCGATCGACGACGAGTTCCACATGGCGTACGGCCAGTCCACAGGCTACGCGTACGAACTCGTCCATCCCGACGACCCCCTCAATGCGGGTGAAGCGTATTGGGTATTCGTAAAAGATGACACGGTCTATACGCACGCCCCGTCCGAGCCGATCCGTCCACCGGATCCGATCCGGCCACGACCACCGTATCCGATCGAGCCACGACTGTAGTTACAATCCATGGGTATCAACATGTCATCTCGGTCGACGCGACTATTCGTGGTCGCCGCAGTTGTGGTATTGGTCACGAGCGGACTCACCGTCGGTTGTGCGACCGCGCAAGACGGTGGCCCACCAGCGCCGCCACACAGCGTCTATGGTGATGTCGTCGACAGTAATGGCGATCCCGTCGAGAACGCACTCGTCGAAGTCACTGACGGGGGCGGCACGGTCCTCGCCAACGATACTACCGACGAAAATGGCGCTTACAGCATCAAAGTCGATGAACCCGACGAGGGCGACGAGTTCACAGTCACCGTTTCCGGTGTCGAAAACACCGATGAAAAGGTACTTACGTGGACATCCGGCGAATCGGAGCGCATCGATCTCTCGGTCGAACGTGCCGCCGGTGGGGGCGGTCTCGGCGGACTACCGGCCCAATCGGACGACGATGGCGGACTCGACAATCCCGAGCCGACGGCAGTGATCTCCGTCGATCCCGGTTCACCGACAGTCGGCGAGGAGATCACGTTCTCGGCCGCAGAGTCGACCGACAAGGAACGGGAGATCATCGCCTACGAGTGGGAAATCGACGGCGATACCTACACCGGCGAAACCGTCACGACCTCGTTCGCCGAACCGGGCACCTACGATATCGAACTCACTGTCAGAAACGATTTCAGTGAAACCGATACCGCAACGGAGACGGTAACCGTTGCGGAAAGCAATCCCGGCAGCAGTGATGGCGGTAACACCACCGAAACCGACGGTAGTGATGCGAACGAAACCGACGGCGGAGATAGTAGTTCCATCCCCGGCTTCGGGGTAACCATCACACTTCTCTCGCTCCTTGCGTTCGCGATGCTGGCGCTTCGCCGCCAGCGGTGACGAATCGCGTTTTAGCTGTTTCTCATTTCTTTGTGGCCATCGGCGACGAAACTGACACTGGCCAGTTTAACCGTAAATCGAGCCGAACGCAGCCCGACTGCACCGTCACTCAGTCATTCAACTCCATTCAGACCAAATGGTTCATTATCCGGAGATACCTCGAGGGGAATATGGCTGGTTCCGTTGCCTCGTTCGATGAGGCCTCTTCTTCAGTCGTCGTTTCGGCGACTGACGTAACGAAGAGGTATACAAGGGGCACAGAGCCCGGCGTTCTCGGCCGATTACTCGGGCGCCAATCGCCGCCAACAGTCTGTGCTGTCGATTCAGCGTCGCTCGAGGTCAGGACCGAGGAAATCGTCGGTCTCGCGGGACCGAGCGGGAGCGGCAAATCGACGTTGCTCCATCTTCTTGCCGGACTGGAACGTCCCACGGACGGTACGGTCACGTTCCGCGGGACCGATCTCGCGTCGCTGTCTCGTCGCGAGCGAACCCGACACCGACTCGAACACATCGGTATCGTCTTCCAGCAGTTTCACCTGCTTGACTCTCTCTCGGCACGCGCAAACGTTGCGCTGCCGTTAGTCGAAACCGGCGTCGGGAAGCGGGAGCGCCGACGGCGTGCGACCGACCTGCTCGAGCGAGTCGGACTTGGGGATCGGATTACACACCGCCCGCGAGAACTCAGCGGCGGGGAACAACAGCGTGTTGCGATCGCTCGTGCCCTGATTACGGATCCGGAACTCGTGATCGCAGACGAGCCAACCGGTGAACTGGATACGGAAGCCGGGCGGACGGTCCTTCAGGAGTTCGAACGCGTTGCGGAGAACAGGGCCGTCGTTCTCGCATCGCATGATCGCGAGACCCTCGAACTCTGTGATCGATTGCTGCGGCTCCGTGATGGGTCAGTCGTCGACCAGTCACCGCCGGGAGGATCGCGGTAATGAAAATTCGGGAGCTTCTCACCCGGTGGGTCGGATTCGTCGCCCTGGGTATTCGACGGACGGCCTTGCGCGCGACGCACACGGCGCGACAACGGATCCGATTTAGCGGTCTCGGTGTCGCCGTCGCGATCGCCCTGTTGGTCATGGTCACCGGACTCAGCGTTGGTCTTGCAACCAGTACGACCGTGTACGACGACGACATCGATTACTGGATCGTGCCGGACTCGGAGAGCCCGGAATCCCCGTTGGTCGCGACTGACTCTCCACAGTTCAGTTCCGTTCACGAAACGAACGATCGCATCACCGCTATCGACGGCGTCGAGTCTTCGACCCCCGTTTTGGCACAGGTTCTTCGGGTCGGAACGAACGAATCGGACGAATACGTCCTCATCATCGGTGTCATCAATTCTCCGGCTCTTGAGGACGTGTCCGGACTGAATACGGACTCGCTCACACCACACGATCCGTACTATGGTGACGGCGAGTACAACGGTACGTGGACCGGTGATGTCGTCCTCTCGGAAGGGACGGCAGAACTGCTTGCCGTTACGACGAACGACTCCGTGACGATCGCTGGGAATCGCTCGTTTACGGTTACTGACATCGAGTCTCAATCCTCCGATGTCGGGAACGTCCCGACGGCACTCGTCCAACTGAGCGAGCTACAGCACGTGACCGGCGCGACGACGTACGACCAGGCAGACCAGTTCGTCGTGAGTACGAGTTCACCGGCAGTTCGAGACGACCTCGAGGGGATCTATCCACAGTCGTCCGTTCAGTCGCGCGGAGAGATGACGGCAAGTAGTACGCGCAACTCGGATATGGCGCTGGCGCTTGCGGCGACCGCGCTGACCGTCGCCCTCGTTATCGGGACGCTGTTCGTCGTCACGACGTCCGGGCTCGAACTCGTCGCGGATCGTCAACAGCTAGCGGTCCTCTCTGCCATGGGAATCTCCGTCGGCAGTCAGATTCGACTCGTTGGAGCGCAAACGCTTGTCCTGACCGGTCTCGGCGGGATCGTTGGTGCTGTCTGTGGCATCGGCGGGATTCGGCTCATCAACGCAGTAGCGGTTCGAACGATAACGACCGAGCCGATAGCGGTCGTTTCCCCGTGGTTCGTTCTGTACGGCACTGGCGTTGGTCTGTTCGTCGGACTGCTTTCGCTCCCGTTTCTCGTAGTGGTGACGCGCCGTGTAACTGGAGGGAAACTGGGATGAGTGGGCGATACCGTCGGTTGATGACGAGACAGTTCACGCGGCTCTGGACCGCCGGGCGGCTTACGATCGCGCAGTTCCGCGATCAGAAAGTCCGGCTCAGTTTGGCAGTTCTCGGTGTTACGCTTGCTGTGCTGGCAATCACATTACTCGCTGGGGCCGGCGTCGGTGTCCTCGAGACGGGTGAACAACAATTTCAGACGGCCGACCGCGACCTCTGGGTGACGTCGGGTGACACCCGACTCACGACCGCGGGTGGCGGGGGATTCGAAAACACGCTGTATGACTCGCGGAATCTCTCTGCAGAGATGGAATCACATGACGGTGTCGCTCTTGCGGCCCCATTAGCGTTCGAAACGGTATATGTTAGCACCGACGGGAGCGACGACTTCCAGACGTTTGTCGGGACTGGCATCCCAGGCAGTGGATCATCAATTCAGGTGACTGATGGGAACGCCCTCGAGGGAGACCCGTACTACGCAAATGGGACCTACGACGGAGAGATGACCCGCGAGGTACTGATCGATGCGGAGACCGCTCGGAGTTTGGGCGTCTCTGTCGGAGACACGGTCAATATTGGCGGGTCGTTGGCAGCTGCTCGCGAAAACGAATTTACCGTTGTCGGTATTTCACCCACGTTCGAACGGATGCTTGGGACACCGACAGTGACGATGCCGCTGAGTGAACTCCATCAGGTCACTGGGAACACACGGACGGAGCCGGCAACGTTCCTCGCAATCACTGTCGAAGACGATGCCCGTATCGAGGCGGTCAAACAGGATCTAGCGGAGGAGTACCCGGAGTACGAAATCCGGTCGAATCAGGAGCAATTAGAAGCGGTGTTACAAGAGCAAGTAGTTCTTCTCGCAGCAGGAGGGACGCTCGTCGTGGTCGCAATTGGTGCAGGAGTGGCGCTTACGTTTTCACTTCTCTCTCTCGTGATCTACCAACAGCGGCCAACGTTTGCAGCCCTCACTGTTCAGGGGGTTTCGCCACCACTTCTGCTTATGACGGTCATCGGGCAGGGGCTGCTTATTGGTCTTCTTGGCGGTGGCCTCGGGATCCTCTTGACGCCGCCTGCAGTCGTCGCTCTTAATCGGCTCGCTACAGCAGTTGTCGGCTTTGACGGCCTTATCCAAACCGCGCCATGGATTTACGCTCTCGCACTGGCAATTGCGATGGGCATTGGCTCGGTTGCCGCCGTGGTAGCCGGTTGGCGTGTGAGCCAAACACCGCCCTTGGAGGTTCTTTCGTAGGGAGAAGGTCGGACCCCGCGTACCAGGCCATAAGTTTCTCTCCTCTGCGGTATGAAAGCTATACTGCCTGGTATCGCGGGTGATTCTACATTCAAAAAATCTACCTATTGTGGCTATTCTTCCTATTGTAGCTACTTCGCCTATTGATTTTTGTAGGCCGGAGCTGTCGGTGGCCGACTAGTCCTTAATTGTGTTCCCCATTCCTTGTCGTTGGTGAGGTTTCGAAGTGCGGCGACAGACATCTGCCACCAATCGACGGGTCTCCCACGATCGAAATCATCTCGCGGTCGCCTTCGCGACAGTGTTCCTCACTTGGGCTCGAACATCCCCGGCTGGTACTGGGCAGTGAATGGCCGTCAACTGGGTCGATACTCCGACCGGCCAGAAGCCGTGGTACGTCACGCCCAACCTTGAGACTGTCCTTGTAGTGTCCGTCACTCCAATAAACGAGTCGACCGGGGCTACGACGGCCACTCGCGGACGCTGAAGAACTGCCGATCGCCCGCTCTATCATCGGGCCTACTGATGATCATGTGGCTTCCAGACGGAAGACGGGGAGATCCTCTGCAGTGAGACTCGAGCGGACATCCGCTGGGCGAACTCTCGGAGAATCCGTGGGTGTGAAGCTCATTGCAACTGGGGCGTAAATATTATTATATACAGCTACCGGAAATTTTTATATATCATGCAACCTACTATATTTTTGAAGTGCTAAACCGAACAATGGGAACAAAGAGATTCGCTACTACGAGTACACCACGCCAAGCTTACGGTGTGAGCGTTTTCACGAGGGCGGCTAGTCCTCCCGTGTTGGAAACGAGTCGAGAAGCAGTCGAATTCGGGAACTGCTGTAGAAGCGGCTGTCGTCGGAACGTTCTCACACACTCCCGTTTGCGTAGTCCGACGGGGTCCTGTAGAGTGCGCTAAACTGTTAAAAGCGATCTGTGCGTGAATATGAGTAACGATTCCCCTCACGATCCCTCCGCATGGCTCATCAACCGCCCTGATTGGTCACACAGGCTATCGACTCATACTCGCCAGTTGGTCGCTCGGCTGCGCCCGACGATACGGTCAGTCACGATCTGGCTCGTGTTTGCCACGATTACTACGGGAACAACTGCCGCCCAGTCGAACGTCGGTGACGTCTACTGTGGGACCGGTGTCGAGACCGGTATCGGAATCGTTTTCGGCGCCGTTGCCGGCCTCGGACTCCCCGCGACCGGTTTCTACGTCGGTCGAGCGGGCCTTTCGTACATGCGCGCCGGTGGCAACCCCGAAAAGAAGAACGAGGCCAAAGAACGGCTCGTCATGTCCGGCATCGGCTTCGGGATCGTCGTCCTGGCCCTCATTTCGCCGGAACTCATCGACAAGGTCGGCAGTCAGATGGGGTTCGGATTCTCCGACTGTGTGAAGCCGTTCTAAGCCATCAGCCGCTGGAACCCGATCAATGATCGAATCTCGGATGCTCGCCATCGCCCTCATCTTGGTCGCCGCGAGCGGTGCCGCCATTGGTCCGGCTGCCGGGACCGGTACCGACGAGTCGAACACGAGTACGGCGACGACGATTCCCGACGACGGTCCCGCGTACGGGGTGAACGAGACGCGGTTCCCGCTGCTGTGGTCAGAGGACGTGGAACAGGACACCCGCTCGAGCGACGAGTTCGTCGACAATGTCTCTTCTGACGCGGCGTTTGCCAGTCGACTCGCAGGATCGACTGACGTCCCGTTCGAGAAACCGATCGCAGACGTCTCGATCTGGAACAGCGGTGACCTACGGGATTTCTCTCCGGGTGACGAAACGACATCGACCCATCCCGAGGGTGCGCGACTCGAGGACGGGCTCTACGTCAGGGATGCGTACACGAGCATCTTCGCGATCCAGCCATCGACAGTGCTGCAGTCGGGAAACGCGACCACGCAGTACATCGCTTCAGAGGGAGAGGTCCTGGCGATATCCGATTATCGAGTCCGCGTTCCGGACGACGATACCACCGGCTCGATACGCGATCAGTGGTCGCTCGCTGAGACGACTATCGATAGCGTCGAGCTACGGGCGGACGGCCGACTGCTCGATACCGACAGCGGACATCGGTCCTCACTTGAGTACAGCGACCTCTCTGGAGCGCCAAATCTCACCGTTGCCGTCGAAATCGCTGTTCGCCTTCGCCACGAGACGCGAACGTGCGAGGACTACAACAGCACAGCGGATTCCTGCGAGGGCTCGTGGGAGACGGAAACCGAGGACGTAACCGAGGGGATGACGGTGACCGCCTCCCGCCATACGGTCGTCAACCGAGTCGACGATAGCGGCGGCAAGCGGGTCACGTTCGAGTCAGACTCGAATCGAACCGGTATCGTCGTTCACCCGAATGCCACGTGGTCGTCGATCGATATCGATGGCAACGGTCGTCTCCGGGGACCCTGGCGGTTCTACTCCGCGGGCGTCGACGGCTGGCATACGATGGTGTCACGGACGGCAACGAGTACGACCAGACGGAACTCGTCCGTTCGCCCAGCGCAGACCCACGCTGTCCCCGTGCAGAAACGCCCCGACATACCCAGTGAATCGACGGGTGTTGAGACGCCGTTGGCTATCGAAGAGACGTGGGGCGACGAACAAGCCGGCCCCTCACTTTCGAGCGAGATCGCTATCACGCCTGCTGACCGCTATCTGCAGGCCACGTCTGTCGCCGCACGATCGAAGACGCTCCCGAACACTGCGTTTGAGGAGGTGACGGTCCACGGAATCGTTCACGGACAGTCGCGGACGATCTCGATCGATGACCGCGGTACCGTTCGCGAAACGACCCTCGAGTTGACGGTTCTCGAGGCGAACTCGTCGGGAGCCGTCGTCGAAGCGACCGTCACGGAGTCGACGACCGGTGAGCCGGTCACAACCGGCCGCGTCGAGGTGGGCAATCAGTCCGTTCCGGTGAATGCCAGCGGTATTGCCGTCCTCGAACTCGAGGATCGGCCGTCCTTGCTCGTCGATGGCCGGTACGTTCCAGCGGACTGGTGGCGAACGGATCAGCTATACGCCGAAGCGGAAGACCGGGCGAAGATTCCGCCGAAGTATCCCACCTTCCAGAAGCTGGTACAGTTGGTTCTCGTGACGCTGCTGTGGTTCCTTCCGGTCGCCGTAGCCGTCTACGGGTTCGACTACCTCACCGGCGGTGCAGCACTCGGACTTCGAAACCGACAATGACAGAAGACACTCACACGGACGACAGTCGAATCGCTCGCCGATCAGTGCTTACCAGTTTCGGCGTCAGCGCGGCGGTTCTCGCCGGTTGTACGTCTGGATCTGACCCCACGACCAACACTTCGGACGGAAACGGGATCAGCGCCGACGGGAGTGACGTCTTTGCTTCCGTCTCGATTGACGACGGCCGTCTCGAGATCGATATTGACGACGGTCACTCGGTTGAGTTCGTCAATCTCGTCGGGCCGGACGGCGAACTGTTCGATCAACAGCGCCTCGAGTCCGGTGTGACGACGACATCGTTCGACATTCTCGATCGCTCCGACGACCTCCGTAGCGGCGAGTACGACCTCGTTGCGCTCGATGGCGACGAGGATATCGGGTCGACGACGATCACGCTCGAGGCGGCATGTACGATCACGGACGTGCTGTGGGCGGCAGCGAATCCCGAGATGGACTGGGACACGAGTTCGCCAAATTGGGAGACGTATGCGGCCGTTGTCATCGAGAACAGGGGAACGATACCAGCGGTACTCACCGAACTGCGGTGGGCAGGTGCACCGGTCGCCCGACTCCAATCCAAGGACTCTCAGTCGTATTACCACGAGACGCGCTTGCCGCCTGGAGAGACGACCGTCTATTCGAGGCGACCGGTTTATAGAACCGAAAATGCACTCGGTTCCGTTGATTGTACTGCAATCGATGTAGAACCGATGACTGTCACGGCTGTTGTTAATCCGGGAAAGTCTCCTTCCTATACACAACAGATCAGGTATGGTGGATCCCAATCGTGTGAGCTTTCTATTGTAGAAGGAGATCCAGACGAGCCAATATCGGTCGGGGGTGAGAATTGAATGCCCTGGTTACAGGATCAAGTCGAGGATGCAATCGAGAACGTTCTCGAGAGGTTCACTGATGCACTCCTCGATTTGGTGAATAATATCTATGAATCGATTTTAGGGCCTATTGTTGGTGTTCCGGCCCCGAAATCTGATTCCGGATACATGGTTGTCGGGACGCCGGACAACGCTCCGTGGGGGAGTCTGTATCAAGACGTCTATCTACCGTATATCATGCCGTTAGCGATCATGGTCTCGGTAATCGCCTTCGCGTTCGTCGGTCTTCGTGCTGGTTCGATGAGCGAGTATCGCCGAAAACAGCTTCTACGGCGACTCGGCCTCGTTTTTATGGGGACATTCGTCTGGTTTCCAATCGTATCGATACCGCTACGGTTTATCGATGCAGTAGGGATGACGATCGCCCCAACTGACGAGATGTCAGCAGGGCTTGGCGGCCTTATTCAATCCTCTCTTGGCGGTACGTTTGCCATTCTCGCAATGGTCGTCATCTCGAATTTCTTCTTGGTCGTCGCTGGATTCGTCGTTGCTCTCCGTTGGATTGCCCTCTGTGTATTAACGCCCGTAATGCCGCTTTTGGGTGTTCTATGGTCGATGGATGCATGGCCATTTAGCCCGGCGGCAAATATGGCACGTCAGGCCTCTGGTATTTATCCGGGATTAGTGCTTTCTGGAATTCCGCCGGCGATCCTTTTTCGGATCGGATGGGAAGTCGGCGGACTCGAGACCTCTGTTGACGGTCTCTTTTCGTTATTCATCGGACTGGCTCTGATTCCCGCTGCGATCATCGCGATGATCATGACAGTCTACTGGAGCAGTCCGGCAGTACGGACCATCGCTCAGAAGGGCGTCTCGGCGACGAATCCCGCAGCGGCCGCGTCCGGAGCCGCGAAAGCGAAACGGACCTCCGGGAAGGCCGTCCGTGGTGCGCGAAACGTTCACCGGGGATACGCGACCGGTCAGGTCGGTGCGGTGACCAAAAGCGGCCAGACGACACTCGGCGGTGGCGACTCGACAGCGTACAAACTCGGTGCCTCCGCCCGCTCGACGAAGTCTCATGCAGGCACGTACAATACGGTTCGAAAGTCGGAGTCGGGCCGCATGCGCGATCAGGCCAAAGACGACGTCCGCAAAATCTCCTCTCGAGCGAAGCGCGGGTTCAAAAACACGAAACGAAAGGTCTCGCGGTGGTGATCCCCCATGAGCTCGAACACGGCAGACGGCGAGTACAGCGCGCGAAAGATCCATCAGTCGCTTGGCGGTACCACGGCGTTCTTCCGTGGGTATACGATCGGCGAACTCATGCTGTTCCTCGCGGTTGCGTTCGTCACTGTCGTCGCAGCGACGTTCGTTCCGGCGACGCTGACGATTCCGGTACTGGGTTTCGGGATCATGCTCACTACGCTGCTGTTCTTGCTCCACAAGGTCAAACCCGGATATCTCTGGCTCACTGAATGGCTCGCGGCCCGCCTCGAGTGGGCAGTCAAGAACAAAGAGTACAGCCACGGCGCTGACGATTCCAGCGACCTTCGCTATCTGACCCGCTTACAGCGCGTGTATCCCCACGCTGTCGAACGCACGGACGGTGCGCTCGTCGGGGCGATGAAAGTCGAACCCGCGAACATGGCCCTCGAGGACGACGACGCGTGGGCGAAGGCCGTCCAGTCGCTCTCGGAGTTCGCGAACTCGACTATCGACTTCCCGGTGAAGATCTACGTTACCAGTCGAGAGATCGACGAAGACGAGGTCGTTCGCGCCCATCGGGATCGACTCGGCGACCCTGACGTACGGTCTCGGCCGGTCTTGAAGCGCCTGCTCGAGGAGTACGTCGGTGCGAACACGACCGAAAACGGGGATATCGACTCCGAGGCGAAGACGATCCGCGAGTACTACCTCGTAACTGCGGTCAACGACGACGATATCGAGCGGTTCGACGCGACCGGGGATAGCGTTCTCGCCTATCTCGCTACCGTTCCGGTTCTCGGTCGCTTCTTCGACCGGTTCCGGACTGATGAGCTGACCGAAGCCGAACGGGACCAGCTCAAAGAAGAGCAACTGGACGCGCGACTCACACAGCTCCGGCGGGGTAGCTCGTCGCTCTATCGCTGTGCCGTCAGTCCCGTCGACGCGTACGATCTTGCCCGACTGACGAAGGAGTACTGGACCTGCCAATCGGAAACCTACGCCGATATCACGAACGCGCTGGGTACGTTTCCGGTCGTTTCCCACGGAATCAGCGACGGCGTCCCGGCGACGCCCGATCCCGAGGATGTCCTCGATGCCATGCCCGACGGGGATGAGAGAGCGGACCCGGCCTCGAGCAACAGTACTGCGACCGACTCCGATACGGACGCTGCCGACGAGCCGTCGGTCCCATCCGCCGATCAGCTGCCGGATACCTCGACGATGCACCAGTCGGCTATTGCGCCGTCGACGGTCGACTGGGAGACGACGTACGCGGTGATCAACGACGAGACTTACGTCCGTACGTTCTGGATCGAACAGTTCCCCGAGGAGCCGTCTGACGGCCTCCTCGAGCGATTGCTTCTCGAGACGGACCTCCAGACGGACATCAGTATCCATCTCGATCCGTTCGACAGTCAGTCGGCACAGGACATGATGGCGGACTGGATTTCGGACCTGAAGATCAACCAGCATGACTCGAATAGCCTCAAGTCCGAAGACCTGCAGGACGACATCGACCAGGCGAAGTACATGCGGTCGCTCGTCCGAGCGAACAAGGCGTCGTTCTACCGCGCCGGCGTGTTCATCCGCCTTGCCGCGGAGAGCGAGCAATCGCTCGACAACCAGACGACGCGCCTGCGGTCGATCGTCAAAGACGCGCCGGCGAACTGCACGCTCAAAGTCGCGAGCCGGTGGCAAGAGCGCGGCCTCGCGACGGTGTCGCCACTCGGGACGAACGAACTCGGTCGGGACCGAATGTCGACGCTGACGAACCAGGCAATCGGGGCGATGTTCCCATTCTCGTCGAACTACATGATGATGGAGGGCGGCATCGAATACGGTTATCACGGACACAACGGATCGCCCGTCCGAATCAACCCGTGGAATCTCGAGACTGGACACAGTGAACTCGTCGTCGGCATGCCGGGCGCCGGGAAGACGTTCGGCAGCATCATGCGTCACCTTCGGATGATGAAGCGTCGCAACGACACGATGCTCGTCCTCGTCGATCCAGTGGGTGGCTTCCGCGGCATTGCGGACGCCCTGAACGCGAAAACGATCACTGTCGGTGGCGAGACGAAGCTGAACCCGCTCGAGATCCGAGAGACGCCACAACACGTCTTCGACTCAACCGACGATATCTCGCCTCTATCGGCGAAGAAAGACGAGGTCTACGCCGTTCTCGAGAATTTCCTCGACGCTCGCGATATCGATCTCGGTGCCGAGACCGGCGTCCTCTCGTATGTCATCGACGAGGCCTACCGACAGGCGGGGATCGTTGCGGACGACGTCTCGACGCACACGTCGGCGAACTCGCCGACGATGCAGGACATCCATCGGATCCTCTGTGATATCGCGGAGAATCCGAGCGATCACAACATCGCGGCATCCGAATCCGCCCGCGAACGCGCCGCACGGTACGCCGACGAACTCGCGATCGCGTTCCAGCCGTTCCGCGAGGGCGGGGCGTACGAGAACCTCTCGTATCGCTCGGAAATCGATATCCTCGAGGGCGACAACAAGGTCGTCTATATCGACCTCGGCCGGATCGAGGGCAGTGCGTCTGGAATCGATCGGCAGACGTTCCTGATGCAACTACTCCTGTCGACGATCTACCAGCAGGCGAAAAACACCGAGCGAAACGTCGAACTCGCGATCGACGAAGCACACTACCTCTTCGAAGATCAGGCAAATCTCGATTTCCTCGAGACGGCGTTTCGCCACCAGCGTCACGCCGGACTCAGAATGGTGTTGCTCTCCCAGACGGCCCAGGAGTTCTACGAGACCGAACAGTCGGAGAAGATCGTCGGAATGTGTCCGATCAAGGTCTTCCACAAGCTCCCGGATCTGGACGATCGGACCGCTGACAAAATCGGCCTGACCGAAGAACAGCGTCGATACGTCAGGCGTGCCGACGCCGGCAAGGAGGATCTCGGCTACAGTCAGTCGCTCGTCCGCGTCGAGGAACACGGAACGTATCCGCTCCACGTCGTCGCCGATGACTTCGAACAACGAATCATCGATTACGGCCCCGACGATCGCACATTCATCGAGCAGGCCATCAGCGATGACTCGGCGGAACTGCTCGCCTTCGATGGTCTCATCGAGACCGAAACGCGGCGCAACGCCCTCACGACGCAGTTCGATCTCACCGCTGACGAGGCCGATCGCTTCCTCGAGGCGGATCTCACGACCGCAGAGATCATCGAAGCCGTCGTTGAGTGTCGGCTCGGTCCGGACGACGACGAGGCGCGTGCCCGGGCCGCCGGCGGCGATTCCGCTCCCGATCGTGATGCGACTACCGTGGAGATGGGAGGGCAGGATCGTGTCTAAGCTCGAGCGACTGAAGGAAGCCGTGTATCCGTCGCCACGGTACGAAGCGACGCAACTCGCATCCGGTGAGGCCGACGCGTTCGAACAGCAGCAAGCGGACACTCCGGGGACGTTGCTCCGGATCCGCCCGTTCAAAGAGAACGAGGGGATCGTCGACGGCGCGGGGGTACTCCAGTCGGTCCACGACGTGACGACCGATTTCCGCGGCAAGAACACGAGCGACCACCACTCGTTCGAAGTCTGGTTCGATCGGGGAAAGATTACGTTCTACATGCACGCCGCCACGGAGGCGGCCGCCGACAAGTTCAGGCGGCGCGTCGGAAACAACTACGCAAACAGCGAGGTCTTCCGCGTCGAGAGCGGCCCCGCGTTCCCGCGTATCGAGCCCAACGAGTACGTCGCCGGCGCGTGGCTCGAGATGGAGAAGATCCCCTACTATCCGATTCGCCACCACAACAGCGAGGGATTCGAGACCGATCCCTACGGCGAGATCACGAGCGAGATGCTGTCCCTCGAGGAGAGTACGGTCGTCACGCAGGTCGTCTTTCGACCCGCGAAGCAGTCGTGGACCGACGGCGACCGGTTCAAACACAATAGCATCGACGAACTCGCCCACGCGCTTCGACAGGGGACGTCCGTCGGGTGGCTCAACCCCCGTACGAGACCGGCCAGTGCGAAGGACAAGCAGGCCGCGACGACGATCGAACAGCAACGGGGAAAGCAAGCGTTTCACGTCAATATCCGTGTCCTCGCCGCGTCGTCGAAGCGGGACGAAGCCGAGGCTCGAGCCCGTGGCGTGGCGGGGATGTTCAGGAAATACTACAACGCGATCACCGAACAGGGGCTCGACGACACGCCGGTCTGGCATCGCAAGAAGCGAACGCGAGCGAAGCGACTCCGTCGGTTCCTCCGGCGGATGCGTGACCGCGAGTGGATCGATCGCCACATGATCATGACCGTCGACGAACTCGCCGGCGTAGCCCACATTCCGAACTCGGAGATCGAGACGCCGAAGATCGACTGGCGGTACACCCAGCGCGGCGATCGGATCCCGGCGGATAGTGTCCGATATGAGTCGGATGCAACGTCGGTCGATGGCGACGGACGGGCGTCCCCCGGTCTGGACGAACCGCCGGCCGGCTTCGAGGAAATGGCTCGAGACCGGGAGGGATCCAATGGTCTTTGATCGACTCTTCGGTCGGGACGGGACAACTGTCGGTGAGGACCGGAACAGTGAGGAAGTGGCCACGGACGAGGCGTCCGATGAGTCGCTTCCCGTCCCCGCGTCTGACGGCACTAAACGAGTCGATCAGGAGGCTGCCTCCGAAGCGGAATCCACGCGGCAGGTGGATCCCGGTCGCCGGTACGACATCGTCGACCGCAATACGACCCGTATCGGCGGGAAGCCCATCATCACGGAGACGGTCGACGAGGGAACGGTCGCGGGGCCGTTCGTCCGGGAGATGTTCGAAGCCGGCCGCCACGACGCACCGTCCCCGCTCTGGGTCGGCTATACCGAGGACCCACAGACGGGGTTTCGAGAGGCGCCGCTTCGCTTCGAGTCCCTCTTCCGGCACACTTGGATCGCCGGGACGACCGGCTACGGGAAAACGACCGAACTCCTGAACATGATGGTCCAGTGGGCCTACGCCGGCTACGGTTTCACCTACTTCGATCCCAAAGGCCGTGATTCGCGAGAGTTGCTCCGGATGCTTCCCGAGCATCGTCTCGAGGACGTCGTCTGGATCGAACCCGGATCGACGACACACGAGAAGACGGTCGGACTGAACTTCCTCGAGGTACCCGAGTGTGAGACGACCGAGGACTTCGAGAACGAGATCGAAAACCGTGTCGAGAACCTGAAGGCAGTGTTCGATACGTCCGATTACTGGGGTATCAACATGGAGGCGATCACCGAGTCGATGGCTCGGGCGATGATGAAGTCGGAGCAGCCGTTTTCGATCATCGATATGTACTTCACATTGCTCAACGCCGAGCGACGCGAGGAGTTCGCAGTCGACGTCGAGGACCCCTATATCAGGGAATTCTGCCTCGAGATCGCTGACATGGAGGAGGAGACGGTCCGTCCGCTGCTGAAACGGATCAAGTCGTGGGTGGAGAATTCGGTGATCCGCCGAATCATCGCCCATCGCGAGAGTACGATCGACTTCCGGGAGATCATCGACAACGACCGCATCGTCATCGTCCGGACGCCGGTCGAGAACACGGACATCAAGAAGATGGTCACCCTCGGTGTCATGCGCAATCTCTGGTCGGCGATTCAGCGCCGATCGTACGAGTTGGATACGACGCCGGATCCGTACTTCGTCCTCTGTGACGAGTTCGACGACATCGCGAGCGAGAACCTCGATATCGAGTCGATGCTCGCTCGCGCCCGGTCGATGCGACTCTCGGTGACTCTTGCCTCACAGTATCCCTCGCAGTTCGACGAGGAGACGCTGAAGGCGATGCAGAACAACTGCGATAACCTCCTCGCGTTCTCGGTTAACGACAGCGACGACGCCGAGTTACTGATGAAACGCTTCCGTGACTACACGGCCGAGGACCTCATCACGACCGACCAGTTCAAAGTGTGGACGCGGATCCCGCTTTCCGGCGGTCGCTATTCCGAGCCCGTTCTGGTTCGGACGTTCCCACCCTACCCGCCACTTCGGGGATCGGACGACGTCGATACCATCATCGAGCGGAGCCTCGAGCGCTACGGAACGGATTCGTTGACCGACGGCGAAATCCTCCGTAATCTCGTCTACCGCGAGTACAACGAGGCGGCCAGTCCTGACGAGTTGACCGTCGATCGCGTAATGGCCGAAGCGATCCGTGCCGTCCAGACTCGAGCGGACGTTCGCGATCAGAACGGCTGGGTCAGCGTTACCGATGTCGACGAGGAAGTGATCGCACGGCTCGAGAACGATGAGACGGAATTTGCCGGGACGGTGTCACGTGACGAGTTTCCCGATGTCCGCCAGGAGTCCCCGCTGGTCGAGGCCGACATCAGCGTCCGCGATGATACTGTCGTCGTCCGGTTGACCGATGAGGGCGAAGCGGTCGCCGAACCCGAGACGGGGGATGTCAGCGCGGCCGGTAGCTCCGATCACGACGACCTCTTGCTCGAACTCGAGGAAACGCTCACGAGACTCGATTTCCGCGTCGAGATCCTCGAACAGGACGGTAGCGACAAACCGGACGGAACGGCGACTCACCCCGAGTTCGATGCCGTATTCGCGCTCGAAGCCGAAACGACGACGCCGAACCGGCCGGCGAAGGTCCTGCGGAATCTCAAGCGGGCCCAGGAGACCGACCGGATCCCGATGTTCGTCGTCCGTCCCGGCGAGGACGACCTGACCAGCGTCGCGAGGCGAGTCGAGAACATCCTCGAGCAGCCGATACGCGAGCTGGCCGACGGGATCGAACAGTTCTACAATACGGACGATCTCATCACGTTCGGCGGTGGCGCGGTCTCTCGTGGTGGTGTCACTGCCGTCCGACCGGCGACCGATTCGCAGCGTACCGTCTGGCAGCGTCTCGACGGAGAGTGGTCCCTCTCGGACGGCGAAACGGAATTCGCACGAATACCCGCGACAGACGGGTTTTCGAAGGACACGGTACCCGCCTACTACAGCTATGACCGAGAGACGGGTCAGTACACGGTGTACGATCGCGGTGAGACACACGTCTACGACACGTCGGAGGCGTTCGAAGCCGAGTGGACGACGATCAACCGTCCCTTCGTTCCGGCGTCCGAGCTTCCCCGTCCGGACTTCGATCGAGACAGCTACGCCATCGTGGTTCTCCCGACTGACGGGGTCGCCCGCCTCTACCGCGACGGGAAGACTGCCACGTTATCGGAGGCGCTCGAGGCACTGACGGGGCAAACGACGGGCCCGACTGAAGAGCCTGATACCGGGACTCGATCGACTCGTGAACAGGGATCCGATGACCCCAGTGAGACCGAACCGGATCCGGAGGGCGATGGTGTCGCCGTCTTCGCCGATCGCTATCTCCGTTCGGATCCCGATGGGGCCATTCCCAAGGACGAGTTGTATCAGGTCTATTCGACGTGGGTCGCCAGACACGGACTCGAGGGCACCAACAACGTCTGGTTCGCACGGAAGCTCGGAGATCATCTCGAGGTTGGAACCGAGCGGCGACGAGTCGATGGCGAACGCATCAACTTCTATACTGGTATTGCACTCACGGAGGAGGGCGAACGGCTCCGCGAAACGGCGGATGAATCGACTGAATGAGTGTTACGTACACTGTCCCGGACCAGCCAGCGGTCAGGGTAGAGTCGAACCGATCTTTCCGAGTCTTGGGACTCATACCGGTCTGTAGCGCCGCTTCTACTCGATCCGTCCGGGGTAATTCGGTCTCTAGCAGCTGTCGTCCCTCGAGCGTCCACGGTAACAATCAGTGGACGGCGGCGGTGTCCAGGGGACTCGAGAGCCGAAATCCAACTAGTATCGAACGGGCTTCGCCTTCAGAAAGAGGATGCTCGAGGCGCCGTAGTGCGCGTGTTTCTATCGGACCGGTGAGAGGGGGTGGACGGTCCAGTACCAGGGCCTCACAGAGGATTGAATTCCAATGACAGAAAATCATACAGATTCGGTCGAGACGCACGGTATTCCAGTGGCGTTGCGAGAACGCGAGCAGTGGATCTGTTGGCAGAAACAGGACCGGGACGGGAAAGCGACGAAGGTCCCGATCGTTCCCGGCACTGGCGACTACGCGTCAGCGACCGACCCGGCGACGTGGCGATCGTTCGAGGACGCGCTCGAGTACGCGACCAGTGACGACGCGGCTGGCATCGGATTCGTGTTTACCGACGAGGATCCATTCGTCGGCGTCGACCTTGATGACTGTCGCGATCCGGAAACGGGATCACCGAGCGACACCGCTCGAGAGATCATCGTCGACCTCGAGTCGTTCACAGAGGTGTCACCGTCGGGAACGGGATATCACGTCATCGTACGGGGATCGATCCCCGGCGATCGGAGCAGGCGTGGCTCGGTCGAGATGTACGAGACGGCACGGTTCTTTACCGTGACTGGTGATCACGTCGAAGCGACGCCGGAACGGATCACGGACCGACCTGCGGCGCTCGAGAGCGTCTATGACGAATACATTGCCGATGACAGTTCCGATCGAGCAGCGCAAGCGGCCGTGGATGATACAGCGGGCGACTCGGATCGGACTGACGTCCCCACGGAGGGACATCAACTCGAGGATGAGGAGTTGCTCGAGCGGGCACGGGCGGCGAGCAACGGCGAGAAGTTCGACAGACTGTGGCGCGGCTCGACGGCCGGCTACGAGAGTCAGTCGGAGGCGGACATGGCGCTGTGTTGCCTACTGGCGTTTTGGACCGGCGGCGATCCCGCTCGAGTCGATCGTCTCTTTCGACAGTCGGGATTACTTCGAGACAAGTGGGACGACGTCCATTACGCAGACGGATCGACCTACGGCGAGAAGACGGTCGAGCGAGCGATCGCGAGGACCGACGACGTCTACGAGCCCTCGAGCAATAACGAGACACAGTCGACGGCGGATCAACAGCGACCGCACACGGCTTCCCGGGATTCTGCTCGCGAGCGTTCGGCAGGGACGAGCGATGTCAGCGGCGGGGACGATGGCACTCGAGCAGCGTATCTCGCCGAGAAAAACCAGCTACTCCGCGCGCGGGTGGCCGAACTCGAGGCGACGATCGAACGGAAGAACGATCGTATCGCGGACCTTGAGGGCGAACTCGAGCGCTTGGAAGCGGAACTCGCGACTCGAGAGACACCGAACCCGTCCGGTCGGGACGAACCCGTGGAGTCGGCTGGCGACCACGGAGATCAGGAACCGTCCGTCTGGGATCGGACGAAACAACTGTTTCAGTCTGATACAGACCGATAGCGCATACCTCCGTCTTCAGGCGGAGGTCAAGCGATAGGCATAGTGCGTCAATCCACGAGTCCTGCCATTACTTAATTTCCCACACTTCACCAAAGGTATTAACACGCCGACGAACTAT